>JBBISJ010000012.1:40550-60802 GCA_037441345.1 Chloroflexota bacterium
CTGTTCGCCGCGGGCGCCCTTGTGATCAAGAGCAACATGCAGACTAGGCGGCACGCGCTAGCATTTGGCGTCTGACCCGCACGCCTTCACCGCGGAGATGAAGCGCTCAAAGGGAGATTCATCTAGTGAAGATACGGTGACGGGCTCGCGTGAAAGGGTATTGGTCTCCTCATCTCGCAGAACGAATGCAGTCGACCTGCCATTGGATATCTCAAGGAACGGGCCGCCACTACCACCATCATCCCGGAAACCGTCGGCGATTCCTGTACTTACCATCACGCCAGAAGCCGGATCTGGTACAACGTAGGACATGCCGAATTCGGCCCGCCGTTCTGCATCAGCAGGAATGGTGACTGAGTAGGGCCACCCTTTTTCCGCCGTATCGAACGGGCTAACGGCCAGCGTCTTGAGGACCTCATCTATCGCCTCCCGATCCTCAGGTGCCACACGATCCTGTAAGATCTCGCCGGTGACAGCATCAATGACTACGTAGGACGCTGCCTCTGGCTCGCCCCCATGGTCGATGACCGGACCCAACCCCGGGCCGCCCTCTCCCTTAACACCGCTGGGGATCGTCCCCCGGCCTATGGTGACAGGGGATCCTTCGGGCACGACAACCGTCACATTGACCCAGCGCCAGAGTTGGCCCTTCACCGGCGGCGCCTGGGTTGCCGTTGCCTCAGCTGTGGCCGTCGGTAGGTCCTGCAGTACTTCTTCCTCGCCGCCGTCCGGAACCGCCACGTAGAGGCCAGCGGCCACGCCCGTGGCTGCGGCCAAGGGCAGGAGAAGGCGACCTAGCACTTTATCTCTTGCCCGCAGACTTGAATAGCCTCAATGTATCGATCAAACGCGGACTCGTCCTGCAGCGACAGCGCGGCTGGATACCGCAACAGCCCGCCCGTTTCCGAGTCAACCGTGATGCCGACCCTTGACCGTCCGTTTGAGATCACGATGAATGATCCGCCGGGATCGTCTATCTCCACACCCACGGTGACTCCGGCATCCGGATCCGGCAATACGTAGGACATGCCGCCCCAACCCCGCCTCTCCACGTCCGCGGGGATCTCGTCCGCATAGGGCCACCCTTTTTCCGCCTCATCGAACGAGGTAACGGCCAGCGTCCCTAGGACCTCATCTATCGTCGGCCTGTCGTCGTCGAACACGTGGTCCTGTACGACTTCGCCGGTAATAGCCTCAATGACGACGAACGACGCTGCCTCCGGGTCGCCCCCGTGGTGAATAGTCAGATCCATGCCCGGATCACCCTCGCCCTTAAGCCCCTGAGGCACGGTTCCCCGGCCTATCGTTACAGGGGATCCTTCGGGCACGACGACCGTCACATTGACCCATCGCCATAGCTGGCCCTTGACGGGCGCTGGTTGCGTTGCCGTTGCCTCCGCACTGGCCGTCGGTAGGTCCTGCAGTACTTCTTCCTCGCCGCCGTCCGGAACCGCCACGTAGAGGCCAGCGGCCACGCCCGTGGCTGCCGCCAGTCCAGCGAAGCCGAGGAGAATGGACTTCACCCCTGAGTGCCTCCGATAGCAGAGTGCTCCCATTGACACGCGTTGTCACTGCTTGACCGTAGCCAGCCAGCGTTCGAACACAGGCAGATCCCCCTCGGCCACGGCTGAAGTGTCGAACGCGAGGGTGCCCGCAGCATCGTTGAAACTGGCAAAGGCTGTGGAGCGCTCGTTGCGCAGGTCGATGAAGAACCCCCCGGGGTCCGCCAGACCCCACCCGACGTACAGGCCCGTGCTGGGTGAAGGTCGTATCCAGCTAATGCCACCTTCGGTCTCCCTTACCAGATCAGGGGTGGGCTCGCCTATGTAAGGCCATGGCGCCGACGATCGCTCAAACGGGCCAACGCTGAGCGTCGCCAGGACTCGGTCGATCTCTTCGCGATGCTGATCCAGGACTTGCTCTTCCGTGATTGCGCCGGTCTCAGAATCGAGCACTACAGTCGACGCGATGCGGGAGTCGTTGGGATCTACTTCGACAATGGAGAAACCCACCGTTTGTCCCAGCCGTGCTCCCGCGAAATTCGGACCAGCACTGATGCCGGACCCATGTGGGATCAGCACGGTCAGATTCACCCAGCGATACAGCGTCACGCCGGGTCCGGGTGTGATGGCGGGGGCAGACGTGGGCGCAAGGGAGGATGGCGATGCGGCCGTTGCCGCGGTGGCCGTGGGCAGGTCCTGCAGCAGTTCCTCTTCGCCGCTGTCAGGGATCGCCACGTAGGCACCTGTCGCCACGCCCGCGGCGGCGAAGAGTCCAGCGAAGCCGAGGAGAATGGACTTCACCCCTGAGTGCCTCCGATAGCAGAATGCTCCCGCTGAAACACGTTGTCAAGAGGTAGATGAACTATTTCACGTTAATCTCTCTCTCTCTCTCTCAAATGCTATTCCAATCTCCGTGCGCCGGCGAGACTGCTACAGCTGCGGAACAAAGAGGGCCGACGAAAGCCGGTCCTCTATTCCTGCGTGGGAGACGGTCAAGTTGCAGGCGTGTGGTGCGCGCCAGCGGTAGAGAGAGGCGAACATGCGGTGCCGCCGGTGACAGGGGTTGGGTGCTGCGTCGCTAGCATGGCGGTCATGCCACCTCAACCCCCGCCGATGCTGAATACGCGCTCCGCGTTGCCGTGGAGGAACATCTGTTTCGCCTCGTCGTCGAGGCCGAGGGTGTCGAGTCCTTCGAGGCACTTCGCCGGCATGATCATGGGGTAGTTGCTGCCGAACATGACCTTCTTGCGGCCGCTGCCCTTCATGTAATCGACCAGCTCGGCGGGGTAGCGCTCGGCGGTGTAGGCGGACGTGTCGATGTAGACGTTTTCGTACTTGCGCGCCAGGGAGATCATCTCCACCGTCCACGGGAAGCCGATGTGGCCGGCGACGATCGTGAGCTCCGGGAAGTCCAGCGCTACGTTGTCGAGATAGGGGATGGGGCGGCCCGGTTCGGAGGAGCGCAGCGGCCCGGTGTGGCCGACCTGCAGGCAGAACGGCACGCCGAGGTCGGCGCACTCGGCGTAGACCGGGTAGTAGCGGCGGTCGTCCGGCGGCAGGTTCCAGAGCCAGGGGATGAGCCGGACGCCCTTGAAGCCGAGGTCGCGGACGCAGCGGCGGATTTCGCGGACGGCCTCGACGGGCCGGGCGATGTTGGCGGTGGCGATGCCGACCAGGCGGTCCGGGTAGCGCTGGACGAAGCCGTGAACCTCGTCGTTGCTGATCAGGTCGCCGTCCGGGCCGCACCAGGCGGTGGCGAGGCCGATGTTGACACCGGCAGCGTCCATCGCCGCGATAGTCATCTCCAGGGGCAGCTCCTGGGTCGGCGTCTCCATCTTCATCCAGCGGCGCAGGGAGGCGAACATGTCGTGCTGAATATGGCGGAGGGTCGGGTGCTGCAGCCAGGCGTCGATGATCACTGATTGCCTCCTTCGGGATTGTCCCGGCGCGCGCTCTCGATGCCAGCGCGATGCCCGAGGTAATGGCGGTAGCCGTCCGCCTCGGCGATGGCGGTGAGCAGCGGCGTCCACGCCTCCGGCGGCATGGACTCTATCAGGCCCAGCCGGCGCTTGAATGCCGCGTGTGCGAGACCGCGCGCCCCGCGGAATGAGAGGACATCGTCTGCGTGTTTCCAGCGGGCGTTGATGGTGTCGTCGTCGCCCCCGGGCGCCGCCGGCCGGGGCCCCCCGGCCAAAACGGCCTCGAAGTCGTCCATTGAGTGATTGATCCAGCGGGCCAGATGGGCGTAGACGTGGCGAGGCTCCCAGGCCGGGCTTTCCGGGTCGTGAACCGGGCCCCCGGGATGCGAGTCAAGCAGCGTGACGAGGGCGGCCCATTCAGCCCGGTCGCGACGGAGCATCTCATTCAAATCCTTCCGCTCCATGGCCGTCTGCAAGTATACAGGCGCGGTGTTCACCAAATATTTACCGGCGTTCCGTTAACAGGACGTTGACCATTTATTAACCAGGTCCTACGTTGAAATTGCCCTGGGGAGGGTTTGGAGATGAACAAGACGATTGCCGGACAACTCCTTCTCTTCGCGTTCATCGGCGTACTGCTGGTCGCGGCCTCTCTGTATCTCGGCGGCGACTTCGACTCGCTGGGCGCCGTGCGCGAATTCGTGCAGCAGGCGCAGGCCTAGCTGCTGTCCCACCACCGCCAGAAGTGGTGGACGGGCCCGTGCCCGTGCCCAACATCGTACGCGCGCTCGATAGCGCCGGTCAGGTACGACTTCGCCAGTTGCACCGCTTCCGCGACGGTTTCGCCCCTGGCGAGGTGAGCCGCGATAGCCGAGGCGAAGGTGCAGCCGGTCCCGTGCGTGTTCTTCGTCGGGACGCGGCGGGCGCTGTATTCGTGGTAGCGTTTCCCGTCGAACAGGATATCGGTCGCGGATTCGCCGGACAGGTGCCCGCCCTTCACGACGACGTTGACCGCGCCCATCTCGTGCAACTGGCGGGCCGCTTTCCGCATCTGCTCCACCGTCTCGATCGTCCGTCCCAGGATCTCCGACGCCTCGGGGATGTTCGGTGTCACGACGAACGCCGCCGGTAGCAGCTCCTCGCGGAGCGCCTTGACGGCGTCCTCCCGCAGGAGGCGGTCGCCGCTCTTCGCGACCATGACGGGGTCGACAACGAGATTCTGGAACCGGTGCTCGCGCGCCTTTGCCGCCACCACGCGGATGACGTCCACGTTCGCGAGCATTCCCGTCTTCACGGCGTCCGGAGTGATGTCTGCGAACAGGGTGTCGATCTGCTTCGCGACGAACTCTGCGGGCACCTCGGAGACGCCGGTGACTTCGCGGGTGTTCTGCGCGGTCAGCGCGGTGATCGCGGCCATACCGTAGACGCCGAGGGCGCTGAATGTCTTGAGGTCGGCCTGGATGCCGGCGCCGCCCCCGGGATCCGAGCCGGCGATGGTCAGCGCGATGGGACGTGACATCTCGACCACATCATATCGCCGCCTATAATTCCAGACGTGGCCATCGAGCGACTGCGCGTTGACTCCAACGCCCGCCAGCAACTCAAGGACATTACCGGCGCGGTCAATTCGGCGCTGCAGAAACTCGGCGCGGCGGCGGGTCTGTGCCACGTATTCGTGCCGCATACGACGGCGGGGGTCGTCGTCAACGAGAACGCGGACCCGGACGTGTGCGCGGACATGCTGGCCTGGCTGGACGACGCGGTGCCGCAGTCGCGGCCGTTCCGGCACGCCGAGGGCAACTCGCCGGCGCACATCAAGGCGACGCTGGTCGGCCAGTCGGCCACTCTGCCGGTGGAAGGCGGGCGGCTGGCGCTGGGGACGTGGCAGGGGGTGTTCCTGGCGGAGTTCGATGGCCCGAGGCAGCGGACCGTGCTTGTGAGCTTCCTGGGAGGAGGTGGGTGATGGAGGTGGAGATCGCGCGGGCGGTGGAGCAGGCAGCCGCAGTGATCGCAGCATCGGACCATGTCGTGGCACTGGTCGGTGCGGGCCTTTCGGCGGAGAGCGGCATCCCGACGTTCCGCGGGCCGGAGGGCCTCTGGACGAAGCACGGCGAGCCGGACCTCCGAGACTACGAGCGCTTTGCCGCGGACCCGAAGACGTGGTGGGAGATGCGGATCGAACGGCAGGCGCAGTTCAGCGAGTTCGTGGACGCGCTTAACGCCGCCGCGCCGAATGCGGGCCACATCGCCCTGCGGGAGATGGAGGATGGTGGTTGGCTGAAGCACATCATCACGCAGAACATCGATAACCTGCACCAGCTCGCGGGCAGCCGGAACATCACAGAGATACACGGCAACCGCACCAAGCTCCGCTGCATCCAGTGCGGCCGCCGCTGGTCCCTGGACGAGTTTCCGATCGACGAACTGCCGCCCCACTGCCCGGAGCCGTGCGGTGGCATCGTCAAGGGCGACACCGTGATGTTCGGCGAGCCCATACCGCGGGACGCGCTCGACGAGTGCTTCGAACAGTCGCGCCTTTGCGACTGCATGCTCCTGGTTGGGACGAGCGCGGTTGTCTACCCCGCGGCGCAGTTCCCGATCGACGTTAAGCGGGCGGGCGGGGCGCTGATCGAGGTGAACCCGAACGAGACGCCGCTGACCGAGCTGTCGGACGTGGTGGTGCGCGGGAACGCCGGGGAGTCGCTGCCCGCGATAGTCCAGCGGCTGCGAGAGGTGGCGGCGAGTTGACCGCGATCACGAGCGTGAATGTTAACTCTTGCTCACTTTTGTTAACTGGTGCTAACTTGACGACATGTCCAGACTGCTGACGGTGAAGGAAGTAGCGGAACGCCTGCGCGTCCACCCGATGACGGTGAGGCGGCACATCAAGAGCGGGCGTCTGCGCTCAACCCACATCGGACGGGCCGTGAGGATCCCGGAAGAAGCGGTGGAGACGCTGGCGGGACGGGAACACGGGCGCGAGGGGCAAGAGATGAGCAAGGAAGAATGGATCGCCAGGCTGCTGGAGCCGCCGACCCCGGAAGAATGGGAGCGGCGGCGGAAGGCGTTCGAGGAGATGCCGAAGCTGGCGGTCAAGGTTGATTTCCCGGTCGATGCGCTGGTTCGAGCTGCCCGGCGTGGCAGGGAGATTACCGGCGGCGAGAAGACGTGGGAGGAGTTGATCGCTGAGGAATCCGAACCTCTGGGTGATTGACGCATCTGTTTCCGTCCGGTGGTACCTGGTGGACGAACCGATGGTTGACCACGCCCGCGCGATCCACGACCGGTTGCAGCGGCGGGAGATAACGGGCCTGGCCCCTGCGCTCGCACGGGCCGAGGTGGCGAGTTCACTGGCGGGCGCGGCGCACATCGGCCGGATCACCTGGGAAAGCGCACAGCAGGGCCTGAGCAGCTATCTGGGTGCTGGATTGAGCCAGGAGATCGACCCGGGATGGCTGCTTCACGCCGCACTGGAGACCGTGCGAACGCTTCCGGTCAGCGCGTACGATGCCATGTACTTGAGTCTCGCCGACTCAATCGGCGCGTGGTTCGTCAGCGGGGATGACAGAGCGCGTAGAGGGCTGGCGGGTCGAGTGCCGAATTTCATCTGGCTGGGGGACGTACCACTATGACCGCCGCGCTTGAAGGTATCCGAGTCCTGGACCTCACAATCTGGCAGCAGGGGCCGATGACGACGGCGATGCTGGCGGACTGGGGCGCCGACGTGATCAAGATCGAGGGGCCGGATTCGCCGGACCCCGGGCGCTCGCTCGTGCGCTACGAATCGCATCCTGGCGGACCGAACGCCTACTTCGAGACGCACAACCGCAACAAGCGCGGCATGGTGCTGGACCTGAAGGTTGCGGAGGGGCGTGACATCTTCTACCGGCTCGCGCGCGATGCGGACGTGATCATCCAGAACTTCCGGCCCGGCGTGGGTGAGCGGCTGGGGATCGGCTACGAGGTGCTGCGGGAGCTGAACCCGCGGCTGGTCTACTGCCAGGCTTCCGGGTTCGGGCTGGCCGGCCCGGACGCGGAGCGGCCGGCGCTGGACCCGCTGGCGCAGGCGCGCGGCGGCGTGATGAGCGTGACCGGCGAGCCGGACGCTCCCCCCACGCGCACGTTCGCGGGCTTCGCCGACCAGGTGAGCGCTTTTTTGCTGGCCTACGGGATCATGGTGGCGCTGTTCCATCGTGAACGAACGGGCGAAGGGCAGCGGGTGGATGGATCGCTGCTCCAGTCGGTGCTGGGGGTGCAGGCGTTCAACATCACGAGCTTTCTGATGTCCGGCACCTGGGCTGGATCGCCGGTGCCGCGCCTGAGCCGGCGCCTGACCAATCCGCTCTGGAACCACTACCGGGCGCAGGATGGCCGCTGGCTGATGTTTGCCATGGCGCAGATTGGCCGGTACTGGCCGCCCTTCCGGCGCGCGATCGAGGAGGCGACCGGGGAGCTGGTGGGGCCGGAGGTCATGACGCTGGACTGGATCCGCATGAACGCGGGGGAACTCCTGCAACTTACAGGGCGGCTGGACGAGGTCTTCGCGACGAAGCCGGGAGCTTTCTGGCTTGAGGCGCTGCGGAAGCACGACCTGCTGGTGGAGATCGCTCAGGACTACGGAGATCTTGCGGGCGATCCCCAGGTGTCGGAAAACGGCATGATCGTGACGATGGACCATCACACCCACGGCGAGCTGCGGATCGTGGCGCCGCCCGTGGTGTTGAGCGCAACCCCGGGAGAGATCAGGACGCCTGCGCCCGAATTCGGGCAGCACACGGAAGAGGTGCTGCTGGAGGCGGGCTACACCTGGGACGAAATTGCGGCGCTACGCGAGGAAGGCGTGATCGGGCACCGCTAGCAGACGGGCCGCTATTCTGGAGATTCCTGTGGCAGGCGGTCTTCCAGGTACGCCAGCGCGGAGATGAGCATGCCCAGGCCGAAGAGCAGTACACCGAGCGGGATATGGATCGTCTCGGCGATGGACTCGTCTTTGCTGGCCATCCCCAGTCCCAGTTGCACGAAGACGAGCACGGCGAGCACCGCTACCCACCGGAGCAGCTTGAATCGGCCCCAGCCGCGGACCAGGTAGGCGAGCGCGAGTTGAGCGAGCACGATGACAACCAGTGCGTTGCCGGCCATTTCGTGAGCATCCTTCGCGTCCGGCTCCTCGCCCGAAATGAAGAAGCCGGCGAGCAGCGCCTGGACAAGGACGAGCGCAGTGGCGAGATGTGTGACGCCCTTGAATGCGGAGATGAGGCCGCGACCAGGGGGCATCAGCGTTCGCGCCGAGCGGCCATGATCTCGCGCAACTTGCGGAGCGTGCGGAAGATGATCACGCGGACGTTCGGTTCTGAAAGTCCCATGATCTCGGCGATCTGGGCGTTAGGGAGTTCGGCGTCGAATTTCAGCGACAGGATGTCCTGCTCCCGCTGGGGGAACCCGCGGACGATGGCGGAGAGGTCGCTCAGTTCCTCGCGGAGCACGACCTCGGTCTCCACCGAGGCGGTAGCGGGCGAGATGTCGCCCATCAGCTCGGGGTCGACGATCGTCTCGCGGCCGAACTTACGCCCGTGGCTGATGATGACGTTGCGCGCGATAGTGAAAAGCCAGGTAGAGAAGGCGTCGTCGCTGCGGAGCGACTCCATGTTGCGATAGGCGCGCTCGAAGACGTCGGCCACGAGGTCCTCGGTGACCTGGGTATCGCCGACGCGGGCGTAGACGTACGCGAACACGCGCGGGAAGAAGTCACGGTACTTGTCGGCGAACCCCGGGACAGGCACGGACCGCGCCCGGGCGGCGCCCTGAGTGACGGATCCTGCTGCGGTACTCATAACGGGGTGCGTCTCTGCGGACTGCTTACTGGACAGCGGAGAGTGTCATGTGCATAATGACACCTGAATTTCATATCGGTATAGCGTATGGTAGTTTCCCGCTTCCAAAATTACCACGCCGATAGGGGAACTTTCTTCTGTCAATTAGGAATTAGAGTTCCACTATCAGTAACGTCCACTGTAAGAGCGGGGTTGAAAGGCTGTCAACCCTGTTCGTGACAATAAGCAGGGGAATTACCAACGAGCCGAGCGGCGCCGCATGGAAAGGAGTCTAAGTCCTGCCCAAGAAATGGAACTTCCTCAGCAACTACGGGCTCGTCCTCACGCACCTCTTCCAGAATTCGAACGCCACGTTGCGCGAAATAGCCCGGGGCACCGACCTTACCGAGCGCGCCGTCTACCAGATCGTCCGCGAACTCGAAGAGAGCGGGTTCATCGGCAAGAAGCGGGTGGGGCGGCGCAATACGTACACGGTGAACCGCTCGGCGCTGTTCAGTTTTCCCGTGTACCAGGGGCTCAACATAGCCCAGATGGTGGCGGCCCTGCGCCGTATCCTTGACGTGACCAAGGAAGAACAGGCCCAGGCGGAGGGCTAAGCCTCCGGCCTAGCGGTCCAGGACGACCTTCAGTACCTGTCCGTCGTAAGTCCAGCTGGCGGCTTCCGTGTAAAGGATGTCGGGGAGCGCAATGACGCAGCGCCGGCCGTTAAGCTGAACCGCGATCCCTTCGTCCACCTCCTCCAGCTTAAGTTCCTCGCGGTCGGCAAAGGGAGCGTTTACGAGAACGACGTACTGATCGCCCGCGCTCTCCACCTGGTGGCCCTGGTACTCGCTCAGGAATGCCGCCGGGTCGCAGTCCACGTATGCCAGAGCGGCCAGGTTATGCAGGCCGGCGGCGTCCAGGGGGCAGTCGGGCAGCAGGGGCGCTTCCAGGATGCGCGCGGAAACCCGGGAATCGTGCAGGGCCGCCAGCGCTTCGGCCTGTGACGTGCGGGCCCGTTCAAAGAAGGGGTCCGTTACTTCCTCCGGCAGCAGGCGGTTAACGATTACCGCGTCCAGGTTGTACCCGAACAGGCCAAACACCGACGCCGCATCCTGGACAGACTGCAGGGCAGTGTGCCCGGGATGAACCACGAGCCTCGCCGAGGTCGATTCCGGGTCTGCCAGCATGTCCCGCATATCTGCGAGGCGTGACAGGAGGTCGCGGCCGTTCTCGAAGACGCTGTCCCCGGCGGATGCGTAGTCCCCGGCGAATGCGCGGAAGAAGGGCTCGAACACTGTCTGCTGGCGGGGCGCAAAGAGGCGCTCGAGCCAGCGCGCCGCCGATTCGAGGGCGCCGGGGAGGTCGAGGAACTGCGACAGCTCCGCGCCGTCAAGAACGGTGCACTCGTAATCGCCGGAGGCGGCGAGCCGCTGCAGTTCCAGGAGCCGGCCGATATGGTTGACGCCGGGAAGGGCGGCGAGGTCGTCGGCGAGCTCCGGGTCCATGCCTCGCCAGTCAAGAAGCTCCTGGAGCCAGGCGCGGAATTCGTCGGGACCGCCGTGGCCACCATTGCCCTCGACGGCGTCGAGGAGCGGCGACACCTCTACCGGCTTCAGTCCGATGGTCTGTCCGAACGCGGCCCCCAGGCCGCGCGTGATCCCGAACGCCAGAGTCCGGCGCCCGGACTGCGCGAGCGCGAGCGAAGTGGCAGCGGCCATCGTACTGACGCCGCTCCCTCCATTGCCGCAGAAGACGATGTTACGCATCTTGATGATCGGGGCTTTCAGGCGGGACGATGATAGCACAGGGCGCTTCGTTGACCCCGTGCCCGGACGGTGCGTAGAATCGCGCCATGCCGGTCGAGAGCGAAACGGTCCCCGTCGGGGCGCCGGCCCCGGACTTCACCCTCGAATCCATCGCTGGCGGCGAGGTCACGCTGTCCGGGTTTCGCGGGAAGCCGGTGGTGCTGGTCTTCCTCCGCGGCTTCAGGTGACCGTTCTGCCGCAGGCATCTCTCGCAGTTGCGGGACGGTTACAGCGAATTCACGCGGCGCGGCGCCGAGATCCTCGCCATCGCGCCAGACACGCTCGGTAACGCGCGGGAGTTCTTCCAGGAACACGATATCCCGTTCCCGTGTCTGCCGGACCCGGACCGGGCCGTGTTCCGGTTGTATGACGTGAAGAGCTCGCCCATCTCACTGGGTCAACGACCGGGCCTGTTTGTAGTCGACGGTGAAGGCGTCGTCCGGTCCGCTTACCTCGGCTGGCAACAGTGGGAGATCCCGAGAGTCGAGGACACACTGGCGCAGCTCGACTCGCTGGCGTAGCACGCTTTCGGCAGCCGGATATACTGACCTCGAAGAACGACTCACAACATTCCCCGGAAGGAAGCGAGCGCCCCCTATGAATGAACTCCTGGAGATGCCCTGGCAGCGGCCGCGGATCGCCGTCCTGGAAGTTGCGGGGCCCATCGGCGTCCAGGTGCGCGGCCCCGAGATGGTGCGGACCATCAAAGCGCTGCGAGAGGACCGGCGCGTGCAGGCCGTGGTTGTCGAGGTCGATTCGCCGGGCGGGTCCGCGCCGGTGTCCGACGCGATCTTTCGCGCGATCAAGCGACTTTCGGCGAAGAAGCCGACGGTGGCGTTCGTGGGCAGCAACGCCCTGTCCGGCGGCTACCTGATCGCCTGCGCCGCGCGAGAGATCATCGCCCTGCCAACGGCGCTGGTTGGCTCCATCGGCGTGATCTTCATGCGCCCGGTGGTGCAGGAGCTGATGCAGAAGGTGGGCGTCCGCATGGTGGTCCACCACGAGGGGC
The DNA here is from genome assembly GCA_037441345.1 of Chloroflexota bacterium. Lineage (GTDB taxonomy): Bacteria > Chloroflexota > Dehalococcoidia > SM23-28-2 > RBG-16-64-32 > DATKKM01. The sequence continues at coordinate 52,599 of JBBISJ010000012.1, forward strand.
GGCTGAAGGCGATGTTCCAGCCGTGGCGGGAGCCGACGCCGGAGGAGGACGAGAAGGTCCAGGCGCTGACCAGCGAGTACTACGAGTGGTTCGTGAACGCCGTGGCGTCTGCTCGTGACCTACCCGCGGGAACGGTGCGCGGCTATGCGACGGGCGAGATGTTCTCCGGGGTGAAAGGCAAGGAGCTGGGGCTGGTGGACGCCATCGGCGATTTCGACCAGGCGGCGGATCGCGCGCAGGAGCTGGCCGGGCTTGTGGAGAAGCCGAAGCTGCAGTGGGTGCGCCCGCGTCGGCCGCTGGTCGAGAGGCTGTTGACGCGTGGGGCGGCATCGATCACGGAGCAGGCGCTGGCGCGCATCGAGGAGCGCATCTACCCGCGGATCGAGTTCCGCTGACTGTCGCCGCTGCTACCAGGGGCTACGCGAACGTTGTGTCTATGCGGGCGGAGGCGTCGAAGAAGTACTGGAACGTCTGGTTGAAGCGGTAGAACGCGTCGCGCCGGTAGCCGTCGTGTGAGCGGGCAATCCCCTCTGGGTCTTCCAGGTCGATCGTGTTCAACGTGTGGTGCAGGTCCGCCTTGCCGTTGTCGCGGATGTTCTGGATCATCTCCTTCCACCTCGCGTAGGGCATCTCGAGCCAGAAGTCGGCGTCTTCGGCGCCTGCTTCGTCCGTCTCCGCGACGGCTGCGACCTCAAACGCCTCGAACGTGATCTTGTAGTACTTGCCCTGCTCCGGGACCTTGATCCCGATCTCCGTATCGCAGGTGCCGATGCGCTTGTAGGCGTCATCGTTGTTGACGATCTCCTTGATCGCGTTGAACCAATCGGTCGACGGGAACGTTGCCTTGGTCCTGGTTGCTTCCTGTGTCATTGTTCCGGTTCCTCCAGTGGACGTGGACTGTGTTGATCGGTCGGGCTAAGCGGCGACTTCCGCGGGCTGGCGAAGGTAAGCCTTGAGGGTGGGGTGCAGCTTTTCCCGGCGGTCGCCGAGGCCGGCAGACGCCAGCCTGTCGGCGTAGGCGTTGACCCAGCGCCGCCAGAAGTAGTCGAGCTTCTCGGCACCGTCGCGCATCTGCTCGTCGCTCGCGCCGCCGCCGAGAAGGACCATTAGGGCCTCCCTGAGGGGAGTGTCCTTATCCCACTCGTAGTTGAAGATCGCCTCTACCTTGTTGAAGCTGTGGTTCACTTCCGCGCGACGTTCCTGGTGGCGGGACAGGAAGTACCGGAGGTGTTGCATGCCGTACGCCATCTGCCGGGAGATGTCCTGCATGCAGCCTGAAACGATCTTGTGCTCGGCCTCATTATGGGCGGTGGCCAGAAGGATCTCGTAGACGCCCATGAGGAAGCTGTTGTGGAGGATGAACATCGTGTTGGACGCCTCGGTCCAGGTGCGACCGTCAATCATCGCGCGGTGGAAGTAGCCGGGGCTCTGCATGCCCATGCCGCCGCCGTTGGAGAAGGCGCGCTTGCGGAACACCTCGAACTGGCGGGCGCAGTCGAACTCGGCGGTGGAGAGGTATAGCTTGACTTCGTGGTAGCCGTAGGACATCTCCGGCAGCCACTTTCCGATCACGTCACCCACCACGAGGGCCTTCTCGCAGAGGGCGGTCGCCACCTGGCAGAAGGCCTTTTCGACCGCGTCGGGCAGGGGCTCGATGCTGCCCCAGGGGATATCGGTCGCGGGACGCCAGCGCCGCTGGATCGCTTCCTCGTAGAGGTCGGCCGAGTTGTCTGACCAGAGCTCCGCCTTCTCGAAGATGGAGTAGCCCATGGACGGCACGCCCGGGATCGGGTGAGCGCCGCGCGGCATCTCCGTCTGGTAGGGCCAGTAGTCGGGGATGTCCCCGTACGTGCCGACGTTGATCATGCCGACGGTGAGGCCCTTCTTACCGGGGTGGACCTTGATACCCCACTCCGTCGGCACCTTCATCCAGGAGAGGTCAAGCTGCTGAACGCCGCCGGCGGCCAGTGCCTCCTGCTGGTCCATGAAGCGCGAGGCCTGCTCCGGGGTGATGCCGGCCTGGATCTGGTTCTTGAGCATGTCCACGCCGGCGCCCATCTTCAGGGCCCGCTTCACCACGTCCTCCGGCCACTTGTTGGCCGCAGCGATCTCCGCCAGGTCCGGCGGGATTGTGATCTCGCCGCCGGCGCGGATCCGCTCCTGCTCGCTGATGAACTGCTCGGCGGCCTCGGCGGTGACGCCGGGCATGCTGAGCTGCGTCTTGACCGCTTCGGACGGGAAGCCGAGGGCAAGGGCGCGCTGCACGAGTTCGATCGGGATGCTCTTGTCCTGCGCAACCTGTGCGAGGTCGTCAGGGACCTGAATGGTAGACCCGTCTGCCATCGGCAAACTCCTCCTGGGTGTCCGGCTGCGGGGCTGAGGCGCCGCCGGCGTCAGTGTCCTCCTTGTCGGGGCACTGTCATTTAGCCATAGACGAGTGTGCCAGTCAAGGGAAACCTAGCAGGCGCTAAGGTAGCGTTCGGAGATGGGCGGCTCACGTGGCTCTGCCGCTACCAGAGGGTCGTGCGACCGCGTCCCCGGCCGGGGCGGCGGAGGTACGGACGGAGAGCGATCATGATGAGGAACCCGGCGACGAAGCCCCCGATGTGGGCCCAGACGGCGACCGTCTCGGTGGCCTGCGACTCGCCGAGGGTAGCGGCGCCCGCCAGGAGCTGCAGTAGGAACCAGAACACGATCAGGACGAACGCCGGCAGGGGAATAATGAGGAACGGGGCGAGGAAGACACCGACCGGCGCCCTGGGGTGAAGCACGAGGTAGCCCCCGAGCACGGCCGCGATCGCCCCGCTCGCGCCGACCACGGGGATGACGGAACTCGTGTCGACGGCGACCTGTGTGACGCCCGCGACCACCGCACCCGCGAGATAGAAGGCGGCGTACCCGATGTGCCCGAGGGCGTCCTCGACGTTGTCGCCGAAGACCCACAGGTAGACCATGTTGCCGGCCAGGTGGAGCCAGCCGCCGTGGATGAAGGCGGCGGTGGCCAGGGTGGCCGGCTCGCCGAAGCCGGAAGGATCGCTCCACCAGTCGCTGAGCTGGCGCGGGACAACGCCGTAGTCGCTGAAGAAGCGGTTGACATCAAGCACAGATCCGAGCGTCAGCTCGTAGATGAACACGGCGATGCAGGCGGCGATGATGGAGATATTGACGACGGGCACGCGGCGAGCGCGGACGGCGTCGGTAAAGGGGATCATGTCAGTGAATAGTGAAGAGTGAAGGGTGGGAAGTGCGGCAAGTTCAGTCTTTGCGCCAGGGTGTCTCAGGGGCGCCTTCGCTGTGATTCACGTACCGGGCCATGGCGAACAGAGTGTCCGAGAGCCGGTTCAGGTAGCGGGCGACGTCAGGGTTGACGGCCTCACCTCGAGCCAGGCTGACGACACGGCGTTCGGCGCGGCGGCAGACGGTGCGGCAGAAGTGGAGCAGGGCCCCGGCCTTCGATCCTGATGGCAGGATGAACGTCCGCAAGGGCGGAAGTGCCGCGTCCAGGCGGTCCGTCAGTTCCTCGAGGGCGGCGATCTTCGCGCTGGCGTCCATGAACATGTGCCCAAACTCGGCCGCCTTGCCGTCACCGGCTTCGCTTGCCAGTTCCGAGCCGATGTTGAACAGCTCGTTCTGGATCGAGGCGAGGTCCCTGGCAAGCGACTCGTCATCCAGGAACGCTGTCGCCACGCCCAGCGCCGAGTTCAGTTCGTCGACGGCGCCGTACGCTTCCACCCTGGGGTTGTCCTTCCCGACGCGCCCACCCCCGAAGAGCGATGTCGTACCGTCGTCGCCCGAGCGAGTGTATAGCTTTGACTTCGGCGCTTCCTCGGCCATCTCGACCGCCAGTCTACACGAAGCGCCCGTTAACCGGCGCGACCACGGGAAGCCCGGTGTCCGGGTGGCGGAGGACGCGTACGTCCATTCCGTACACCTGGCGGAGGATTTCCGGATGTATCACCTCGTCCGCGGCGCCCTGCGCCACGACCCGCCCGGACTTTAAAGCGACGATCCGGTCGCAGTATTGCGCCGCCAGGGTCAGGTCATGGACGACGGCAAGCACCGCTTTCCCTTCGGTCCGGGCGATCGATCGCACCAGGCCGAGCACCGCGGCCTGGTGACCGATGTCGAGGTGGGCCGTGGGTTCGTCCAGCATCAAGAGCGGCGTTTCCTGGGCCAGCGCGCGCGCCACGACGACGCGCTGGCGTTCCCCGCCGGAGAGCTCTCCGAGGCGGCGTTCAGCGATACCCCAGGTGTTCGTCGCCAGCATCGCCTCGCGAGCGATCTCAATATCGTGCGGGCCCTCGTTCTGCAGGAGGCGCAGGTGCGGCGTTCGGCCCATGAGGACGCAGTCCAGGGCCGTGAAGGCCGGCGGCAACGACGGCTCCTGGGGAACGATGGCGACGAGCCTCGCGACGTCCTGCGGCGGCAGTCCGCCGGTTGCGAGTCCACCGATAGCGATGGAGCCTTGCGCGGGCGCCACCCCGGTGACGGCGCGGATGAACGTGGTCTTGCCCGAGCCATTGGGGCCGATGAGTCCGACCATCTTTCCGGCGTGGATGTCCAGCGAAACCCCGTCGAGGGCAGTGATTGGCCCTTCCGCGGTGCGGTAGGTCACCGTGACCTCCGCCGCCTGGAGCAGCGGTGCGCCGGCCGGGGACGCGATGCCCTCCGCGATCAAAAGTACGCTCCCAGCTTCGCGCGGCGCAGGAGGTAGAGGAAGAAGGGGACTCCGCAGATGGCGGTGATTATGCCTACCGGGACCTCGGCGGGCCGGTCCGCCATGCGGGCCACGAGGTCGGCCGAGATCAGGAACGCCGCGCCCGAGAGCATCGAAAGCGGCAGCAGCCGCCGGTTGTCCGGCCCCAGGGCGAGCCTGACGGCGTGGGGCACGATGAGGCCGACAAAGCCGATGGTGCCGCTGACCGAGACAGCTGCGGCGGCGGCGAGCGAAGCGACCGCAAGCAGCATCAACCTGGTCCGCTCCACGTCCACGCCGAGAAACCGCGCCTGCTCCTCTTCCAGGCTGAGGACGTTCAGAACCCGGCCGTACATCGGGATGATGATGGCGGCGGGGATCACGTACGGGACAACCCACGCGACCTTCGCCCAGGAGGCGGTGTTGAAGCCGCCCAGCGTCACGGAGAGGATCGCGCCGGCGTTCGTCGTGTCCTTGATCATCAGGTAGGATGTGACCGCCGTTGACAGCGAGGCGACGGCCACGCCCGCCAGGATGAGCGTTGTAGCCGGGGTTCTGCCGCCAACGCGCGCGATCCCGTAAACCAGGATGACCGAAGCCAGCGCACCGGCGAAGGCGGCCAGCGGGAGGAGGCTCAGGCCGTGCCACGAGACCGACACGTCCGAGACGACCACGATCGTTGCCCCAAGCGCAGCGCCGGTGGCGACGCCGATCAGGTACGGGTCGGCCAGTGGGTTGCGGAAGACGCCCTGGTAGGTGGCGCCGGTGAGCGCCAGTGTGGCACCCGCGATGCCGGCCAGCAGCACGCGAGGGAGACGGATGTCCCAGATGATGTTGCGCTGCGCTACCGAGACGCCCTGGTCCACGTCAATGCCGGGCAGGTGCGACACGAGCACGCGCACCGTGGCCTCCAGCGGGACGCTCGTCGGACCCAGGGTCAGGCCGAGGGCTGCGGCCCCGAGGAGGGCGAGGAGGCCGACGCTCAGCGCTGGCCACGGACCGGGGCGGCCCCACGAGACCGGCAGGCCGCGAACGTCCGCGGCCCGAGACGGCCGGAGGCGCTCCAGCGTCTTCACTGCTGGAGTTCCGGGTAGAGGTACCCGGCGAGAAGCCGCATCGCCTCGACGATACGCGGTCCTGGCCGGGACACGATGTCCGGGTCGATCCCGTAGATGCGGCTGTCCTGGACGGCGGCAATGGCGTCCCAGCCGGCCCGGGCCGCAACGCTCTCCGCGGTTTCGCCGAGGCCTTCGTCGGCGAGGATGATGACGTCGGGGTTGGCGGCGATGATCGCCTCGGCGCTGAGCTGCGGGAACGCCTGGCCCGTGTCTTCAGCGATGTTCGTGGCGCCGAGCTTCTCGTACATGTCGTGGAGGAAGCTGCCGGGGCCGATGGAGAAGTAGGTGTTATCCAGCTCGTGGTAGACGGTGGGCCCTGCTGCCGGTTCGGCGGCTGCGGCCGAGGCGACGGCCGCGATAGCGGAGCGCATGCCGGTCGTCAGTTGCTGAGCCTCCGCCGTGTGTCCCGTTGCCTGCCCCAGGCTTTCGATCTGCCGGTAGATGCCATCAATGTCAGGAGGTGAAGGGTAAAGCAGCACGGGGACACCAAGCTGCTGTTCCAGGCTGGTCACCAGGTCGCCCGGGTCGAAGAAGAGGACCACCATGTCCGGCTCAAGCGCAGTAACCGACTCAACGCTGACGTTGAAGGCATCGACCTGCTGGAGGTCCTGGGCGGCCTGCGGACAGTCCGAGGTGTTGTCCACGGCCGCAACCTGGTCGCCGGCGCCGATGGCAAAGAGGGCCTCTGTGTGTGCGGCGGAGAGGGAGGCGATGGACTGCGGCGGCGCCTCGACGGTGACGGTGCGGCCGCTGCCGTCGGTCACGTCGACCGGGAACGCTGCACCGTCTGGCGCCGTGCCCGGGTAATCGCTTGCGCAGTCGAATGCGAATTCGGCGTTCGTCCCGTCGCCGCTGGGGGTAGCTGTCGCCGGGTTGTTCGTCGTCTCGATACTCTCGCCGTCCCCGCCGCAGGCGAACGCGAAAGCGGCCAGGAGCAGGATGAGCGGCGCGAAGACCGTGCGTATCGTCATTTCGTATGGACCTCCCGTCAGGCTGGCGGAAGGCAGGGAGGCTCAAGAAGAGACCCCTGCCTCTGAGGGCAGGGGTCGTGCTTGCTTGCCGGTCCCACACCTTTCCTCGAAGGCTGGTTTGTGAACGAAGGCAGGCGACCTGGCTACCCCGGTCCCGACCGGGCCGGGGATACAGTTGCGGGACAGCGCCGGCCTTTCACCGGCTTCGCTTTTGACTCCTGCGCCCGGCCGGCGAGAGACCCACCGGTAGAGCGTCGTGGAGACCTTCGTCCCTCTATTCGGTTCGGCCGCAATATACCAGCGTAAGTCCGGCGCGCGCAACGGGTTGCAGCCTCGTTACGATAGGATAGGCGCATGGACCTTGGACTGCAGAACCGGGCCGCCTTCGTGGGTGGGTCCAGCAAGGGCATCGGCCGGGCGATTGCAGCCGTGCTCCTGCGGGAGGGCTGCCGGGTGATGATCTCGTCCCGGAGCGAGGAGAACCTGAAACAGGCTGCTGACGCCATGGAAGCCGAGACCGGCTCCAGGCCAGAGCATATTGTGTGCGACATGTCGCGGGCCGAGGATATCAAGAAGGCGATCGCCATGGCGGCCGAACGCTTTGGTCAGCTTGATATCCTCGTGAACAACGCCGGTGGCCCGCCGACGGGCACGTTCGAGGACCTGGACGAGCGCTACTGGCTCTTTGCGCTGGACCAGAACCTGCTTTCGGCGATCCGTTGCGTGCACGAGGCGTTGCCGTTCCTCAAGCGCTCCGGCGCCGGCCGCATCATTAACGTGACCTCGGTGGCGGTGAAGCAGCCGATAGACGGCCTAATTCTCTCGAATACCACGCGCCTCGGCGTGGTAGGCATGGCGAAGACGCTGTCGCGGGAGCTGGCGCCGTTCGGTATCACGGTGAACAACGTGTGTCCGGGCAACATCGCAACCGAACGGTTGATGGCGCTGATAGAGGAACGCGCAAAGCGTGCCGGTGCGGCGATGGAGGATGTGGTGGCGATAGAGGAGGCGCGGGTGCCGATGGGGCACCTGGGCACAGCGGACGATGTGGGCACGCTGGCGGCGTTTCTGGCGTCGGCGCAGGCGCGGTTCATTACGGGCGCGACGATCCAGGTGGACGGCGGGGCGACGACGGCGGTCTTCTAGGAAGACTCGGCGGGGAATCTCCCCCTCCCCTCCCCAAGAAAAAGAATTGAGTCTGGGGGAAACCCCCAGATCCCCGCCAGGGGGGCTTCGCCCCCCTGGATTCCCCCGGCTGGCTAAGAGGCGCGGGGAGGCCGTCTGCTGGCGGCTGGCGAGGCCGGTGACTCCCCCGACCTCTCGGCTTCGGCCGGGGCAGGCGCCGGGGCTCCGCCCCTCTGGGCTCCCCGGGCGGCGACGGCATCCTCGGAAGACCTGGCGGAGTAGCGCCCCCCAACC
>JBBISJ010000013.1:0-19508 GCA_037441345.1 Chloroflexota bacterium
GGGCTCGCGCCTGACCGGGTTGCTCAACGTCCCGATGCCGTCGATCTCCACCTCGCAGACGTCGCCGTCCTCCAGCTTTGGAGGCACGCCCGGCGTCCCCGTGAAGAGCAGGTCGCCCGGCTCCAGCGTCATCACCTGCGAGGCGAAGCTGATGATCTCCGCGAGACTGTGGACCATCTGAGATGTGCTTGACGCCTGTCTCTCTTCGCCGTTCACCCGGGTGCGAAGCAGGGCGTCCGCGGGGTTCAGCGAGGTCTCGACTACAGGCCCGATCGCCGTGAACGTGTCGGACCCCTTGGCTCGCCACCACTGGACGTCGTCGCGCTGCCAGTGCCGCGCGCTGACGTCGTTCCCGCAGGTGCAGCCGAAGACGTAATCCAGGGCGCGCTCAGGGGCCACCTTGCGGCAGGTCCGGCCGATCACCGCGACCAGTTCGCCCTCCGCGTCCACGCGCCTCGCTTCCGCTGGCAAGACGATCGTTTCGCCGGGGCCGATCACGGAAGAGGACGGCTTCAGGAACAACTGCGGGACCGATGGCGCCTCCGCGGTCTTCAGGACCGCGCTACCGCTGGGCACGTGGGACTGGTAGTTGACGGCGGCGGCGAGGATCTTGCGGGGCATGACGGGCGCCAGGAGTTTGGCCGCGGCCAGCGGCACGGCTTCGTCGTCCAGTGGCTGGTGCTCACCGAGCATATCGCCATGTAGCGGGATGGCGAGCTCGCCGCTGATGAGGGCTGCGCATGCCACGCCCGCCCTGTCGATCCGGCAGTACTGCATTGTCAGAACGGGAGGATCAGCCGGCGGAAGCGCTCGACGTAGCGGCCGTCGGGGTCCCGCCAGAACGCCTTCAGCCGCTCCCGCATCTCCGCCATGTCGCCGATCTGGGACGCATGCTTGCTCAGCGCTTCGAACTTCACGTCGAGGGCGTCCGTGATGTCGACCTCGAAGTTCGTGTCGGAGGCCGTCCAGAGGTAGATCTCTTTGACGCTGAACGGCTCCAACCCCTCATCCAGAAGCTCCGGGAAGCTCGGACGGTTGCGGGCGATGGGATAGACGGCGTCCAGCGCCACCTCGCCCACCGCGCGGTGGTCCGGGTGGTTGATGAACATGTTGCGGACGATCTGGTTGGGGTCGTGGCTGAAAACCGCGTAAGGCTTGATCTTGCGGATCATGCGCACAACCTGCCGCAGCAGGTCGGGAGAGTAGCGCAGCTCGCCGTCCACGTTGTCCAGGAAGGTCACGTCTTTGACGCCCAGCACCGCTGCCGCCGCCCTCTGCTCGTCGCGCCGCAAGGGGACGAGCTTATCCGGCGTCATCGCCGGGTCCTCGCTTCCCTTCGACCCGTCCGTGCAAATCAGGTAGTGGAACTCCCAGCCCTGCTTCGTCCACAGGTAGGATGTCCCGGCGGCTCCGAATTCGGAGTCGTCGGGGTGCGCCGAGATCAGCAGCGCGCGCTTCGGTCCTTCATCTTCTGGCATTGGCATTCTCACGTCTTCCAGCCCTGCGGGCATACTGCACCTTCCACCTGTTTCCGGAGATACGAGCGCGATTGTAACGATGACGCGCGTCGATTGACAATCGAACGTATGGTCGCATAGACTCCGGATATAACGAACAGACGTTCGTAACGGAGGCCAGGGCATGAAAGACCTTTCCGCGAAACAACAGCGAATCTTCGAGTACATCCGGGACTTCATCGACCGCCACGACTATCCACCCAGCATCCGCCAGATCCAGGAGGCCTGTGATATCAGCTCCACCTCCGTCGTGGACTACAACCTGCGCATCCTGGAAGGCCGCGGCTTCATCCGCCGGGACCGCGAGGTTTCGCGCGCGATCGAGGTGACACACGGCAGCACGCGGCGCGGCCGGATCGTACCGGTGCCGATCATCGGCACGATCGCCGCGGGCCAGCCCATCCCCGTCCCCACTGCCGACACATGGCAGGCGGATCACTCCGACACGATCGACGTCTCACCGGAGATGGTGGGGAACCGTGACAACGTGTTTGCCCTCCGGGTGAAGGGTACATCGATGATCGATGCGCTCGTCAACGACGGCGACGTGGTGATCCTGGAGGCGGCATCTTCCGCGCGGAACGGTGAGATGGTGGCCGCCTGGCTGAAGCGGGAGCAGGAAGCGACGCTGAAGAAGATGTACGTGGAAGGCGAGCGCGTTCGCCTTCAGCCTGCGAACGAGACGATGGCGCCGATCTATACGGAGGCTTCCAACGTGGAGGTCCAGGGCCGTGTTATCGCCGCTTTCCGCCCGATGAACTAGCGAACTGTCAGACGATCCGCAGCTCGTCGCCGCGGCGTACGATGCCGCCCTGCTCTACGAAGGCGTAGACACCCACGTTGGCAGAGTTGTGCTGTGCGGCGGTCTTCAGGACCGCCGGGTCCCGCGGCAGGTCGTCCTGCGCCAGTGTGGTCACAACGCACCGGATCGTCGGCATCATCACCCGGATACGCACCTCGTCGCCGATCGCGACGACGTTCCCAGGCCAGTCGTTCTCCGCGAACCCGGTGACACCGGGCGGGCTCTCCACCATGAAGTTCGGGCGGAACCGCCGCGGCTCGAAGCGCGTATCGGGGCTGAGTGACCGCAGCGTGTCCAGCGTCGCTGTTGTGAGGAGGTGGAGGTGGCCCAGATCGAAGAACCCGTTCACCACCGGGAACTCCATCGTCGGCTGATCGTCCGATTCCGGGACGGTGCCGAGCGGTGGCGATTCCAGCTTCAGCCCCTCCGGCTTTTCGGTGATCAATCTGACCTCTGCGCCCATCAGGCCGCTGAGCCGGGCCTCGATGTCGGGCGCGCTGGTCATCACCCGTTCCCCGTCGGGCAGGGTGATTTCGGCCGGCGGCAGGCGGTGTGCTGAAGGCTCTTCAAGGTAGCGCGCCCGACAGGAGTACAGCGGTCCCCACTTCCGGGGGATCTTCGCGGTGCCGATGTGCCCCTCGCCGTTGACGAGGGCGTAAGCCCGATCGCCCGCGAGACCGCCGCCAGCAACCAGGGCGGAGTTGAGTTCTTCCCCCATCATCGATTTGACGGGGAAGCGAGCGATTGCAGATATTGTGCCGAGGTGAGTCATGGAGGGGATGTTACTTCAAGGGAGGGCGTTTTGTCGCATCTCGGCGAGGACTGCTTCAGCCATCACGGCGTGGCCTTCGTCGTTCGGGTGGATCAGGTCCTGCGAAATGTACTCACCCTGCTTGCCCAGGAAGAGCTCGTACCACTCCACCAGGTGGACGCCGGGGTGGGACGCGGCCTGTTCGCGGATGATATCGTTGAGTCCGGTCTCGAAGGGCGTCGCGTCCATCCCCTCCAGCGCCAGGACTCCGATCTCATCGAGGATCGCCGACCCGCCGGAGAACGGGTTGTACAGGGTCATCAGGAAGATGGGTACGCCGGGCGCGGATTCTAGCAACATCGTCAGGGTCTCATCCAGGTTCGGCTCGTAGTTGTCCAGAGCGCTACGCAGGGCCTCGACGCAAACCGGCCGCTGCAGCGCCTCAGGGATGCTCGGGCAGGTGCCGGGCAAGACCAGGTCGAAGTAGAGGTCCAGCAGGTCGTTGCCCCCTATCTCCAGGGTGATTGCCGCAACTTCGTTTCCCGGTGCGGAGTCGTCCGCGCGGCTCTCGATCTCTTGCTGCGCCCAGTACAGCGGACCCTCTTCGATGAGTTCCCGGCTGTCGTGCCCGGCGACACCGAGATTGATCAGCTCGTAGTCTGAGCCCAGCGCGGTGGCTACGAGGGGTACCCACGCCGTGCGCTTCTGGTCCGATGCGCCAATCCCTTCGGACAGCGAGTCACCGAGAGCAAGGTAGAGCAGCTGATCGCCCTGCCGGTCTTCCCCGGGGGCCAGCGGGGGCTTCGTGGGTGTGGCTGTGCGAGAAGAGCTCTGGACGGGCGTTGCCCCGGCGGGCTGGTTGCTGCCTCCGCCGCCGCAGGCGAGCGAAGCGGCGAGGGAGACGAGCGCAACGATCAGGAGCAGATGCCGCCGCACGCTCAGTCCGGTCCTTGTAGCTGTTTCCTCTTCATGCGTTGATCATGGCGACGACCGCTGCGATCCAGAAGACGGCCTGGAAGAAGATCGCGCCGCTTAACAGGAGATACGTTGCCGCTCTCTCTTTAGGCTGGAACACCAGCGCTGCCAGGAGGTTGGTGACGAGGAACGCGCTGGCCGTCGCCGGGATCTGGAGGATTTCGCTCCGCGACTCTAGAGTGGTGATGTCGCCCACGGGCGGGAACTCGATCGTGATCTCGTTGTGCAGGTCCGGATAGGTGGCAAGCAGGTAACCCCAGAGCGCGGCGTTCAGGAGCAGGGCCGCGAGGGTAAGCAGCTGGGCTGTCCGGTCCGCCCAGATGGGATGGACGGCCACGGCGCTGCGCCGGACGGCCGGCCGGGGCGCGCCCTTTTCACCACGAACCCCTTTTCGGGCCTTCTCGAGCACCGACGCGAACCGCGAAGGGTCCTGCGGGCTGATAGCGTACACAATACCACCGGCGTCAACGTAGACCAGTTCTTCCGGCACCTGGTGTGTAGAGAAGAAGAGGACGTGGCCGGTGCCGTCGACTTCGCCGCGGCCGACGTGATAGCCGGGCCAGCCGATACCCCTGGCGCGCGGGCGTTGTTCGCCGCGTCCCTGCGTGATTCCCTTGATTGCGGTCAGGGGGATCCTGTGGGCCACCGGGCCCCAGTGGATAGCGAGCTCATCTTCAGCGATGACGTATCCCAGCCGCGCGCAGGCGTACGTCCAGAATGCGAACGCGATCGCGGCAGCGGCCAGGACGGCGGCGCCCGCATAGGCGAGGAACTGGGGGAACGAGGCCGGCCAGTCAAGCGCGCGCAGGAGCAACGCCAGCGACAGGAGCAGGGCCACGGCCGCGAGCGCTGTGCCGACGGCGATACCCGTCGTGCGTGCGGGACGCTCTATGGTCAGGCCTTGACCCTGGAGTAGCACGGCGTGCACCAGTGGGCGTATTTCGGGTTGTTGCCCTTGATGATCTCGAAGTACAGCCGGACCAGATCGGCGGAAACGGGCCCCATCTTGCCGTTCCCGATCGGACGGTGGTCCAGTTCCACCACCGGCGTCACGTGGGCCGCCGTGCCGGTCATGAAGCACTCGTCCGCAGCGTATAACTCCGTCCGGTCGATATCGCGTTCCACGACGGGTAGCCCCAGTTCTTCCCGCGCCAGCGTGATCACGGTCTCGCGCGTGATCCCGACGAGGATGTCGGACGAGGGCGGTGGCGTGTAGATGATGCCGTCCATGATCACGAAGATGTTCTCGCCGGAGCCCTCGGAGATGTGACCCCGCTCGTCGAGCATGATCGCCTCGTCGAAACCGTTGAGCTGCGCCTCTGTCTTGGCGAGCGCGGAGTTGGCGTAGATGCCGGTGATCTTGGCCCGCGCCGGGATCCCGGTGTCGGCCACGCGGCGCCAGCTGCTCGTCTGGCAGCGCGCGCCCTTTTCGATGTCGAGGTAAGGGCCGAACGGCGCGACGAAGATCAACAGGTCGTCGTCCAGGTCATGCAGGCGGACGCCGAGGACCTCCGAGCTCTTGTAGGCCAGCGGGCGGATGTACACGTCCTCGCGGAACTCGCCCATCTCGACGAGCTTCGTGACGATGGACGAAAGCTCCTCGTTCGAGTACGGGAACTCGATCTTCATGATCCGGCAGCTACGGCGCAGGCGGTCGAAGTGCTCTTTGAGGCGGAAGACGTACACCTGCTCTTCCTTCTCGTTCCAGTTACCGCGGATCCCTTCGAATACGCCGGTGCCGTAGTTGAATGCGTGCGTCATGATGCCGATCTTCGCCTCGGAGAGCGGGACGATCTGCTTCTTGAAATACGCGTACGGCGTTGCCATAGGACGGGATCCTCCTTGCGCAGGTTTTGGGAGATAGGCCTAAATTATAGGAGTCGCCCGCTGCGCGCGGCAAATCGGCGGCGGGCAGCAACCACAACACGAGGGGGTATCGGAAATGGCAAGGATGTTCCCGGAGCGGCTCCCGGACGGCGTGCAGAGCGACGCCGAGCGGAGAGTCTTCAGCGCGCTGAAATCACAGTTCGGGGACGATTTTGTCGTCTTCTCGAGGGTCCGGTGGCTGGCCAAAGAGCGGGGTCGCGCCAGGGATGGAGAGGCCGACTTCGTGGTCGCGCACCCTCGGTATGGTGTCCTGGTGCTGGAGGTGAAGGGTGGCGGGGTGGAATTCGATGCCGCTTCCGGCAGGTACTTCTCGACAGACCGCGCCGGGATGAGGCACCTCATCAAGGACCCGTTCGAGCAGGCAACGGGTTCGATGCACGCGCTGAAGTCGAAGATGAAGGAGGCGCAGATTACGCGGCCGTTCAAGTACCCGATGGGCCACGCGGTAGTTGTCCCCGATGTCTACGTCGAGGGAGATCTCGGTGTTGCAGCCCCGAGAGAGACGGTCATGGACGCTGCGAGCATGAACCAACTGAAGCAATCGGTGGTCGATGCCTTCCGGTATTTCGGAATGGGGTCGGAGCCGGTCGGCGACGACGCCATAGAGGCCTTAATCGGGCTGATCGGCCGTTCGTGGCAGATCGAGGCTTCGATCGGGACGGAGCTCAACGAACAGGAGAAGGTGATCCGGCTCCTGACAGAGCAGCAGTTCGCGGTGCTGGACCTGCTGGCTTCCCGGCGCCGCGCGCTCATCTCTGGGTGCGCCGGGTCGGGCAAGACGATGCTCGCAATGGAGAAGGCGCGTCGGCTGGCTCAGACCGGGTACAGGGTGCTCTTCACCTGCTATAACAGAGGCCTGGAGGCGTGGCTGAAGTCTCAACTCCAGCACGCGAACATCACAGTGCACCGCTTCCTCAGCCTCTGCGCTTCCTGGGCGGAACGCGGCGGCGTACCGCTCGCCAAACGCTCCGGCGAGGACGACGAGACGTTCTATGCTCGCTTCCCCGATGCCTTGTTGAAGGCCGCCGAGATGTTACCCGACCGCTTCGACGCGATCATTGTCGACGAGGGCCAGGACTTCCCAGACGATTGGTGGATTGCCCTGTTGTCGCTGCTTGCCGATGCCGACGACGGCGTGCTGTATATCTTCTATGACGATAACCAGCGGCTGTACGGGGACTCTTCGTTTCCGATCAGTGACGCACCGTATCACCTGAGCAAGAACCGGCGAAACACAAAGCGCATCCACGAGGCGGTGATGATGTTTTACCGGTCTGCGATCACGCCGGAGTGTATCGGCCCGCAGGGGAGGCCGCCCCACAACCTGGAAGTGCCGCCGGGTTCCGCCGAGCGGAAGACTGTCGAGGCGTTCATTGACCAACTCGTGGAGAAAGAGAAGGTGAAGCCCGGGGACATCGCGATCCTCACCCGCAGGGGCCGCGAGAACAGCGCGTGGGGAAGCCCCGCGAGTCGCCCGGCGTGGTCAACGACATGGGACCTGGCTGACTGCGGCGACCGCGTCCTGGTATCGACGATCCACGGGTTCAAGGGGCTGGAGCGACCGGTCGTGATCGTGTGCGAGCTGCGAGGCGTGAACGCTACCGACGACCTTGAGTTGCTCTACGTAGCATTTTCGCGGGCGCGCGACTACCTGGTAGTCGTGGGCGCGGATAATCTTGTCGGCGCCTAGTCCGGAGTTGCCTCCCGGCCTGTACGTGCCGCCTGCTCCAGCCGGTGCAGCGCTGCCAGGCCCTTCCGCGTGTCGCTGGCCACCTTCTCCGGGTCGCAGTTCTTGATCCGGTACTGGAACAGCCAGTAGCGCCATTCGGACAAGTCGCCGAGGGATAGCCATTCGCCGGACCGGGCCGATTCCGCCCTGAACGCCGCCAGGAGGTCCGCTAGAGGCTTGCCGTAGATCCGTTCGTGAACTTCGTCATCGGTACGTCCATTGCTGTCCCATACCAGAGTTGAGTGACGTTCCTTTTGCACTTCTTCGGCGACGGCGAGCTGCAGTGCCGCTTCCACGCGGATCCCGTAAGTGAAGTTGAGGTGCGCCTTGTACTTGGCGCCGAGCAGTTCCTGCAGGGCGTCATCGGCGGTCTCGGGCTCAATGGGGAGCTCGCCGTTGAACAGCAACGCGTCCAACTCCACCTCAGGGATGAAGTCCGCGATCTCGGTGGCCAGCCGCTCTGCCAGGAGGAGCCAGTCGAACGCTTGCCCGGCCACGAGGTAGCGGAACGACCGGTCGCCGACCTGCTCTTCAGGCAACGGCCAAGACCGGATCGCCGTCATCATCGCGGCGAACCAGTGTTCGCCGGCCGCCACTGAGTCCCGCAGGCGGGATATGACCGCGCCGGCCTCAGTGGCGGCATCGCGATCCGTTCCCGCCTCCGTTTGTGTCATCGCTGGTCACCCGGCGCTAGAGATACCGCCGGCGCCGTGGCACTTCTTGTACTTCTTACCGCTGCCGCACGGGCACGGGTCGTTCCGGCCGAGCTTGCGGTTTGCAGGACCGGCGCCGTTGCCGCCTGTGCCGGTGGCCGACACGTCGGAGCCGGCGGCTGCGACACGCTGGCCGGTCCCGCCGCCGGCCTCGGAAGGGCCGCTCTCCTTCACGTTCTTCGGCGGCTCCGGGCGCGTCGCCGGTGTCGTGATCGTCACGTGGTAAATCTGGCGCGCCGTGCTCTGGCGGATGTGGCTGTTGAGCTGTTCGAACATGTCATACGCCTCGCGCTTGAACTCCACGAGTGGATCGCGCTGGCCGTAGCCCACGAGGCCGATCCCCTGGCGGAGCTCCTCGAGCGCGGTCAGGTGGTACACCCAGAGCCGGTCGATCACGCGCAGGAGCACGAGTCGCTCGAGCGTGCGCATCTTCTCCTCGCCAAGCTCCTCTTCTTTCTTGTCGTACAGCTCGTGGGCGAGATCTATGACCCTGTCGAAGGCGTCGTGCCCGAGGCCGGAGAGATACTTGGGGGTGAAGTTCGGCGGGAGCGGAAGCACCGCTTTCAGCTCCGCGTGGAGCCCTTCGACGTCCCAGTCCTCCGCGTCCTCGGTGGCCGCGAAGACATCGAAGGCGCGCTGAATTTCGCCCTCGACCATCTCCATGACCGTGGGCTTCAGGTTGGCATGGTCGAGGATGCGGCGGCGCTGCCTGTAGATCACGTCCCGGTGCTGGTTCATGACGTCGTCGTACTGCACCACGTGCTTGCGGATGTCGAAGTTGTGCCCCTCCACCTTCGTCTGGGCCTGCTCGATCGACTTCGATACCATGCCGCTCTCCAGCGGCGTGTCCTCGTCCATGCCCATGCGGGCCAGGAGGTTGGGCACCCACTCCGGCGAGAAGCGCTTCATCAGGTCGTCGCCGAACGAGACGAAGAAGCGGGAGCTGCCCGGGTCCCCCTGGCGTCCGGCGCGGCCGCGGAGCTGATTGTCGATGCGTCGAGACTCGTGCCGTTCGGTGCCGACGATGTGCAGGCCGCCGGCCCCCACAACGCGGTCGTGGTCGTCCTGCCAGGCCGCTCGCGCCTGCTCCCGGATGCGCGACGCGATCTCTTCCGTCGTGTTGATCAGGTCCACGCCCTCCTTGCGGGCGATCTCTTCGGCGGTGCGCTCGGGGTTTCCGCCCAGGATGATGTCCGTGCCGCGGCCGGCCATGTTCGTCGCGATCGTCACGGCGCCCAGGACGCCTGCCTGCGCCACGATCTGCGCCTCGCGTTCGTGCTGCTTGGCGTTGAGGACGGATGGCTCCTTGAGCGGGCACACAGGGTGGTAGCGGCCGCACTCGTCAAGGCGGCACTTTGCCGTGCGCTTCATCAGGTCGGCCAGCATTTCGGAAGTCTCGATCGCCACAGTGCCGACGAGGATCGGCCGCCCGTCTCCGTGCGCGTCCTCGATTTCGTCCACCACGGCCCGCCACTTGCCGTCGAGGGTGCGGTAGATGATGTCCGGCAGGTCCATCCGGATCATCTCGCGGTGGGTCGGCACCATGATCACGTCGAGGCCGTAGATCTGGTGGAACTCCTCGCGTTCGGTCCAGGCGGTTCCGGTCATGCCGGCCAGCTTCTTGTAGAGGCGGAAGTAGTTCTGGAGAGTGATCGTCGCGTAGGTGACGCTCTCGCGCTGGATCTTGACGCCTTCCTTGGCCTCGACCGCCTGGTGTAGGCCGTCAGACCAGCGCCTGCCGTACATGAGACGCCCGGTGAACTCGTCGACGATGACGATCTCGCCGTCCTTGACCACGTATTGCTTGTCGCGCTCGTAGATGAAGTTTGCCTTGAGGGCGGCGTCAAGGAAGCGGGTGAGGCGGAAGTTCTGAGGGTCATAGAGGTTCTTGATCCCGAGGCCGGCCTCAATGGCATCGACACCCTCATCCGTCAGAGTGACTGCACGGTGTTTCGGCTCGATCAGGAAGTGGCGTTCCGGCTGGAGGCGCGGGACGACCCTGGCGAAGGCGCGGTAGACCTCCTCGGTCTCCTCGGCGGGCCCGCTGATGATCAGCGGCGTGCGCGCCTCGTCGATGAGGATGCTGTCCACCTCGTCCACGATCGCGTAGGCGTGCGGCGTGTCACTCCGCTGCACGGACATGCTCAGGTCGTTCACCATGTTGTCGCGCAGATAATCGAAGCCGAACTCGTTGTTCGTGCCGTAGGTGATGTCCGCGGCGTAGACGTCGCGGCGGGCGGCGGGCGTCAGGCGGCGCAGGCCGGGGTTGTCCAGGTTTGCGCCCGCGTCGTACAGGTAGGCGGTGTCGTGCTGCAAGATGCCTACGGTGAGGCCGAGGCTGTCGTAGATGGCGCCCATCCACTGGGCGTCGCGCTTCGCCAGGTAGTCGTTGACGGTGACGAGGTGGGCGCCTTGCCGGGATAGGCCGTTCAGGTATAGCGGCAGGGTCGAGGTGAGCGTCTTGCCCTCACCGGTCTTCATCTCGGCGATCTTGCCCTGGTGGAGGACGATGCCGCCCAGCACCTGCACGTCGAAGTGTCGCTGCCCCAGGCGCCGCTTCGCCGCCTCCCGGCAGACGGCGAACGCCTCCGGCAGGATGTCGTCCAGCGTCTCGCCCTTCGCGAGGCGCTCGCGGAAGTACGGCGTCTTCGCGGCCAGACCTTCATCGCTGAGCGCGCTGATCTCGTCTTCCCAGCCGGCGACCTCCTCAACGAGCGGCCAGAGCTTCTTCAGTTCCTTGGCGTTGTAGTCGCCGAATGTCTTCTTGATCAGTCCCAGTACCATCAATCACCTTCAGTCATGCCGCCAGACGATTCACGTTAGTGGAAACGAACCGGTGGTTGCGCCGGTTGTTGGCATGACCTATCCATGATACGCCCGACAGCGGCGAGGCGCTGGTGCTGAGGGCGCGGTTGTTCCGGGATTATCAGGTACCCTCCGCCGCGTGCGTTACTTTTCGGCGCTCCTGTCCGAATGAAAGGTCAGGAGGTGTTGAATGCACACAACAATCAAGCGTTTCATCGAGGGCCTCGAGGTTGGCGATCCTGCCTCGGCCGGCAACCTCAAGATCTTCCCGGTATTCAACCGGACGGGCGCCGGACTCGACTACAGGCTTGTCGGCGAGGCCATCGCGGCGGGCCAGGTAGCCGTCGAGGAGAAGCCAGGAGGGAGCGTCCCGACCCTGGTGGTCGTCAACAATTCCGAGTCGCATATCCTGATCGCGGACGGCGACCATCTCATCGGCGGGATGCAGAACCGCATCGTCAACGTCACCATCCTCGTCGCGCCGAAGGCCACGGCGGAGATCCCGGTCTCCTGCGTGGAGGCGGGCCGCTGGCGGAGCGTCTCCAGGCGGTTCTCGATGGGTGACAAGGCGTTCCTCATGCTCCGCCATGCGCTCCACCGCCAGACGAAGCAGTCGCTGCGCATGGACGGTACGAACATTTCCGACCAGCGAGAGGTCTGGCGGCACGTCGGCGAGGGACTGCGCGAAGCGGAGGCGATGTCTCCAACCAGCGCGATGCACGATGTCTTCCAGCGCAAGCGGATGCACCTGAGAGAGTTCGAGTCCGGCATCCCGTACGTGGACGGCGCGGCGGGCCTGGTCGCCGCCATCGGCGAGGAGTTCGTCTTCGCCGAGGTGTACTCGCGGCCGGAGGCCTGTCGCAAGTCCTGGCAGCACACTGTGCGTTCGCTCGCACTGCACGCGGCGGCGAAGCCGGCGGACGAGGACCGAGTGGAGGGGGACGCGGCCGCTTTTCTCGCAGGCGCGGCAGCGGCGGCCGTCGAGGAGTTTCCCTCGCCCGGCGCCGGCAGGGACCTGCGGCTCACCGGGGAGGGCCTCGACGGTGCGGCGCTGGTCGCCGGCGATGAGGTTGTGCACTGCGCGGTCTTCGCGGAGGAGCCTGCCGGCCAGCCGGTGATATAATCTCGCCGCCCCTGAGGTAGCCCGCCAGTTGAAGGAACGGTCCCATGAGGAGTTGCCCGATGAGGCTCTTGCTGCGCTCGTGCAATCGGGCGACCCCTCGCTGTGGCCGGCTCTGGCGGCACGGGTCCTGGCGATGATGGCACCGATTGTGGCGCGGAGGGTGCAGCAGGCCGACCGGGAAGACGTGGCGCAGGACGCGCTCGTCCGGTTCTACCTGGCGATGCCCTCGTACACGCCGGCGCGGGGCGCGCTGCGCGCGTTCGTGTCGATACTCACCAGGCGCCAGGTGGCCGACTACTACCGCCGCAGAAACACCGATCCCGACACTGCGGACATCGAAGACCTGGCGGACATCATCGACGAGGGCGCTGCGGTCTACGCGAACCCCGGCGTGCTCCCGGAGCTGGAAGAAGTGGCCGGCGAGCGGGCATGGCGGGTCATCCAGAAACGACTGGATGGGTATTCCTGGGCGGAGGTCGCCGCTGAACTGGCGCTGACGGAGGGGCAGGCCAAGATGCGGATGAAACGGGCGCTCGGGAAGATGCGCAGGTACCTGGAGGACGTCGATGGCCAAGCGTGACGAAAGCCACGAGATGTCAGAGGAGACCAGGCGGCTCATCGACGACCTCGGCCGGCGCCTCGCGGCGGAGCCCCCGGCGCTTTTCCACCTCGACCAGCAGCGCCTGCTGTTGAGGAACGACCAGCGCGCCCAGCACTTCGCCGTCGGCCCCTCCACTGATGACGATCCGGCGATCATCGATGAGAAACTGCGCGACGTAGAAGCCGAGATGCGCGAAGCGGAGCACGGGCTGCCGCAGACCGAGGGCCGCCTCCAGTACCTGCACGAGATGCGCGACATTCTGCGCCGCCGGCTTTCGGCATTCGGGCGTCGGCAGCGGCCCGGATACATGTCCCTGCGTCTCGTGCCCGATTACCTGCGCGCCGTCCTGGTCGCCGCTGCGGACAGGCTGAGTGGTTCTTTCTGGCTCTACGGCGAGGATGCTCGTGAACGGCGGCGCGCGGCTGAGGCCGCCGTGGCGGGCGTGTTTCCGAACGTCGATGGAGACTGGCAGGTCGTCGAGGTTGATTTCGAGGGGAGGGCGCGCCGGTCAAGCCGCCCCGAGGGATTGCTCGCCTACGAGGTTCGGCAGGCGTGGGACGGCTGGCGCGCGGGGCGGCGGCGGCGTCTGAGTTTACGGGAGGATTTCTCTCACGGAGCGTCGTACAGGGGAGGGGACGTCGCCGTAATCCTGAGCGGCTTCCCGGGGCGCCGGAAGCACTCGCTGGAGTTCCTCCATTGGCTGCGGTCCGAACTCGCTCTCCCCGGCGCGGCCGCCCTCCTACTCGTCATCTCGGAACGCCCTCCGCGATCCGCGAACGGCTTCGAGGTCAGCGAGTGCGTGGGCCGCGGGGCGCGGCTTGGACGCCGGGTAGCTGCGCTGCGGATGGGACGGGGCTGGAACCGCGCCGAACTGGCCCGGCGGACGAGCCTGGACCTGGTCTATCTCGCGGAGCTTGAAGGCGGCGTCCTGGAAAGGCCGGGCTACGGGGAAGTCCAGGTCATCGCAGATGCCCTCGGAGTGTCGCTGGAGGATTTGAGCGACGACGAAACGCCGCGCCGGCCCTAGTGGCCGTTGAAGAGGGCGCCGACGGACTGGCCGGTGTGGATGCGCCGGATCGCTTCGCCGAGGAGCGGGGCTACGGAGAGCACCGTCATGTTCGGTAGCTTCTTGTGCGGCGGGATGGGGATCGTGTCCGTGAACACCATCTCCTTGATCGGCGACTTCTCGATCTTCGTGACGGCATCGCCGGAGAGGATCGGGTGGGTGGCCGCGGCATAGACCTCGGTCGCGCCGTGGTCGATGACAACCTCCGCCGTCGTCACCAGCGTGCCGCCGGTCAGCACCTCGTCGTCGACGATCAGGACGGCGCGTCCTTCAACGTCGCCGATTACGGTCATCGCCTCGACGCGCTCCTCGTTGCCGATGCGTCGCTTCTCGACGATCGCCAGTGGCGCATCCAGCCTATCCGCCATCCGCCGGGCGCCCTTGGCGCCGCCCACGTCGGTGGCGACGACGGTCAGCTTCGGGACCGCCTTCTGCTTGAAGTAGCCAGAGAGGAGCGATAGCGCGGTCAGTTCGTCCACGGGGATATTGAAGAACCCCTGGATCTGGCCGGCGTGCAGGTCAACGGTCAGGAGCCGGTCGGCGCCGGCGGTCTCGAGAAAGTTGGCGATCAGGCGAGCCGTGATCGGTACCCTTGGCTGGTCTTTCTTGTCGCTGCGCGAGTACGGGTAGTACGGCACCACGGCCGTAATCCGTCCCGCGGATGCCCGCCGCGCGGCGTCGATCATGATGAACAACTCCATCAGGCGCGTGTTCACCGGCGAGCTCATCGTCTGGACAATGAAGAGGTCCCGCGCCCGGATGTTCTCCCTGAACTGGACGAAGATGTTCTCGTTGGAGAACTCGTAGACGTCCGCCTCTCCCACGGGCATCTCCAGGTAGGAGCAGATCGCCTGCGCCAGGTCCGGGTGGGCGTTCCCGGTGAAGACCTTCAGGTCCTGGAAGACAGGTGTGTCAGCCACGTGGTATGAGGTTATGGAAGTGCTGTGAGGCCATGATCACGGCGGATCTGTCTTTCCAGCGACCGCCCCACTGGTAGCGGCGATCCCCTGGCCCAGTGTCATGTCGGCTAACTCCTGCGCCGCACCAAGATTCGACCAGCGCGAGTCGACCACCTCCAATCGTCCGTCCTCTCGTACGATGAAGCGGCCGAACGGCGGGCCATCGAACCAGCCTAGTTGCGCATAGATACGTCACACCACCTGCCCTGGATGGGACGCATCGGTTTACGCCAAGATCGGAGTAGCAGTTATCTGTCACGACTGTGTGAACATCATGCCACGATTGTGGTGCGTAGTCCGTGATCAGCACGGTATGTGTAGCACCCGGACCCGAACCGTTATAGCCATTCAGGGCATTGTTGATCGGAGTAGACCAAGTTGTTGAGAAGCTGCTGCTGGCGTAATGCCTGTGACCAGTGAGCGTCATCTAGGTCGAGTAGCTCCCACTGTCTGACACCAGTTGGTACCACTTATCTACGTAAAGCCGCTTGTGGTAACTGGCTGTGTGGGCGCCAGCATCATCAGGAATGCTCGCGACGACGACTACTGTGATCGTGGCAAGAACCACCGCTAGTACGCGCGAAAGCAACTTGGGGCGCACGTCGGAATATTCACACACTGGCGCCCTTGGCTGTCAAGCAGTCAATCCACATACCCCACAAATCCGGATATCACAGTTGACACGTCACACGTACAGTTTCAGATGGAGGTGAAGTATCTTGACTACCATGACCATCGTGCAGACCAACGCGAAGCCGGACCTCGACAACGACGCCTGCTGGGAGATCGCGCTCTCCCGCGACACGTCCTTCGACGGCGTCTTCGTGACCTGTGTGCGTAGCACCGGCGTCTTCTGCCGACCATCGTGCTCGGCGCGGATGCCGAAACGCGAGAACGTCATCTTCCTGCCGGACAACGCCGCCGCTATTGCCGCCGGGTTCCGGCCGTGCAAACGCTGCAAGCCTGACGGCCTGGACCAAGTGGACGCCGCGCCCGAGCTGGTGTCGCGCGCGACCGAGGCGATTGAGCACGAGGACGGGGCAATACCACTGGCCTCGCTCGCAGCCAGGCTGGGGACTACCCCGGGCGCCCTCAACGCCTCGTTCCGGCGCTTGCTGGGCCTGACCGTCCAGCAGTACGTCGAAGCCCGGCGGGTCGAGAAGCTGAAGGACGGATTGCGCGATGGGCACGATGTGACACGAGCTATGTACGACGCGGGGTACAGCTCCAGCAGCCGCCTCTACGAGACCGCGGACAGCCGCCTGGGCATGTCGCCCGGCGACTACCGGCGCGGCGCGCCGGGCGCGGTCATCGAGTACGCGACGGCGGAAACGCCGGTGGGCACGGTGCTGGTGGCGGCCACTGAGAAGGGCGTCTGCGCTGTGAGGTTCGAGACCGGCGACGCCGATCCGGGCGAATCCCTCGCCGCGGAGTTCCCGCGGGCGACGGTCCGCGAGGGCGGCGCGCGGCTGCGGGGCTGGCTGGAGCAGATCCGGCAGCACCTGCAGGGGCTGCGCCACCGCCTCGACCTGCCGCTGGACATCCAGGGTACCGCATTCCAGTGGCGCGTCTGGCGCGCGCTCCAGGGCATTGCTTACGGGCAGACGCGGTCGTACAAGCAGGTGGCGGCCGAGATCGGGCGGCCGACGGCAGTCCGCGCCGTTGCCCGCGCCTGCGCCACGAACCCCGTGGCCATCGTCATCCCCTGCCACCGTGTCGTCGGAAGCGATGGGTCGCTCACCGGCTACGCCTACGGCGTGGAGCGGAAGGCGGCGATCCTGCGGCGCGAATCGGAAGCGATCGGCAAAGCGGTGGGAGAGTGACCGAGCCGTCTTCCAGCGCCCGGGCGTTGCCGGTCCTCGGGCTGGTCGGCGGCATCTGGGGCTCGTCGTTCCTGTTCATCGAAGTCATAACCGATGAGACCGGCCCGGCCGAGGTCGTTACGGGCCGGCTCTTCTTCGGGATGCTCGCCATCGCCGGCTATCTACTTTGCGTGCGCAGGCCATTGCGTTTCGCGCCTGGTCTCCTCCCCCACGTCTGCGTGCTGGCGCTGACGTCGAACGTCATCCCGTTCGCGCTGATCTCCTGGGCGGAGGAGCACATCCAGAGCGGCACCGCGTCGGTCCTGAACTCTACGATGCCGGTATTCACGGCCGTCTTCGCCGCTGCCTTGCTGGAGGAGGAGCGCTTCACGTCGCCGCGGCTCATCGGGCTGGCGCTCGCGGTCGGCGGCGTCGCCGTGCTCGCCGGAGAGGACGCGCTGGACATCACCGACTCCAGCGTGCAGGGCCAGCTCGCGGTGGTCGGTGCGGCGGCCTGCTACAGTATGGGTGCCATCTACTCCCGGAACCTCCTGGCCAGGAACGAGCCGCTCGACCTGTCTGTCCTGCAGGTCTCGATCGGCTTCCTCTTTTCGATACCGATCGTGTTTGCTGTGACGGGAGGAAGCCCCGGTTTCTCTCTCTCGGCAGAGGCCTGGGCGTCACTGGTGGCCCTGGGTATTCTCGGCACAGGGCTGGCGTACGTGTTCTACCTGTGGCTGGTCGAGAACGTCGGCGCGGTGCGGGCGTCGCTCGTCACCTACATCATCCCGGTCGTTGCCGTCTTCCTCGGCTGGCTGGTCCTGGACGAGACGGTGGGCTGGAACACGATCATCGGTGGTCTGCTGATCATCGGCGGCGTCGCCAGCGTGCTGCGCGGCCAGGCGCCGGCGCGGCGGAAGGTGGAGGTCGCGGCGGCGGAGGCGTAAACGGGGAGGTGGGCGGCCATCACCGGGATAGGGCCGGCAGATCCTGAACGAGGTTGGACGTTTGCGTGCGGGCGCCGATGCTACGAATCTGACCCGTGAGTATCGATCTGGGCCTTTTGAAGGTGGCCGGAATAGTCCATGTATACGGTCTTCCATTCGCTGTACGAGTCGAGGGCAGCCTGCCCCGCCTCGCGATGGCCGTTACCGGTGCCCCGCGTCCCGCCAAACGGCAGGTGCACCTCGGCGCCGATCGTCCCCGCATTCAGGTAGACGATTCCCGTGGTCAATCGCTCCATCGCCCGCATCGCCTTGCCCATGTCTTCCGTGAAAATCGCGGACACCAGACCGAACTGCACGCCGTTACTGATGGCGACCGCGTCGTCCAGGCCACGGCACGTGATGACGTCTGTCACGGGGCCGAAGATCTCCTCTTGGGCGATTCGCATGTCCGGGCGCACATCCGTGAAGACCGTCGGCTGGAAGAAGTAGCCGCGGTCCAGGCCGCCGCCGGAAGCCCGGACGCCGCCACAGGCAATGTTGGCGCCCTCGTCGCGGCCGATGTCCATGTAGCGGACGATCTTGGCGAGCGCCTGTTGGTTCACCACGGGCCCCACGTCCGTCGCCGGGTCGAGGCCGTCGCCGAGACGCAGGGCGTTGGCACGCGCGACAAGCCGTTCCGTGAAGGCCGGCGCGGCATCCTCGTGGACGATCATCCGGCTGGCTGCCGTGCAGCGCTGGCCGCTCGTCCCGAAGGCGCTCCACACCGCGCCGTCCACGGCAAGGTCGAGGTCGGCGTCGTCCATCACGATGATCGCGTTCTTGCCACCCAGCTCGAGGTGCAGGCGCTTGCCGAAGCGCCCGCAGTACGCCCCGATCTCGCGGCCCACCTGGAGCGAGCCTGTGAACGACACCATTGCCACGCGCGGATCCTCGATCACGGCGGCGCCGGTCTCGTCACCCCCGTACACGAGGTTCACAACGCCTGGCGGCACACCAGCGTCTTCGAGCACGCGGACGAAGTTCGCGGGGCTGAGGGGCGAATATGGCGAAGGCTTCCAGACCACGGTGTTGCCCGTGACGAGCGCCGGCATGATCTTCCAGGCGGGAATGGCGACCGGGAAATTCCAGGGTGTGACAGCGGCGACCACCCCGTGGGGCTGGCGGACGGTGAAGCAGAACTTATCGGGCAGTTCGGACGGAGCGGTCTGTCCCCACATGCGCCGGCCCTCTCCGGCCACGTAGTAGGCCATGTCCACCGCTTCCTGCACGTCCCCCCGCGCCTCCGTGAGCACCTTGCCCATCTCGATCGTCACGTCGCGGGACAGATCTTCCTTGCGCGCAGCGAACAGCTCAGCGGCGCGGAACAGGATCTCGGCACGGCGCGGCGCCGGCGTGAACCGCCAGGCATGGAAGGCGTCGGCGGCGGCCCGGACGGCTTCTGCCACGTCATCGGGACCGGAATCAGGGGAACGGGCGATTACGTCGCCGCTCGCGGGGTTGTCGCGCTCCAGCCAGCGGCCGGACCTGGGCTCGGTCCAGCGGCCGTTGATGTAGTTCATCTGCGTCTGCGCCAAAGACAGTCCTCCGCCGTGAGCCTGGCCTTCGAAGTTATGATACGCCGGTAGGCTTGCCCCGGGGTATCGCACACTCTCCGAGTTGGTGCGACGCGCCTGTCTGTTGCTCGCTTAAGAGGCGCAACCAGTGCGCGAGCCATCGTCATGGATTCCGGCTTGCGCCGGAATGACGGAATGGGCGTCACTGGCCCATTTTTGCCGGGATGTGTCCCTGTGCGCCTCGGCCCGCGACCCCCGACCCTTGACCCCCAACCCTC
>JBBISJ010000013.1:19518-48204 GCA_037441345.1 Chloroflexota bacterium
ACGGCTCCTACTTGACGACCCGTCTCACATGTAGTGAACGAGTACACTACCCACTATCCACTCCCCACGCTAGGATAGAATCCCAGCACTACCCGAAGCGAGGAAGCCCTTTATGAAGGACTACGCCCCCGACAGGATCCGCAACATCGCGCTCGCCGGCCACGGCGGCACGGGCAAGACGTGCCTGGCCGAGGCGCTCCTCTTCGCCTCCGGCGCGACGACCCGCATGGGCAAGATCGAGGACGGCAGCACCGTCAGCGACTGGGATCCGGACGAGCAGAAGCGCCAGTTCAGCCTGAACCTCTCGATCCTGCCGCTGGAGTGGAAGGACCACAAGGTCAACGTCATCGACACGCCGGGCTACATGGACTTCATGGGCGAAGTGAAATGCGCGTTGCGGGCGGTGGAGACGGCGGTCATCGTCGTCGACGCGGTGTCCGGGCTCCAGGTCGGCAGCGAGTTCGCCTGGCGATTCGCGGAGGAGCTGGAGCTACCCCGCGCCATCTACATCAACCGCATGGACCGCGATAACGCAGACTTCGGACGCACTCTTCAGCAGATCCAGGACACGTGGGGCAACAAGTGCCTGCCGGTCCACCTCCCCATCGGCGCCCAGGCGGCGTTCAAGGGTGTGGCCGATGCGCTGACGCAGAAGGCCTACCTGGGCGAGAAGGGCGAAGCCGCGGACGTGCCGGCGGATGTGCAGGGCGCGCTTGACCAGGCGCGCGAGAAGCTGATCGAAAGCGCCGCCGAGACGGACGACTCCCTGATCGAGAAGTACCTGGGCGGCGAAGAGCTCACCGCGGAGGAACTGGCGGCCGGCGTGCGCGCCGGTATCGCGGCCGGTTCGATCATCCCGGTCTTCACCGGGGCGGCCACCCACATGACGGGCATCCACTGCTTCCTGGACGCGATCGCTGATATGTTCCCGTCGCCGGCTGACCGCCCGGTCTCCGTGGACGGCAAGGAGTTGACGGCCGACCCCGCGAAGCCGCTGGTGGCGCTCGTCTTCAAGACCGCCGCCGACCCCTATGTCGGCCGCCTCACCTATTTCCGGGTGATCTCGGGCACGCTCAAGGGCGACTCGCACGCCTGGAACGCAAACCGCAGCGTTGACGAACGGCTGGGCGCGCTCTACCGGATCACCGGCAAGACCCAGGACCAGGTGTCGCAGGTGGGCGCCGGCGACATCGGCGCCGTCGCCAAGTTGACGGATACGCACACCGGCGACACGCTTGGCGCGAAAGAAGCGGCCGTGGTCCTGCCCGAGATCTCGTTCCCGAGTCCTTCGTTCAGCGCCGCCGTCACCCCGAAGACGAAGGCGGACCTCGATAAGATGGGGACGGCCCTGAACCGCATCGTCGAAGAGGACCCCAGCCTCCGCCTGGAGCGAAACGCTGAGACAGGCGAGATGATCCTCTCCGGCCTCGGCGACTCGCATGTCGAGGTAAACCTCGAGCGCATCAAGCGCAAGTTCGGCGTCGACCTGGAATCACACACTCCGCGGGTGCCCTACCGGGAGACGATCCGTGCCACGGCGCAGGCGGAGTACACGCACAAGAAGCAGACCGGTGGGCACGGCCAGTACGCCAAGGTGGCGCTCGAGGTTGAGCCGCTGCCAAGAGGTGAGGGGGTCCTGTTCGAGAACAAGACCGTCGGCGGGGTCGTGCCGAAGCAGTACATCGGATCGGTCGAGAAGGGCGTGATCGAAGCGAGTCACGAGGGGATCCTGGCGCACTTCCCGTTGGTCGATGCCAAGGTGGTGCTATTCGACGGCAAGGAGCACCCGGTGGATTCCTCCGATATCGCGTTCAAGCTGGCGGCATCGCAGGCGTTGAAGCAGGCGGCGCAAAGCGCCCAGCCGGTCCTGCTGGAGCCGATCATGAACATGCACATCACGGTGCCGGACGGGAACACAGGCGACGTCATCAGCGACCTCAACACGAAGCGCGCCCGGGTGCTGGGCATGAACCCTTCGGGCGCCATGACGACGATCGAGGCGCAGGCGCCGCTGGCCGAGGTGCAGCACTACTCGGCTGACATGCGCTCCCTCACGCAGGGACGCGGCTATTTCTCCCTGGACTACTCGCACTACGAAGAGGTCCCGGCGCACCTGGCGCAGAAGGTGATAGACCAGGCGAACAAGGAGCGCGAGGCGGCGCGGGGCTAGTATTTCAATGACGGTTACGGCCAACACGCGAAGCCCTCACGAACGGCCTCGGCGCCTTGCGGATAAACGGGGGGTGCAGAAGGGACGGAGCCACGGCGCCTGCCCTGAGCGAAGCCGACGGGCCGGGGGTCCGGGGGTGTCCCCCGGTTCAACTTCCACCTCTGGATCGGGGGGTGGGGTACCCGCGCCAGGTGGCAGCGATGACTGACGACCAGGCGATCGATGGCGTTGTCGAAGCCCACGCGAAGGCGATCGTAAGCATGGACATCGGCAAGATCATGGACGACCTGATGCCGGAGCCGATGATGAAGCTGCAGGCCCAGGCGGGCGGCGGCACGGCCCTCCAGATCAACTCCTACGAGCTGCTCGGTCACTGCAGGGACGGCGACGACTACTGGTATGACGTGAAGTACATCGGCCCGGAGTCGTTCACCGTGCACGCGCGCTGGTCGCAGGTCGGCGGCCAGTGGAAGATCGTGGACGCGGACATCACCGGCCGCGAGTAGCTGTCTAGCGGGTCGGGGTGGGTGAGGCGGGCTTCGGCGTCGGCGTCCGGGAAGCCGGCTTCGCCGAAGGGGTCGGGCTCGGCTCCAGGCTCAGCACATCGCCGATCGGGACAACTTCGCCGCTCTCCTTGATCTCGACCGGCTGCAAGGCGTCGACCGAACGGTGGTCGGTGTCGCCGAGCGTCATCGAGATGCCGGGGAGCATCAGCGATGGCCTGAAATCGGCGGTTGATTCGGCGGCCTGCATCAGCCCCTCCCGCGTCAGGTTGCCGCAGCTCCGGCTGATGGTCCAGACGACCGTCTCGGCGAGCGCCTGGCCGTAGATGCTGAGGCTGCTGACCGGGGGCCCGTCGTATGTTTCCATGATCCGCTTGTGCTCGGCCATCTCCGGCTTCGCCTCGTCCTCCACGGCGCTCATCAAGTACTGGGTCGACAGCGTTCCGTCGAGCAACTTGAAGCCCGCCACGAGTTGCTCGGCGGCCATGCCGCCGCCGACGGCGCTGGCAAGCGTACTCGGAGGGATCGAGTATCCCATGACCCACTGCGGCGAATACCCGCTCGCAACGGCGGCCTTCACCGCGGTCGCCGCCACCTCCGGCGTGGCTGCCACCACCGCGACCTGGACCTTCGCGTCCTTTAGCGTCTTCACCTGCGTGGCGAGGTCGGCGGTAGCGGGCGAAAAAGGCTGGGGGACGAGCTTGTCGGTGCCGCCGAGGGACGCGGCGAGGCCTGCGAGGTACTCCCGGCCGAAATCGTCGTCCCGGTACAGCACGCCGGTCTTCTTGCCCGCCAGGTTGGCCTTGATGTACTCGCCGAGGATGGCGCCGTCCGTGGCGAAAGCCGGGATGAACTGGACTGTCCAGGGGTAGCGTGCGGCGTCGAAGAACCCTGACCAGCCGCTCGACACGAACAGGTCGGGGATGCCATCCGTGGTCTTTCCGTCGCCGTTCGGGTCGTTGAGATAGGCGGCGGCTTGCTTGTGCTGTTCGGTACCGATGCCGCCGATCACTGCGAGCACGCCGTCTTTGACCAGCTTCTTCGTCTTCTCCAGGGCCTTCGCGGCGCTGTAGGCGTCGTCCTCGGTCTGCAGTTCCAGGGAGCGCCCGCAGACGCCGCCTTCCTCGTTGATGCTCTTGAAGTACGCCTGGATCGCCAGGGTGATAGCGGCGTACGGCGTCTTGCCGGTGGCCGTGAGATCGTTCGTCATGCCCAGCAGGATCCGGTCGTCCATCACACCGACGCCAGGGCTGGCCGTGGGACCGGACTGCGTCGGAGTGGCGGAAACTTCGGTCTCCCCGCCTGAGCCGGAGCTGCAGGCGGCTGCAATGAGCGCGGTTGCGGTGAGGGCGGCTGCAACAGGGGCGAGCCAGCCCGGGGGCCGGCGGATCAAACCGGGTGTGCGCCCGCGGCCGGAATGGGGCGTGGGAATTGTCTGACGGAGGTCATCGGCTCCTAGTCTATACGCTTGTGAAGGCGGGCACGATCTCCGCACCCGCCTCCACAAAGCGTATAGACCTGTGCTAATCGGCCTCGATCGGGGCGTCCGTCAGGGGCTTGAGAGTGCCGTCCGCCTGGATCTCCACCGGCTGCAGCGCCTGAATCGCAGAGTGGTCTTCATCGCCGAGGGTGATGTCAATGCCCTCGAGCAGCATGGACGGGTGGAAGCCCTGGATGGACTCGGCGGCGTCCATGATTCCCTGCCTCGTCATGTCGCCGTTTTCGCAGGCGATCTCCAGGGTCTGAACCACGGTTTCGGCCAGCGCCTGCGCGTAAACGGTCAGGTTGCCGACCGGCGGTCCGCCGTTGTCCGCCATGATCTTGGTGTGTTCCTGGATCGCCGGGTCGTCGGCCTGGGCCACCGGGTCCAGGATGTAGTTGTTCGAGATGGCGCCCGCAATCTTCTTGAATCCTTCGGCCGGGCCGGCCTCGCCGCCGACCAGCGCCGCCAGTGTCGAAGCTGAGTTGACGTAGCTCATGACCACCTGCGGCGTCCAGTCGTTCTGCAGCATGTAGGCGTACACCCGGGCGGTGAACGCCGGCGTGGCGTAAACGTACAGGATCTCCGCGGCCGGGCTGGCGTTCCGCAGGTTCGCGAGCTGCGAGTTGATATCGGTTGCCGTGGCCTCGTAGCTCTCCTGTGCCACCACCTCACCTTCGAAGGCGTCCACGAAGGCGTCGCGGCCCGTCTTGCCGAAGTCATCGTTCTGGTAAAGGATGGCGGCGGACTTGCCTGCCAGGTTCTCGTTGACGTAGCTCGCCAGGATGGCGCCCTCGGAGGCGTAGTCCGGGTTGAACAGGATCGTCCAGGGCAGAGTCGAGGCGTCGGCGAACTGGTTCACGCCGGTGGCGAGGAAGAGGTCCGGCACGCCCTGCTCGTTGATGTACTGGGCCGAACCGGAGTTGGGCGGCGTGCCCAGGTTGCCGACGAACGCCGCCACCTTGTCCTGCTCCGCGAGCTTCTTCGCCATCTCCAGCGCGGCGGCCGGCGCGTACTGGTCGTCTTCCGATATCAGTTTGATCTGCCGCTCGCACACGCCGCCCTGCGAGTTAATGTAGTCGAAATACGCTTCCATCGTCGGTGCCACCGGCGCGTAAACGGCTGCCAGGCTCCCGGTCTTGACGATGTGCTGGCCCAGTTTGATCTCAGTGTCGGACACGCCGACGTCCGTCTTCAGTTCCGCGGAAGGGCTTTCGGTGCTCGCCGTGGATGACGGCTCTTCATCGTCATCGTCGTCGCCGCCGCAGGCGAACCCCACCAGCAGCGCCACTGCCAGCAGGATCCCCAGTGTCGCGAACGGCTTGAATGCAGCTTTCATGCCAGTCTCCCTTCTCAAAAGATCGTGTTTACGTGCGCGTACGTGCTCTCGGTTCAGTTCGTGATCATCGCCCTCCTTCTACCGGTCGCGCCCCGACCGCGTGTGGCTCCAGGGCGTCTCCTGCCAGGCCCAGGTCAATGTTTCGCGGATGGTCAGCGCCCGTTCCCTCGCTCGTGACGGCAGGCTCGTCAGAGTCGCCACGGCCCCGGCCGGTCCGGCTCGCACGAGCCGATGGTACGCTCCGGCGGCACCATACGGCAGCAGCAGCGCAACCACAATCACCAGCAGCCCCTGGATGGCGCCCGGCGCCTGGTTCACCGCGTCCTCGGAGATCAAGGGCAGCCATGCCACGACGCCCGGGCCGTCCGACGGCAGGAGGACAAGCACAAGAGCGCCGATAATCGCGCCCAGGATCGAGGCGAGACCGCCGATAACGATCGCCGTGAGGAAGTTGATCGACGTCACGATGTCCACGCTCTCCGGCGTCATCACGCCGAGGAGGACCGTCAGGAGAGCGCCCGCCACGCCGGCATAGAAAGCGCTGATCGTGAATGCGGCCACCTTGGTGCGGGCCACGTTGATCCCCATCGCGGCCGCGGCGACCTCGCTTTCCCGTACTGCCACGAACGCCCGCCCCAGTGGCCCGCGCAGGATGCTCCAGGCGATGATCAGCATGACGGCGGCGACAAGCGCTGTGAGAATGTACAGCCACTCGTCCCGGCTCAGGCTGTCCTCCAGTCCGGGCGGTGGCGGTGGCTGCGAGATGATCAATCCCTGCGACCCGCCGGTCAGACCGTCGTACTTCCGGACCATCGACGGCAGGCTGATGACCAGTGCCAGGGTTGCGATGGCGAGGTACGGGCCGGTCAGGCGGAGGGCCGGGAAACCGAGCAGGAAGCCCAGCGCGCCCGCGAGCACGCCGCCGGCGATGATCGTCGTCCAGAAGGGCCACGGGCTGGCGTCCACGAACCCCACCTGCTCGTGGTTGTCCAGCAGGATGGCGGCAGTGTATGCCCCGATCATCACGAAGGCGCCGTGACCCAGCGATATCTGGCCGTTGTATCCCGTCAGTATATTCAGGCCCATCGCGACGATAACCCAGATCGCCACCCGGCTCAGCTGGAACAGGCGGTAGCCGTCGAGCAGCCAGGGCGCCATGACAAAGAACGCGACTGCCACCAGTACGGCGGCTGCCACACGGTAGCGCCCGGGCAAAGCAGGCATCATCCGGGCCGATAGCGACGCCGCGGCGAGGAGGCCAAGGAACAGCCAGATGCTCACCTAGACCCGCCTCACCTGACTGCGGCCAAGGAGGCCCGACGGCTTGATGAGCAGCACGATTACCAGCAACAGGAGGGTCAGCGGCAGCTTCATCTCGGGGCCGAGGATGTCGTCCGGTGTGTATGTACCGAACAGGTTCTCCGCAACGCCCACCGCGAACCCGCCGATGATCGCCCCCGGCGGGCTGTCGAGGCCGCCGAGCACCGCGGCGGCGAACGCGTAGAGGAGCACTGAGAGCATGAACGCCGGGTAGAGGAACGTCACCGGCGCGACCAACAT
Source organism: Chloroflexota bacterium (assembly GCA_037441345.1). Taxonomy (GTDB): domain Bacteria; phylum Chloroflexota; class Dehalococcoidia; order SM23-28-2; family RBG-16-64-32; genus DATKKM01. Next base: position 26,571 of record JBBISJ010000013.1, read on the forward strand.
CCCGGCGAGGGCGCCGACCGCCGAGGCCAGCGCCCAGCCCAGCATCAGCATGCGGCCAACGTTGATGCCCATGAGCCGCGCGGCGTGCGGGTTCTGCGCGGTCGCCCGCATCGCCAGCCCCAGGCTCGTCCGGTTGAACAACAGGTAGAGGCCGGCCATGATCGCCAGGGCAACCGCCGAAATGCCGATGGAGTGAGTGGTGACGCGGGCGACGCCGAGATTGACGCTGTCGAAGCCGAACGGCGTCGGGAAGACCTTCGGCAGCTCGCCCTGCGCCCAGATCCAGGTGGCGATGCTGTTCAGAAAGACGAACAGGCCGAGGGTGACCACGACCACCGTGAGGTGCGGCGAGTTTTCGGCGGGGCGAATGATGGTACGTTCGATGAACCCGCCAAGCGCAAAGCCGAGTGCGATGCCGATGAAGAGGACGGTCCATGCGGGGAATCCTGCCAGCGTGAGCGACCACATGCTGAAGGTGACCAGCATCGCCATCTCCCCCTGGGCGAAATTGACAACGTCCGTCGAGCGATAGATCAGGACCACGGCCAGGGCGACAAGCGCGTAGACGCTGCCCGTGGCGAGGCCGGAGATGACCTGCTCGCCGAAGAGCTGCCAGTCATCCCAGGGCGCGGGGGTGAGGAGGGTGGTGGTCATCAGTATCCCAGGTACGAGCGGCGCACGCCTTCGTCCTCCCGCAGTCTCGCGCTTTCGTCGGCCATGACGACGCGGCCGGTCTCGAGCACGTAGCCGTAGCCCGCCAGCGACAGGGCTAGCGAGGCGTCCTGCTCGACCAGCAGGATGGTCACGCCTTCGTCCTTGTTGACCTGCTGGATGATTTCGAAGATGCCGCGGATCACGCGCGGCGCCAGCCCGAGCGATGGCTCGTCCAGCAGGAGGAGCCTGGGCCGGCTCATGAGGCCGCGCGCGATGGCAAGCTGCTGCTGCTCACCCCCGGAGAGAGCGCCCGCCACCTGCGTCCGCCGCTCCTCCAGGATCGGGAAGTAGGCGAACATGCGCTCCATGTCCGCCCGGACGCTCTTGCGGTCACGGCGCGTGTGGGCGCCGAGCGCGAGATTCTCCAGGACGGTCATGTCGGCGAAGAGCTGGCGTCCTTCCGGCACGTGCGAGACACCGGCCCGGACGATCCACTCCGGTGGCCGGCGGTCGATGCGGCGGCCCATGAATTCGACCGTCCCGGCCGCCGGCCGGACGAGGCCCGAGATCACCCGCAGCGTCGTCGTCTTGCCCGCGCCGTTGGATCCCAACAGGGTCACGATGGCGCCCTCCGGGACAGAAAGAGACACGCTGTCCAGCGCCTGGACAGGTCCGTAAGCCGCGCGGACACCGCTAATCTTCAGCATCGGCCTTCCCCAGGTAGGCCTCGATGACCAGCGGGTTGTTCTGCACTTCCTCGGGTGTGCCGTCGGCGATCTTCCTGCCGAAGTCGAGAACGACGACGCGGTTCGAGATCCCCATGACGAGCGACATGTGGTGTTCGACCAGCAGGACCGTGACTCCGAGGTCGTTCCGGATGCGCACGATCAGGTCCCCCAGCGCCTGCAGTTCCTCGTGTCCCAGTCCGGCGGCAGGCTCGTCCAGGAGCACGAGGCCCGGACCCGACACCAGGGCGCGCCCCAGGTCCACCCGCTTCTGCAGCCCGAAAGGGAGCGCGCCGGCGGGCGATTCTGCGTATGTCCCCAGTTGCAGGAAATCAAGGATCCCGAGGGCCCGATCGCGCAAATGGCGCTCATCCCGCAACACGGTCGGCGACAGGACGAGCGAGGCCCATTGAATCGTCCGTGCCTGCCGGTGGAGCCCAACGAGGAGGTTCTCGAGCACGGTCATGCTCTTGAACAGCTCGGCGTGCTGGAATGTGCGGGCGATGCCGCGGCCGATCACCGCGTCAGGGGCGATGCGCAGGAGGTTGTCCGCGCCGTAGGTGATGGCGCCCGCTTCGGGGAGATAGAAACGGGAGATGCAGTTGAAGACCGTCGTCTTGCCGGCCCCGTTGGGCCCGATGAGGCCCACGATCTCGCCCTCCCCCACCGATAAGGACACCCCGTCCAGGGCCAGGATTCCGCCGAAACGCTTCGTCAGCCCGGTGATTACCAGGTCAGGCACAGCACCTCTATGTGAACCAGGCGCGCTCTAATCGCCGATTAGCGCCGGTTCGCAGTTTGACCGAGGGAGCCCTCGCTGTCAAACCAGGCTGGGCCTGCACACTACCGCCGCCCCCGGCCAAAGACTCCGAGAGCCGATGCTGCCAGGCGCGAAAGAAGACCCGGCCGCCGGTCTCCTTCGGCCCAGAGGCGCTCCGCGTGTGTCACCATCCAGGAGCCCTCCTTCCGGCGCCAGCGGCTACGCACGACGAACGATTCGTCGCGAACGAAGTAGCGGACGTCCACGGTGTATTCGCCGCCGGACTCGGCGGCGTTCCCCACTTCGTACCTGTTCACACGCGGCGGCATCCCCCGGAACGAAGCGCGGAGCGTATCGACGGCTTCGGGTGTCAGGTACTTCGCGTAGCCCTGGATATTCATCGCGACCCGGGCATCGGCCTGCTCCTGAACCGCCGTCGCGAGATCCTGCGGGAGTTCTGCCATTAGCGCGAAGGGTAGCGTGCGCTACGTACTACGGGCAAGAACGCCCTAAGTGATTGCGACCTCGTGTCCCGCCGCCGCCCACTCCGTGAACCCGCCTTGAAGGTTGTACACCGGTCCAATGCCCGCCCTTTCGAGCAGGGACACGGCCGACGATGAGCGAGAACCGGCGCCGCAGTATGCCAACACCGGTCTGCCGCGCGGCACCCGGCGGATCTCATCGGCGAGATCTCCGAGCGGAACGTGTACCGCGCCCGGCATGTGACCCACCGCGAATTCATCAGGTTCGCGCACGTCCAGTACGGCGACGCCCTCCTTCAGCAGGTCGTCGGCTTCTTCCGCCGAAACCCCTCGTATGCTGGCCGTCTTCAGCCCGGCGTCTTCCCACGCGCGCAGGCCCCCCGCGAGGAAGCCCGCGAAGTTCTCGTGGCCCACCAGCAGGCACTCGTCGACCACGGTGTCCACGTCCCCGTCATCCACCACGAACAGCAGCGGCGTCTCGAGGTCCACGAGCCAGCCCATCCATACGCCGAACACGTCGCGGAACGGGTTGCTGAGAGAGCCGGGGATGTGTGCCTCCAGGTAGCGTGTCGAGGGTCTGGTGTCGATGAGGGTGGCAGTCCGTGCGGCCGCCTCGAACTCGGCCGGCGTCAGCGCTGGCGGCATCGCGATAGCAGTGCGAAGCCGCGGTCCGGCCTGGTTGACGTCGCGCATTCTTGCGTAGTACTTCGGCACGCCCGGGAAGCTTCTCGGGAACCAGTCAAGGAACTCTTCCTCCGCCATCTCGCTCATGGCCGGGTTCATCGCGCGCTGTTCGCCCAGGGTCGATGAGCGCTGGCTCAGCGCGCCCGCCGAGCAGAAGGAACCGCCGCCGTGTGTCGGGTAGAGGACGGTAGTGTCCGGCAGGTCCACGAAGCTCTCGCGCAGCGTGTGGTACTGCGAGCGCGTTAGACCCTCCTCCAGGGCGTGGCCCAGCAGGTCAGTCCGGGCGGCGCCGCCAACGATCACCGATCCGCCACTGAAAAGGAGGGGTTCGCTTCCGGGTGCGCGCAGGACGTATGCCGTGTGCTCGGGCGTGTGGCCAGGCGTGGCCAGCACTTCCATGGCGGTTTCTCCCAGGCGGATGGTCTCCCCGCCGGAAACCGGCCGGTGGCTGTAGCGGACCCCCGAGGCATCGGGGTTGAATATGGTCGCGCCGGTCGCCGCGGCGATTTCGATGGCGCCGGTCACGAAGTCCGCGTGGACGTGGGTTTCCAGTACCCCGGTGAGCCGCAGGCTGTTACCTTCGGCCGCCTGCAGGTATCGCCGGACGGAGCGGTCCGGGTCGACGACGATCGCTTCGCCGGGCGCCACTTCCGTGACATATGAGCTGTTGCCCAGTCCTTCATGGACGAACGGGATGACGTTCACGGGATTGCTCCTTCCAGTTCTTCGGGCGGGAACTCGATCCGGCTCCCGGCCATCCACCACTGGGCGATTATTGCAGATAACGCGGTCGCTGCGGAGATGACGAGGATGGCCACGTCCAGGTTAAGTGCATCCGCGGCGGCGCCGGCCGCGATGGCGCCGGCCACGGCGCCGATGTCGCGCCAGAACCGGTACACGCCCATCGTTGTGGCCCGTTCGGCAGGATGGACGAAATCGCCGATCGCTGCGAGCAGCGTCGGGTAGACCATCGCGGTGCCGAGCCCGAGGAAGCTGACGGCGGCAAGCCAGAGCGCGAACGAATCGGATGCGGCGACGGCGGCGATTGCGATTGCCTGCGTTCCCATGCCAAGTACGATGAGCGACTTGCGGCCGTAGCGATCGCTGCCCCAGCCGGTGCCGAGTTGCATGAAGGCCCATACCAGTGGATAGGCGGCGGCCAGGATGCTGACCTGTTGGATGTCCAGACCGCGAGCGCTGAAGTACAGGGGAAAGATGCCCCAGGCCAGGGCGTCGTTGAGGTTGTTGACGAAGCCGGCCTGACTGATGCCGACGAGTCTGCGGTCGCCCCAGGTGCTTCGGGTGAAGGCCGCCATGAGCGATGGCCGCGCGCTACCGTTGTGCCGGGTGGACTCGAGTTGCACAAAGGGGCTGGTGTCCCTGACCAGGATGGTGCTGATTGCCAGGCCGAAGGCCGCGAAGGCGATGCCGAGGTAGAACGGCTCGGGGCGGAGCCCGTACCGGGAGGCGATGAGGCCGCTGGCGTAGGCCGCGGCGGCAACGGCGAGATATCCGGCGGCCTCGTTCAGCCCGAGGGCGGTGCCGCGGCGCCGGGGGCCGACGAGGTCGACCTTCATGTTCACCGTCATCGACCAGCAAAGGCCCTGGTTGAGTCCGAGGAGAATATTGGCGAAGGCGATCCAGCCCCAGGATGGCGCCCAGATCAGGAGGAAGGGCACCGGCAGGCCGAACAGCCACCCGGCGATCAGGATGCGCCGCCGGGTCCACACCTCCGCCAGGCGGCCCGCGCCGAGGTTGGCGAACGCCTTGGCAAGCCCGAAGGCCGCGACGAAGCTGAGGATGACGGTCGTTGAAGTCAGACCGAACGTCCGCTCGCCCAGCAGTGGCACAACGGCGCGCTCGAGCCCAACCATCCCGCCGACGAAGGCGTTGACGGCCATGAGGAGTGCGAACTGGCGCCGGTTCGCACTGAGGCCGAATACGGGGGCCGGGGTTTCGGCGGCGCCGGTCATTCGGTGGTGGCTGGGACCTCTGTTCGTGCGGGCGGAGGGCCGAACAGGAAGCCGTAGACCAGCGACGGGATGCAGGCGTGGGTGGTCGCGACCAACGTCCCAACGCCCGCGAGCAGTCCGCCGAGGACGTACCCGGCAGCGGCCGCATCCATCGCGAAGGTGGCGCCTGTGGCAGCGAGCCAGGCACTCGCAAGCCCGCAGGCGAAACGCCGGGGGGCGCCGTGCGGGGGTAGAGGAGGCGTACGCGTGAGGGGGCGGACTCCGTGGTTGTACAACAGGTCGAAGGGGTGCCGTGGGAAGACCGCGCCGAGGGTGGCGAAGGGTATCAATCCCCACAGGACCCAGGGTGACGCAAATGCGGTACCGATGACTATGATGGCCGTGCAGAGCGCGGGGCTCCACCGAAGCCAGGGTTCTACTGTAGCAAGCGTGCGGCGGTCAACGTGAGTGTAGCCCTGGACGTCGAGTCGGTCGCACGCGGTTCCGATAAGCGGCATGATGGCCATCCTTCCCGGTGCTGGTCGGGGGGCGCGCCTCCGCCGGCGCGCCCCCCGACCGTCCTAGATCGTTAGAGTGGCCGCGCCGGATGCCATGTACTCGACGACATTGGCGGCAGTCACGATCTTCGCGCCCTCGACCAGGTCCTCCTGGACGATGCCCCTGGGGTTGGTGCAGGCGCCGCAAGCCCACACCTGCCCGCCGTTGGCGATGAAGGCCTCCATCACCTCGCGCAGCGGCTGGAAGCCCTCCTGCTGAACGCTATCCGCGTAGCCGCGCGTGGCGTTCCATACGCCGTCGATCGTCAGTAGCACCGTCGTCTCCTGGTCGGCTGTGACGGACACGTTGCCGACGACGAACGGCAGGATGGCCCGTTCCGGGTCTTCCTTCCCGTGGGTGCAATTGATGAGGATCTTTGCCATGTTCGTTGTTCCCTCCAAATTGTGGGAAGGGCGGACCCCTCCATGTTCCAGTGGTATTCTCACTTCCTCCGGATGAGGAACGTCGTGTGCCGGGCGTCCTCCTCCACCGTTTGGACCAGCGGGTTGCCGGTGAGGCGGCTCCAGGCGGGGACGCCCTCGCGCGCGGAGGGGTCGTCTGTGCGTACTTCCAGGAGAGAGCCGCTGGGCATTTCGCTGATCTGCTGCTTGATGAGCGGGGTGAGTGTGACACAGGCGAGGCCGGGGGCATCGAGGACGACGTCCGGCTTTGCGAGCTGGTCTTGTGGCATTTGCACCTCCTCTCTAGCCGTCAATTGATTGCTTGATATTAGGCCGCTTCGAGAGCGCTGTCAAGAGATTAATGGAAGACTTGACGAATCAACCCCGGAGGCCCGATAATCCCCGGCGTGAGTCATCGCGAATTCAAGGACCGGCTTTACCCCCAGTTCGCGCGGGTCGCCCAGGCCCTGGCGAACGATAAACGCCTGGAGATCGTCGATCTGCTCGCGCAGGCGCCACGGAATGTCGATGCGCTTGCCGCCGAGACAGGACAGTCCGTCGCGAATATTTCCCAGCATCTTCAGACCCTGCGAGCGGCCAGGCTCGTGGAGGCCGAACGCCGTGGCACGAAGGTCTTTTACCGCCTGGCCTCGCCCGCGGTGGCGCGGCTCTGGCTCACGCTGCGATCCGTAGGGGAGGAACGGCTGCCGGAGATCGATGCGCTCGTGCGCGAATACATCCCGCGCCGGGCCGGACACAGGACGGTCACGCGGGGGGAGGCGGCGAGCCTGTTGGCAGGTGACGGCGTGGTACTGCTGGACGTGCGGCCGGGAATCGAATTCGAGAGCGGGCACATTCCGGGAGCTGTCAACATTCCCCTTGACGAGCTGGCGGAGCGGCTGGGCGAGTTGCCCCGGGACCGGCTGATCGTGACTTACTGCCGGGGCGAGTACTGCCAGTTCGCCGATGACGCCGTAGCGCTACTGGATGAGCGTGGATTCCAGGTGGCGCGGCTGGATGGAGGCTGGCCCGAGTGGCGGGAAGAAGGACGCGAGGTGTCGCTGGCTGGAGGCAAAGCGTAGCGTCGAAAAATCTGCTCGCGCAATCATGCTTTGGGGCTGCTTTTCAGTCGGTAAGGAATCCCCGGAAATTTAACCGCACCCTTGCCGGTTACGCCCCTTGCTATCAACAGGTTGAGTTGTAGCATCTTTCTGGGGTGCGGCGTTGCACTTGGAGGAGGTAACGCCCATGAAGAGGGAGTCTTTGACGCCCACGTTGCGGGACGACATGGGTACTATTGCCAGTCTCTACAAGACGGTCTTCTGGATGATGGGCAAGCGCCTCCAGTACGGCCGCGACTGGGAGAAGAAGCTGACCGAACAGGCGGTCCGCCACCCCCTGCGAAGCCCGGGGCCCGTGGGGCCGCGGACCCCGCATCCCACGCACAACTAGGGGCGCAGCGCCTCCAGATCGCTCCAGAACCCCGGATACGTCTTCCCGACGCAGTCGGGGTCGATGATCGTGATGCCCGGCACTCGCGTGCCGGCAACCGCGAAGCTCATCGCCACCCGGTGGTCGTCGTAGGTCTCGATCTCGGCCGCCTTGATTGTCTCCGCCGACGCGATGCGCAGGCTGTCGTCGGTCGCGTCCACGGTTGCTCCCAGGCGCCGCAGTTCCGTGCTCAGCGCCGCCAGCCGGTCGGTCTCCTTCAGCGGTAGCGTGTGGAGGCCACGAATCAGCGTTTCCCCCTCCGCGAAAAGAGCCACCACAGCCAGGGTCATGGCGGCGTCCGGCATCGAGGCCATGTCGATTTCGATGCCCGTAAGCCGCTCCGGCCCCTCGACGGTTACGGAATTCTCGTCGACTGTGACGATGACGCCCATCTGCGATAGCACCGCCGCGAACCCGGCGTCGCCCTGGAGGCTCTGCGAACCCAGGCCTTCGATCGTCACCCGCGAACCCGGGCTGACGGCCGCCGCTGCCATGAAATACGTGGCGGAACTCGCATCCGGCTCCACCACGAGATTGCAGGGCTTGTACCGGCCCGGTTGCACGCGATAAGAGGCGCCGCCCGGGCGTTGCTCGACCGTCACTTCGTGACCGAACTGCCGCATTATGGCGACAGTCATTTCGATGTAGGGCCGGCTGGTAGCCGGCCCGTCAACGTCGATCACAACCGCATCCCGCGCGTAAGGCGCGGCCATCAGCACCGCCGAGAGGAACTGGGAGGACCCGGCCGACGCGAACGTCGCGTGTCCCCCGCTGAGGCCGGAGGCATGCACGATGATAGGTGCACAGCCTTGCCGCATCTCGTACTCGGTTGTGGCGCCCAGGGCAGTGAGGAGGTCCGCCAACCCTGAGATCGGCCGCTCTCTCATGCGCCGGTTGCCGTCGAGCCGGAATTCGCCGTTACCCAGCGCGCAAACGGCGGCGAGGAAGCGGATCGTCGTGCCGCTGTTGGAGCAGTAGATGTCTGCCGTGGCCGCCGGGATCCGCCCGGCCTCGCCGCGAACCGACGCTGCCTTCCCGGCCCGGTCGATCGACAGTGCGAAGCCCAGTTGCTGCAGACCGGCCAGCATGACCTCCGTGTCGTCTGCCAGCAGGATGTTGGAGATGTGCGATTCCCCGTCGGCGAGAGCCGCGAGGACCAGCGCGCGGTTTGTCAGGCTCTTGGAGCCGGGTGGGGTGATGGTGGCGTCAAACGGGCGGTCGAACGGGATCAGGGTCAGCTTGTCCACGCCTACATCGTACACGGCGGGTGGGCCGGTTCGGGCGCGGGAGTCAGCGGCTGGCGACCTGAGCCGCGGGCGTTGAGGCCGCCCCGGCCTGGGCAGGGCCGCCGCAAGCGGGCGCTGTGTTGTTGAACGCCCAGTCCAGCAGGGAGGACGCATCCACGTACGGGTCGCTGCTCTGCAGAACGGAGACAACGAGCGTGCGTCCGTAGCGCTCCGCTGCGCCGACGATCGTCGCGCCAGCCAGGTCGGTGTATCCGGTCTTGATCCCGATCGCGCCGGGGTAGTTTCCGAGCAGGAGGTTGATGTTCTGCAGAGACCCGCCGTCCCAGTTCGGTGTGTAGCTCGGCGCCCCGACGATCTGCGCCAGCCGCGGATTCTGGAGCAGTTGCTGGCCCAGGACCGCTATGTCGAACGCCGAAGTGTAGTGCTGAGGGTCGTCCAGCCCGTGTGAGTTCGCGAAGTGCGTGTCCTCGAGACCCAGCGCTGCCGCCTTCTGGTTCATCAGGCCGGCGAACGCCTCCTCGGTGCCCGAGATCGCCTCCGCGATCGTGATCGCCGCGTCGTTGCCGGACCGCATCATCATCCCGCCGATCAGGTCCGCCAGGCTCAACTGCTGGCCCGGCTTCAGGCCCATGACGGTGGCGTCCGTCTGCATCGACAGCGCTCCCCCGTCGATGCTGACGTCAATCACCTGATCCATGTCCATGTAGTCCACTGCCACGAGGGCGGTGGCGATCTTGGTGAGACTCGCAGGCGGCAGCTGAGTGTGCGCGTTGAGGCTGTGCAGCACCGCGCCGCACGACGCTTCCATCACCACGGCAGCGCCGCCGGTTATCTGCGGTGGCGCGTCGTCGCCCGGTACGGGCGGCTGCTCGGCGATCACCGCTTCCGCGGGCGCTGCCGCATTTTGGGCGGGAACTCGCTGCAGCGGTTGCGGCCCGTCCGAGGCGGAAAGTACGCGGGTGGACGGCGATTCGAGCGCGTCGCCGCCCCCGGCGAGGAGGCCCACGACGATCAGTACGCTGCCGGTGATCAGCATGACCGGCAGGAGCGGGGAGGAGGTGCGGTCTGGGATGTGGCCGCGGGCAACCGGGCGTCCGGGCCGGCCGTTGCGGCGGGGCGTGTACGAGTAGCGGCGGCGGCTCATCCGCTAGTCCCGCCTATTCGGTTTCGTGGATGGCATCGTCTCTGCTTGCTATCGTCCCTTAAAGTCGGGCTCCCGCTTTTCGGCGAAAGCCCGGGGTCCTTCTACCGCGTCCTCCGTGCCCTGGGCGATGTACATCGCCTGCTGGGCCAGGTCCAGCGCGGCGTCTGCGTCCGCGTGGGCGGAGCGGTACACCAGGCGCTTCGCCAGCTGGATAGCCACGGCGGGCCCCTTTGCAAGCTTTAACGCGTACTCCCTCGTGAAGTTAATCAGGACGTCGTCAGGAACGACGGCGCTTACGTACCCCATGGCCAGCGCCTCGCGGGCATCGATCAGCCGGCCGGTCCAGATCAGGTCCAGCGCCCGCGCCGTCCCGATGATCCGCGGCAGGTAGTAGGCGCCGCCGTCCCCGGGGATGATCCCCATGCGCACGTAGGTCATGCCGAAGCGCGCGCTCTCGGCCGCGAACCGGATATCGCACATCGAGGCCATGTCCATGCCGGCGCCCACAGCGGCGCCGTTGATGGCCGCTATGTACGGCTTCTCCATCAGCGAGACGAGCCGGGGGATCCGCTGGACGCCGTCGCGCAGGAAGTTCCGGTTCTCCACCGCGGTCCGCTGCCGGTTCTGGAGCCCGCCGAGCGGTCCGCCGCCGCCGACGTCCGCACCGGTGCAGAAGCCGCGGCTCCCGGCACCGGTCACGATCACAACCCTGACATCGGGATCCGTGTGCGCGTCCCAGAGCGCGGCGTACCACTCGTCGATCATCTTCGCCGTGAACGCGTTCATGCGCTCGGGCCGGTTCAGGGTGATCGTCGCGATGCCGTCCTGCTTATCGTAGATGATCTGCTCGAAGTTCATGGGTACCTCCGGGAACGATTGAACAGTTGAACAATAGAACATCGTTGGGACCCAGGGCAGCCCGAAGGCGTCCGAGTATGCTATTATGCACGTATGATACGCATAACAATTAGCTTGCCGGAGGATCTTGCCGCAGCCCTGCAACGCGAGGCGCGGCGGCGTCGCGTTCCTGTCTCTCGAGTTGTCCGCGAAGGGATCGAGAAGCAGCTTGGCCGCGACGATAAGGAGCGGAAGCTCTCCTTCATCGGTATTGGTCGCAGCGGGCATGGGACACTTTCGATAGACCACGAGGAGATCCTTCGCGAAGAGTTCGCGGTTGATCGCGATCGTTGACACGGGGCCGCTCCTCGCCGCCGCCGACCGGGACGACGTGCACCACACCCGGTGCGTCGATTTCTTCCGTCAGACGACTCTGGACCTGGTCATACCTGCCCTCGTGGTTGGGGAGGTGACCTACTTCCTCAGTACACGGCTCGGCGCGATCGAGGAAGCCAGATTTCTGCGAGCACTGCCGGCCTGGGATGTCGATCTACCGTTGGCCGAGGACTGGCCCCTCGTCGCTGACCTGGTTGAGCGGTATGCTGACTTCCCTCTGGGTGCCACGGACGCGTCGGTGGCCGTACTGGCGGAGCGGCTAGGGACGGACATGATCGTGACTTTGGACCGGCGACACTTTGGGGTGCTGCGAATGGCGGACGGACGGGCGTTTACGCTTCTGCCGGACTAGATCAGAACCGGACATTCAGGCGCGGCACGCCTCGCATCGCTTGCTCGATTGTTCTATTGTTCCATTGTTCATCTGCCCTAACGGAGGTCTCCCCATGAAATACGGCGTCGTCATGTTCCCCACCGACTACTCGATCGATCCCGTCTCGCTCGCCCGGGCCACCGAGGAGCGCGGCTTCGAATCGCTCTTCTTCCCGGAACACACGCACATCCCCGCCAGCCGGCGGACACCATGGCCCGGCGGCGCTGACCTGCCGAAGGAGTACTGGCACACCTACGACCCGTTCGTCGCGCTGACCGCGGCCGCTGCCGTCACGAGCAAGATCAGGCTCGGGACCGGCATCGCACTGGTGATGGAGCGCGACCCGATCACGCTCGCCAAGGAGATCGCCAGCCTGGACCTGATCTCGGGCGGGCGGTTCATTCTCGGCGTCGGCGGCGGCTGGAACGAAGAGGAGATGGAGAACCACGGGACGGATCCCAGGCGGCGCTTCAAGATCATGCGCGAGCGGATCGAGGCGATGAAGGCGATCTGGACGCAGGACGAGGCCGAGTACCACGGCGAGTTCGTGAACTTCGACCCGATCTGGTCATGGCCCAAGCCCGTGCAGAAGCCACATCCACCGATTCTCGTCGGCGGCAACGGCGAGCACACGCTGAAGCGGGTGATCGACTACGGCGACGGCTGGATGCCGATCCCCGGCCGCGGCGCGGACATCGGCAACCGGATCAAGGAACTCAATCGCCTCGCCGCCGAAGCGGGGCGCGGGCCGATCCCTGTCACCGTGTACGGCGCGCAGCCGCGCCCTGAGGTGATCCAGCATTACATCGACGTGGGCGTGGAGCGCTGCATCTTCTGGCTGCCGTCCGTCGGTCCGGCAGAGGCGCAGGGGCACCTGGATGGGTACGTTAGGTTGATGGCGGAGGTAGCGAGGACAGGGGCGTGACGGACGCCCGCGAACAAACCAAAGCCGTGATCCGCGCCTATTGCGACGCCTGGCAGCGGGGCGACGTGGCGGCGATCTTCGCCCTCTACCACGACGACTTCACCCTCCACTACTTTGGCCGCAGCCCGCTCGCCGGTGACCATGCCGGGAAGGCGGCAGCCGTCGCCGAATTCTGGACGGAATAACCGGAGTCGTAGCGGCGCAGTGTGCTGCGCCGGAGCGCGTTGCGCCTGTCGCCGTACAATAGCTCCGGTATGACCCTCGCCTCGCTCGGGGAATTCGCCCTCATCCGCCGCCTTTCGGACCTGCTGCCCACGCCGCCGCACGACGTGGTCGTCGGCATTGGCGACGACGCTGCGGTGCTGAGATTCGGCTCCGAGCATATTGTCATGACGACAGACACGATGGTGGACGGCGTTCACTTCCTCGGCGGGCAGGTGCCCTGGCCGGAAACCGGCTGGAAGGCGCTCGCCGTGAATGTGAGCGACGTCGTTGCGATGGGCGCGACGCCGCTGTTTGCGCTGGTGACACTCGCGCTGCCTTCAGAGCGGACCGTCGAGGAGATCGACGCGCTCTACGCGGGCTTGCGCTCGTGTGCCGACGCTTACGATGTGGCGATTGTCGGCGGGGACGTCGTGCGCGCCGGGCAGATCGCTGTGACTGTCGCCCTGCTGGGGCGCTGCGAGCAGGAGGGCGGCGAACCGCTGATCCTCAGGCGTTCGGGCGCGCGGCCGGGCGACGTCATCGCCGTCTCGGGCACGCTCGGCGACTCTGCCGCAGGTCTACTGCGGTTGAAGGGCGGCGCGGACACGAGTGATCCGCTGGTGCGAGCGCACATGCGCCCATCGCCCCCCGTCGCCGCCGGCCGGACGGCGGCCGAGGCCGGTATCCACTGCGGGATCGACGTCTCCGACGGCCTGCTCCAGGATATCGGCCACGTCTGCGAGATGTCGGGTGTTGGCGCTGTTGTGCACGCGGCGGACGTCCCCATCAGCGACGAACTACGGGCCGCGTACCCGGATGACGCGCTCCGCCTCGCCTGCACAGGCGGCGAAGACTATGAGCTTGTGCTGACCGGGTCCCGTTCACTGGTCGACGAGGTGGCGCGTGTTGCGACCGAGCCAATAGCGATCATCGGCAAGATCGTCGAGTCGCCGGAGCACCGCGTCAGACTGCTGGACGCGGACGGCAGCGAGATCACCTTCGCTCGGACCGGCTGGGACGCCTTCCGGCCGTGACCGCCGAACGCTGTCTGCTTTCCCATACCCCGGAAGAGACGCGCTCTATCGGCGAGGCGAGCGGGCGCGTGGCGCGGTCCGGCGACGTAATCTTCCTCTCGGGCGAGCTCGGCGCGGGCAAGACCGTATTCGTGCAGGGCCTGGCGCGCGGGCTGGGGTACGAAGGCACCGTCTCCTCCAAGTCCTTCGTGATTATGGGTGAGTACCAGGGGCGGGAGAAGCTCTACCACGCGGACCTCTACCGCCTTGAAGATCCCCTGGAGGTGGAAGACCTGGCGCTGGGTGAGATAACGGAGGACGGCGTGCTGGCCGTGGAGTGGCCTGAGCGCGGCGACTGGGCCCTGCCCGAAGAAGACGTGCTGGTGCGCTTCGAAGTGAGCCGCGACGACACGCGCACGCTGACCTTCACCGCCCGCACTCGGCGCGGCGAAAGGATACTGGGTGCGCTAGAGCCCGGCTGATGGAACTCTCGATCGACACCGCCTCGGGCCTCGCCTCAATCGCACTCTCCCGCGACGGCGAAGTGGTTGCGCAGCGCGCCTGGGAGTGCCGCCGCAACCACACCGTTGAACTGCTCCCCGCCATCGATGCGCTCCTGAAGGAGGCGGAGCTCGCGAAGGATGACCTCTCCGCCGTCTTCGTCTCCACGGGACCCGGCATGTACACCGGCCTCCGCGTGGGTATCGCCGTCGCCAAGGGGCTCGCCGCCGCGCTGGTGCTGCCGCTGATCGGCGTCGGCCGCCTCGAACTCGACGCCTACCCTCACCGTGGGTTCGCGGGCGACATCGTCGCCGTCCACCGCGCCGGGCGTGGCGATCTGGCCTGGGCCGCCCACCGCTCGGATCCGTGGCGCGAAGTGCTCGCGCCGCAACTCTCCCGGCCCGCTGAGCTCGCCGGAGCGATCCAGTCGCGGACGCGGTTCACCGGCGAGATCGATGGCGAACTGGAAGCGCTGCTGCGAACCGAGCTGGGCGAGACCGCTTCGTTTGTCCCGCCGGCCGCCGAAGGCCGGGCGCCTGCGCTGGCTGCGCTCGGACACCAGCGCCTGGCTGCGGGCGAGCTCTCGAACCCGGCCCTACTCCGTCCGGTGTACCTCCGCCCGCCCGCCATCGGGCCGCAATCTCTCCAGCTCGACACCTGACCGGGGGTCAGGTTTTCAACCTGACAAGGGGGGTGCGGGGGAATCACGCCGTCCGCCGGTGCCGTTCCGCGCTAAACTACGCTCATGACACCCGATGGCAAGCTCTCCCACCTGGACGAATCCGGCCGCCCCCGCATGGTCGACGTGTCGGCGAAGGACGACACGGCCCGCGAAGCGACCGCGGCAGGCTCCGTCTACATGAGCGCGGAGACGCTGCGGCTCGCCGTGGCCGGTACCGGCAAGAAGGGGGACGTGCTGACGACCGCGCGGCTCGCCGGCGTCACCGCCGCCAAGCGCACGCCCGACCTGATCCCGCTCTGCCACCCGCTGCTCCTCACCGGCATCGACGTCGACCTGCAGCCGGACCAGGACCGTTATGCCATCGACATCACGGCCACCGTCCGCACGACCGGCAAAACGGGCGTCGAGATGGAGGCGCTCACCGCGGTGGCGGTCGCGGCACTCACTGTCTACGACATGCTGAAGGCGGCGCAGAAAGACATCCGCATCGGCGACATCCGGCTCGTTAGCAAGACCGGCGGCAAGTCAGGCGAGTACCGGGCGAAAGATTAGACAATGGAACAATTGAACAAGGGGACAATGGAACAAAGGCGCGGACGGCCTGTTCAATTGTTCGATTGTTCTACTGTTCTACGGCCCAATTGTTCCACCGTTTCCCACATCTTCAATGGATAATCCGCACAAACCATTGCGCCATTCCTCTTGGCAGACCCTCTTTGCCCTTTCTATCATGGAGGAGATGGTGCAAGTGCAGGTCGAGGGTTACAGCGGCCCTGTAGACCTTCTCCTCGACCTCATCGAGCAGCAGAAGCTCGACATTACCGCCCTCTCCCTTGCTGAAGTCACCGACCAGTACTGGCGCGAGATCGAAAACGGCGTCATGGACCCCGATGCGCTGGCCGAGTTCATCAACGTCGGCTCCCGCCTCCTTTTCATCAAGTCCGCCGCTCTCCTGCCCGGCGCCCGCCCGCCCGCCGCCGACCTCGACGAGGAGATCGAGCAGACCGCCGAGGAACTCACCCAGATGCTGGCGGAGCACAAGCGCTTCCGCGAGGCGGTGGACCTGTTCCGCCAGCTCGAGGAAGAAGGCCGCCGCACCTTCGCCCGCGCCGCTCCGGCACGCAACGTGCCACTGCCGCCCGGCCTCGAGGGAGTGACTCTGGACACGCTCCTTTCCGCCGTCAAGGAGGCCCTGGCCGGCAAGCCCGCCGAACCCGAAGAGGCCGTCCTTCACATCGAGCCGGTCACCGTGAACGAGAAGATAGCCGAAGTCAGCGAAGCCGTGTCGCGCAGCCGGGGACGCTTGCCGCTGCGCCCGCTCCTGGCGGCCTGCCGTACGCGCACCGAGGTGGTGGTGCTGTTCCTGGCGATCCTGGAGATGATTAAGGGTGGGACGCTCTGGGCCGAGCAGGAGACCCCTTTCGGCGATATCGACCTGATCGAGACCGCCGCCGAAACCGCGGGCTGACCGGGAGCCGGTTCTCTGGCCCGCCCCTTAACGTATCCCGTACACTTACTTCGCCATGACGGCCCCGCTGCGCAAACAGGAACGCGTCCGCGCCGCCCTCCGCGGCGAGCCGGTGGACCACGTACCCGTCTCTGCCTGGTGGCACGACTACCAGCGCGAATGGTCGGCCGCAGACCTGGCGGAGATGACGCTGGAGGCGTACCGCAAGTACGGCTGGGACTTCATCAAGGTCAACCCGCGCTACTCCTACTACGCTGAGCCCTGGGGCGCCGTCTACCAGAGCTACGAAGACCGCCTGCCGACCGTCGCAACCAAAGCCGTTGATTCGCCGGAAGACCTGGTGCGCATCCAGCCGCTGGACGGAATCAGCGGCGCGTGGGGCGAGCAGATCGAGGCGCTGCGCCGGATCGCAGATGGCGTACGCGGCGAGGCGCCGTTTATCCAGACGGTGTTCACGCCGCTGGCGGTGATGCGGTTCATGAACGGCTCCCCGAAGTTCGTGCAGGAGATGATGCGGGACCACGGCAATGCCCTGGAGTCCGCTCTCGACGCGATCTCCCGCACGCTTGTCCCCTACGTCCGTGCCTGCCTCGACGCGGGCGCGTCCGGCATCTTCTTCGCCGGCGTGGACTGGGGTTCCGCGGACAACATCTCCTGGGAGGACTACGAGCGCTTTGGCCGGCCGTACGACCTGCCGGTCCTGGACGCTGTGAAAGGCGCGCCGTTCAACGTCCTTCACGTCTGCCGGAACAACAACTACCTGCAGAAACTTCTCGATTACCCCGTCGCCGCCTTCCACTGGGATGTACTCGGCGTCGGCAATCCCTCGTTCGCGGATGTCATCTCCCGCACCGATAGGGCTGTGATGGGCGGTGTTGGCCAAACCACGGTCTTCTCCGGCACCGCGGACGACGTGTCGCGCGAGGCAAGCGCCGCCATCGCCGAAACGGGTGGCCGGCGCTTCATGCTCGCCCCCGGCTGCTCGATCGATCCGCTAACGCCCGATGTGAACTTGCGCGCGCTGGTGGGGGCCGCCGGATGAGCGTGATCCTCGCCCGCCGCGAGCTTGCCCGCATCGCCCCCGGCCGTCCGTCGGCCGTGACGATCGGCGTCTTCGACGGTGTGCACCGTGGCCACCAGCACCTCGTCGCCACGCTCTGCGAAGCAGCGGGCGCTGAAGGCCTGGCCGCCGTAGCCGTTACTTTCAACCCGCACCCGCGCACCGTCCTGCGCCCGGGCATCGCGATCACCTACCTGACGTCCCTCGAGGAACGCGTAGAGCTGCTACAGGCGCTGGGTCTCGACGCGGTGGGCGTGCTCGCCTTCACGTCCGAGCTTGCCCAGCTCTCGCCGCGCGAGTTCCTGGCGTTGCTCGTCGATGAGTTGCAGATGAAGCTCCTCGTCGTCGGGCCGGACTTCGCCCTCGGCCGCAACCGCGCCGGCACCATGGATGTCGTCCGCGAGGTCGGCGAAGACCTGGGTTTCCGCCTCCAGGTCGCGCCGATGCTCCGCGAGCACGAGGAGAAGATCGGGTCGAGCACCGTCCGCCAGGCGTTGTCCGACGGGGACGTGCAGCGCGTGCGTCTGCTGCTCGGGCGGCCGTACTCGCTGCGCGGCCCGGTGGTCCAGGGCGATCACCGCGGCCATGACATGGGATTCCCGACCGCCAACATCGCCATCGGCCTCGACCGCGCGCTTCCGGCATACGGCATCTACGTGACCCGCGCCTACATTCGCGAAAGCTCATACGAATCCTGCACCAGCATCGGCATCCGGCCGACTTTCGACGTGGAACCGCGCCCGACCGTCGAGGCGTTCATCATGGATTTCGACGGGCGGATATACGGCGAGGAGCTGAAGATCGAACTGCTCGAACGCCTGCGCGGCGAGGAGAAGTTCGACACGGTCGAGGAGCTCGTTGCCCAGATGCACCGCGACGTCGACCAGACCCGGGCTTACTTCCGCCATCACGAGCACGACGCCGATGCCTGACGCCCGCGTCCCCAACGACGACGAGGTCCGCTGGCTGACCGAGCGGGCCGTCGCCGAGATCATCCCCCGCGACGACTTCGTGCGCGCCCTGAAGTCCGGCAAGTCGCTCCGCCTGAAGATGGGCTTCGACCCGAGTGCGCCGGACCTGACGATCGGCCACGCGGTCGGCCTCCGCAAGCTGCGCCAGCTCCAGGACTTCGGCCACCGCGTCGTCATCATCGTCGGCGACTGGACGGCGCAGATCGGCGATCCCTCAGGCCAGTCGAAGACCCGCCCGATGCTGACAGCGGAGGAAGTGAAGGCCAACGCCGAGACCTACCTGCGCCAGTTCTTCGGCATCGTCGATCGCGAGATGACCGAGGTGCGCTGGCAGACCGAGTGGTTCGGCGAGTTCGGCCTGTCCGACGTCGTCCGCCTCGCCGCGCAGTTCACCGTCGCCCAGATGCTGGAGCGCGCCGACTTCGCGGACCGCTTCGCGTCGCACAAGCCGGTGGGTGTGCACGAGCTGCTGTACCCGATGCTCCAGGGCTACGACTCCGTCGCCGTCCAGGCCGACGTCGAGTTCGGCGGCACGGACCAGAAGTTCAACCTGATGGTCGGCCGGGAGCTGCAACACCACTTCGGGCAGCCGCCGCAGATCGTCTACACCGTCCCGCTGCTGGTTGGCACCGACGGCGAGGTGAAGATGAGCAAGAGCCTCGGAAACTACGTCGCCGTCGAGGACCCGCCGCACGAAATGTACGGCAAGATCATGTCCATCCCGGACCACCTCATCGCGGACTACTTCGAACTGCTGACCGACCTGCCGGACGCCGAAGTCGCGGAGATCCGCGGCTCCGTCGATCAACACACCGCCAACCCGCGCGACGCCAAGATGCGGCTGGCGCGGGAGATCGTGACCCAGTTCCACAGCCTGACCGCCGCGGCCGACGCGGAGGAGCAGTTCGTGCGCACCTTCAGCAAGCGCGAACTACCGGAGGACATCACTGAGTACCGGATATCCTTCGCAAGGACGGCCGACAAATTTCAGAGGCCGGTCTTCGACGTCGACGGAGTAAAACGCGTCGACAGCATGTCCCTCGCAAAGGTGCTCGCCGAAGTGGGGTTGGCCTCAAGTGTTTCTGAAGCGCGGCGTCTCATCAAGAGTGGTGCAGTAGACATCGATGGCGATGTTCACACATCCGACGACTTCGCACTGATCGATGGCCTCGTATTTCGGGTGGGCAAGCACAAGTTCCTCAAAATAATGAACGCCGACGGATAGACCACAGGCAGGATCTCAGGCCTGACCGATCCCCCCAGATTAGTACTCGCTAACCGCGCTGTCCTCGTCGTCCTCGTCCTCCATCTCGCCACCCGCCCACGGTTCTGTCGCGCCGAGGCCGCGGTACGCGAGGAAACCAAATCCGGCAATGAGGAAACTGAACGTTGTAGCCCAGTTCACCCAGGTGTAGGCCCTGAGCTCCCAGAACGATTCCGAGTTCGGATCCCTGACCAGGAACATCCCGGATCCAGTGAAACCGAAGCCCAGCGCCAGAAGGGCGAGAAGGCTGGCGAAGAGCAAGTACCAGCTCCCCTCGGAGCGGCTGACCGCCTGGATGCCGGTCAGGAACATGACACCAACGGCCAGACCGGGCAGAAAGAAGCTCAAGGCGTTGAGTGTTGTGCTTAGGCGCACCCAGACATCCGAGGTGCCGTTTCCGAAGCCCCCGAAACGGTCAATTTGCTCAACGTCTATGTATAGATTCAGTAGTAGAATGCCCACAACCACGAAGGGCAAGAAGCTCACTAGCAAGACGTGCTCTCGCTCCGATGAACTCAGATGAAAATCGGGACGCCCCGGCAGGAAATATCCCACCAGCCTCGTGAATATCTCCGTGAACACAGCGCCTCCTTAGCTCCGCAGCCTGTGGCCACGGCCATGAGCGGCTCGCTTACCCCCTTCGCATCCGCGGCAGCACGTCCGCCGCGATCGCCTCGATCTGCGGCCTGTAATCCGCGGGGGAGAATCCGATCGGCACCAGGATGAAGTGCTCGGCGCCGGCCTCCGCGAAGTCCGCCAGGCGGCGCGCGCACTCGACCGGTGTCCCCATCACCACGTAACGGTCCACGACCTTCTCGAACGGCTGGTTGTAGCGCAATTGGAGGTCGGCCAGCGCCATCTTCCGGCCCTCCTCGTACGAGTCCGCCACGGCGATGAACTGGTAGATCGCCGGCGTGATCGCCCCGGGGTCTCGGCTGGCCTTCTCTGCGTACTCCCGCACCTTCGCCATGCCGTCCCGGAACCGCTCCGGCGAGAACAGGTACGGCACGTAACCGTCGCCCAGCCGCCCGGCGCGCCGCATCGCCGCTTCGGAGCGGCCGGCGACCCAGACCGGCGGGCCGCCCGGCTGCTTCGGCTTCGGCCCGAGCGTGACGCCCGGCAGCTTCGTGAAGCGGCCGTCGAACGTGACGTTGTTCTCGGTGTAGAGCATCTTCATCACGCGGATCGCCTCGTCCATACGGGCGCCGCGCTCCCTCACCGGCACTCCCGCCGCCTCGAACTCCTTAGGGTACTCGCCGCCGACGCCCACGCCGAGGATCACCCGCCCGTCGGAAATGATGTCCACGGTGGCGACTTCCTTCGCCGTCCACGCCGCCTGCCGCAGCGGCAGCAGCGTCACCGCCGTGCCGAGCTTCACCCGCTCCGTCACCGCAGCCATCGCTGCCAGCACCGTCATCGCGTCGAACATCGGGACGTAAAAGAAGAGGTGCTCGCTCGTCCACGCCGAGTCGTAGCCGAGCTCCTCGATGCGCGCCGTGTAACGCCACTCGTTCGGATAGACGATCGCGCCGAACTGGAGCGTTGACATCGAACGCAAGACTAGCACAACCGCACCGGCGCTTTATCGCTTTTGTCCGCCCCTGCTACACTGGTAACAGCCCCGGAGGGGTGCCGGAGTGGTTGATCGGGGCGGTCTCGAAAACCGTTGTACGTCTTTTGGCGTACCGTGGGTTCGAATCCCACCCCCTCCGCCATGCTACGGAGCATTGGAACAAGCGGGCATTAGAACAAGCGACGCGTGGCCGGCAGCAGCAGCGCGTCGGCCGGTTCTGGGTTCCGGGTTCTCGGTTCTCTCCGCGGAGGGGTGCCAGAGTGGACGAT
>JBBISJ010000013.1:48220-50164 GCA_037441345.1 Chloroflexota bacterium
GCACGCCTGGAGAGCGTGTGTACCTCCGGGTACCGTGGGTTCGAATCCCACCCCCTCCGCCATCACGCGGAGCAGCAGGCCAAGGGGCAGTGGCACAAGAGTTCCATGCCCGGGTTGCGCGTGTCAGCCCTTCCGGTTCTGGGTTCCAGGTTCTCAGTTCTACCCCCATCCGCCGGTCACAGCATCCTCTCCTGCAGCCCTTCACCCTCAACCCCCGACCCTTGACTCTTCACCCTCGACCCCTGACCCGGCACCCTCGACCCGCCGTCCCACAGCCCCAGCATCTCGCCGATCTCCCGCGCGTTGCGGACGCTGTAGTCCCGGTGGCAGTTGTTCATCAGCACGTGCACCTCGTCCGCCTCCTCCGCCAACCGGACGATTCGGGGCGCCCATTCTCGCAGTTCGTCCTCGCCGTACAGGTAGTCGAACCGATCAGCGGCGGTCGCCGCTCGCGTGTTCCACGTTGCTGCGTTGTGGCCGTGCATCCGCAGCACAGCAGTCCGAGTAGTGGCGGCGGTCACCGGCGGCACGCTCGTCTTGTACCCCTGCGGCTCGTCGACGCAGACGTAGACGATGGCGTGGTCCGCCAGGAACTTGAGCGTGCGCTCCTGGTCCTCGGGCTCGGCCATCCACGCGGAGTTCCGGAACTCCACCGCGAGCGGGAACTGCCCCAGCCGCTCCTTGACCTCGATGATGTAGTCGCGGTTGTCGCGGCGCGGACCGAACCAGGGCGGGAACTGGAACAGGACCACGCCCAGCTTGCCGGCGCTGTCGAGCGGCAGCAGCACGTCGTCCAGGAACCGCTGCCACAGCGCGTCGCCGATGTCTGTGGGCACGTCCTTGTAGTAAATGTTGCGCTTCGCCTGCGCGTCCGGTGGCAGCTGCGCCTTGATCTCCTTCTTCAGCGCCTGCACCGCGGCCCCGTGCAGCGTGAACAGGCCGTACGCCTTGACGTCGAACGTGAAGTCCGGCGGCGTGCGCTCGATCCAGCCCTCAGCGTTGGTACGCAGCGGGATGGCGTAGTACGTGCTGTCGACCTCGACGATCGGAAACTGCTCGGAATAGAAGCGCAGCCGCTCGGCCGGCGACTTCGCCGTCGGCGGGTACCAGCCGCTGTCGATCAGCGTCCTATCGGCCCAGGAGCACGACCCGACCAGGATACGCCCACCCATGCGCCGATTATCGCACTGCGGCCGCGGATTCAGGCGGCCGGCTTGGTTGCCGTGAAGAGATACTGATTCAGGCAGAAGAAGTACTCGCCCCGCTCCCCCAGGGTACGCAGGTCTGCCACCCAGTCGGCTGCTTCGTCCGCGCTAACGCCACGGCGTCCGGCAACGAACGCCTGGATCAGCGGGATCAGCCCCACGCTGTAGGTGTTCTCGTCGTACGCCGGGTTGAGCTGAGGGACGACACTTGTCTCTCCCACCACGAAACCCGCATTTCGCAGAAGCGCCCGGATCGACCGGGGGAGCCGCGGATCGTGGAGGTGTTCGTCCCAGGCCGACAACACGCAGCGCATGCGCTCCGGGTTGCCCGAGTGCCAGAGGATCGAGTCCCAGTCGGTGGCCATGATCACGGCCCGGCCACCGGATTTCAAGATGCGGAACAACTCCGACACCGCCCGCTCGACGGCGGGCACATACTCGTACACCTGAACCGACACGGCTGCGTCGAACTCCTCGTCCGGGAACGGCAGGGCAGTGGCGTCGGCTGCTTCGAGCGCGATCCAGGGAAGGCGCGCGCACCGCTCCCGGGCGAGGGCGAGCATGGGCTCGCTGAGGTCGACGCCCCAGACCCTTCCGCCCGGCCCCACGGCGTTACCGATCTCCAGCGCCAGGAAGCCCGGGCCACAGCCAATATCGGCCACGCGTTCGCCGGGCTGAGGCGCAAGTGCGTCGGTCACTGCTCGCCGGCGTCTCACGGCATCTGGCGTAAGGTACACCA
>JBBISJ010000013.1:50174-60129 GCA_037441345.1 Chloroflexota bacterium
CCTGCTCCTCGCCGAAGCCCAGCCCCGTATCCATCGACGCCCCAGCATATACATCCCGGCACTCTACACTCAACTCCCTTCCCCTTGACCCCTGACCCTCCACCCTAGACCCTATCCCCGTGACCCGCCGCAACCTGGACCCAATCGACTCACTCCGCCTCTTGAACGGTGGCCCCGTAGCCCTCGTGACAACGCGCTGGCGAGAACAGACCAACGTAATGCCGGCGATCTGGTACACGCCGCTCTCCCGCACGCCGCCGCTGATCGGCGTTGTCGTGCATCCGGCGCGGCACACGCACGACATGATCCGGTTCTCGGAGGAGTTCGCGCTGAACTTCCCGGCGCGCGACCTGGTGGACCACGCGCATTACTTCGGCACGGTTTCCGGTGAAGACGTGGGGAAGCTGGAGCTGGCGAAGCTCGCGACCTTCACGGCCGCCAAGGTGTCGGCGCCCCTCCTCAGCGATTGCCTCGCCTGGATCGAGTGCGGTCTGGAGGACACGCACCGGATTGGCGACCACACGCTGTTCATCGGCCGCATCGTGGCGGTGCAGGCGGAGAAGGAAGCGTTCGACGAGACATGGCTGGCGGACGATCCGGCCTACCGGCCGCTCCACTACCTCGGCTTCGACCGCTACGCCGTGCTCGGCGAGGCTATGAACGCGGAGCTGCGGACGTCGGAGGAAGGCGCAATCGAACTCGAGGAATCGCAGGAAGAGCGCGAGCGCCGCGAGGAAGAAGAAGCGAAAGAGCGTGAGCGCCGCGAGCGTGAGGGCGAAGGCAGACCCTGACCTTCCTTCGCCACTCAGCACTCGGCACTCGCCACACGGCACGGTGGCGCGGGAGCAGTTCGTCGGGACCAACCCGACGAAGCACTGCAACAACACCAGCACGGCGAACGACGAACCCGACTACTGGCCGAGCGACTTCAACGACAGCCGCACGACCAACCTTTCGGACGTCGTCCTAATGGGGCCCTCGTACAACAAGTCGCTCGGGAACCCGGCATACAACCCCCGCTTCGACCTGAACGCCAGCAACAGCGTGAACCTGTCGGACGTGGTCCTCCTCGGCCCCTTCTACAACAAGACCTGCGCGTAGGGGCGGGTTTCAAAACCCGCGCCCCTACCCCCGCTCCGCTCATCCCGAGCTGGTCGAAGGACGCCCCTACGATACCCGTGGGGTCGGGGCCCCAGCCCCGACGATCCCGCGAAGGACGGGACTCGCGCGGAAATGTGCTCGCGGCGACGTTTGTTATCCTGAAGAGGTCACCCGTGACATGGTCAAACGTTTCGCCTGGAAGACTGCCCTGCTCGCATTGGTGGCGCTGCTCGTTCTGCTCGCCGGCGATCCGGCCGGTACGGCGCGCGCCGGGCCGCCACGGTCACAGGATCCGCACCTCGACTCGCGCCTGAGAGACATCGCCGACGCCTTCGACGCCGGCGGGGGCGCTACGGCCCGGACCGAGGCCGGCGCCGCGGGCCTTTCGGCAACCGACCGGGACATCAGGGTGATAGTCCAGTTCGATGGGCAGCCGGGCGGCGATATCCTCCTGGCACACGGTGCCCGGCTCGAAGGGACTTACGGCAACCTCGCCCAGGCGCGGGTGCCGTACGGACAGTTGAGAGCGCTGGCTCGCGCGCCCCGTGTGCTCACGGTGCGTCCGCCGCTGAAGGCCATTCCTGCCGTGACGAGCGAGGGCGTGGGACTCGTCGGAGCGGATTCCTGGCAGGCGCAGGGTCTCACCGGCGCCGGGGTAAAGGTGGCGATACTCGACCTGGGCTTCCAGGGCTATACGGGTCTCCTGGGCACCGAATTGCCGCCGAGCGTGACCGCTGTATCGTACCGGGCTGACGGCGACATCGGCGGTGGCACTCCCCACGGCACCGGCGTAGCGGAGATCGTCCACGACATGGCGCCCGACGCGCAGTTGTATCTCGTGAACTTCGACACGGAAGTTGAACTCGCCAGCGCGAGCGCCTATCTCACGTCAGAGGGCGTACAGGTCATCAACGCGTCGTGGGGGTACTTCCTGTCCGGGCCCGGAGACGGCACGGGCATAGTCGATGATGTTGTGACCACCTCCATTTCGAACGGCGCCTTCTGGTCGATCGCCGCCGGCAACCACGCCCGCAAGCACTGGTCAGGAACCTTCACCGACACGGACTCGGACACCTACCACGAGTTCTCTCCCGCGCCTGTGGACGAAACTAATGATCTCCTGGGAGTGGTCGGGGCAGGTCAAACGATCGCCGTCGAGATGAAGTGGGACGACCCGTGGGGTTCGTCCTGCCGCGACTATGACCTGTATGTGATACGGCAGGTTGGCCAGCAGACCCAGGTCGTCGGGGCGTCGGAGAACTTCCAGCACGACGGAGTATCCTGCGTCGCCGGCGCTGAACCCTGGGAGTCGATCTCCGTCCTGGCACCGGCCACCGACTCGTACCAGGTAGTGGTGAAAGAGTACTTCTCATCGTCAGACGCATTCATTCACATGATGTCCTGGGTGCAGGGGCTCGAATACCGGGTGGATGCCGGCAGCCTCCTTCAGCCTGCGGACAACGCCGTGGCCCTGACGGCGGGTGCCGTCTACTGGGCCACGCCGGCCACGCTGGAGACGTTCAGTTCGCAAGGCCCGACAGTCGACGGCCGCACCAAGCCGGACCTCGTGGCGCCCGACGGCGTTTCGTCCGCAACGTACGGCGGAGGGTTCTACGGCACTTCCGCCGCTGCACCGCACGTGGCGGGCGCCGCGGCGCTGGCTCTTCAGCGGTCACCCTGCCTGGGCCCCGCCGCCGTTAAATCACTCATGGCCGGCAGCGCCGTCGACCTGGGGCCCGCCGGACCGGACAACATGTTCGGCTCCGGCCGGCTGCTGCTGGGGTCGCCACCAGCCGACTCCGATGGGGACGGCCCGTCGGACGGTTGCGACAACTGTCCCGCCTGGGCGAACCCGGCCCAGGACCTCCCGCTGTGGCCGGTTCCTCCCGGCGACGACGACTGCGATGGGTTTGCCGCTGCCGAGGAAAGCCACGTTGGCACTGACCCTGCGCAACACTGCAACGCCACCGCGGTAGCCAACGACGAGCCGGACTACTGGCCGCCGGATTTCAACGACAGCCGGACAACGAACCTTTCGGACGTGGTCCATATGGGCCCGTCGTATAACAAGTCCCAGGGCCAGCCGGGCTACAACCAGAGGTTCGACTTGAACGCGTCCAACAGCGTGAACCTCAGCGATATCGTCCTCCTTGGCCCCTACTACAACAAGACCTGCGCGTAAGAGCAGCGGCCGGCGGCCACATGTCATAGTCGTAGGGGCGTAGCGCGCCTTCGGCCCGTGGGGCTACGCCCCTACAGTCATATCCCGCAGGAACGCTGCTTCTTCGTCGCGGTATGGCGTCCCGTCCGGCCGCAGGATGTCGTGGAACCAGGGATCGGGCTCGGAGTCGTAGGTCTTCGCCCAGGAATCCCAGGGGTAGATCGTTTGCGTCTTACCGGAGACGAGGCCCCAGCAGTAGGCCGCAACTTTGCGCTCCCGGAGGATTGGCAGAACCGCCTCAAAGGTGCTGCCGTAAGGCCGGGCCAGGTACTCGGTGAGGAACAGTGGGCGGCCGAGCGCCACGAGGTCATCGACACGCTCCTGCAAGCGGGCCGGGCCGGTGTACGCGTGGAAGGAGATGATGTCCGAGGCGCGAAGCTGGAACTCGTCCAGTTCTGAGCGCGCTCCTGTACTCACCCATTCCGGCCGCCAGACGCCCGACGTTATCGGCTGCGATGGCCCGGCTTCCCGCGCCCAATTGTAAGCCTTACGAATAAGGGCGAGCGCTAACGCCCGCTTGTTAGCGGGCTCGTCCGTAGCGTAGGCGTGGTTCGGGTTGTCCGGCTCGTTGAAGATGTCCCAGCCGAGGATGCGCTCGTCATCCCGGAAGTGCCCGACAACGCCTGTGACGTAGTGCCGCAGCTCGTCATGTCGCAGTGGATCGGCGAAGATCTCCACGCCTGGCGACTGGAGCCAGCGGGAGTTGTGGACGCGCGGGCGTGGCGCCCGTTGGGGTCCGGCGCGCGGGTGCGGGTCCCAGATCCCGTCCAGCAGCACGAACAACGTGTGTATCCCGTGTCTGGATGCGATGTCGAGGAAGCGGTCAATCCGGTCGAGGAAGCCCTGGGGGTCCTCCCACAGGAGGTCGTGCAGGTACACGCGCACCGTGTTGAAGCCGAGGCCCGCGGCCCAGCCGAGCTCCCGGTCGTTGGTCGCCTCGTCGAACGTCTCGGCCTGCCACATCTCGAGCTGGTTGATCGCGTTCGATGGTATGTAGTTGCAGCCGACCGGCCATGGCTGGCGCTCGTACCAGTCGCGGGCTTCTTCTTCTGTCCACTGCGAGCGCGCCGGCATGGGGTCAGTCTAGCGCGCCGGCTCCCGAGGGTCAGGACGCGGGTCCCGGCCCACGGGATACGCTAGGGATCAGAAGCCATCTGGCGTGGTGCATGTCGCCTGCACCGTGTAATCGGCGGTGTGCACGCTGCCGGGCCTGAACGCATAGAGCGTGCCGTCCGCTGCCTGCACCGACCCAACCGTGACCATATATGTGCCGAACTGGTTGATCGGGAAGCGGATCCGGGCGGACCCGTCGTCGCCCGTGGTGGCCGACTGGTCCGCCTCCAGAACGCCTGGCCCTGCCGCCGTCGCGGTCACCTTCGCGCCGGCGAGCGGCTCTTTGAGAAGGCCGGGGCTGTCGGCTGGACCCGCAAGGACGCGGCCGTCGGCGGAAACGACCTGCAAGACCATCTCTCCCGCGCCGGGATCCGTATCACTGAGCTCTTCTACGGCGACCAGGAAGGCGAAGATCAGATCCAGCAGGTCGCTCTGCACTCCGGGCTGCGTGTGCTCGCACCCCAGTTCCTGCGTGGTTTCCACCGTTGGGACGCCCGTGGTCGCCGTTGGCGCCGGCGTACCTGTGTCTTCCGGCTCCTCCGTTGGTTCTTCAGTTGGCTCATCGGTCGCGCCGCCCTCGGGGTTGGGGATGTGCAGCGC
The DNA here is from genome assembly GCA_037441345.1 of Chloroflexota bacterium. GTDB lineage: Bacteria > Chloroflexota > Dehalococcoidia > SM23-28-2 > RBG-16-64-32 > DATKKM01. The sequence continues at coordinate 55,210 of JBBISJ010000013.1, forward strand.
GTCCACGATCTGACCCAGCCGCAGGGTCGCGTCGTTGACGGCGACCAGGGGTACGGGCTCGCCGTCCCCGCCCACGCGGTACTCGTCGCCCTCGCCCGGGGGTAGATCAGATAGCTCCGCCTCCATGCGCAGAGGCTCCGTCGTGACGGCGAGGACCGAATTCTGTCCTGCCTGGACGAGGTCACTGCCGGGCCCGGAGCGCGGCAGGAAGGAACTGGAGGCCGGGAGCTCAACCTGTACCCAAACGTCGAAGTAGCTGTCCGCCGGGAAGTCTTCACCGGCCTCTTGCTGCTCCACCATCCCCTTCGATTCCTTGTCCGGGTTGAGAGCCACGATGAAGTCACCGAACGACGCGGTACCCCGCAGCTCCATCGCGACGATCTCGGTGTTCACTTCGGCCCTCCCGTCGCCGTCGGCGTCGGTGGGGTCGCTGCGCGTGACGGTGGTTGGACCCTCAAGTTCGATCGTCTCGAGACCCTGCCCTGGCATCACGGAGACGCTCTCCGGCGCGTACTCGATCTTCACCGTCGCGCGGGTGGACTCGAAGACATCCTCGCCCGCGTCCGGGTAGTTCGTCGCCAGGCCGCCGCCGCCGTCATCGTCGTCGCCACCGCAGGCGATGGTGAGGAGACAGAGAGCGGCAAGGGCACTGAGCAGAAGCATGCGCGGATAGAGCATTGGACCCTCCTCCGTCGTCTAACGCGCTGAGATTGGCGCAATCGTAGGCCCCCTGCCGTTGACCGTCAACCAGGTGTTGACAGGTCGGCTGGCAGGGTAGAGGATAGGAAAGTGAGGACTCACTTACTATGGCCGTAACACGCACGCGCTTGCCGGCGAAAGACCGCGAACTGCAGATCCTCCGCGCTGCTACTGCCGTCTTCGCCCGCTCCAACTACCGGGTCGCTAGCACCGCCGATGTAGCCGCGGCCGCCGGCATCGCCGAGCCAACCGTCTTCAAGTACTTTCCGACCAAGAAGTCCCTCTTCCTCCGGATCCTCGAAGGCATCGGTAAGGCCATCGTCCGCGCCTGGGAGCGGGTGGCGCCCCCGGACGCGACCGGTATCGAAGCGCTCGAGGCGGCCGGCGAAGCGTACATTGTGGGCGCCCGCGGGCACGCGGACGAACTCAAGGTGCAATTTCAGGCGCTCTCCGAATCGGACGACCCGGATTTCGCCCGGGTGCTCCGCAAGAACCACGAAGGCTACGTGCGCTTCTTCGTTGCTGTGCTGGAGAAAGGGATGAAGGACGGGACGATTCGCCGGGACATCGATTCAGAGGCCATGGCCTGGCTCCTGAACAGCGTCGGCTTCACCTCAACGCTGCTCCGCCTCCTCGGCTTCGACGATGACCAGGGCGAGCGCCATTACCGGGCCATGATGCGCGCCAGCCTCGCCCTGCTGGCTGCCCCGGCCGGCGGGCGCGACTCGGCGAATGAAGGAGGCTCCGCCAATGAATGAGGTACGCAAGTTCACCCCGGAAGAGCGCGAAGCACTGGTCCGCCGCGCCTGGTACAGTCACGACGCGCGCTGGTTCGCCGCCGTCGCCTTCGAGCACGGGATAGAAGCGGCGAACCGCGCCAACCGACGCGCCCTCCGCGCCGCCACGGCCGGCGAGATGCGCGCCGTAGCCAGGGCAAACGGCGTTGAGAAGACTGACGACCTCGGCGAGTTCCTCACGCTGTTCGAGGCGGCGGCCGCGGTGTTCGTCCCCGGTTCAATGATGGAGTACACCGTCGAACGCACCGGCGACCGCTCCTACGACGTCTCATTCCAGCGTTGCTTCGTGCACGAGAACATCGTGAAGGCCGGCATCGCCGGCCAGTACGAGTGCGCCGTGTTCGACCGCGTCGCCGGCTGGCACGACGCCGCGGGCCTGCCCCTCGCCGAGGACCCGCCCGCCCTGCCCTGCGCGCTGGCCCAGGGCCAGGAATGCCGCCGCACCATGACAGTCCAGTAGGAGGTGACCCAATGTCGGCTGCAATCGCTGAGGAGACCGAAGTCCTTCGCAACGCCCTCAAACACTTTCAAGGAAGCGACACAGCGTTACAATATAATTCCAGAAACTAAACGTAACACATGAATGTAAAACATTTGATGTGCACGTGAGAGCTGCGTACCATAACCACCGCGAGCGGCCGGGGCGTGGATATCCCGCTCATCCTGAGGAGTCCGCAGGCCGTCTCGAAAGGACCCGAACCTTGACGCGCACGTTAGGCTCACCTACCCTGACCCTTGGCTGACGCCATCACCCATGACCCTTGACCCGCAACCCTGAACCCTCCGGAGGACCGCCATGGACTTTCGCCTGACCCCCGAAGAAGAAGCCTTCCGCCAGGAAGTGCACGCCTTTATCGAGAACGAGTGCCCGAAGGAGCTGCGCGGCGGCGGTGGCGGCGTGGCGAGCTTTTTCTCCAACGCACAGCACTTCGTGGCCTGGCGGAAGAAGATCGCCGAGAAGGGCTGGGTCGCGCCCGCCTGGCCGAAGGAATACGGCGGCGCCGGCATGACGGTCATGCAGCAGTTCGTCTACAACATGGAGACCGCGAAGATGCGCGCGCCCTCGCCCCTCTACATCGGCGGGCTGGGCGTGGCGGTGCTCGGGCCCACCATCCTCGTGTACGGGTCGGATGAGCAGAAGCAGAAGTACATCCCCGGCATCCTCTCCGGCGAGGACGTCTGGGCGCAGGGCTTCTCGGAGCCGGAGTCGGGGTCGGACCTGGCGTCGCTCAAAACGCGGGCGGTTCGTGACGGCGACGACTACGTGATCAACGGCCAGAAGATCTGGACGACGCTGGCGCACATGGCCAAGTACATGCTGATGCTGGCGCGCACGGATCCCGACGTGCCCAAGCACAAGGGGATCAGCTACTTCATCGTGCCGATGAACACGCCCGGCGTCACGGTGCGTCCGCTCGTCAACATGGCCGGCGGGCACGAGTTCAACGAGGTGTTCTTCGACAACGTGCGCGTGCCCGTCGAGAACCGCCTGGGCGAGGAGAACCGCGGCTGGTACATGGCCGTGACGACGCTCGACATCGAGCGCTCGAACATCGGCTCGGCGGTCGGGCAGCACCAGTCGGTCGAGGACCTCATCGACTTCGCGAAGGAGCAGGAGTCCAGGAACGGCTCCGGCATCGCGATCGGGACGAAGATGCGGCACGAGCTGGTGGAGCGGCTGATCGAGGCCGAGTGCTCGATGATGCTCTCGTACCGGCTGATCACGATGCAGAACCGCGGACTCATTCCCAACTACGAGGCGAGCGCGACGAAGATGTACTCGATGGAGCTGAACCAGCGGATCGCCAACACCGGCATCCGGCTGCTTGGTATGTACGGCCAGCTCGAGCGCGGCGCCGGTAAGTGGGCGCCCCTGAACGGCCGCTCGACGTACCAGTACCTGCGCTCGGTCGCCAACACCATCGAGGGCGGCACGACGGAGATCCAGAAGAACATCGTGGCCCAGCGCGGCCTGGGCCTGCCCCGGGAGTAGCCCTCACCCCCCGGCCCCCTCTCCCGTCGGGCCAGGGGGAGTTATTGGGGTAGCTGCAGGTCTTGAGACCTGCCCTCCGCTCATCCTGAGCCTGTCGAAGGACCCGTCATTCCGGAGAAAGCCCAACGGGTCTGTATGGCCGGAGTCCACCGGCGTTTGATTGGGTTTCGGGGGTTGTACCTGGATTTTGATTGGGTTGCGGCAGATTTTTCTTTTTGGCGGCGGCCCGGGCGAGTTGTTGTATCTGGCGTCGGGCGGCGCGGATGGCCGCCTCGTTGATTACGTCCTGTGCATGAGCGTCGGCGGGTAAACTCAATTCCCTCACCCCCGGCCCCTCTCCCGACGGGAGAGGGGGGTCATTAGTGGCGGCGATGTTGCGGGCGCGCTGGAAGAGGCGGGTGAGGAGGAGGGCGGCGACCTCGTTGGAGCGCTGGAGCTTGATGTCGTGGCGGCGGGCGAGGTCGAGGAGGACTTCGCGGATGGTGGGGTCGCGGGCGAAGAGGGCGCCGATCTCGGCGAATTGTTTGGAGTAGCGGCCGTGTTTGAGGCCGTTGAGGTTGCCCCTGGGGGCGCCTGCGCCTTTGCGTTTTCCTCCGTGTTGTCCCATCGTCCACCTCCCCTTGTTGGTCCACAGATGTCTCAGATGACACAGGCAGGTTAGGGGATTGGGTGTGGGATGTCCGAGGGGGAAATGGCAGTGGAGAGTGGAGAGTGGAGAGTGGAGAGTGGAGAGTGTCCTTCGAGACGGTCCTTTCACAAGCTCAGGGCCTCCTCAGGACGAGCGGAACTCTGACGGCCGGAGGTGGACTTAGTCCATGGACTTAGTCTATATTGTGAGCATGGTTGTCAAAGATGAAACGGTGGTGAATATCCACGAGGCGAAGACTCACCTGTCCAGGTTGCTGGCCCGGGTGGCTGCCGGCGAGCGGATCGTGATCGCTAAGGCGGGAAAGCCGATCGCGGAGATCAAAGCGCTCCATGAGCGCCCGAAACGGCGGGTGCTCGGCGGTGATGAAGGCAAGGTGATCATCCACGAGACGTTCGATGAGCTGCTGCCGGAGTTCGAAGAGTACATGTGAGGGCGCTCGTAGATACGCACGTGTTCCTGTGGACGGCCAGCCAGGTGCCGCGGCTGTCGGCGCGCGCGCGACGGTTCATAGGGGACGGCGAGAACGAGTTGTACTTGAGCGTGGCGAGCGCGTGGGAGATCGCGATCAAGTTTGCAAAAGGACACCTGGAGTTGCCGGAATCCCCAATTGATTACGTTCCCACGCGCATGACGAAGCACGGGTTCGATGCGCTGCCGGTATCACTCGCGCATGCACTGCGAGTTTCAGGGCTACCGCACCACCACCGGGACCCGTTCGACCGGCTGCTGGTGGCGCAGGCGCTGGTGGAGGGGCTGCCGATCGTGACGGGGGACGAGAACTT
>JBBISJ010000014.1:0-58821 GCA_037441345.1 Chloroflexota bacterium
AAGCCGCCGCAACGACGGTGCACGTCTTCTCGGTGTAGGAGCCAGTAGCCGGTAGCCAGCGAGTGCAATGCGCTATTGCTATGTATGCACCGCCCCTGTAGTATGTACATATGCCCAAGCGAACCACCATCGAGATTGATGAGGAATTGCTCGAGCAAGCCAGGCGGACGCTGGGGCAGCCGACCACACGCGCAACCGTTGAGGAGGCGCTGAGGAGAGCCGTCGAGGGCGCGGGCCGCGACCGGGCCGAGCGCGCAAAGCGCCAAATGCGCTATCTTGAGTCGCTTGCCGGCCGCGCGGACCTTGACGTGATGGCATCGGACGAGATGTGGCGGTAGCGGGCTGGATACTCGACAAGAGCGCGGCGGCGAGGAGCGCGGATCCCGTCATAGGCGCGCAGATTGTAGAACTGGCCGGGTCGCTGTTCGTCTGCCCAGTCGGCGAGCTTGAGCAGCTCTACTCCGCCCGCTCCGCCCAGGATTACGACCGACTGAAAGAGGAACTGCACGCCGCCTACGAAGTCGTTCCCACGCCACCCGACGCGCTGGAACGCGCTCTTCGCCTGCAACGAGACCTCGCCCACCACCACGGCATGTGGCACCGCACCGCTATCCCGGATCTCCTGATCGCGGAGACCGCGCTGTATCACGGCCTCGGAATTCTGCATGTTGACGGCGATTTCGAGCGGATCGCCGAAGTGCGGCCGCTGACCGTCCGGCGCCTGGGCTAAGGATCCGCGCTTTCGCCCGGCGTCCGTCATGGATTCCGGCCCTTCGGCCCGACTCAGGACATGCTTCCGCCGGAACGCTAGGTCCCGCCTTCACCCTTTACTCTTTACTCTTCTCTGTTCCCCCACACGCGCCTTCCCGTCTGCCTGACAGACCCGGAGCCCCGCGCGCACGATAATCCTTTCGGATACGGGAGGAAGCTCATGCCTGCTACACCGCAAAGCACCGCTGCCGACTGGACCGAGCGCTACCGCGAGCGCTGGAAGTGGGACAAGACCACCTGGGGCAGCCACTCCGTGGACTGCTATCCCGGCGGCTGCCCGTTCCGCGTCTACACGCGCGACGGGAAGATCATGCGCGAGGAGCAGTCCGGCACGCTGCCGGTGATCCAGCCGGGCGTACCCGACATGAACCCGATGGGCTGCAACAAGGGCGCCTGCTGGGGCTACATGCACTCGGCGCCGGACCGCATCACCCGGCCGCTCAAGCGCGTCGGTGAGCGCGGCGAGGGCAAGTTCGAGGCCGTCTCCTGGGACGAGGCGCTGACCGACATCGCGGACGCGATGCTCGACGCCATCGAGGAGCAGGGGCCGGAGTCGATCGTCACGCTGATGACGCCGGAGCCCGGGGCGGCGGCGGCCCGCGGCTTCGCGAGCGCCATCGGCTCTCCGGTCACCGACGGCAACGCCGAGTTCCAGGACTGGAACCCGGGCTTCTACATCACCTGGGGCAAGTTCAATCCCACTTCCAGCGCCGACGACTGGTTCCTCGCCGACCTCATCATCATCTGGCACAACAACCCCGTCTACTCGGCGATCGAGTGGTACCACTACGTGCCGGAGTGCCGCTACAACGGCGGCGAGGTCGCGATCATCGCCCCGGACTACTCACCGTCCGCCATCCACGCGGATATGCACATCCCAGTTGGCTTCGGCACCGACGCAGCGCTGGCGCTCTCGATGTGCAAGGTCATCATCGACGAAGGCCTGCACAACAAGCGCTTCATCCAGGAACAGACGGACCTTTCGCTGCTCGTTCGCACGGACAACGGCCGCTTTCTCCGTGGCAACGAGTACGTACAGGGCGAGCGCGACGACCAGTTCTACTGGCTCGACGAGAAGTCGGGACTCGTCGTCCCGGCGCCGCGCGGCAGCCTCCACCTTGGCGACGTCAGCCCGGCGCTGGAAGGCTCGGCGACGGTGACCCTGCTCGACGGCGCGCGGGTCGAGGTCGAGCCTGCCTTTGTCCGCCTCCGCCGTACGCTGGAAGACTACACGCCGGAAGCCGCGAGCAAGGTCTGCGGCGCGCACCCGGACGCGATCCGCTCGCTCGCCCGCAAGGCGGCGACCCGCAAGACGAAGATCATGGCCGGCTGGAACCAGGGCAAGTCTTACCACGGCGACCTGATGGAGCGCGCGATGTGCCTGCTCCTCGCCGTCACGGGCAACTGGGGGAAGCCCGGCAACGGCACGCAGTCCTGGGCGATCTCGGGGCTGGACGGCGTCTCGTTCCAGTCGGCGAAGGGCGCGCCCGGGCAGGACGCCGCACGCGCCTTCCTCAACCAGATGATCGGCATGCGCCGCATGCTCAGCGCGATGGATCCGACGCTGACAACGGAGATGATCGGGATCAAGGGGATGGAGATGATCGGCGCCCGGCCCGGCGGCTGGTTCCCGCCCGTCTTCCTCTGGTACGAGCACTACGGCTACAAGGAGCGCTGGAACAACGCGGCCTGGTCCGACCCGTCCATGAAGCGCCCGTTCGAGGAGTACTACCGCGAGGCGCTGGACAAGGGCTGGTGGGACCACACGCTTTCGAAGGTCTGGCAGCAGGTGGAGCCCCGCGTCCTGGTCGAAGCCGGCGGCAACGTCCTCCGGCGCCACCGCGGCGGCCAGAAGCTGCTGCTGGAGCACCTCTGGCCGAAGCTCAAGATGATCGTCTCGATCGACTTCCGGCTCAACACCACCGGCATGCACGCGGACTACATCCTGCCTGCTGCCCAGCATTACGAGAAGCTCGGCTTCAGCATGCCCGGCGTCCATCACCTCAACACCGTCTTCATCGACCGTTCCGTCCCGCCTCCGGACGACGCGAAGCCGGACTGGGACATCTCTTTGATGCTCACCGAAAAACTGGAGGAGCGGGCACGGGAGCGCGGCCTGCTCCAGTACCAGACAAAGTCCGGCCAGCCCGTCAACCTCGAAGGCGCCTCTGCCCGGACGACCCTCAACGGCGCCGTCCGCGATGAAGAGACGCGCTTCGACGAGGTGCTCAAGGACGACGCGGCCTACGGCATCCTCCCCGCGGACGCCTCGCTCGAAACGATGCGCGAGCGCGGCCACATGCGCTGGCAGGCCTGGGGCGTCGCCGGCCACGGCCAGGCGCAGGCTTCGAGCATCGAGCCGGACCAGACGTTCTCGCCGTTCCGCTGGCACGTCGAGGAGAAGCTGCCCTACCCGACGCTCACCCGCCGCGCCCAGTTCTACATCGACCACGAGTGGTTCCTCGAGGCCGGCGAGGAGCTGCCGGTGCACAAGGACGACCCCGGCCAGGGCGGCGACAGGCCGTTCTTCCTGACCAGCGGCCACCCCCGCTGGAGCGTCCACTCAATGAACCTGATCAACAACATCATCCAGAACACCACCCGCGGCGAGCCGTTCGCGCTGCTTAACACGGCGGACGCAGAAGCCCGAGGCATCGTGAACGGCGGCCGGATCATCCTCCGCAGCGACGTCGGCGAGCTGAACATCGCCGCCAAGCTGTCGCCCTCGGTGATGCCCGGTCAGGTCATCCTGTACAACGGCTTCGAGCCCTACCAGCACCCGCAGTGGTACAGCCAGTCGGACGTGGAGCCCGGCATGGTAAAGTGGCTGCATCTCGCCGGCGGCTACGGCCACCTCCGGTACCGCGCCTGGCACTGGCAACCCGTGCCGACCGACCGGGGTGTGCGCGTCGACGTCATACCGGCATAAGGAGCGGCAGGGCCCAGGGCCGCCGCCAGAAAGCCCTCTGCGCTAACAGTCAGTCAGCAGCCTAATCGTCGCGTTCTGTTGCCTGGGCCTACTTCGGACCGCCTGACTGGACTGTAGTTATCCACTCCCCTGACTGGGCGTCGATGAAAGTGAGAGACCACTTCATAACCCGGTCCATCGCGTCTGCCCCAGGTGGCCCTCCTGACCAGGTCACACCCGTCACGTCGGCAACGAGAACCCAAGCATCACGGTCCACCGGGGGTACGGAGTTCTCATATCGAACATGCGCGAGAACCATCTGCTTGATCGGCAGGTCGGGCATTGGCCTGGGCGCTTTCTCAGCCGTCCCACTATTCACCGCTGGCGAGGAGGACAGAGGCTGCGCGAGCGTTATCCCCGACTGAGCAAGTTCCTCGGCGCCTACACCATCTAGCGCAACAGGTGGGGGCGGGGCGCCACTTCCCGCCGTGACGAATAGCAGCAACGCCCCGGCTGCTGCGCCAACGAACACACCGGCGGTCAGGAACTTGAATACACCGCGTTTACTCAATATGGACATGCCGTATCTGGCCCCTTTAGGAACAGAACCAAGCCGACCAAGCCGAACAGTCCCACCGAGCCTAGAAGCAGAGCCTTCATCTGGCAGTTCCTCCAAGACGCTTTGTACACCCTGCCAGACGGCCTATCAAGTCGCCACACACACACACACACAGTTTTCTCCATCTCAACTGTATTTACTTCGTGATTGCGCACACTTACCCGTGTTTTTGCGTGCGGTCTCACCCGCCTGCGCCAAGCGGTGTGGCAGCCTGCTACAATCCTTCTGAGTTGTTCGCGATGTCCTTCCGAAGCACGCCCCGCCTTTGGCACCGGCAACCCACTCAGGGTTTCGTCGCCAGCCTCCGGTCGGACCGCGCCCGATGAAAGACCTCGCAGGGAAGACCGCCGTCATCACCGGTGCCGCCAGCGGCATCGGCCGCGCCATGGCCGAGCGCTTCGGCGCCGAGGGCATGAACCTCGTGATCGCCGACATCGATCCCGCCGCCCTCAAGACCTCAGAGACAGAGCTCGCCGCAGTGGCCCCGGCCGTCGCCGGCCTTCGCACGGACGTGTCATCGGCAGCGGACGTCCAGGCGCTCGCTGACCTCGCGCTCGAGAGGTTCGGCGCGGTGCACCTCGTCTGCAACAACGCCGGCGTCGGCATCGGCGGGACGCTCTGGGACATGACCGAGAAGGACTGGCAGTGGCTCCTCGGCGTCAACCTCTGGGGCGTCATCCACGGCATCCGCACCTTCGTCCCGATCATGCTCAAGCAGGGCGGCGAAGGCCACATCGTCAACACCGCCTCCGGCGCGGGACTCGACGCCCGCCCCTGGCTCGGCATGTACGCGGCCAGCAAGTACGCCGTCGTTGCCATCTCCGAGGCCCTCCGCGGCGAACTCGCGATGAGCGGCTCCCAGATCGGCGTCTCCGTCCTCTGCCCGGCCGTCGTCAACACCCGCATCGGCGAGTCCGAGCGCAACCGGCCGCAGGAGCTATCCGGCGCGGGCGAAGCGGAAGTCCCCGCCGCGGCCGCAGCCTTCGGAGAGGCGTTCCGCGCCGCCCTCGCCGCCGGCCTGGCGCCGGCTGAAGTCGCGGGCGCCGTCCTCGACGCCGTCCTCAACAACCGCCTCTACATCCTCACCCACGCCGAGACGGTCGAGCGGGTAAGGACACGGACGGAGCGGATCCTGGCGGACGCGGGCGCGCGGCCGTTGCCGGGATAGCACCACCAGCGATCAGCCGGACAACCACGACAGCCGCGTGTTCACGCATATAGCACTGTGGGGCTGCACCCCACCAAAAGTAAGGTCTCGCCTGATATCCCTGCAACGCAAGGGGGGGGCCAGGATGGCGGCGTCAAATCCGAGGGGAACTATATGAGACGCTATTTCGTCTTCCTGTTGGTGGTAGTCATGGCAGTCACAGCCGGACTGAAGGCAAAGACGCCAGCCTCAGCCCACGACGGAAACCCCTCCTGCCCGTTCCCTAACGTGCCCTGGGACAGGCCCGAAGGATTGCTGATCAAACCTTCCACGTCAGGCACGCAATACCTCCTTCAGGCCTGCGGGAAGCGCCCCTTTGCCTACGCCGCGGACCTCGCCGCTTCCAGGGCAGCTACGTCACCGTTTCCAGTCAGGAGGCTGCCGCCCTCAGCACCGGCACAACGATCCGGGCGCGCGAGGGCACCCTGTTCCGCTACCCGGCCTATTCCGGTGGTATCTACATCATCGACCAGACTGCATCCGGCGGCTACACAAAGCGCTGGATCTCCCTTGCCGGCTGGAATACCTGGTTCGCACCGTGTGGTTACTCGTCTACCATGATCCAAGAGGTCACGGACGCCGCCTTCATCAACAGCTACACGAACGGGGCGCGGACGTAACCGGCTCTGGCGCACGGCCGGACGGGCAGCTCATCGTGTGGGGCTCCGTGTACATGCTGGACGGGGGAACGAAGCGGCCGTTCGCTTCCGACGCCGCAAGACTGACCTACAACTTCATCCAGCCCGCCTGAAACGAACCTGGAGCGTCGTCCTATCCCACCGGTGGGACAATCCGCGCCAGGGAGGGCACGCGCTTCAAGAGTTCATCCAGCACGGCGCAGTACCTAATTGAGCAGGTAGCGGGCACAGTCTACAAGCGTTACCTCTTCGCGAACGCGCTCTCGTTTTATGAACTGGGCGGTACGACGTTGAACTGGGACGCGTGCGGTGTCAACCATAAGTTTGGAGGTACTTCAGGTGGCTGTTAGATACCTACCGCTGACCGCCGCAGTAGCTATCGCGGTTGTTTCTGCAGTGACCGGCTGTGAAGACGCGGGAGGTGGGAATCCCCAGAGTCCAACGACGGGGCCAATTGTGACTGATAGTCCGGGTACGCCAAGTCCGATGCCGGGCGTGCCGCCGGGCTCCGTAAGCACACCCGGGGACAACACAGGCTCGCTTCGTTCCTTCGTCACTGACTACCGCATCGTGGTTGTCGCCAAGCCTATCGAGATCACCGGAGTGTACAACCCTACGCCCGGGGGTACGCCATACACGATCTTTCAGATGGAAGTTGCGTCCGTGGCCGCCGGAGAGGACCGTGTTGAGGGGTCGCGAATGGACCTCCTCATTGAGGGTGGCCCCATGGCAGACGGTACCGTGATACCACTGCGGGATCCTCCAGAACTCGGGCGCATGTATCTCTTCCTGCTTGCAGATGCGCGGTATCTCGGCTTTCCGGGCTTCGGCGCCCCGAGCTACACCAGGTTTGAAGTCTCCGACGAGGGATACGTGATACCCAATGGGCTCGAAGGTTCCCCCGGGCTCCGGGAAATCAGCGGCATAACCCAGGAAGAGTACGAAGCGGCGGTAGCTACCGGCGCTCCGAAGGAAGCCTTGAAGAACGTGCGTGTGCGGGCCGTCGATGAGGCGGTGAAGGCCATCCAAGCGGCCCTGGCGGAGGGTCCGGTGCCCCCATATCCCGAGTGGTGGGGAGATACGCCAACGCCTTCGCCTGAGGCCGTCACCCCAACCCCAGCACCCTCGCCATCGTCCGAACCCACCGCCTCGCCCACAGCGAGCCCAGCGGCGCAATAGCAGTCCTGCCCGACGGGTCCAGAGAACTGGGACGCGTGCGGCGTCAACCATAAGTTTGGAGGGACATCCGGTGGGTGTTAGTCAACTGCCGTTCCGCTGCCTAACTGGTTCACTCATGTTGGCGGCCATCGCTTGCAGTTCTCAGGAAAGCCGCTCACCCGACCCACCGTCGCCAACGTTTCTAGCAACGCCTTCCGCGACTCGACCAATGGAGGGGTCCGACGCATCAAACGCGGTAGACTCGTTCAGCTCGCTCCGTAATCTCGTGGAGTGGTGTCGCATTGCCGTCGTGGGCACGGCCGTTGAAATCGTCGGGGAAGAGTCTGGACACACGTTCTATTCCGTCGCGGTAGAGGAGGTAATAGTGGGCGGCGATGTGATCACGGACACGACCATCCCAGTGTTCGTCGAAGGCCTCAAGCAACCCAACGGCCTGTACCCCTTGCCGCTTCAGGATCCACCGAAAATCGGCGCTCGCTACCTGTTCCTTCTCTTGGACGGCCGCCCCATCCACTACGGTGGTTTTGGATCTCCTCCAAACACGAAATGGGAGCTCTCCGAAGATGGATTCCTGTTGCCAAACGATGCTGAATCAGCACCAGCGATAAGAGCCATCAGCGGGATAACGGAAGAGCAGTATATGGCCGCCATGGCATCAGATTCACCGGAAGAGGCGCTCGCAGCCTTGAAGCGACAATCCGTTGAAGCGGCTGCTGCCGCGATCAAGGCAGCACTGGCCGAAGGGCCGGTTCCGCCTTATCCTTCATGGTGGAACATCGATTCCTCCGAACCAACGCCAACCCTCTGGCCGGTTGCCGCCCCCAAACCAACAACCACATCCCCTCCAACGCCCGCCGTCACCCCGGATTCGACGCCCACTCCTCCACCCGCAACACCAAGCCCGCCCACCCAATAGAGGAGGTCACCCTTCCCTGGGTCGCGTGGCCGTGTCCGCAGCCGCGGCCGCCTTCTCTCGCGACTCCGCGGGCAACGGCAGCGAGTACAGCACGTCCACGTGGTGGTGGTGAAACTCGAACGACCAGTACAGCGCCACAGCCCGCTCGTTCGACTGATCCACGTAGACCGCCACCGCATCGACCCCGCGTTCGCTGAGGTGGCGCAGCCCTTCCGATAGCAGGTAGCGCCCGAGGCCTTTGCCGTGATACTCCGGTGCCGTCCCGATCACATACACCTCGCCGACGCGGCCCTCGCCGTTGCGTTCTTCCACCTTCAGCCAGCAGAATCCCGCCGGGACACCGGACACCTCCAGCACCAGCAGGTCGTCCGGCCGGAACCACGGTTGCGCCAGCCGGCCGCGCAGGTCCTCCCCCGTCCAGTTCCCGTTCTCCGGGTGGCCCGCGAAGACGCGGTTGTTGAGCGCCAGCAGCATCTCGTCGTCGGCGCCCGGCTGGAACGCCCGGATCGAGGCGCCCTCCGGCTGCGGCCAGTGCGGAGGCGGGCCCGGGTGGCGGTGCATGTGGAGGAGCCGTCTCGTCGGGGCCATGGTGAACGCCCGCGCCAGGTGCCGCCCCGGCTCCGAGTCGTTGTACGACCAGACGTCGAGCCGGCCGGCGCCTTGGGCCTCGGCATGCCTGACGACGTGCTCCAGCAAGACGCCGCCGATGCCGCCGCGCCGCCGCTGCGGGTCAACCACGATCTCGCACGAAACGCGCCTCTCCGGACCATCATCAAAGGTCAGTGTGTGCGCGTACCCCAGCAGCTGTTCCCCTTCGTACGCAAGGAACCCCATCGCTAGGTCATCTCCGTGCCGCATCCGCAGGAACTTGTGCTCCCCGACCGGCTCATGGCCATCCACGAGCGTGGACGCACGGATCAGCTCTTCAAGGTGCTCGATATGCCCACCTTCCAGGCGGCTGACAATTTCTACGTGGTGCATCAGGTGCGGCGTCCGCAGGAAGAACCCCGGTATCGGGGTCCCGTCCGCCGCTGGCCATCCTCCCTGCTCATCGTCTCCGCTGCTCATTCTACGTGCCCGCAATTCACTCTTACCATCTGGCTGCCTGGCTCCCTGGCTGCTGGCTCCCGAGCCTCTGTGTCGTAATATTGGATCGGCGCCCGCCCCCATCCGTTACGTTGCCCCGAAGGAGGCCACGCAATGAAGAACCTCATCGCCTTCGTCCTCGCCATCCTCTCGGCCATCCTGGCGTTCATAACCCTGCGGTGGCTAACGAAGAGCCGCGAGGACATCGACTGGCAGGACGCGGCGCGACCCGGGAGGCTGCTTGACGTGGACGGCGTCAGCCTTCATTATGTCGAGGCCGGCCCGGCGAAGAAGCCGGCGCTGTTCATGGTCCATGGCTTCGGCGGCCACACCTTCAGCTTTCGCCGGCAGATGGAAGCGTTTTCTAAGGACTACCGCTGCGTCGCAGTCGACCTGATGGGCTTCGGCTACAGCGCCCGCCCGGCGGATGGCGACTACTCCCTGACCGGCCAGGCCACTCTCATGCTCGGCGCGATGGACCGCCTGGGCATCGAGCGCGCCACCCTTCTCGGACACTCCATGGGCGGCGCCGTCGTCATGCGCATGGCCGCCGCCGCCCCGGAGCGCGTCGAGAGGCTCGTCCTCGCCGCCAGCGTCTCCGGGCAGCGCGTGCCGCTCGCTCCGCGTCCGGGATTCATCCGGCCGCTCCTGCCCGGCCTCTCAAGGCTGATCATGGTCCGCGATTTCGGCCGGAAGATGTTCTACGACCCTTCGGCGATGGACGTCGAGACCATCCGCGCCACCTACATGGAGCCCGCCCGCCTGCACGGCTCGATGAACACGATCTGGCAGATGTGGGGCGACGTCCCCCACGACCCGCCGATCGACTACGACCGCGTCACGATGCCCACGCTGGTCCTGGTCGCCGAGAAGGAGCGTGTAATCCCGTTCTACTCGCGCACCCTCGCCCACATCCGGGCCAACCTCCCCCACGCTCAGATCGAGCCCGTCGAGCGCACCGGCCACCTGCTGCTGGAGGAGAACCCGGCGCGCTGCAACGAGCTGATCCGCGCCTTCATGGCGCCGGCGAAGAAGGCGAAGGGCCGCGAGGTGGTGGCCGCCACGTAGGGGCGCAGCACCCCTGTTAACGAGGCAATCACTGGCATCAACCGACAGGCCTTAGACGGGGCGCCCCATGTTGTCCGGGGTGCTGCGCCCCTACAGGTCGCGCCCGGTTCACTCGGTGCGATCGTCCGCTCCTTCAAATCCGGCTCCACCAAATGGGTGAACTCCATCCGCAACACACCCGGCGCCCCTGTCTGGCAACGGAGCTACTACGAACACATCATCCGGGACGACGCCGACCTCAGCCGCATCCGGGCATACATCCGCGACAACCCGGCCAAATGGGCCGCTGACCGCAACAATCCCGTCAATTGGTCATCCAAACCAACCGTCGACCCGCGCCCGTAGGGGGCGCAGCACCCAGGTAATCGGAGCGAGCGGTACCATCGAACAACGTGACATGGACGGGCCTCCATCTGTTGACCCGGGTGCTGCGCCCCTACCGCATAACACCGACATGGCCGCGCCACTCACCCTTCGACTTTTCTTGACGCCCTCCTTATCCTGATCTCCGTGATGGGCGACATCCTGGATAGCTTCCACCCCGTAACCCGCGCCTGGTTCGAGCGCCGCTTCGGCTCGCCCACCGACGCCCAGGCCGGCGGCTGGCCGGCCATCTTCGCCGGCCGCGACGCCCTGATCTCTGCCCCCACCGGCTCCGGGAAGACCCTCGCCGCCTTCCTCGTCGCCATCGACCGCCTCGTCCGCAAGGCCGAGGCCGGCGAACTCGAGGACCGCGTCGAAGTCGTCTACGTCTCGCCCCTCAAGGCGCTCTCCAACGACATCCAGCGCAACCTCGACGAGCCACTCAAGCAGATCGCAGAGCTGGCGCGCGAGATGGGCTACGACCTGCCCGAGATCCGCACCGCCCTCCGCACGGGCGACACCACGCAGGCCGAGCGCCAGGAGATCGTGAGGCGGCCGCCTCACATCCTCATCACCACCCCGGAATCCCTCTACCTCCTGATCACCGCCGAGCGCAGCCGCAAGATCCTCCGGAGCGTGCAGACGGTCATCGTGGACGAGGTGCACGCACTGGTCCGCGACAAGCGCGGCAGCCATCTTTCGCTCACTCTCGCACGGCTAGACCATGTCGCAGCAGCCCGGCCGGGGCGCATCGGCCTTTCCGCCACCGTGAAACCGATCGAGTACGCCGCGCAGTTCCTCGTCGGCAGCGACCGCGTGTCGCCGGACGGCACGCCGGAATGCGTCGTAGTAGACTCCGGCCACCAGCGCGACATCGAACTCTCCATCGAGATCCCGCCCACCGACCTCGAAGCGGTCGCCTCCGGCGAGCAGTGGGCGGATCTGTACAACCGCCTGGCCGAACTCGTCGAGCAGCACCGCACCACGATAGTCTTCGTCAACACCCGCCGCCTCGCCGAGCGCGTCGCCTTTCACCTCGCCGAGAGGATCGGAGAGGAATTCGTCGGCGCCCACCACGGCAGCCTATCGAAAGAACGCCGTCACCGCCTGGAGAAGCGGCTGAAGGGCGGCGAGATGCGCGCCCTGGTCGCCACGGCATCGCTCGAACTGGGCATCGATATCGGCACCGTCGACCTCGTCTGCCAGCTTGAGTCGCCGAACAGCATCACGACCTTCCTGCAGCGCGTCGGCCGCTCCGGGCACGCCCTCGGCCTCACGCCGCGCGGCGTCCTCTTCCCGACCACGCGCGACGAGCTGATCGAGTGCGCCGCCCTCGTCCGCGCCGTCAAGAAGGGCCGGCTCGACGCTATCTTCCCGCCGGATGCACCCCTCGACATCCTCGCCCAGCAGATCGTCGCCGAGGTCGCCGCCGAGGACTGGCGCGAGGAGGACCTGTTTACCCTGTTCCGCAACGCCTGGCCCTACCGCGAGCTAACCCGCGAGCAGTTCGAGGAGGTCCTCGACCTCGAGAGCGAGGGCATCGCCGTCGGTTCCGGGCGCGTCGCGCATTACGTCCACCGCGACCGCATCAACGGCATGCTGCGCGGCCGGCGCGGCGCGCGAATGACCGCGATCCAGTGCGGTGGCGCCATCCCGGAGATCGCCGACTACCGCGTCATCGCCGAGCCCGAGGGCACCTTCGTCGGCACGCTGGACGAGGACTTCTCCGTGGAATCGATGCCCGGCGACATCGTCCTCCTTGGCACCACCTCCTGGCGGATCAAGCGCATCGAGGCGGCCGGCATCGTCCGCGTCGAGAACGCCCACGGCGCACCGCCGAACGTCCCCTTCTGGAACGGCGAGGGCCCCGGCCGCACCCTCGAACTCTCCGAGGAGGTCTCCGACCTCCGCATCGAAATAGCCCGGCTCCTGTCGGAAACTCACCACTCACCACTCACCACTCACCACTCCATCGCCTGGGCCATGGCCGAATGCGGCCTCCCCCGCGAAGGCGCCCAGCAGATGGTGCAGTACATCAAGGTCCAGCAGGAGATGATGGGCGTCGTCCCTTCCCAGCAGGACGTCGTCTTCGAGCGCTTCTTCGACGAGAGCGGCGGCATGCAGCTCGTCGTCCACGCGCCGTTTGGCATGCGCATCAACCGCGCCTGGGGTTTCGCCCTCCGCAAGCGCTTCTGCGTCAGCTTCGACTTCGAACTCCAGGCGGCGGCCAGCGACGACGCCATGCTCCTCTCGATCGGCCCCAACAACAGCTTCCCGCTGGAGGACATGTTCGGCCTCGTCAAGAACGAGTGGCTGCAGGAGGCCGTCGAGCAGTCGCTCCTCATCGCCAACGCGCCCATGTGGCAGGCCCGCTGGCGCTGGAACACCACCCGTTCCTTCGCCGTCCTCCGCCAGCGCAACGGCAAGCGTGTCCCGCCGCCCCTGCAGAGGATGAAGGCGGACGACCTGATGGCGGCGGTCTTCCCCCGCCTCGTGGCCTGCCAGGAGAACGTCACCGGCGCCATCGAACTCCCCGATCATCCACTCGTCCGCCAGACGATGCACGACTGCCTGACCGAGGCGATGGACATCGACGGGCTGCGCGAAGTGCTCTCCCGCGTCGAGAGCGGCGAGATCAAGTTCCACGCCCGCGACACGACCGAACCGTCTCCCTTCGCACACGAGATGGTGAACTCGAAGCCGTACACCTTCCTCGACGACGCCCCGCTGGAGGAGCGCCGGGCCCGCGCCGTCGTCCTCCGCCGGACGCTGCCGCAGAGCGGCCGCGACCTGGGTATCCTCGACCCCGACGCGATCGAGCTCGTGGTGTCGGAGGCGCAGCCACAACCGCGCGATCCAGAGGAGGTGCACGACGCCCTCCTCAACCTCGTCGCCATCCGCCCGGAATACGCCCCTGAGTGGACCGACTGGGTCGAGGCGCTCATCGATCAGCGGCGGGCGGCGGTTTGCGAGACCCGCGACGGCGACCACCTCTGGTTCGCCGCCGAGAACCTGCACCTGGTCGAGCGGCTCCACCACGGCGCCACTATCCGGCCCGAGATCCACCTGCCCCCTGAACTCCAGCGCGAGGCTTCGGAAGAGGACGCCCGCGTCGCAATCGTCCGCGGCCACCTCGAGATCCTCGGCCCCACGACCGTCGGCGAGCTGATGGACCGCACGGCGCTCTCCGAGACCGCCGTCAACTTCGCGCTCGCCCACCTCGAAGCCGAGGGCGGCTCCGCGATGCGTGGCCGTTTTCGCGTGGGGGCTGAGGACGAGGAGTGGTGCGACCGCCGCCTCCTCGCCCGCATTCACCGCTATACGCTGGACCGGCTGCGCTCCGAGATCGAGCCGGTCTCGGCGCAGGACCTGGTGCGCTTCCTCCTCCGCTGGCAGCACCTCGCCTCCGGCACGCAGCTCGAGGGCAAGCGCGGGCTCCTCGAAGCCGTCGCCCAGCTCCAGGGCCTAGACATCCCGGCAATCGCCTGGGAGCGCCACATCCTGCCCGCCCGCGTCGCCGCCTACAAGAGCGCCTGGCTGGACGAGCTATGCCTCTCCGGCGACGTCGCCTGGGCCCGCCTCTCGCCAAGAGCCAACGGATCCGCTCGCCCTGAGGCATCGAAGGGCGCATCGTCCGCCACCCCCATCTCCCTCACCCGCCGCGCCGACATCCCCTGGCTCACCGCCGGCATCCGCGGCCTCCTGCAGAACCGGCCCGTTCCCGCTCATCCTGAGGAGCCGGAGTCCGCCTCGGCGGACGGAGGCGTCTCGAAGGGCGAGCGGAGCGCCACCCCAACTCACCACTCACCACTCAGCACTCACCACCCGGCACCAGCCGCCGGAGCATCCGCTGAAATCTACGACCTCCTCGCCTCCTGCGGCGCGCTCTTTTTCGACGACCTCGTCGCCGCCACCCGCCGCCTTCCCGGCGACGTCGAGCGCGGCCTCTGGGCCCTCGTCGCCCGCGGCCTCGCCACTGCCGACGGCTTCCAGGCCCTCCGCTCCCTCATGGCCAGCACCCGGAAGCGCAACTTCCGTCAGCCCCGCCGCGCCCGCCTCTTCCGCACCCTCACCGTTTCCGGCACCCCCTCCGGCCGCTGGTCCCTCCTGCCGGCCCACACCGGCCAGGGCCAGGCATACAGTCCCGCTCACCCTGAGGAGCCGGAGTCCGCCGCGGCGGAGGGAGGCGTCTCGAAGGGCGAGCGGAGCACGGTCGAGGTTGCCGCCCAACTCCTCGTCGAAGACCTCGCCGAAGCCTGGGCCGAGCAGCTCCTCTTCCGCTACGGCATCGTCTTCCGCGACCTCGTCAAGCAGGAAGCGTTCACCGTCCCCTGGCGCGAAATCCTGCGCGCCCTCCGCCGCATGGAAGCCCAGGGGGTAATCCGCGGCGGCCGCTTCGTCTCCGGCTTCTACGGCGAGCAGTACGCCCGCCCCGAGGCCGTCGAGTCCCTCCGCCAGGTCCGCCGCACCGAGAAGCGCGGCGAGATCGTCCGCGTCTCCGCCGTCGACCCGCTGAACCTCACCGGCGTCATCACCTCGACACCGCGCATCCCCGCCGTCCACACGAAAGCGGTTTTGTATCGGGATGGCGTACCGCTGGCGCCAGAAGAGGCGGAGGGATTGGCGGCGCAACAGTGGCGGCTGGCGACGGTGGGGTAGCATAGCGACTTGCCCACGATTGCGGGATCGGCCCTAAAGCCCGGGCACAATCCGTCGACCCTCACCCTCACGTAAAGGTTGCGTGCCTCAGCCCGCGAAACATATGATTCTCCAAAACGAACTTCCCGCCTGAGGCGGGCAAGCGCATCCTGAACACGGGAGAATCACGCAATGCACACGCCCCTGCACACCCCCCTCTGCGACCGCCTCGGCATCCAGTACCCGATCTTCCTCGCCGGCATGGGCGGCGTCGCCATGTCGGCGCTCACTGCTGCCGTCTCTAACGCCGGCGGCCTCGGCATTATCGGCGCCGCCACCCTCGACCCCGAAGCGCTGCGCGAAGAGATCCGCAAGACCCGCGAGCTCACCGATAAGCCCTTCGCCGTGGACCTGCTGGCGCCGGACCCCGAGATGATCCGCCCGCACATGCAGGTCATCTTCGAGGAGGACGTGCGCATCTTCGTCGCCGGGCTCGCCGTCCCCGCGGCCTTCATCGAGGAGATGCACAAGCGCGACATGCTGGTCATGGTGATGTGCGGCCGCGTGCGCCACGCCGAGAAGTCGGTCGCGGCCGGCGCCGACATCGTCGCCGCCCAGGGCACCGAGGCCGGCGGCCACACCGGCGAGATCGGCGCGCTGGCCCTCATCCCGCAGGTCGTCGACGCCGTGAACGTCCCGGTCATCGCCGCTGGCGGCATCTCCGACGGCCGCGGCCTCGTTGCCGCCCTCGCCCTCGGCGCGGAGGGCGCGATCGTCGGCACCCGCTTCATCGCCACGCCGGAGGCCCAGGCCGCCCCCGGCTACCGCGACGCGCTCGTCCGCTCCACCGAGGCGGACACGATGCGCACCCGCGCCTACACCGGCAAGACGGCCCGCACCATCAAGACGGACTACGCGCTGGAGTGGGAGACACGCCCCGGCGAGATCCAGCCCTTCCCCTTCCAGGCGATGGTCTCCGTCCAGAACAAGGTGATGGACTACCCCGGCCTCACCGAGTCCTTCGACGTCAACCGCACGTTCATGCCCGCCGGCCAGGGTGTCGGCATGATCCACGGCATCAAGCCCGCCGGCGAGATCGTCCGCGACATCGTCCGGGAGGCCGAGGCGGTGATCGAGGAGAGGTTCTGCGGAGGAGCAAGGAGCCAGTAGCAAGCGGGAGGCGTTGCCATGAAATTCGGAATGCTGCACCTGTTCGAGAACCCGCTCGACCGCACCGAGAAGGAGATCGTCGACGAGCAGTTCGACATCATGGTGCGCTCCGAGGAGTACGGCTTCGACTCCGTCTGGCCGGCCGAGCACCACTTCAGTGAGTACGGCTACTGTGCATCTCCAGCCGTTACGCTGGCAGCCGTCGCCGCCCGCACGAAGAAGATCCGCCTGGGCACCGGCGTCGTCGTCCTGCCGCTCAACCACCCCGTCCGCGTCGCGGAGGACTTCGCGATCATCGACCTCATGTCCGGCGGCCGCGTGGACCTTGGCCTGGGCCGGGGCTACCAGCCGCACGAGTTCCAGGGGTACGGCGTGGACCAGACACGCTCCCGCGACATGTTCCGCGAGGGCGTCGAGATCATCCAGAAAGCGTGGACCGAGGAACGCTTCAGCTATGAGGGCGAGTTCTACCAGGTCCACGACCTGCAGGTGAGGCCCAGGCCCCAGCAGAAACCGCATCCGCCTATCTGGATGGCTTCGCTCTCACCGGAGACGTTCCAGATTTGCGGGCGGTACGGCTTCAACCTGATGTGCGCGCCCGTCTTCGGTTTCGACGTAAACCGCGGCGCATCTCAGATCGAGGAGTACCACCAAGCGCTGCGAGACCACGGCCGGGATCCCGCCGACTTCGAGGTCGCCGGACTGACGATGACCTACGTGGCAGACACCAGCCAGGAAGCGCTCGATGACTTTGCCGACCCGGTGATGTGGTACTACCACACGTTCACAAAGTACATCGCGCCTCCGCCCGGGCAGCCGGCGGTCCAGACCTACGAGATGTACACACGCGCCCGGGACTTCCTGGCCTCCGCCACGTGGGACGCCGTGGTGCAGGGCGGCGCCGTGATCGCCGGC
Source organism: Chloroflexota bacterium (assembly GCA_037441345.1). GTDB lineage: Bacteria > Chloroflexota > Dehalococcoidia > SM23-28-2 > RBG-16-64-32 > DATKKM01. The sequence goes on from JBBISJ010000014.1 coordinate 17,479, forward strand.
AGCCCTGACCAGGTGGTGGACCGCATCGGCCGCATCACCGAGCAGTGCGGCATCACACACTACCTGTGCTGGACGCGCATCGGCGGCCTCGCGCACCCCAAGGTGATGCGCAGCATGGAACTCATGGCATCGAAGGTCATGCCGCAACTCCGTGGTGCAGTCGCCCAGGCGTAAAGCGCAGGATCCCCTCTCTCCCGCGCGGGAGAGGGGCCGGGGGTGAGGGCATGACCGCCCGCTCCACCCGCGCCGTAGTCCAGACCGCACCGCGCACCCTGGAGATGCGGGACCTCCCCTTGCCGGAAGTCGGCCCGGATGACGCACTTCTGCGGGTCGAGGCCTGCGGTATCTGCGGTTCCGACTACGAGCAGTTCGAAGGCGTCCTCCCCGTCCGCTACCCGGTCATCCCCGGCCACGAGCCGGTTGGCCGGATCGCCGCCATCGGGGAGCGAGCGGCGAAGCGACTGGGCGTCGAGGAAGGCGATCGGGTCTGCGTCGAGGCGCTGGCGCCGTGCGGCCGCTGCGAGCCCTGCTCCCGCGGGCACTACCACCTCTGTAAACCACACGGCCCGGTCCCGTCGTACGGCTTCATCCCGCTGAGCGAGGCGCCCGGGCTGTGGGGCGGGTACGCGGAGTATCTCTACATGTCCCCCGGAGGAATGGTCCACCGCATCGACAACTCGGTCGCGCCCGAGATCGCCACACTCTTCAACCCCATCGGAGCGGGCTTTCGCTGGGCGGTCACCATGCCGCGCCTCCAGCCGGGCGAGACGATCGTCGTCCTCGGCCCCGGCCAGCGCGGCCTGGCAAGCGTCATCGCCGCGAAGGAGGCGGGGGCCGGTCGCATCATCGTCACCGGCCTCGAACGGGATGCGGCGAAGCTGAACCTCGCCCGCGAGTTCGGCGCGGACATCACCGTCGTCGCCGACCGCGAGGACGTGCGGTCGGCGGTCCGCGATGCGACGGATGGGCGCGGCGCAGACGTGGTGATCGACGTGACGGCGTACGCCACCGAGGCTGTCACGCAGGCGGTCGATATCGCCCGGCGCGGCGGCCGCATCGTCCTCGCCGGAACCAAGGGCGCGAAGCCGGTGCCGGACTTCTACAGCGACCGGGTTGTCCTGAAGGAGCTGACGATCATGGGCGCCCTTGGCGTGGACAGCGCAAGCTACAGGCGGGCCGTCGGCCTGATAGAATCTCGCCGATACCCGCTCGAAAGGATACACACGCACACCCTGCCGCTCGAAGAGGCCGAGTACGCGCTCAAACTTCTGTCCGGCCAGGTGCCGGGCGAGCAGGCGATTCACATAGCGCTCGTGCCGTAGAGGCGACCCAGCGGGTCGTCTCTACACCAGGACCGGAGGACCGATGGACGAATCCCATCAGAAGAATCTCGAACGCATACGGAAGGTGATCGCGGTAATGCCGTTCACGCAGCACCTGGGCATGGAGTTCGTCGAAGGCGGCGAGGGTTACGCGAAGATCAGGCTGCACTATCGCGACGAGAACTCGACCACGGGCCGCGCGCTGCACGGCGGAGCGATCGCCTCCCTCATCGACACCACCGGTGCCATGGCCGCCTGGACGACCTCCGAGATCGCCACGCCGAAGTACTTCGGCTCGACAGTGGGCGTGAACGTCAATTACCTCTCGGGCGCAATCGGCGAGGACATCTTCGCCGAGGGCCGCGTCCTCAAGCGCGGCAAGGAGATCATCTACAGCGATGTCCGCGTAACGAACGAAGCCGGTAAGCTCCTGGCCCAGGGCACCGTCACCTATCGGATCATCGAAGTGGGCCCTTCGGCAGGCTCAGTATGAGCGGGGGCAGGTGATGGCGATCGTCAGCCAGGTCTGGGAGCCGGAGTCGGATGATCTTCGCCAGCTGTACGAGCGGCTGGAGAAGAACCCACTGGGCGTCATCAACCTCTTCCGCGTCGTCGCCCACAACCCCACGATCCTCCGCGGCTGGCTGCGGATGGCTACCCCCCTGCTCGCCGGTGGCATCGATATCGAACCGCGCCTTCGCGAGATCGCGATCCTGCGGGTGGCCCAGAACTGCGGCAGCGAGTACGAGTTCGGCCACCACATCCCCATCGCCCGCGCCGCCGGCCTGACCGATGAGGAGATCTCGGGCCTGCAGGAGTTCGAGGACACAGGCCTCTTCAGCGAACTGGAACGCGCAGTCATCCGCTACGTGGACGCGTCCTCGCGCCTCAATGCAGACGCACCGGACCGGGCTCGCGAACTGAAGCGCTGGTTATCCGACAAGGAACTAGTAGAGCTGAGCTTCTGCATCGGCCACTGGAACATGGTGGCCCGGATCCTCGTGCCTCTCGAGGTCGAAGTCGATGATTCGCTCGTCGCTGACCTGCCGGACGGCTGGCGCGAGTGGCTATAACACCGGCAACTCGCTGATACGGTTAACTACCTGCGTAACGGCGCGTTCTTCACCATGACGATAAACACGCAGTGACGCTTACGCGAGGTGCAATTGTCAACAATCACTCATCGAACGGTCCAATGGCCTGCTGGACACCTGAAGGGAGGTGAAAATAGAATATGGCCATCATTTCTCCGGAACGGCTCAGGAGGCCGTCCGTGCAATCTCCCATGCGCAAGGCGTTAGAGGATTTCTTAACGTTCCTCGCCGTAGAGAAGGGAGCGTCGGCTAACACCGTCGCCGCGTATCGGAACGACCTCCAGCAGCTCGCCGATTTCATTGGCGCCCGGCCCGACAACGACGGCTGGAAATCCGTGGACCGCTCACTCATCCAGGACTTCATCCTGGACATGAAGGAGCGCGGCTACTCGGAAACCTCGGTCGCAAGAAAGGTGGCGGCGGTACGTTCCTTTTATAGCTTTCTCAGCGCTGAGGGACTGATACCGATGAACCCCACCGAGGGGCTCACTTCGCCGCGCATCGGCAAGACCCTGCCGAAGGCGATCAGCCCCAATGAGGTCGACGAGCTACTGGAACAACCGGCCCGCCGGTCCACTCCCGAGGCCCGCCGTGACCGCGCCATGCTGGAACTGCTCTACGCCACCGGCATGCGTGTCACCGAGCTGGTCTCGTTGGATATGTCGAACCTCAACCTTGACCCGCGAGCGCCATACGTAAGGTGCATGGGCAAGGGCGCCAAGGAGCGGACAATCCCCATCCATGACCAGGCCGTGGAAGCCCTCGTGGACTACCTCCAGGAGGGGCGTCCAATGCTTGTCAGGAACAAGGACGAGCAAGCGCTCTTTGTTAACAGGCGCGGTGAGCGGCTGACCCGGCAGGGTTTCTGGCTGATCCTCAAGGGGTACGCGAAGGCAGCGAACCTCAGCTCGGAGATCACTCCGCACACACTCCGCCACTCATTCGCCACTCACATGCTGCGGGGCGGCATGCCGCTGAGGAACGTCCAGGAGATGCTGGGACACGCCAACATCTCCACCACCCAGGTCTACACCCACCTTACCAGCGAGCACGTACGCGAGGTGTACGAGCGGGCCCATCCGCGCGCACAGTAGCTTCGTAACACAGGGTGTGTTGATCAAGAAGAGGGCGGTCGTCGCATCGGCCGCCCTCTTGCTTGTCCTCGCATCTTTACTTGCGTGCGGCGGCGGGAGCCGCGACCAGGCCAGCCCGAGCGCCTCTGCCGGCCCCACGGCCTCTCCGGCCACGCCAGCTCCCACCGGTTCCCCGCCCGCATCCGAAGAACCTCCAGCACGCGACCTCCTCGACCTGGCGCGCCGCTTCCGTGGATACGATGGTCCGGAGACGGCGCGAACAACGCCCTTCGACCACGTTATCGGCGACCAAGCCGACTTCACGCTCATCGACCTGGACAAGACCCAACCGTACACCGTCACCGCCACCGTCCGCCGGGTGACGGACCACGCCTACTTCTTCGTGCAGGACGGCTCGGCCTACGCCGAATCGGCCCTTGACGAGATCACCGCCGACTTCGAGAGCGAGATCTGGCCGCTGATCACCTCTGCGTTCGGCGAACCGGCAACCCCGGGCGTCGATGCGGACCCGCGCATCACGATCCTGCACGCGGACCTGCGGGGCGCCGGCGGCTACGTCAGCGCTTCGGACAGCTACCCCGCCGAGGCCGTCCCGCGCAGCGCCGGACGGGAGATGATGTACCTCGACCGGTCCGCCCTCTCGTCTCCGGGCGCCGCTTACAACGCCCTCGTGGCCCACGAGCTGCAACACCTCGTGCACGAGGCCCGCGACCCGAACGAAGAGGCCTGGGTCAACGAAGGGATGTCGCAGGTCGCGTGGCAGATGGCCGGCGGCGGGACAGACGGGGTCTGGGAGTTTCTGGGGAACCCGGACACGCAGCTCAACTTCTGGCCGTACGCAGAGGGTGTATCCATTCACTACTCGGCTTCGGAATTATTCCTGTCGTATCTCCTCGATCACTACGGCGGCCGGGAGAACGCGAAAGAGCTCGCCGCAGAGCCAAAGGATGGCATCGCCGGAGTCGACGCTTACCTCGAGACGTACGGGAAATCATTGAGCGACGCCTTCGCCGACTTCGTCGCGGCCAACGCCCTCGACCTCCCCGACGGCCCGTACAGCCACCCCGAGTTTGACGGGACTACGACCGCGATCAAGGACATTGTCGCGTCTGAAGCGGCGGACTCGATTTCCATCGGCAGCGCTACCATCTCGCAGTACGGCACGGACTACTATCGCGCCGAAAGCAGAGGTTCCTTCAGCTTCGACGGCAGCGACACCGTGACTATCGGGATCCCTAAAACCGCCGGCCCGTTCTGGTGGTCGAACCGGGGCGACGGCATCGACTCGCGGCTCACACGGGAGGTAGACCTTAGAGGGGTCGAGTCGGCCACCCTCACATTCGACATCTGGCACGATATCGAGCCCGGCTGGGACTACGGCTACGTCGCCGTTTCGACGGACAGCGGCCAAACGTGGACCGCGCTGGCCGGTGAACAGACTACCGACGACAACCCGATCGGCGCTGCGCTCGGTCCCGGCTACACCGGCGATAGCAGAGGTTGGGTGAAAGAGCGCATTGACCTCACGCCGTACACGGGGGAGAAGTTGCTCCTGCGCTTCGAGTACGTTACGGACGATGCCACCCACCTCACCGGGTTCGCCGTGGACAACATCGCGGTCCCTGAGATCGGGCTTTCAGACACGGCCGATTCGACCGACAGCTGGTTGTCCGAGGGCTTTCGCCGCATCGAGGGGCCGCTGACACAGGAGTTCATCGTACAGGTGATCAGCGCCGACGGCCGCGTCGTCCGGGCCGACCTCGACGCCCGGAGCAAGGGCGACCTGCTCCTCGGCGTGGGGGACGTTGTCGCGATCTCGGCTGTTACCCCCGGCACGACGGAGCAAGCCTCCTACACCTGGTCCTTCAATCCCTAGGAGCCTGAGCTCACTCGCACCTCGCATCGGGCTCCACTATCATTACCTGCCGTGGTGATGATCTCCGTTATCGGCGGCGAAGCCAGCGGCCCCGAGGCGCTCAAGACCGCCGAGGAAGTCGGGCGCGAGATCGCCCGGCGCGGCGCCACGCTCGTGTGCGGCGGCCGGGGCGGCGTGATGGAAGCGGCCTGTCGCGGGGCGCGCGCTGAAGGTGGCCACACCATCGGCATCCTGCCGGGCAGAGGGCCGGAGGACTCGCCGCCGAACGAGTACGTCGAGTTTCCCATCTTCTCCGGCATCGGCTACGCCCGCAACGTCATGGTCGCTCTTTCCGGCGAGGCCGTGATCGCCATCGACGGCTCCTACGGCACCCTCAGCGAGATTGCCTATGCCCTGATTCACGAGAGGCCGGTGATCGGCCTTGACACCTGGGACTTCGATTACCACGGCTTCAACGGCCAGGACCGGATCATCCGCCTCAACGACCCCATCGAAGCGGTCACAGCGGCAATCGACCTCGCCGGGAAGCGCCGCGCAGTCATCACGGAGTAGTTATGTCGAACAAGATCGCGAATATCAGCGCCCGGGAGGTCCTCGATTCGCGCGGTAACCCGACGGTCGCAGTCCACGCCCGCCTCGAAAGCGGCGCCGCGGCGAAGGCGCTGGTCCCGTCCGGCGCGTCCACCGGCATCCACGAGGCACTGGAGCTGCGCGACGGCGACCCCTCCCGCTATCTCGGCAAGGGCGTGCTCAAGGCCGTGGCGAACGTCAACGACAGGATCGCGCCGAGACTCAACGGCATGCTCGCCGGCGACCAGCGGGCGGTGGACCAGGCGATGCTCGACCTTGACGGCACACCCAATAAGGCGAACCTCGGCGCCAACGCGATCCTCGGCGTTTCGCTTGCCGTGGCCCATGCAGCGGCTGAGGACGCGGGCGTTCCGTTCTTCCGATACCTGGGCGGCGACGATGCCACACTGCTGCCGCTCCCGCTCCTCAACATCCTCAACGGCGGCAAGCACGCGGAAGGCTCGACGGACTTCCAGGAGTTCATGATCGCCCCGGTAGGCGCGCCGAGTTTCGCCGAGGCGATGCGCTGGTCCGTCGAGGTGTACCACACGCTCGCGAAGCTCCTGCACGAAAAGGGGTTGCCGACGACCGTCGGGGACGAGGGTGGATTCGCTCCGCCGCTATCGAGCAACGATGCCGCCTGCGAGCTCATCGTCCAGGCGATTGAGAAGTCCGGCTACCGCCCCGGCGAGCAGATCGCGCTGGCGCTCGACCCGGCGACCTCCGAGCTTGAGCGGGACGGCCGCTATGACCTGGCCCGCGAGGGCCGCGTCCTTTCACGCGAGGAGATGGTCGACCTCTGGGCTGACTGGGCCCGCAAGTACCCGATCGTCTCCATCGAGGACGGGATGGCGCAGGAGGACTGGGACGGGTGGCGGTCGCTGACCGCCCGCCTCGGGGACCGCGTCCAGCTCGTCGGCGACGACCTGTTCGTGACGAACGCCGCGCGCATCCGCGAAGGCATCCGCCAGGAAGCCGCCAACAGTGTCCTGATAAAGGTGAACCAGATCGGCACCCTCACAGAGACCCTGGACGCGATCGCCGAGGCCCGCCGCGCCGGCTGGACCTGCGTCATCTCCCACCGCAGCGGCGAAACTGAAGACACCACCATCGCCGATCTCGCCGTCGCAACAGGCGCCGGCCAGATCAAGACCGGCGCGCCCACGCGCGGGGAGCGCACGGCGAAGTACAACCGCCTGCTCTCGATCGAGGCGAAGCTGGGAAGCAGCGCGCGTTATGCCGGGGGTTCGGCGCTGGTGCAATCCGGCCCCTGAAGTACGAAGGAGGACAACCATGGCAATCGAATCAGTCGGAATCGTCGGTGGCGGCGTCATGGGCTCCGGTATCGGCCAGGCGCTGGCGGTCGGCGGCCTTGCCGTTGTAATCCGCGACGTCAACGACCAGTTGATAGAGAAGTCCCGTTCGACCATCGTTGAGGGCCGCTACGGCCTCAAACGCGGCGTAGAGCGCGGAAAGACGACGCAGGCCGACGCCGACGCTGCGCTGGCCCGCCTGGCCTGGACTACCGACATCGGCAGCCTGGCGAACGTCGACATGGTGATCGAAGCCGTGCCGGAAGACCTCGAGCTAAAGAAGAAGGTCTTCGCCGAGCTCGACGGCGTTGTGAAGCCAGGGGCTGTCTTCGCCTCCAACACGTCCGGCCTCGCGATCTCCGACATCAACAAGGCCGTCTCTGAGGCACGCCGGCCGCTGTTCATCGGTCTGCACTTCTTCTCCCCTGCCTCCATCATGAAGCTGGCCGAGATCATCCACGCCCCGGAGACGGCCGAATCCACGATCGAAGCGGTCGAGGACGTTTGTCAGCGGGCGGGAAAGGTTTCCGTCCGGGTGAAGGACGCACCGGGCCGCTACGGGTTCGTTGCCAACCGGATCTACTTCGCCGCTGTGCGAGAGGCGCAGAAGGTGCTGGAGGAAGGGATCGCCAGCGCCGAGGACATCAACAAGGCCATGGTCTACGGCTTCAACTGGCCGGTGGGCCCGCTGGCCATGATCGAAGGCGCGACAAAGGGCTGGCAGTAGTCGCGCGACCCGTGAGGGATCATGACATCAGAGGAGCGAAAGCCACCGAGGGTCCTGCTCGCAGCGTTTCCTGACCACTATTACCTTCCTCCCAGGCCCACGACATCGACGGCCGCCGTCCAGGACGCCCACCGCCAGACGAACTTCCTGCTGCGCGGCGAGCTTGCGGAGTTCGAGAAGCTAATGAACCTGCAGCTCCGGATCGTCGCCGGGCAGTCCCGCGCCAGGGGGCCCGGCGTGGCGGCGATCCTCACCTACTGGTCGCGTTCATACGGCGGACTCGGCGATGCCTGCACGCTCCTGGCCTGCGGGTCCTACGCCTCGTGTCCCCCACTGTTGCGGACGGTCCTCGACTGCATCGCCATCCAGCGGTCCCTGTCCGGCGAAGGATTCGCGGAGTACGAGGAATGGTTCGCAGCCTCGGTCGGGCGGGACGGAGCTGCCACGTCGATCGAGCTGGGCCGCTACCGCGCCGCGTCAGTGCTCGTATCGGACGAGCGGCTCGGGCCGATGTACCGGCTGCTCTCGGACCTGACAATGCCGCACATGGGCTCCACACTGCTTCTCTCCGCGCCGGAGGCCGGTTCCCAGAAGCTGGCGCTCGGCTTTGCCGATTGCAGCTTTCACCTGGGCTGGGCGCAACTGATCAGCGGCTGGCTGCTCGAGCTGGCCGCGGCCCAGATCGAAGCAGTGCTGGCGTCGGCTGTGTTCGCGATCGACGAGGCGCTGCAGGGCGCCGCGGAGGCCGTGCCCCGCGACCTTGCGCACGTCCTGGACGGATCCCGCAGGTGTACCGCTGCCGTCCTGCCGGACGGCCGGCACGTGCTGAACAACTTCCGCCGCGCCTCGACCGGGCAGCCGAAACAGGTCATCCTCGGCTGATCGACACACCGCCGGACGCCGCCTTACGATAGCTTTCGATGACCAGAGTTGATGTCGTCATCCCCGTCTACAACGAGGAGAATGCACTTCCGCAGTCGATCCCGATCCTGCACAAGTTCCTGTCAGGCCCCGACTTTCCTTACGAGTGGCGCATCGTCATCGCTGACAACGCTTCCATCGATAACACGCCGGCTGTGGGCCAGCGACTGGACGACCAGTTCCCGGAGGTTGACTACGTCCGCATAGAACGCAAGGGCCGCGGCTTCGCTCTCAAGGCGACGTGGGGCCGGAGCGAGGCGGAGGTCAGGAGCTACATGGACGTTGACCTGTCCACGGGCATCACCGCTTTTCCAGCGCTCATCAAGGCGGTAGCTGAAGACGGGTACGGAGTGGCGACCGGCTCCCGCTTGATGCGTCAGTCCAGGGTCAAGCGCTCGTTCCAGAGGACGGCGCTGAGCCGCGGTTACAACGCGATTATCAAGGCGGTGATGTGGACGCGGTTCAGCGACGCCCAGTGCGGCTTCAAGGCGATCAGCCGCGACGTAGCCCAGCGCGTCCTCCCGCTTATCGAAGACAACAACTGGTTCTTCGACACGGAACTGTTGATCCTCGCCGAGAAGATGGGCTTCCGGATCAGGGACGTCCCCGTTGAATGGGTGGAAGACAAGGATACGCGCGTCAAAATCGGCGCGACCGTGACCGAAGACCTGCGCGGGCTCTGGCGGATGCGCACGCGGCGGCCATGGCGGGCGCCGCGCTAACGCTGCAACGCCCGCTCACCCAGCGCCGTCATCTTCTAGGGGCGGGTTAACCTCTTATCCACCGCGCGGCCGGACACGGCGCGTATAATTGGTGGACGCCCCTCAGATAGCCATGCAACCAGACCTCGCCACGACTACCGCCGGCACCGGAACTGTCGAATGGATCCGTCAGCTGGCATACCGCCTTCACCTGCCGACGACCCTGGTCAAGTTCCTCATCGTCGGCGGGATCGGCTTCCTGATCAACCAGGCCTTCCTGTTCCTGTTCTACGACACTCCCGCCGCCTGGTTCCTGCCGGCCAAGGACACCGACACGGACCTCCTCTTTCTGACCCACTCCGACATTCGCCTGCTGATCTCGTCGGTGCTTGCGGTCGAGTTCGCCATCGTCGCGCAGTTCAACCTGCACGAGCGCTGGACGTTCCGGCACCGCGAGCGTGACGGGAGCATCTTCGCGCGCTTCGCGAAGTTCAACCTAGCGTCCATCGTCAGTCCCATCGTTGTGGTGCTGACCGTCAATATCCTAACACCCGTCCTCCGCGAGGACCCTCACGATGACAGCCTCGTTGGAACCCTCGCTCCCTACATCTCGAATTCGGTCGGCGTCCTCCTCGGGTTCATCTGGAACTGGACGCTCAATTCGCTCGTAATCTGGCCCAACCGCAGTACGGCCAACGACGAAGTCTAGCCAGCGCAGGAGGCAGCGACGTCGTAGACGTCGATCTGACCAACTCCGGCCGGCGCCGACCCCGCGACCGTAAACCCGTCCCGGAACAGCCCCTCATTCAACTGGAACCTGCTGCCGCTGCGCTCGGCAGGCCCGATCAACACGTAGTCAATGTCGTTCCCGGTCAGCAAGGAACACGCGGCGTCCTTGCCCTGCGCGCCGTAGATTCCGGCGATCGTCTGGATGCGCGGCCCCACGTCGTAGCCAGCGCTGGACGCCCACGGGTCGTATCCCAGGTAGACGCCGCGTCCCGCCAGTGCCGGCGCGGTGTAGAGCTCCCCCCAGGCCGTCAGGAAGACCGAGTCCGTGTCGGTGTTCTCCTCGATCCAGTCGACCGCCGCCTGGTTGTCACCGAACACCGGCACCTCCCAGTCGTTCTTGATGGTCATGAAGTCCAGTAACCCCGAGAACACGAGGAAGAAGAATGCGACAGGCACGATCGCAAAGCCCGCCGCCTTCAAGAGCCGGGCGGCCGGGCGCAGCGACTCCGGCGACCGGTTTCCCACGTTCCATATCTCCACCAGCGCGTACGCGACGAACAAGGAAGCCAGTATCTCCCACAGGTTGAACACCTTGTGATTGTGTCCGCCGAGGTCCCTGCTCAACTGGAACACACTTCCGAACACGAACACTGCCATCACCGCCGCCAGTATCTTCAGATCGGAGCGAGACCCGATCGCGAACGCGATCAGCAGCAGCGGGAACATCAGTCCCTGGTTCAGCAGCCAGTAATTCACGAACTCGCCCCAGTGGCCCAGATCCATCAGGTCCATTTCGCCGTTCGCATGGCAGTTCGCGTTCGGCGATGAGCAGACCAGGTACCCGATATGCGTCCTCAAGCTGCCGTTGTTCTCCAGGCCTCCGTTCAGCCACACGGCCTGAGGTATCGCCAGTGCCAGTGCGGGAACGATGAACCACGCCTCCTCCTTCATCCACCGGCCGAATTCGCCGGCGAACTCGGCTGCCCACCGGTCCGGTGCGGCCTTCTGGGCATGGCGGAACGCTCCGGACAGGGCGAACACGAGCAGCAGCATCCCGAAGAACACGCCCGCGGCGATATACAGCACGCCGTTGAGCCAGAAGCTCATTCCGAAAAGCAGGCCGAGTAGCAGCATCCGTTGCCGGGGCAGGGCCTGGCCGAATCGGAGCGGCTGCAGGAGCCCGAACGCCACGAACAGCACAACCCCCATCCCGATGATCAGGTGGGTCTGCGTCAGGAACACGTTCAACGTGTTGAAGATCGCTATCTTGTCGGTCGTGTAAGGGCCGATGGACAGGTAGCCCTGCGACCATTGGGGCCTCACCCCAAGGTTCCACCAGTTGTGCGGATCCAGGGCATCGCCCAGGCTGCCAGTCCTCTCGAAATAGCGGATGAACTCCAGCGACTGGTTTGTCATGAGCAGGGCAACCGCGATCAAGCCCGTCCAGACCCCCTTGTCAGCCCACCACTTACGCGTATGGCCATCGGCGACGGAGAAGAGCATGTTCGCAATCGAGAAGAGGAGCATCATCATCGCCGCGAACCCCAGCGCGCCGGGCAGGTTGAACGAAAGCAGGACCGACATCCCGCCTTCCTGCAGCGCGCCGGCGAAGAAGTCGTAACCGAAGTGATAGCGGATCGGTTCGTTTGCGAAGAATGGGTACTCCGTCGGGTAGTTGGCGCCCTCGGAGAACGACCGCGAGAGTGCGACATGCAGCGCCGTGTCGCCCCACGTCTCCGAAGAGACCATCAGGGGATCGCCCGGCGCGTCCCGCTCGATGAAGAGCCGGTTGTCCATCAGCCAGAAAGAGAACAACAGCGCTCCACCGATGAAGAGCACTTCGAAAACGGACAGCCGGAACGCGGACAACCGCAGCCAAGGCCACAGCACAACGACGACTAAACCGGCGGTCGCCGTCGCCGCGATGACCCCGGCCAGGAGGGACTGTTCGGTGAACGGGGAAAGGCCCAGAGCCACGAGGTACGTCAGCCACGCCCCTGCCACAATGCCGAGGAGCATGCCGCCGGGCAGCCTGACCATGACCGGCGCCGCCGGCATGAACCGCTGCACAACTGCCAGTCCTCCCAGAACGAGGAGAGCCATGTACGCTACGCCGAGCAATTCAGTTCCCCGGCCCCGGTCCCCTGGTCATCGCCAGCTATCGAACCAGTAGTAGCTGTCGTCCAGCCATCCCGGCACGTCGATCGCCGTCCAGTGCGGGTAGAAGTAAACGAACGTGATCCCCGCCACCGCGAGGAAGGCCACGGCGGCGCGCCGTCCAAGCGGGCTCGGGTTCTCCCACAGGCGATGCACCGTGTAGCCCAGCGCCAGAATCGCAAACGCCAGCGCCGGCAGGTAGTGGTACAGGAAGAGCGCCCTCCCCTGTGTCGACAGCGCCAGCCACAGCGCCAGGTAGCCAATCACTACCCACAGCGCCCGGAACTGCTCATCACCGATCCTTCCCCAGACTGCCAGCCTCACGTTCTCGTCAATCCGCACTCGCAGGTACCTCAGCCCCTGCCACAGGGTGAATGCCAGGGCCGGCAGGGACATCCAGAACACGATCGGGTTGCCCAGGTTGTATATCTTGGAGTGCCCCTGGCCCAGGTACATGAAGACCGGCCTCATGTCGATCGGCCATGTCGGGAAGGGCGCCTCGTAGGGGTGGCTCGCCTCGAGGCTGGAGTGAAATTCATACGCGGACCGGTTCAGATCCCACCAGTGGCCCAGGCCGTGCCCGTTGAGGAACATCGGCAGGTACGTGGCCATGTACACGACGAAGGGGATGGCAATGAAGGACAGCGGGAACATCGCGGCCATTTGCAGGTACACGGCCCCGCGCGGGCTGCTCCTGAGTTCCTCGTCCGTAGCGATTGCGATCATTCCGCCAAGGATGACGAAGACGCCGAGGGCGAGAGGTACGCCGCCGCCGATCAGCACCCCTGGCTGCAGGCCGTCCGCCGTCAGGAACAGCCCGCCCGCCGCAATAACCCCTATCGCCATGGCGCTCAAACCCGCGCGGAACACCCACTCCGCCCGGCGCAGGCGCTCATCCGGGCCGGCTTCCCGGAGCCTCACGTACAATGTCCAGGCGAAATACAGCACGATAGGCGCCACCGCGAACGCGCCGATCCACTTCGACCCAGCCGCGGCCCCGAGGAAAAGCCCCGACAGGAGCCAGCGCCGCGACACCAGGAAATACAGCGACGCCAGTACGAAGCACAGTACGTAGGTGTCCGGCGTGGCAATGCGCGCCTGGGTCAGTGCCAGCCCATCCACGCTGAGCAGGAACGCGGACGCAAGTCCCGCGACCTCGCTTGCGAAGAGGCGTTTCGCCAGCAGGTACATGAACACCACCGCGAAGACGCCGGCCAGCGCCCCGAAGAAGCGCCAGCCGAGCGGGTCGTACAGCCACGCCGGGTTGTTGCGTTTCGCCTCGTCGGCTTCGTCGCCCCAGCAGTCGTTCGTGCCCCCGTTCAGTTCCTTGTGGCCGAATATCCCCATCCCGGCGGCCATGAACACCTTGGATAGCGGCGGGTGAGTGTTCTCGTGCCCATAGAACTCCCACGCGGAGTCGTCACCGCGCAGGATCTCGGCGCCGGTCGTCGGGAAGTACACCTCGTCGAAGTAGCAGCGCTCCGGCTGCCCCAGCCGCCAGAACCTCGTGAACGCCGCGAGCAAGATGATCCCCACAAGCAGCATGTGGTGGAGGCGGACGTTATCCGCAAAGCCAGGGGGGGCGTCTCGCAGCGGCGTGGCAGGGGTCATTCGGCCGCTGCCGCCTCTAAGCGCCGCCGCTCACCCAGTAAGTATGCCGTGGACAGCAGCGTAGCGAACGCCGCCACGAAGCAGATGGCCAACACCTGCACCGTCTCCAGCGTTCCCAGCAGCGGCACGCTGAAGCCGAGCGAATCGTCCTTCTGCAGCCACTCATAGAGCCAGTCGACCCGCAGGAAGTCCGGGTACTTGCCCCTGTCTTGCTCGCTATAGAAGCCGTAGTAGCCGAATACGTGGTACAGGTTCATGAAATGCGCGGTCGCAGCCACGGCGAACGCTCCCCACAGCATGCGGCTCTGGATCAGGACGCACGCGGCCAGCAGCGGAAGGAACGCCGGGAACGCGTAGCGCTCGTGCATGCGGGTAAGGAAGAGGTAGAACGCCAGCATGGAGAGGGCGGTGCCAAGCGCCAGGAATCCCGTTCCCCGGGCGTTCCGCAGCGCCGCGATGATCAGCGCGATGGAGGCGAAGAACATCAGGCGTCCCCACCACATGGTCGCCAGGCCCAGGAAACTGGTTGATTGGTCCGCCAGGGACGGGTCGCACACGTCGCGTGTGTCGGGCCTGAAGCCCCAGTCGAACAGCCCTCCGGTGGTCCAGAAGTTGTAGGCCCAGAACGAGTTCACGCGGTAGTTGCATGTCTGCGTCGCGTCCTGCAATTCTCCGATCAGCCGCCAGGGCTCCAGCTTGAAGAAAGGCGTGATCAGCACCAGCACTACCAGAAGCGGTATAACTGTGCACTGGACCAGCACCTCCGGGACCTGCAGTCCCGGGCTGCCGTCTGCGCGCTGAAAGTGGATTGGGTGCCGGCGCAGGATCCAGAACGCCAGGAAAGGCAGCGCCGCTATCGCCTGCGGCTTCGTCAGGAAGCCGATCGTGTAGGCCACTGCCCCCGCCACGGGCCTGTCGCGGCCGATGTAATACACGGAAAGGAGCAAGAAGAACGCCAGTATGCTGTCGACCTGGCCCCAGAGTGCCCCGATCAGCAGCGTGATCGGCAGGAACAGGTACAGCGTGACCGCACCCAGTCGCACCCACGGGCGCTCCTGCTTCAGCATCAGGTACAGTAGCCACGCCGACGCGAGGTCCGCCGCGATCGACGGCAGCTTCAGCGCGTACTCGAACTGCGGGTTGGAGAACGTCACCACCTGGTGGACCTCGCCGATGAACCACAGGACGTACATGTACCCGGGGGCGTAGTCTGTGAAGAAATCGTCCTTGTAGAAGTTCCAGGGTCCGTCGTTCGCCAGCCGGACCGACCAGGACTGGAACGTCCCCATGTCCACACCGAATCCGTCGATCGTCGCCAGTGCCAGGCGCAACACAAGGCCGGTGATCATGATCGGGACGATCGCAGGGATCTGTTGGGAGATGCTGAGGGAAGATGCTTCGCCTGCTGGAGGAGGATCTGTTGCCGCGGCGTCAGACATCTATAAAGCGGAACCCAGGATTACATACCAGGGCAGGTTTGTTTACAGTCTAACCGGAGGGCGCTGGAGCGGCAATTTCGCGACGCCCCGCTGTGTACCCTGTGTCCCCTGTGTCTGCTATATTGCTGACAATGGCGCTCGCCAAGCCCTTCCCGCAATATCTCACCGTCGTTGCCCTCCTTCTTGTACCCCTCGCCGCCGCCTGTAGCGGAGATGATGCCCAGCCGGACGGCGATGGCGCACCCGTAGAGACCTTCGCGTTCGGCCTGTACGCCCAGACGGTCGCAACCGACGGCCTCGCGGACCGAGTGAGCGCCATGGAGTTCGCCCCGGACGGCCGCCTCTTCTATGCGGAACAACTCAAGGGGACAATCCAGATCGTCGGCACCGACGGCACCGTCCAGCCCCAGCCCTTCGCTCAGATCACCGTCGCCGACCACCTGGGGCTCGACTGGGGCCTCACCGGTCTGGCGCTGGATCCAGCGTTCGCGACCAACCACTACGTCTACGCCTTCTACACCGAGCCTGTGGGTGACGCGCCGCCCGGGGGCGCGTCACCGGCCGTTAATCCGGTGGGGCGCCCCATCCTCGTCCGCTTCACCGAAAAGGACGGCCTGGCAACTGATCGTACGGTCATCAGCGACGATTTCCCTGAGACAGACCCGGGTCACGCCGGGTTTAACGCCAACGGCGAAATCCACTTCGGTCCGGACGGCAAGCTCTACGCCAGCGTGGGCGACTATGACCTCTTCGAGGACTTGCCTGAAACGGTCTCCGATCTGTCCACGCCCATCGGTAAGCTGCTGCGTTTGAACCCGGACGGTTCCGCGCCGGACGACAACCCCTACGTTGCGGATGCCACCGCCGACCCGCGTGTATTTGCGTCCGGATTCCGTGAGCCGTTCGCTTTTGCGTTCTCACCTGATGGCGCGATCTACGGCGCCGACAACACAACCGTGAGCTGCGAGGAGATCAACGTCATTACAGCAGGTAAGTCGTACGGCTGGCCGCTCGCTGCCGCAGATTTCCCCTTCTCCGACTGTGCTGCCGGATCGGGCGAGCAGCCGATCTACAACCTCTCCCGTGAAGGCCTCGAACCCGGCGCATTCCTGTCGTTCGTCGAGGTGTCCGGGCTCTCTTTCCTTGCAGACAGCAGCTACTCGCAACTCACCGATTCGCTGATCGTCTGCGAAAGCCAGCAGTCCGACGGCCCGAAGGGTGAGCGGACGCGCGGCGTGCTGCGACGCCTCGTCCTTTCATCTCCGGCAGCTATCTCGGCGAGCGAGATGATCGTGAACAACTGCGGCCGCGCGGTCGCCGTTCACGATGGCGCCGTCTATTTCGCGAACGAGAACGCCATCCGCAGGCTCGCCGAAGGCACGGCGCCGCAGGGCTCCAACGCGACGCAGGGCAGCGACGAGACGCCGCCCCCGCTATCCACGCCGTGACCGGCACTCCCGACAGCCCCACAGGCGATCCCGGGAAAGGGGCGTTCATCGAGCGGACCGAACTGCTGGCCGTCGTCACTCTCTTTGCCGGCGCGGTCGTCGCGATCGGCTTCATTCTCGTGTTTGTAGGGGCGACCGGCGCCGATGTCCCCGGTGTGGCCAGCCCCTCCGAGACTCCCGCCGAGGCGACTTCCGCCACCGCTACAGGCACCGACACGGGAACCCAAACACCGCTTTCGGCCGATGGCCTGGCGATAACGGAGCTTGCCCGGCGGTCAATCGAGCTGCTTCCGCAGGGACGCTGGCAGGAGCTTTATGATGACTTCGTCCGGGAGTTCCAGGACCGCTGCAGCCTTGCCGATTTCATTGCCGGCGGTGAACAGTCAGTTGAAGACCTCGGTGACCGAGCGCCATTGCTGGCGTTCAAGGAGATGCAGACGATCGAGATCACGGGAGACGAGGCGCGCGCCGTCTTTATCGGCGAGGTACGCGGCCAATCGGAGTACAGCGTGGAGGCCTTCTTCCGCAGGCAGCCCGGGGGCTGGCAATTCGTGCCGGCGCCGGGGACGGCAGGCTGCGACGTATTCAACCGGCCGTAGTATTCGGCGACGGCGGCTGCGAACCCGCGCTACCGTTCCTGGTTTCTGCCAAACAAACTCAGCGCGATGACCGCCTGGCCAGCTCCTGGCGCACAAAGGGGTTCATCTCCTTCTCGACACCGATCCGCGTCTCCATCATGTGGCCCGGAAGTACGATCGTGTCATCCGGGAGGACAAGCAGCCGGTCGACGATGCTCGCCATCTCCTGGTCGTAGTCTCCGCCAGGCAGGTCCGTGCGCCCGATCGACCCCATGAAGAGCGTATCGCCGCTGAAGAGCAGCCCATCGGTGTAGTAGGAAAGACTCCCCGGAGTGTGCCCCGGGGTATGAATTACCTTCAACTTCAGTCCGGCCACCTCGATCTCGTCACCGTCCTCCGGGTTGAAGTCGGGCTCCGGCGGCGGTTCTACTGCCTGGCCAGTGAAGCGCAGGGCTGATTGCGCCGCCATCGCGGCGATCGGTGCCTCCGCCATGTGCATGTAGAACGTCGCGCCGGTGGCGGACTGGACTGCGCGTACGCCCAGAATGTGGTCCACGTGGGCGTGGCTGTTGGCGATCGCCTTGATCGTGACTCCCATATCTTTGGCCAACGCGAGGATTTCCTCCGCCTGGTCTCCGGGGTCGATGCAGATCGCCTCTCCGGTCCGGCGGTTGCCGATCACCCAGCAGTTCTCCTGGAACACGCCCACGACAATGCCGCGCACGATCAGTTCGGTCACGTGCTGCTCAGACATCGAGTTGGCGCCTCATGAGGCCACTCTAACCGATCGGCCGCAGTTGCCGCAGGTCCATCGCTCGTAGGTCTTGCGGGGCCAGCCAGCCGATTCACCCTGGAAGATCCACACATCAGGCGCCGCGAACACGATCTCGACCAGCCAGCGTGCGATGGACTTGTTTCGCACTTCGCTCTTCCACGATCTACTGCCGCATCGTTTGCAGGGCGGACCTTCGGCGTTGTTATGGGTCCCTGGAGGAGCCACTCCCTGTGAGTTCCGTACGGCAGAATGGGTCAGCGGAGCAGTTCGATCAGCTGGTGAAGCATCCGGGCGGTTGCTCCCCAGATGCGGTGGCCGTCGTATGTGAACGCGGGGACCAGCACTTCCCTGCCCTGGTGTTCCCGCACCTCCAGCTCCATGTTCCCCTCTTCCATCAGGTAGCCCAGCGGGACTTCGACCACCTGCGCCACCTCATGATCGTTGATGGAGTACGGGTACTCTTCTTCCGCGTCCAGGAATCCCACTATTGGCGTGACCCGAAAGTTGCTTATCGTGAGCATGTCGTCCAGTTGCCCCACGATGCGTACATGATCTGACCGGACGCCGATCTCTTCGAATGTCTCTCTCAGCGCCGTTTGTTCGCAGTCCTGGTCCATGTCGTCACAAGCGCCGCCGGGGAACGACATCTGCCCCTTGTGGTGCTCGACGTGGTTCGTCCGCTGCGTGAATATCACCCGCGGCTCACCCTCGCGGTTGTGGATCAGGATGAGCACCGCCGCGGCCGAGGCAGTGGGATGGTCGATCTTCCGCGCGTTGTAGTCCACGAGCGCCTGCTCGACCCTTTGGATCAGTTCTTCCCTGCCCATACGCACTGACATCTTATAGCTTCCGCGCCAAAGGCGTCACTCCGGCTGTTCAGCGCGCGCCTGAACGATCCGCTCGCGAAAACCGGACACGTCGAAGAACGACCATCCGCTCAGCGCGAGCACCCTGAGATATCGGTAAGCCTCGTTTCGCACAGCGGCCAATCTTTCTCCATCGGGTTCGCCCTGTTGATCCTCCACGTACTCCAGCAGCGACGCCAGCGCGGAGCGGAGTCTGTCGTTTTCCTGGGTGGTGGCGGTGATTGTCAGCTCCGCCGCCGCCGGACCAGCGAGCGTTTCTTCAATCTCATTGACGACCGTGGCCGCCGCGGCGTTGCTTTCGCCGGCGGGCCGAAGTACGCCGGCGGCATGGTTCAGAAGCCTGCGCAGCGTGTCGTTGTCTCTCGTCAGATCCGCCACCGCGGTGTCCAGTTCCGCGGCCAGGGACTCCACCATCATCGTTACGGCCTGCGCCGCCTCCTGCGCGTAGAGGCTCTTTATCTCGGGCGTCAGCGCGTCCGCGATCGCGCCCTGGATTGCGCGGAGCGATTCAATACTGCCGGGCCTCATCTTCGGTCCTCAAACACCCATCAGGTCCAGAATCTCAAGCTCAAGACGTCGCGTGTTGCGCGCGATGAACGCCATCATCGTCGACCGCGTACGGCCTTCGCAGTAGGAGCGTCCGCCTGTCAGGAAGATCGCTGCCAGCTTCGCGTTCCCTAAGACCTCCCAAAACCGCACTGCCTCTTCGTCCACCGCGATCCCTGAAGACTCTTCGTACATCCGGTAGAAGTCCCGCCGCTCCATCAGCCCGCCGACCATTTCGTTCCCGAGCCAGCGCCAGGGCCTGATGGCCGCCCAGGCCACGTCCTCCATCGGATCGCCGAGGTGCGTCATCTCCCAGTCGAGGATTCCGCGTATCTCGCCGGATGGGTGGGCCAGGAAGTTCCCTGTCCGGTAGTCCGCGTGCACCAGCACCACTTCGTGCGGCGGCCGCGGCAGGTTCTTGCGCATCCACCGAAAAGCCGCGCGCAGGACGGGCTGAGGCTCCAGCGACTCTTTCGCGACGACCTCTTCCCAGCGCTCAACCTCCAGCTCGGCGCATCGCTCGGGGGAAGGCGGCGTCCCCAACACCTTCAGCCCCAGTTCCCGCCAATCCAGGCGGTGGATGCGGCCCAGGATATCGGCGAATTGCGCGGCAATCTGGTTCCGCACCGGGAAGAACTGCGGGTCCATCAGCACGGTTGTCGGGCTTGCCTGGCAGCCGTCGATGCGCTCCATCATGCAGAAGGGCCGCTCGATCAGGCTGGCGTCTTCCTCAAGCCAGTACATCTGCGGCACGGGGATCCCCAGGGGGCGCACCGCATCCATGACATCGAACTCAAGGTGCCGGTCGGATTCCAGCAAGCTGGCGTCAGGGTCGCGCCGCATGATGAACCCGCGGCTCACAGCGCTCCCGTCCTCCGCCCAGGAGGCGTCGAATGACCAGGTCTCCCGGGACTGACCGCCCGGAATGCGAAAGAGGTTCTCCACCAGGACCGGCTCCGCGGCATTCAGCTTTGCCGTCAGGTACGCAGAAATTCGTTCTTCAAGCATGTGGTGCAAACCTAAGCCACTTCCACGGCGGATGTAAAGACGGCAAAGCACCACACGCGGGGGAGGGAAACTGGAGTGGTGGGCCCGGCGGGATTCGAACCTGCAACCAACCGGTTATGAGCCGGGCGCTCTGCCCTTGAGCTACGGGCCCCTTCTCGATTCTAGCATCGGCGGTGACGGCGACGCTCAGCAACCTGAATCCCCTGTAACGGCCGCATTATGGCAACCGTCTCAACTAGTGCCAGGGCAGACCAGCGGTAAGAAGCTATCCGAGAGCGGGAGGACACACGACTTGACAACACCGGAAGATTTCGCACCCGACCGCGTGCTTGAGGTTGACCAGCCAGCGCCGCCGGACACGCGCGGGCTGAGTAAGCAGGTATGGGTGTCGCGTTTGCTCGGCGTAATCCTGCTGTTTGGCGCACTCGGCATCCTTGGAGCGAACGAGGGTGTGGGCAGCGCGGCATTCTTCATTGACGCTTCCGTGCTGATCGGCATGGCGGCGTATGTCGTCATTGCCGAAGCGCGCACGCGGCGCCTATCCATCAACCTGGAGAAGCGTCTCCGCCTGGGCCTGCTTGTTCACAACATGGAACTTGAGAGCATGGCCATGCAGGATGACCTCACACAGCTGTTCAACCGCCGCTACTTCTTCGAGCGGCTGGAGCGCCAGCTGGAAACGGCACGGGCTTTCAAGCGCCCCCTCGCAGTCATTGTCGCCGACCTGGATTCCATGAAGACTGTTAACGACACGTATGGCCACCGTGTTGGCGATGAAGTACTCGCGGCGTTTGGAAGGTTCCTGCTGGACCACACGCGCGCCAGCGATGTCCCGGCCCGTACGGGCGGCGACGAATTCGCGATAATCCTGCCCGACACCACGGAACGGGCGGCCGTAACTTTGAAGAACAGGCTTGCAAAACGGCTTGAGTCGATGGCTATGGCGGAGCAAGACGGAGCGGAAATCACGGTCAAAGGATCGTTCGGGGTGGGTTGCTACCCCACGTCCGGAGAGACTGTCGACGAGCTGATGAACCGTGCCGACGCCGACATGTACGCGGACAAGGGCACGCACGGGCTGCGCCGGCGCTCATCGGACAAGGCTACCGCCGCGGCCCCCCTCCAGCTTGGACAAGCGGAGGCCTAGCCGGATCTCCAGTCAGGCGCCGGGATTACCCCAGCCCGTGTTTACGCACGAGCGATTCAACGTAGCCGATATCCGAGAACACGCGCTCCTTCATGGCAGGCCGCTGTTCGTCGGGCACCGGCGCGGACGGTGCGCTGACCATGACTCCGAATAGCACTCCCCTGATCTGCCATTCCGCGATTGTCGCCAGGTCGTATCCGGCCCACCACTCATCGCGGTCGATCGTGCTGCCGAGATGGCGTTCCAATTCGTCCAGGTAGTGACCCACGGTGCCCTCGAGGTCTTCCGGTTGCTGGTACACCATGAACCGCACGACGTCCGACGATGACATCCCCACGCCGAGGATCTCCCAGTCGATGACGACAGTCCGTCCGTCTTCGAGACCCAGGTTGCGGTTGTCGAAGTCGTAGTGGCAAAGGGTCTTCGGGAGCGGCTCCACCATCGCCAGGAGCCTGTCCGGCTCACGGTACAGCCCTTCCACAGCGTGCCGGGTTCCAGGATCCAGTGAATTCATCAGGTTGACAACGCCCTCAGCGAGCCACGGCCACCTTTCGGTCACGTAGACGCTAGATTCCGCCGCGCCGTTCATGCCGTCGAGGATGTCAACTATGCATCGATAGAAGTAGTCGACCGGCCGCCTCAGGCTCATCAGCCACGGGTAGTCCAGAACCTCGCGTTTCTCCCAGAACTTCGCGTGGAAGGCCGCCAGGTGAGACAGTATTCCACGGACGACCGCGTCCGGCACCCTGGCATGCATCCCCAGCGCCTGCATCTGCGGCCGTACATCCTTCAGGAAGGCCCAGTACTGGTCGCGTTCCGGTTTATCAATGACATGGACATACGGCACGTGAAACGTCGGGGGGATCTGGCCGAAAAGCCCGCTGGTAAACGCTTTGAGTTCCCGGTGATCGGTGTCGCCGGTTAGCATCATCACGGCGTCCATCCGCGGCATCACCCGCAATACCACGTTCGAGGTACCGCGCCCGGCCGGCCCGCGGTAGTCGAACCGGAGGTCGTAGAACTGCTTCTCGCCGAAGCGAGGGAATTCGAATGGATCTTCGACCACGCGGAAGTCGGTTACGTCCACGTCTTGCTCGAGCATCTTGCCAGCGATGGCGGACAGGTACTCGTTGTCGATCGCGCCAACGGTGGCCGGATCAGTCTGTGCCATTTGTCGTCCCTCCAGCCAATAATGAACGTCCCTGCCGCGATGCTCAGGATGGTATCACGCGCGCCAGCCGGCTAAGCGGACAGAAACGTTTCGATGTGCGCCATGAACTCGTCGAGTCTGTCGTGGTGAACCCAGTGGCCGGCCTTCTCGATAATGACTGTGGTCCGGTCGCGGATTGCGTCGGCGCGGCCGGTCTTTTCGGGGTCCACCGCCCAGCTCTCGCTCCCTTTTACCAGAAGCGTTGGCGCAGTGATTTGTGACCAGATCACCATCGCGTCGTCGAGGTTGAACTCGTAAGGCGAGCGGATGCGGACGTAGTTGTCGAACTTCCACGACAGTGTGCCGTCGTCGTTTTGCTTCGACCCGTGAATCGTCAGGTGCCGCGCCATCTCGGGTGTCAGGTGGGGGTTCGCCTCGCGCATTCGTTTCGTTGCGTCTTCGATAGTCTTGTAGCGCCGCGGTTGCCGCCGTTCCACGTCCCGCATGTGGGCGATCCACTCTCGCATTCGCTTGTGCGCCGGGCGGTGCTCCGCCAGCGGCGGCCCCCAACCTTCTATCGAGACAAGCCTGTCGACCTTCTCCGGGCAGGTGCCCGCGTACTGCAACGCGATGGCCCCGCCCAGGGAGTGGCCGATCACCGTCAGTTTGCCCGGAATCCCGTCCGCCAGCGCCGCGACGTCGAGCGTGAACTCGGGAATGCTATACATGCCGCCGATCGCCCATGCGCTGTCTCCGTGCCCGCGCAGATCGGGCGCGTAGATCGTGTAGCGGTCCACCAAGTGGGCCGCGACGAAGTCCCAGTTGCGGCAGTGGTCCTGGCCACCGTGAATCAGCATCATCACCGGTTTACCATCGCCCGGCGTGCCCCAGACGGCGTAACGCAGTCGCACCCGCTGTGATTCGTAGTACTCGAGGCGGGGTTCGGGTGGATGCTTCACGGTGACTCCTTGCCGATGATGTCGTATAGCGGCTGGTAGACCCCGATCTCACTGCCGGGGATGACAAAGGCGTTGACTATCTTCTCGTAGAAGGGCGCGGGGCCAACGCCGCCAATGATTGCGTACGCGTAGCCGGCTTCGCGCATCGATTCCAGGCAACGCAGGAGCAGTGCCGCGCCGAGGCCGTTACCACGGAGGTCCTTTCGGACGCCGGTGGGGCCGAAATAGTCTTTGCGGGTGCAGTCGTAAACCGCGAACCCCGCGATCTGGCCATCCTGCACGGCCACGTAGCCGGTGATCGGAGTGTGGTGGAAACAGCGGTCCGCCTCCACCGCCCACAGATCGCCGAAATGCTCCTTCGCGAAGACCCGCAGCCGTTCGCGGTCCCAGGGCTCTGCCCGTCGCACAGCGACGCCCGCGCCTTCCGCCCTGCTCAAGTACGGCTTTGGATCGGGCAGGTCATACAGGCGGACGAGCATATCGGGCATAACGCGCCCTATGATACGCGAAGGGAATGGGCTATCTGAAGGTGAAGGTGACCCCCGGCGCGCGCGAGTCGACTATCGGCGGCTGGCAGAACGACGTGTTGCGTGTCAAGGTCCGCGAGGCCGCGGAGAAGGGCCGCGCGAACGAGGCCGTGGCGCGGCTCCTGGCGGAGCGCCTGGGGGTACCCCCAACGGCCGTGCTCCTCAAGCGTGGGGCGGCGTCGCGGGAGAAGTTGTTTGTGATCGACGGCCTCTCGGACGACGACCTACGCCGCCGGCTCGGCGCGCCGATGCTGTAGGAGTAACGGTGCACCGCGCCTACCTCCAAGAATCGGAAGAAATCGTCAAATTAGGCCCGAAAAGCCCTTGACAGCACACATACATACGTACATTTACCGAAGCTCGTTGGGGATGGGTTCGCGCTTACTTTCATCGACCCGGAATCCGGCGAGGAAGTGTCATTGTACGTCGTGGGCGGCGAGATGGAGCCGCCTGACATTGACCTGCCGCCGGGCTGGTCATGGACCGGCTTCGACGACGAGGAGAAGTAGCCGCCCTATTCGAAGTCCCAGGGGTGGCCCTGGCTGTAGCTCTGCAGCACCCTTCGCGCCACGACCATGCGGTGCACTTCGTCGGGGCCGTCGTAGATGCGGGCGGCGCGGGCCTGACGGTACATCCCTTCGAGCGGTGTATCGCCGGAGACGCCGAGCGCGCCGTGCACCTGGATCGCCCGGTCGATAACATCGTGCAGGATCTTCGCCCCGAAGAACTTGATCAGCGAGATCTCCACCCGCGCCTCGCTCCCCTCGTCCACCTTCTGGGCGGCGTTGAGAGTGAGGAGACGCGCGGCCTGGATCTCAGCGACCGAGTCCGCGATCCAGTTCTGCACGGTCTGCTTCTGGGCCAGCGTGGTGCCGAATGTGACGCGCTCCAGGGCACGCCTGCACATTAGGTCGAGCGCGCG
The DNA here is from genome assembly GCA_037441345.1 of Chloroflexota bacterium. GTDB lineage: Bacteria > Chloroflexota > Dehalococcoidia > SM23-28-2 > RBG-16-64-32 > DATKKM01. The sequence continues at coordinate 42,959 of JBBISJ010000014.1, forward strand.
CTGCATCTGGCCCAGCCAGCGCATACAGTGGTGGATGCGGCCGGGGCCCAGCCGTTTCTGCGCGATCATGAAGCCGTCGCCCGGTCGGCCGAGCGTGTTCGTGACCGGTACGCGCACGTCCTTGTAGGTGATCTCGCAGTGGTTCCCGCGGGTCTCGCCCATCACGGGCACCGGGCGCACGATCTCCATGCCCGGCGTGTCGAGAGGCACGATGATCTGGCTCATGCGCCGGTGCGCCTCGGCATCCGGGTCGGTCACGCACATCACGATGGCGAACGTCGAACCGATTGCGCCGCTGGTGAACCACTTGTGGCCGTTGATCACCCAGTCGTCGCCGTCGCGAACCGCGCGGGTCTGGAGGGTGGTGGGATCAGAACCCGGCACTTCGGGCTCAGTCATCGAGAAGCACGACCTGATGTCGCCGTTGACGAGCGGTTTGAGCCAGCGTGCCTTCTGCTCGTCTGTGCCGAACTGCCAGAGGATCTCCGCGTTCCCGGAGTCCGGCGCCTGCGAACCGAACGCGCGGGGCGCCAGGAAGCTGCGGCCGAGGATCTCGTTCATGTAGACGTACGGCATGAAGCCGATGCCCATACCGCCGGCTTCCTTCGGCAGGTGGGGCGCCCAGTAGCCCATCGCCTTCGTGCGGGCCTGGAGGTCCCTTATCAGCGCTTCGGCCTGCCCGTCCTCTGCCTCCTCCACGACCTCCTCGTTCGGATAAATGTACTCCTCCATGAACTGATGCACTTTCGCACGCATCTCGCGAATCGCCGGGGTCATAGCGAGGTCAGCCATTCGTTACTCCTTCGTCACTTCGGCGCCAGCGCCCGGAACGCCTCCAGACTCTGTTGTGCCTGGCCTTCGGGGTCGCGGGCCGTGGGGATGATGTTGATCACCGGTGTGGTAATCCCGCTTTCAACGTATGACTTAATCTTGTCCCGGCAGTCGGCCGGGCTGCCGAAGACGAAGATATCCTCCACCACCTTCGAAGGCACCAGGCCGAGCGCTCCCTGCCGGTCGCCGGCGTCCCATGCCTGCTTCATCGGGCCAAGAGCATCACCGCGACCGAGCCATTCGTGGAAGGCGTAGTAGTACGGCGTGGTGAGATAGCCGGAGACGATGAACCGGCCGATCATCTGGGCGGCCTGGCGATCCTCTGTCCAGATGACGAAGATCCGGCACGCGAGGTCGAACCCGGACGTGTCTCTCCCGGCAGCCCTTGCCGCATCGTGGGCGACGGCGGCGATGCGCGGGGCGTCGCCGGGCGCAATATAGTTGGTGATGGCGCCTTCGCAGCTCGCACCGGCGAGTTGCAGCATTTTTTCCCGCAAGGCGGCGAGATAGAGTCGCGGCGGCGGAACAGGCGCACGGCCGAGCCGGAACCCTTTGACGTCGTACGGCCCGACCTTCATGACCACCTTCTCGCCGCTCCACGCCTGGCGGAGGAACGCGATTGTGTCCCGCGTCCTCTTGAGGGGTTGCTCCAGTTTGACACCGTTCCAGCGCTCGACGATCGCCGGAGAGCTGGTACCGATTCCCAGGCAGAAGCGTCCTGGCGCGATCTCCTCGATCGCGGCGGCGCTCTGGGCGAGGAGCGTGGGCGTCCGGTTGTAGATTCCCGCGATAGCGCACCCGAGGCGTGTCCCCTTCGTCCACGCCGCGAACGCGGCCAGCGGGGTCAGCGCATCGTTGGCTTCAACCTCCGCTGTCCAGGCGTCCGTGTAGCCGATCTCTTCGGCCTCGCGCAGGATGGGACCATGCTGGAAGAGCGGAATGCCCTGGAGAGGATAGGTCAGGCCCCAGCGCATCAGGCGCTCCTGGCCGACGCGCCGAAGTCTGGTTCGCGCTTTTCGAGGAAGGCGCGCACGGCCTCGGCGTGGTCGGGGTTCGAGCGGGCCATGCGGATCGAGAAGCCCTCGCGCGTGACGACCCGCCGCATATCCGACTCGACCACGTTCTCGTGGATGATCCGCTTCGCCGACCATACGGCGGAAGGAGGGTTGGCGGCGATCTCGTTCGCGAGGGCCATAGCCTCGTCCATCAGGGAATCGTGGGGCACAACGCGGTCGACCAGCCCGCGTTGCAAGGCCTCATCGGCGTCGATGATGCGACCTGTGAGCGCCATGAAGAGCGCATTCCCCAGACCCGCGACCAGCGGCAGATAGTGGGTGCTCCCGCATTCCGGGGTCAGGCCTACCTTCACGAAGCGGGCGGAGAACCTGGCCCGATCCGAGGCGATGCGGATATCGCAGGCAAGGGGCATGGTCAGGCCGATCCCAACCGCATGCCCGTTGATCGCGGCGACGACCGGCTTGCTCCGCGAAAGCGCGATCGGAACCTCCGGGCTGCCGTCGTCAGCCGTGAGCGGCGACGGTGTGCTTCCGGGCGCGAATTTTCCGGCCTGGAGCCCTTCGTTGAAGCTGCTGATGTCCCCGCCGGCGCAAAACGCCCGGCCGGCGCCGGTTATAACGGCGGCATGAACGCCGGGATCTGCGTTGATTCCCTCCAACACCGCGAGGAACTCGGTCTCCATCCTCGGGTTCCAGGCGTTGAGCTTGTCCGGCCGGTTCAGGGTCACCAGTGCAACCCGGCCTGTCTTCTCGTAGGTGATCGTTTCGTACGTCTCGCCCATCAGGTCTCCTCTCGGAAGTCAGCGAGATTGCACTTTAGCACACAGACGGAAGCGTCCGCCGCTCGAACGGACTTACGGTCGTGCCAGCGCTCGCTTCAGTCGGCCCTCCAGCGGGCGGCCGACGATGTCCTCAGCCAGCCAGGCTGCATCAAGCAGCGCAGCCTGATCTACGCCGGTCTGAACACCCACGGCCTCCAGCATGAACACCATGTCCTCGGTCGCCACGTTGCCGGAAGCACCGGGCGCGTAGGGGCATCCCCCCAGCCCGCCGATGGAACCATCGAACTGCGTGGCACCTGCCTCCATGGCCGCCAGCACGTTGGCGAGAGCCATACCGCGCGTGTCGTGGAAGTGCAGCCGCAGCCGGTCGAGCGGAATCACACGGGCACAGAGCTTCACGAGCTCCGACACCTGGCGCGGGTTTCCGATCCCGATGGTGTCACCCAGCGCCACCGAAGAAGCCCCGAGCGCATGCAGTTCAGATGTGAGCGCGACGACGGTTTCGGGGTCGACCCTTCCCTCGTACGGACAGCCGAAGGCGGTGGACACATATCCGGTCCAGGGGAGCCCGGCGTCAAGGCACATTGAAACCACATTGCGTATCGCTTCCATCGATTCGGCCACGCTCCGGTTTACGTTTGCCTTGTTGTGCGACTCGCTGGCCGAGACAACGACGGATACCTCGTCTGCTTTTGCGGCAATCGCGTTCCGGGCGCCGATCTCGTTCGGCACGAGAGCGATGTAGGTCACGCCGGGTTGACGCTCAATGCTGGCCATCACTTCGGCAGCATTCGCCATCTGCGGGATGGCCCCAGGGTGCACAAAGGAAGCTGCTTCGATGCGCTTCAGGCCGGTGGCGCTGAGGGCGTTGACAAGGCGTACCTTCTGTTCAAGGGGGATGGTCCGAGCTTCGTTCTGAAGGCCATCCCGGGGGCCCACCTCCGTGACGACGACACGGTCCGGCAAGTCCATGGACTAACCGCGCTCCTGCTGCATTTCGACGAGCAAATCGCCTTCGCGGACACGCCCCCCTGCGCGACAGTGAATCGCCTTGACGATCCCATCGTGGGGCGCCTCAATGGAGTGTTCCATCTTCATCGCTTCGAGGACAAGAAGGGTCTGGTGGGCCTTGACCTTCTGACCGGCCTTCGCGAGCACCTTCAGGACAAGGGCCGGCATGGGCGCCGTCAGCGCCTGCGGACGATGCGATTCGGCCCTGCCGCGTTGGTGTTTTCCGAAGCCCCAGGACAGCACGAATGTGCGGTTGGCCTGGGTTACCGAGATCCCACTCTCGGTCAGCCGCACGCGACTGGAGAGCGTTTCGGCGCCGTTGACCATCACCACTCTGTCGTCGGCAGCCATGGAGAAGGACACGCGCCGCTCCCGACCATCGACAGACACAAGCCACTCGCTGGCGCTGCCCGGGAGCCGCTGGCCCTCAACCTGGTGCAGCAGGCCCGAATGGCTCAAGTCCAGCCGCGCCGTTCCGCCGGCCCGAAGCGGCCCGGCTGCTCGCCAGGGATCCTCGTCGTCTGCATGCACTACCGTGAACCCAAATGCGGCCAGATATACGTTGTCAGCCGCGGCTGCCGCGATTAGTTCAGACGAAAGCTGGCGATCCAGAAACTCGGTTGTCGTCCGCCCCGCCCGGAACTCCGGGTGGGCGATCACAGTGCGGAGCAGCGGCAGGTTAGTCTTGACGCCCTCCACCCGATACTCGGCCAGCGCTTGCTGGATCCGGTCGATTGCCTCACTGCGGGTGGACCCCCATGCCAGGAGCTTCGCGATCATGGAATCGTAGTAGGTGGAGATGGTGTCGCCCTCATACGTGCCAACGTCGTTCCTGACCTGCGCGCCCTGTGGAATCCGCAGCATCGTCACGGCACCTGGGCTGGGAAGGTAGTTATTCAGGGGGTCCTCCGCATACACGCGGCACTCGATGGCATGCCCGTTGAAGACAATTTGCTTCTGGCCGAACGGCAGCTTTTCACCCGCCGCTATGGAGAGCTGCAGCGCAACCAGGTCTGTCCCTGTCCTGAGCTCCGTCACGCCGTGCTCCACCTGCAGGCGCGTGTTCATCTCCAGGAAGTAGAACTTCCCATCTGGACCAAGCATGAACTCCACGGTGCCCGCGTTCTCGTAGTCAACGGCCCGGGCCAGGCGCAAGGCGGCCTCGCCCATTTCCGTGCGGAGGCGGTTGTTAACGGCGGGAGACGGGGATTCCTCGACGACCTTCTGGTGACGCCTCTGCACCGAGCAATCACGCTCGCCCAAATGAACGATGTTGCCGTGGCTGTCGGCAAGCACCTGAACCTCGACGTGCCGGCCACCTGCGATCGCCTTCTCAAGAATCAGGTCGCCGTTGCCGAACGCTCGTTCCGCCTCACGTCTGGCTGATTCCACTGCCTTCTGAAAGGCGGACGGGTTCTCGACAAGGCGCATGCCGCGTCCACCCCCACCCGCGGCGGCCTTCACCATGACCGGATAGCCGATCTTGTCGGCATGCCCGGCCAGGACCGCCGGCTCCTGATCCGCTCCCTGGTAACCGGGAATAACCGGCACGCCGTTTTCCGTGGCCAGCTTCCGGGCCGCCGCCTTATCTCCCATCAACCTGATCGCCTCCGCGGGGGGACCAACAAACGCGATGCCGGACGCTTTACACGCTTCTGCAAGCGCAGGGTTCTCGGACAGCAGGCCGTAGCCCGGGTGGAGGGCGTCTGAGCCACTTTCAAGCGCCGCGCGAACGATAACATCGACCCGCAAATAGCTATCGGCGGGATGCGAGCCTCCGATGTGGACGGCGCGGTCACATTCCAGGACGTGCAGGGCACGGCGGTCGGCGTCCGAGTAGATTGCCACCGTCTCGATGCCCAGCTTGCGGCAGGTGCGGGCGATGCGAGCGGCGATCTCACCGCGGTTGGCGATGAGCAGCCGCGTTAGGAGCTTCCTGTGCCTGGCAGACATCACATGCGGAACACGCCGAATTGCGTATCGGGAATGGGAGCGTTCATGGCGGCGCTGATGCCGAGGGCGAGATAGCTCCGCGTATCCAGGGGATCAATGATGCCGTCGTCCCACAGCCGGGCGGTGCTGTAGTAGGCGCTACCCTCTTGCTGGTATTTCTCGAGGATGGGCGCCATGAACTCTTCCTGCTCCTGAGGACTGAGGTCATGGCCTTCCGCACGCAGGTTCTCCAGCCGCACGGTCAGGAGCACGCTCGCGGCTTGCTGGCCCCCCATGACGCTAATCTGCGCGTTCGGCCACATCCAGAGGAAGCGCGGCGAGTACGCCCGTCCGCACATGGCGTAGTTGCCGGCTCCGAACGACCCGCCGATGATCACGCTGAACTTCGGGACCTCAGCCGAAGCGACAGCGGTGACCATCTTCGCGCCGTGCTTTGCTATTCCTTCGTGCTCGTACTTTGTGCCAACCATGAACCCGGTGATGTTCTGGAGGAAGACGAGCGGTATCTTTCGCCGGCAACAGAGCTCTATGAAGTGCGCGCCCTTGACGGCACTTTCCGAGAAGAGAATGCCATTGTTGGCCAGGATCCCCACGGGGAACCCCAGTATACGCGCGAACCCGCAGACCAGCGTTGACCCGTAGGCCGTCTTAAATTCGTGGAACCGGCTGCCGTCCACGATTCGGGAGATGATCTCCCGTACGTCGAACGAACGCCTGAGGTCCGCCGGGACCACGCCGTATATCTCTTCGGCAGGATAGAGGGGCGGCTCTGGCTTCGTCACTTCCCACGGCAACGTTTTTGGGGGTTCCGCGAGATTGGCGACGATGCTGCGGACGATGGCCAGAGCCTCCTCGTCATGGGCGGCGAAGTGGTCGGCGACGCCGGAGATCGACGTGTGCACTTCTGCCCCTCCGAGTTGTTCCGCGGTCACCTCTTCGCCCGTGGCGGCTTTCACAAGAGGCGGACCACCGAGAAAGATCGTGCCGGTACCTTCGACGATCACTGTCTCGTCGCTCATCGCCGGCACGTACGCGCCGCCGGCGGTACATGATCCCATGACCGCCGCGACCTGGGGGATGCCCTGGGCGGACATCCGGGCCTGGTTGTAGAAGATCCGTCCGAAGTGATCACGGTCCGGAAACACATCGGCCTGCATCGGCAGGAACGCCCCACCCGAATCCACGAGGTAGATGCAGGGAAGGCGGTTTTGCTCGGCGACCTCCTGGGCCCGGACATGCTTCTTGACGGTCATGGGATAGTAGGTGCCACCCTTCACCGTCGCATCATTGGCGATGATCACGGATTCGCGCCCGGAAACCCGCCCGATGCCGGTGACGATGCCGGCAGACGGCGCGTCTCCGTTGTACATATCCCAGGCTGCCAGCGGACTGAGTTCCAGGAAGGCCGTGCCCGGATCGACCAGCCGGTGCACGCGCTCGCGCGCCGTCAGTTTTCCGCGCGCGATATGCCGCTCCACCATGATCTTGCCGCCGCCTTGCCTGGCCTGCTCCAACGCGAACTGGAGTTCACCGGTCAGTTGTTTCATGTGCTCGCGGTTGGCGGCAAACGCGGCATCAGATGTCTTGACGGCCGTCGACAGGATGGGGACGGGCGCGCCCTCAACGAATGCGCGAGCCGCGGCCTTGTCCCGCCCGCCTGGAGCTACTGCCATCGTTCAGTCGCAGCGAGTCTTAGTGGATCCACGAGAGCGGCTTCAGCTTAGCACACGCCCCCGGCGGTGCTCTTCAGGCCAGCGACTCTGCCCGGATGCGAGAAGCGACATGAAGACCGAGTGACACTTCGTGGTCACCGCTCCTGAGCAGCATGACCCCCGCTCCCGGGATCTTCTCGATTACCATCGCCGTTTGTCCGGGCTTCAGCTGGTTCCGTTCGAGATACCTCAGAAGTTCGAGATCCATCTCCAGTTCTTCCGAGATGAACCGGATCCGCATCCGATCACCTGCCTCGAACGAGTCAATCGGGCGCCACGACGGGTCCAGCGTCGCACCGGTACCGGGGATGGGACTGCCGTGTGGGCAGGTGGTCGGGTTGTTCATTAGCGTCATGATCAGATTCTCGATCACGGGCGTAAGGCCGTGCTCGAAGTGGTGCGCCTCTTCGTGGGCTTCAGCCCACCCGAGGCCGAGCACGTCGCTCAGGAAGCGCTCGGAGAGACGGTGGCGGCGGGCAACGCCTTCTGCCAGCTCCTGACCCCACGGCGTGAGTGTGATGTACTTCTTGTCGTCTATCTCCAGCATGCCGTCGCGGTGCATGCGCTGGACCGTTGCCCAGGCCGTGGGAGGCGTGACCCGCATCCAGCGGGCCAGGCGGGCAGAGATGACTCTCTCGCCTTCGGTTTCAAGGCTGTAGATGGTCTGAAGGTAGTCTTCGATCGTTTCCGAGAGTTTGGTGTCATGCGCCATCGTCTGCACCTCCGCGCGGTTAAGACCAGCTTACATGCTAATCGGCACCATGGGCGCGGCAGGCGGACACGATGTTAGGTGAAACTCTGAGCAACCGAACCGGGAGAGGCCCTGGGGCTAATGCCGGGCCGGCGCCATAAACCGAGGCCGCCGTTCCTCGAACGCCGCGATGGCGTCTTCGTGCTGCATCGTCGTGCCGATGTCGTCGAGGCCGTTCAAGAGCCGGTGCTTGATGAACGGGTCGATGTCGAAGGCGTCTTCCAGTCCTTCCGAGTCGTAGAGGGTCTGCGATTCCAGGTTAACCGTGATCTGGTAGCCGGGCTTCCGTTGCGCGCGTTGAATGATCTCCTGCACGTGCTCCTCGGGCAGGACGATCGGCAGCATCCCGTTTTGAATGCAGTTGTTGTTGAAGATATCCGCGAACGAGGATGCGATGATGACCCGGAAACCCATCTCCCTAAGGGCCCAGGGGGCGTGCTCGCGTGAGGAGCCGCACCCGAAGTTCCGGCCGGTGACGAGTATCTGGGCGTCCCGGTACGCCGGGTTGTTCAGTTCAAAGTCGGGGTCCAGCGATCCGTCCGGAAGATAGCGCCAGTCGTAGAAGGCGTACTCACCGAACCCGGTCCGTTCGATACGCTTGAGGAACTGCTTGGGAATGATCTGGTCGGTGTCCACGTTTGGCCGGGGCAGCGGGGCAACAACCGCCTTGAGCTTCTTGAACGGCTCCATCACTTCCACTCCCGTATGTCCACGAAGTGTCCCGCGATGGCCGCGGCCGCGGCCATCTGTGGGGAAACCAGGTGCGTCCTGCCGCCTTTGCCTTGACGCCCTTCGAAGTTCCGGTTCGACGTGGAGGCGCAACGCTCGCCGGGCTGGAGGATGTCCGGGTTCATGCCAAGGCACATCGAACATCCGGCATCGCGCCAATCGAAGCCCGACTCCACGAAGACGCGGTCAAGCCCCTCCTCCTCTGCCTGCTGCTTGACCTGCATCGATCCGGGGACGACCATTGCGTAGACGTCGTCCGACACGCGCCTGCCCTTGACGACCTCGGCGGCAGCGCGCAGGTCCTCGATGCGACCGTTGGTGCAAGAACCCAGGAACACGCGGTCGATGCGGATCTCCTGGATCGGCGTTTCAGCCTCCAGCCCCATGTACTCCAGGGCCCGCTCGGCCGCGGCCCTGTCCGACTCGTTGGGAAATGAGCCGGGATTGGGCACGCGTCCTGTCACGCCCACGACCATCTCCGGGTTGGTGCCCCAGGTGACGAATGGCTCAAGCTCCTGCGCCTGGATCATGACAGTCTTGTCGTATGCGGCGCCCTCGTCTGTTGGAAGGGACTTCCACGCCTCCACGGCCTGATTCCATTCCTCGCCGACCGGCATGAACGGGCGGCCCGCCATGTACTCGATGGTCTTGTCGTCGGGCGCGATCAGGCCGGCGCGCGCGCCGGCTTCGATGCTCATGTTGCAGATCGTCATTCGGCCGGCCATCGGAAGGTCCCGAATCGCCTGGCCGGTGTACTCGATCACATGGCCAACGCCGCCGTCCACCCCAATCCGGCCGATAATCCCCAGGATGACGTCTTTCGCCGTAACCCCAAACGGGAGCGAACCGTCGACACGCACTTCCATGGTCCGGGGCCGTTTCTGGACGATGCACTGGGTCGCGAGGACGTGTTCGACCTCCGACGTGCCGATGCCGAGCGCGAACGACCCGAACGCGCCGTGTGTTGACGTGTGGCTGTCGCCGCAGACGATGACCATCCCCGGACGCGTGTAGCCCAACTCGGGCCCTATTACATGCACGATTCCCTGGCGGGCCGAGTCGATCCCGTAGTAGGTGATGCCGAATTCCTCCGCGTTGGCCTTGAGTGTTTCCACCTGCTTTCGCGAGATCTCGTCCTTGATGATGAGGCGGTCCCGGGTCGGCACGTTGTGGTCGGCAGTGGCAACGGTCAGATCAGGGCGCCTGACCTTCCGGCCGGCAAGGCGCAGGCCTTCGAACGCCTGGGGAGACGTGACCTCGTGAACGAGGTGCAGGTCGACGTAGAGGAGCGCCGGCTGACCGGGCTCCTCCCGCACAACGTGCGAGTCCCATATCTTTTCGAACATCGTCCTGGGCGCCAAGCGTTACCTCCCGGATGGGCTGGGGACTTCCATGATAGCGGAAGGGGGAACGGCGCGGAATCTGACGACGGAACCCGCGAAGTTCGTTTTGGAGATTTGGCTATTTTTCGGCGTTTCCTGATTCTGGTATCACGCTTCCACAAACCCCGGCCCGCGCCTGCACGTCGTATTGCGCTGGTGTACGATTGGGCAAGTTGCGCTTCAGGCGAGCAGCCACCGCGCCCCGGATCTGTGAGGAAACATGCGAACGAAGGTGATCATCACAGTAGTAACAATGGCCCTGCTTGGACTGGCGACAGCGTGCGGGGGCGACGATGGGGGAGGGACATCAGTGACAGATACTCCAGCGGGCAGCAAGGCCGCCGAGTCGGAAACACCAGGTGGATCGGCCACCGCGACCCCCTCCGGGACGCAGGCGCCAGACAAGCCGCCCGCGGTGGACGGCGAACCAATCACCACAGATTCTGGACTTCAATACATCATGATCGAGGAAGGTTCCGGGGACAGCCCCACCGAACTGGACATGGTGCTTGTTGACTACACCGGATGGCTGGCGCCGGACGGGCCGAAGTTCGACAGCTCAATAGACCGAGGGCAGCCGGCCGGCTTTCCGGTAAACGGCGTAATCCCCGGTTTCGCGGAAGGGCTGCAACTCCTGAAGCCGGGCGGGACGATCCGGTTGATCATTCCGCCGGAGCTCGGTTATGGACCGAGTGGATCGGGATCAGTGATCCCGCCAAACGCAACCCTGATCTTCGACGTCACCCTCATCGGCATCCAGTAAGGCGCATCACTCGTCATTCTCAAGCCGCTCCCTGGGGACGGGCAGTTTGAGGTGCCCATTCGACCGCGAACAGGAGTGCCCGCCCTGGTCTATCGGCATGGCGCACAGGGGACAGAGGGGCCGCCCGCCGGCGATGATCTCTTCCAGCCGGCTGTTTAGCGCCGAGCAGTCCTCACGCGTGATCCGCAGCAGCAGGTCGGGGTTGTCGTCATCATCATCATCGCGACCTTCTCTGAAGATGTGGAGCACGACAGTGTTCTGAGACGTGTCGTAGCCGATCGACAGCCTGCCGATGCGCATTTCGTGGTCGGCCGGGTCGGGGAATGCCGCAATCTCGGTGGCACCGCGAGGCGGCTCACCGAGTTGCCGCAGCATCTGGGTGAACGCGATGTTCAGCGCCTGGACATGCTGTTTCTCCAGCCACAGGGACGCCGATTGATAGGCGGCGCCCAGCACTCGCAACTGGAAGGTCCGTTTCCCCGGCTCTCCATGGGCCATGGCGTCAACGGCGCGGGCGATACCCAGTTCGGATGTCATGGGGCCGGGCTACCTCTTCTCCACGTCAACAAGCATCCATCTCCGGCCGAAACCGGGTCAAGTGCGTGTACGAACGGCCCCCACGTTCGGTATCTCTGGCCCTTAAGCGCCGCGGGATACACCGCTAACGTAAGATTGACCTGGACTCAGCGTCAGTCCGAGGTCCGTCGTCTCAGGTGAATGGAGTCTCGTGTCGTTTCTCACCCTCATACTGAAGAACCTCTTCCGCCAGCCGGTGCGGACAGGTCTCACTGTCCTCGGCATCAGCATCGGCATCACGACCGTTGTCGCGCTGGGGGTGGTCACTAACAGCCTCAAGGCCTCGGCGGGGGAGCTCATCAAGCTTGGCGGATCTGACTTCATGGCCGCGCAGCAGGGGGCAGCCGACCTCAGCTTCAGCATCGTGAAGGAGGAGGACGTCCGGGCACTTGGCAACGAGCCCGACGTGGAGCGAGCGGAGGGCATCCTGTTTCACATCGCTCGCGTCGGGTCCAATCCCTTCTTCTTCCTCGGAGGGCGCGATGCCGCCGCCGTCCAGGCGAACCCGCCCAATTTGATAGACGGGGGTATATGGGGGCCGGGTGCGACGAACGAGATCATTCTCGGCCACCGGGCAGCCGATGACCAGGACCTCGGCGTCGGGGACACGATCCATATAGAGAATATCGACTTCCACGTCGTGGGAATCTACAAGACGGGCGTGCTCTATGAAGACGGCGGTGGATACGCGCCGCTGCCGGTCGTGCAGGGAATCGCCCGCAAGACCGGCGTGGTAACGGCCGCGTTCATCACGGTCAAGGAGGGAGTCGACCCCGAAGTCGTGGCGCGACGAATAGAGGACGACTACCCCGACCTCGCCACGATCACCGACGTAAGTGAGTACGGGAAAGTCGACCAGGGAGTGCAGATGCTGGAGGCGGCCAACCTTGCTATATCCATCCTTGCAGTGGGAATTGGGGCGATCGGGGTGATGAACACGATGGTTATGTCGGTGTTCGAGCGAACGCGAGAGATCGGCGTGCTCCGCGCCGTGGGGTGGAGCGGACGGCGGATCCTGCGAATGATCATCAGTGAGTCGCTGATCCTCTGCATGGTGGCGGCGTTTGTCGGCTCAGCGCTGGGTGTCCTGGCGACGCGAGCCATCCTCCTGATCGACACGATCAGCAACCTGCTGGAGCCGCGGTATGAGGCCGACATCTTCATCCGGGCGCTGGTGGTTGGCGTGGTTGTGGCTCTGGCCGGAGCGGCATATCCGGCCTGGCGAGCGGCCCGCCTGGTGCCGATGGAGGCGCTGCGCTATGAGTGAGCGGCCGGTTGTCCAGATGCGTGAGGTCGTCAAGACCTATGAGGACGGCCGCGTGCGCGCGCTGGACGGTGCTTCACTCACCATCGATGCTGGCGAGTTCGTTGCCGTCATCGGACCATCGGGATGCGGGAAGTCCACCCTGCTTCACCTCGTCGCGGCACTTGACCGGCCAGATGCCGGGACGGTGATCGTCAACGGCGAGGACCTTGCCACCGAGCGCGACCTCAACAAGCACCGCGCCAGCGAAATCGGCCTGGTCTTCCAGCTAGATAACCTGCTCCCTACCTTGAGCGCCTCCGAGAATGTCCAGGTGCCGATGTTCGAAACCGGGCTGAGTGCACGCGAGCGCCGCGAGAAGGCGATGCGCCTCCTCGGAATGGTGGGGCTGACCGACAGGGCCAGGAACCGGCCGGCAGAGCTCTCGGGCGGCGAGCGCCAGCGTGTGGCGATCGCCCGGGCCCTGGCGAATGACCCCGGCATCCTGCTCATGGACGAACCGACGGGACGGCTTGACCAGGCGACGGGGAAGCGGGTGCTGGACCTGGTGGACGCACTGAACAAGGAACGCGGACTGACAATTGTCCTTGTGACACACGACAACACCGTGGCCGGCCGGGCCCAACGGACCATCCGGATGCTGGACGGCCGCGTTGTAGATGGCGATTCGCCAGGGGACGGCCGCGTCAGTACTCCGCACCCTGCGGCAGCGACGGGTGCGGGCTAGCTATACTGATCGGCGAATGTGGTGCCGATGGTGCCCGGGCAGGCGGACGTACTACAGCTCAACTTCACGAAACCTGGGCCCTGGTTATTCCACTGTCACGTGGTGGCGCACGCGGACGGTGGGATGATAGGGCTGTTCAACATAGTTGAAGAAGATACTGGCGGGCAGGGAGGCGGGCCAAGCCCATAACGGCAGGGAACGCTACAATTACAGAAGGACCCAATTGCAGCCGGGACCCAGGAGGTCTCGGCTGCGAATTTGCGGGTCGGGCAAGGACTGATGAGTAAGAAGAAGAAGGGCAAGAAGGCGGGAGGCAAGCAGCGGCCCGAGCGGCCGGAAGGACTGCCACAGGGCGGCGACACGGGTGAGTCCCAGGAAGAGCGGCGGGCCCGTCAGAAGGCAGAGTGGGCGGCGCGAAAGAAGCAGCGCGAAAGGAAGCCGGTACCGGTGGCGTTGTACGCCTGGATCGCGGCGGGCGGCGGCGGGATCGCGGCGGTAGTCGTCGTGTTGTTCCTCTTTCTCAGCGGAGGCGGCGGCGGTGCAGCGGAGCCGACGCCGACGCTGGACCCGAGGGTCTCTGGTCAGCCCGTTGCGAAAACGATTGAGATCAAGGCAGAAGGGGCTGAGTCCGGATCGACATTCAATCCGGCGACGATCAGGGGGCCGGCCGGCGAAGTTATCGAGATTCTCATCACCAACGTCGGAACAGTCAGTCACGCCATGCGGGTGTCAGGTTTGGACGGTGAATACGGGGACGAGCAGATTCCGGGCGACGACTTCGTCGCCGAACCGTTCGCCATCAAGCCGGGCGAGACCGGCAGGGTGGTGCTGAAGATCGACAAGCCGGGCAGCTACCCGTTCCAGTGCGACTTCCACCCTGAAACGCAAAAGGGCACGCTGATCCTGGAGTAACGCGGTTCAGCCGACGACGGTGACAGCCGTGCGAGCGTTCTTCGCGACCCGATCGGAGACAGACCCGAGCAGGGCGCGGGACAGGCCGCGGCCGCGCCGGCCGACGACGATGGCGTCGAAACCGTCCTGTTCGGCGGCTTCGAGGATCTCTGCCGCAGGGTCGCCGAACCGTACTTCGGTCCGGTAGCGGATGCCCGCAGCCCGCAGGAGCGATTCGGCCTGGCCGAGATGGCCCGCTGCTTCCTCCTCCATCTCGCGCCGGCGGGGAGATTCCGGAGCACCGGACACGCCTTCCGACCGCTCGATTGGTAGGACGGTGAGCAGCAGCACATCGGCAAGACTGGGGGAGATGTCCTCCACGACGTGGCGCACGGCCGCGAGGCTCGCTTCCGAGCCATCCACGGCGAGGAGGATACGGTTGTCAGCCTTTGATGGCAGCGCGGGGGTGGGAGCGCCGGGCGGGCGCGCCACATCGCGCGGCCGGAGGGCGAAAAGGGCAACGAGGCCGAAGGGGCCGAGCACGGCACAGGTGAGGACCCAGCTGAATGGGTCGCGCCCCCACCGTCCGGCGATAAACGCGGAAGCCACGGCGCAGGCGAGGTTGACGCCGAGAACGATGGCCAGGAAGGCCGCGAATGACATGCTGGTCGAAGGCTATCCCATCGCCGGCGCACCCGCCAGTTTGGATGCGGGCGGCTTCGGCAACCTGTAATCTGGAGGCAGAGCACTGATGCACCACACTCACGCCCTGGACGCCGTCGGCAAGACGCCACTGGTCGAGCTGCGGCACTGCAGTCCCAGGCCGGAGGTGCGGCTGTTCGCCAAGCTTGAGGGCCGGAACCCGACCGGCAGCGTGAAGGACAGGATCGTGAGGGAGATGGTGCTCGCGGCGCTGCGTGACGGGCGGTTGGCGCCGGGGGCGCGGATCATCGAAGCATCCACGGGCAACACCGGAATCGCGCTGGCGATGGTGGGGCGGGCGCTGGGCCACCCCGTGCGGATCGTGATCCCGGAGAATGTGTTCCCGGAGATCCCGCGGGCCTTGAGCGCCTACGGGGCGGAGGTGCAGTGGGTGCCGTCCGAACTCGGCGTCAAGCGGGCGATCGAGGTGGCGCGGCAGATCGCCGACGCCGAAGGCTGGTTCATGCTGGACCAGTTCGCGGACCCGGTGAACATCCAGGCGCACTACGAGGGGACGGCCTGCGAACTGCTGGCGGACCTGCCGGAGATCGACATGTTCGTGGCGGGGCTGGGGACCGGCGGTACCCTGATGGGCGTGGGGCGCCGGCTGAAGGAGGCGAACCCGGCGGCCAGGGTGATCGCGATCGAGCCGCACCCCGGGAACCAGGTGCAGGGGCTGAAGAGCCTGGCGGACGGCTTCATCCCGCCGCTCCTGGATTACGGGCTGCTGGACGGCAAGATCCTGGTGCGCAGCGGCCACGCGTTCCGGGGCG
>JBBISJ010000015.1:0-3869 GCA_037441345.1 Chloroflexota bacterium
CCACTGGTCCGCGAGGCGGGCTGGCACCTGATGGGCACCGCGCGGATGGGGGGCGACCCGAAGGCTTCGGTGGTGAACGAGTGGGGTCAGGCACACGACGTGAAGAACCTGTTCATCGTGGACGGCAGCATCTTTGTGACGGCGGGAGGCGTGAATCCCACCTCGACGATCCAAGCGCTGGCGCTGTACGTGGCGGACAGCATCAAGCGAAACGTCGGGACGCTTTTCGAGGACGCATGACCAGGATACCAAAGGCCTTCGACGACCAGGGTTTCATGGACGCGCTGCTCAACGTGGTGATCCCTCCGAGCGCGGACGGCAGCGTCCCGGGTGCGGGGGAGGTGGGCCTGTCGGGCGCGGTAGCCTCCGGGCTGCGTGCGGACCCGCTGCTCGGCCCCATGGTTGAGCCGGGCATCGAGGCGATCCGGGATGAGGCGCTTGCGCGACAAGGGGAGGGCCTGGCAGGAATGGCGCCGGAGGAGGGCAGGCGGCTGGTGGAAGGTCTGCTGGCGGCCCACCCGGTGCTGATGATGGGCCTCTTGCGGTACCTTTACCCGGCCTACTACGCGCATCCACTGGTGCTGGCAGGAATCGGCGAGGCGGCGAGGCCGCCGTTCCCGGAGGGTTTCGAGGTGGAGCCGACGGACCCGGCGCTGCTGGAGAGGCTGGAGGCGCGGCGAAAGACGGGGTAGGCGTGGTGGAGCGGGGGCAGGAGGGAGTGCAGGGACGGCGGCGTCGATGCCTGAGCCTACCCGGACTACCGGGATTCCGAGCAACCGGGAGCACCGTCCTGCTGCGAAGACGGTGATGGTAGTAGGTTTTTCCTACTACTTGATTTGACTTTCCTACCATACTCGCGTACGATGGCTGACTATGACGACCCGGTACAACCAGTTCTGCGCGCTCGCCCGGTCGCTGGAGCTGCTCGGTGAGCGCTGGACACTGCTGATCGTCCGCGAGTTACTGTTGGGCGCCAGACGGTTCAGCGACCTTAAAGAGCGGCTGGATGGGATCAGCGCGAGCGTATTGTCCCAGCGACTGGGGCGGCTCGAGGAGGACGGGCTTGTGCTGCGCAGGTACCTCGAGCCGCCGGCGGCCTCAAACGTGTTCGAGTTGACCGAATCCGGGCGGGCGCTGGAGCCGGCAGTGTTCGAGCTGATCCGATGGGGCGCAAGGTTCCTGTACCCGGCGCGCGAAACTGAGCGGCGCGAACCGCAGTGGGCCGGCCTTGTGCTGCGCGCTTACGCCCGGACCAGCCGGGCACCCCGCCGTTCGTTCGAGATCCGCCTCCAGGAAGGCGGTCATACGGCCACGTTCTATGTGCGCGGGACGGCGAAGGGGACAGCCGTGAGTGAAGAGCCGAGCGACTGCGACGTCCGGTTCAGCGCCAGCATCGACACGCTGTTCGGTCTCGGAAGCGGCCGCCTCAGCGCACACGACGCGGTGTCGCAGGGCTTGATTGTCGGGGAGGGCCGAACGGAATACCTGGCGGATTTCCCGCAACTTTTCGACATGAGGAGGTGATGACAGGCCCAGGGAACCCAGCACCATCAACGAAGAGGCAGATTAGAGTTCATGGAGGGAAAGCCCGATGACAACGATTTCCACTAACAGCGCGGTGTCCCTGTTCAGGGAGCAGGTTAAGGGCGCGCGAGATTTCTTCGAGCAAACGATGAGCGACGTGTCGCAGGAGGAAGCGACGCGCCTGCCGCCCGGGGAGGCACTGTCGATCGGGGCGAACTACGCGCATGTGGTGACCTCGCAGGACATGGGCCTGGCGATGCTCACCGGGAGCGCCCCACTCATCGGCACGGCCTGGGCCGGGCGAGCCGGCCTCAGCGAGCCGCCACCGTTTGGCCCAGGTTCTTCTATCCGGAAGTGGTCCGAAACGGCGACGATCAACCTCAAGGACCTGCGCGAGTACGCGGCGGCGGTCTACGCCGCGAGCGACGAGTACTTTGGTGCGATGACGGAGGAGGACTTCAGGCGGCCCATCGACCTCTCCGGCCTGGGATTGGGCGAGCAACCTGCTTCGTTCATCATGATGGCCGGATGGGTGAACAACGTGAACATGCACTGCGGCGAGGTCTCGTGCTTAAAGGGACAGCGCGGAGCGAAGGGATACCCGATCTAGGACCGGGGAGTCAGCCGCCGCCGGGGGGCGGGGCCGGAGCGTTCCGGCCCCGCCTTTCTTTGCGTCCGGCGCGCGAGACGGCATACTTCGAAGGTCAGGGGCGCGTGGAGAGACGGACTCCAGTGATGGTGGAGCTACCGACCGCGGTGATGTGCGCGTTTCCGGCTCTGACAACGGGGATTCGGGTTGAGGCGATACCCTCGGTCCCGGTCACGATGACCTCGAGAATGTCGGCGTCGACGACGATGTCCACGTCTGCGCCATCCACCGATACCGGCATCGCCAGCAAGACCGTACCGTTGCCATCGACGACGCTCATCGACTCGTCAGCCATCTGCAACGCGAAGGGTTGGCCGTGGCCGGTGATACTGACACTGAATCCGCCGGACTGAGAACCGCCGATGCCGAAGCGCAGCCGCCACACGTGGCCGGGGATGGCGGCATCGAGAGAACTGCCGGGGCCGATGTCGCCGAGGTCTGAGGTGTCCGCGAGAACCGCCTCCAGGGACGGGTGCTGCGACACCGCCAGCCTGCCGTCCACGATGCTCAGCACGTGCGGCAGGCTCATCGACGAGCACCACGGGGAACCTTCCGGGGCAACGTTCCCACGCTCGCGCAGCCAGGACATGGCGCAGGGACGACCCTCGGCGTCGCGGAAGGTGGTCGTCGCGTACAGCTCCTCTCCGTGGGTGAATACGCCCCAGTCGCGGGCCGTGAAGGTCGCCTCGCCGTCGTAGTCGCCGATAGCGTAGTTGACGCTCCCGGGGATGCCGTCGGCCCAGGCGGACACGACCAGGACCCAGTCGTCACCGATCTGGAGCAGCTGCGGACATTCCCAGACGGCGCCGGTGTACACGGACCAACCCGTGACGGGCTGATCGGCGACGATGCCATCGAAGGTCCAGGTCTCGAGGTCCGCTGAAGAGTATTGCAGAGCACAGCCGCGGGAGCCGGTGCGCCCGGCGCCGATGATCGCTTTCCAGCGCCCGCCCTCGTAGCGCACGCTCGGATCACGGAAGGCGACGACATCGAGGCCATCCGGGGGACCCTCGATCACCGGATACGCCGGATCGCGGACCCAATCGGACATGCCGCCGCGGGGGCGGGCGAGGGCGATGCGGCCGCGTTCCCAGTGTTCGGCGGTGGTGCTGGTATAGACGATCACGGGGCCGCGCTCGTCAATGACGACGGAACCCGACCAGCAGCCGGCCTCCCCCTCGGCGGGGGAAAGGGCGATTTCGGCCTCGCGCCAGGTGATAAGGTCGCGCGAGGTGGCGTGGCCCCAGTGGCAGCGCGGCGACCAGTTGACACCCTGGGGGTTGTGCTGGAAGAACATGTGGTACACGCCGTCGGCGTGGATGATCCCGTGCGGGTCGTTGGTCCAGCCCTGCCGGGCGGTGAAGTGCAGCAGGGGGCGGAGGCGCTGCGGGGAGTTCATGGAGTGGATCGTATCGCGGCGAGGCCCACGATGGCGAATGCCACTGGATAAGAGAAATCTGGAGCGGGAGACGGGGCTCCTTCGAGACGCCCTCCGGGCTCCTCGGGATGAGCGGACTGTATTGGAGCGGGAGACGGGGCTCGAACCCGCGACCCTCTGCTTGGAAGGCAGATGCTCTACCGCTGAGCTACTCCCGCTCGAGATCTATGTTAATGGTGGATGGTGGATGGTGGATAGGGAGAGGTGAGTGGTGTTGGGTGCGAGGTGTTAGGTGGCGGGGCGTTAGGTGCGAGATGG
>JBBISJ010000015.1:3889-12689 GCA_037441345.1 Chloroflexota bacterium
GGGATCAGGCTACGGGCTGTCTGTCGGGGCTGAGGGGAATGGGCTTGCCGGAGGTAAGACCTGCGGCGTACTATGTGCGCTGTTCGCTCAGCTTTATGACAAGAAGGAGGGTTCTGTGTCATACCGCGTGATGATTCCGTTGGTGGCCGTGGTGGCGGCATTCCTTGTTTCAGGTTCCGCGCTGGCGTTCGAGTGCTACAACGCCAACCGCTCTGCGCAGGGTAATGCACACGCTGCGAAGGCGCCGGCGCTGGCGTCGTTCGAAGAGATCCTCGCGGACCCGGAGATCGTAGGTCTGTGCCCCGCGGGGGTTGCACACGTGATCGAGGGGCTGGCGGCGGCCGGCTACGACACGGACTCGCTGATCAATTTCCGGACGCTGATGGCGCAGGGGCTGGAGAAGAACGTCCATGAGAAGAGTGCGGAGCTGCTGGACAACGGCAAGGGGATCGATCATCTGACCGAGGAGTTCTTCGCGACGGGTGATGCACTGATCGGCGAGGGGTTCGGCATCTGCGCGGGCGGCTGAGGCTGCTCCCGTCAGTGGAGGGCTGAAGACCCTCCGCTCCCTTGCTTGCCATCCCGGGGCCCGGACAGGGGCGAACGCCGTTAGCCCCTACGAGCCGGTGAGTTCGAAGGTTTCGCGGCCGTTGTCGTACTTGACGAGGCGGTGCTCCTTGTCCGTGGTGAACCAGGCTTTTTGGGTCTTGCCGCCGGAGTCTATCTCGAGGCGCCAGGTCTCGAAGTTGCCAGCGGGGACGGCGATGTCTTCGCGGTCCTTGACGGTGAGGGTGACGCCGAGCTTCTGGGTGCGGTCCAGGGTGCAGGAGAGGATGTCCGTGTATTCCACGGAGTAGCCCTTGCTGAACTCGATGGTGCGCCAGAGGAAGAGGTCGGACCAGCTGTCGTAGGCGACGCGCGGGATGTCCAGCTCGTCGGTGCGCTCGCCATCTTCGCCGACGCGGTCAACGGTTACAGTGCTGCGTGCGTACTCGGCGTCGCACTGAAGATCACCCTCCGGCCCTTTGATCCGATAGCTGGCGGAGATGGGCTGGAGGGAGTCTGCGTGCGCTACCACCGAGGCTTCGTTGGTGAACGCCCGGTCCGGGAAGTCGAAGAACTGGCCGAGGGTCAGCGCGTCACTCCCTTCCTCTTCGATTGTCATTGTCAGCGTCCCGACTTCTTTATCGTCGTCGTCCAGAACACGGTACAGGGATGTCTCCGGGCCATCCCAGGGGATGTTGGCGACGATGTCATTGGAGACGAGGCCGTTGGTGGTACAGGCGGTGACGAAGAGGAGCCAGCAGCCAGCAGCCAGCAGCCAGCGGTGTTGCTGATTCATGGTCAAACGGGCCCGGCCGCGAGGACGGCGCGGGTGCGCTCCAGGGCCTCTTCGCAGTCGGCGCGGGCTACGTCGCAGTGGGTGACCCAGCGGATACGGCCGCTTTCGTCGAAGCAGCGGACGCCGGCGGCATCGAGCTTCCGGACGAGGCGGGGGGCGTCCCATCCTTCGACAGTGAAGTAGACCATGTTGGTCTCGGGCGGCGGCACGAGGGTGACGCCGGGCATCCCTGCCAGGCCCTCGGCGAGGAGGGCGGCGTTGGCGTGGTCTTCGGCGAGGCGATCGACCATGTTCTCGAGGGCGTATATCCCGGCGGCGGCGATGATGCCGGCCTGCCGCATGCCGCCGCCGAGGACTTTGCGGTTGCGGTGGGCTTCTTTGATGAACTCCCTGGATCCGCAGAGGACGGAGCCGACGGGCGCGCCGAGGCCCTTGGAGAGGCAGAAGGTAACCGAGTCGGCGTAGGCGGCGAGGCGGGCGGCGGGCACGTCGAGCCTGACGGCGGCGTTGAAGAGGCGGGCGCCGTCCATATGGACGGGGATGCCGCGGGCGTCCGCGATGTCGCGCACGGCGGAGAGGTCTTCTTCGTTCTGGACGGTGCCGCCGGCGCGGTTGTGGGTGTTCTCGACGCAGATGAGGCCGGTGCGGGGGAAGTGGTCATCGTCGGGGCGGATCTTGTCGCGGACGTCGGCGAGGTCGAGCCGGCCCTTCGCGTCGACGCGGACGGCGCGGAGGCCGAGGCTGGCGACGGTCCAGGCGCTGCCGGCTTCGAAGAAGAGGACGTGGGCGCTTTCCCCGACGATTACCTCGCGGCCGCGTGGGCAGTGGGTCATCATGGCGACGAGGTTGCCCTGGGTGCCGCTGGAGACGAAGAGGGCGGCCTCCTTGCCCATGACCTCGGCGGCCATCTCCTGGAGGCGGATGACGGTGGGGTCGTCGCCCAGGACATCGTCACCGAGCGGGGCCTCCATCATCGCCCGCTTCATTTCCGGCGAGGGCTGCGTGACGGTGTCGCTGCGGAGGTCGATCGGCTTCACGGCGCGGTCGTCCCCGTGCGGCCGTAGTCGTCGTCGAGGCGGACGACGTCGTCGAGTTCAGGGGTCGAGACCTCGAAGATGCGGGCGTCCTCGAGCGCTTCGAGGCGGTGGACGGCGCCGGGCGGCAGGACGAGGACGGTGCCGGGACCGGCGGTCACTTCGCGGTATTCGCCGGGCCGGTCAGTGCTGCCGAGCGTGTACTTGATGCGGCCGGACTCGATGTACTGAACTTCGTGCTTGCGCTCGTGGTACTGGAGGCTGAGGCGGTGGCCGCGGTTGAGGACGAGGACCTTGCCGGCGTAGCGTCCGTTGTGGGCGAGGAGGCGCTCTTCGCCCCAGGGCTTGGGCGTGGCGGGGACCTCCTCCGGGAGGATGACTACGGCTTCGCGATCGGTATCCGATGACATGGGTTCAGGGGCGATTGTACGTGGCACGAGCGTTTCGTTGAACCGCCGGGGTCAGCCTGTGCGCTGCCAGATGGTCTGGTAGCCTTCGCCGCCGCGGATGGCGAGGAAGATGTCGTGGATAAATGGCGCCGTTAACGCCGCTGAAGTTTCACTTGACATCTCGCGCACTTGGGCGTAGTTTGCAGACACCATAGTCGAGCCACGGGTAGCTAGGAGGGATTCGATGGTGCGGACATTCTTCCTTTTCGGCATTCTTGCCATTTCGCTCTTGGCCGTGCGCGATGCCTCTACTGCCCCCCGCCGACCCGTTCGTGCAGGCAGTAGCGAATCGTGAAGGCCTCGATTCCGGGTCGCTGAGGACGCTAGGCGCGGCGCAAGCCGTCTACCCACTGACAAAAGTCACACTGCGGGTGGCAAAGGTCTACGACGAGAAGTCGCAGAGTGTCTACAAGGTGGCGTTGGACGATTCTGGGGCGGAAGTGGACGAACAGATCGTTGCTGAGGAAGAACGCATACTTTACGAAAAGACGTTCGGGCGGCTGGATCCCGCCCTGTACGACCTCCTGATTACTAAGCGGGAGGAAGACATGGTGACTGTGGCGGTGTGGCTGGTTGACGGTACCGAGCCTGTCGTTCCACCGACCACGGAAGCTGCCGAAGCCGACAGGGACCAATCGCTGCAGCGTACGCTCATCGCCGCCAAGCTGCAGCAGCTCGGTGCGATCCGCGCTCCGCTCGCAGGCGAAATGCGGTCGGAGGGTTACGAGGTGCACGAGCTTCAGTTGGCACCGGCGATGATTGCTACCCTTCCAGTCAGGCTAGTCAAAGATATCGCCCAACGCGTCGATGTGTCGCGAATACTTAGGGCAGACACGGAAGCAAAGCCAAGCCTGAACGTGTCTGCAAACACGGTTCACGCCCAATACGTCTGGCTGGGAGGGTATTTCGGCAGTGGGGAGAAGGTTGGAATTATCGACTCGCCTGGAATCAATATATCGAACCCTTATTTTCGTGGCCGGTTAGTCAACCGACTCAACCAGTGCCTGTCGAACCAGCATGCCACGCGAACTGCTGGGGTTGTGGGAAGCAATGAGGGCACATATCTCGGTGTCGCCTTCCAGGCGACGGTACTCGGCGGCGAAGCCTGTTCGTACAACCGGTATGACCTAGACATCGCCACAGGCTGGGCGTTTGGGTCGCAGGGCGCATACGTACTCAACAACAGCTGGAGTGCCGACTCGGGCGGGTACGGGGACACCGCCTCGGCGTACGAGGACTACATTGTGTACAACTACGGTGTGTCTTCGGTCGTCAGTGCAGGCAACACCGACGGATGCGATGCCGCTGCCCACGTGGCGTCCCCGGCGCTTGGCTACAACGTTATCGCTGTTGGCTCCTTCAACGACTACAACACGTACAGCTATCCGAACGGGTGGAACGACGACATCGCCGCCACCAATACCTGCTACGAAGACCCCGTTTCAACGCACGGAGATCGAACGAAGCCCGAAGTTGCGGCGCCTGGCGTCAACATCATGACCACATCGGGCAACGGGATCACTGGCTCTCCCGGTGTCAGCGGGACAAGCTTCGCCGCACCGCATGTGGCGGGTGCGATAGCGCTGCTTTTCGACATGCAACCGGCACTTCGCGCACAGCCTATGGCTGTGAAGGCGGCGATCATGGCTGGCGCAATCCACAGAGTTGGGGACTTCATCGTGAACGACCCATACCGCGAGAAGTCTGGCGTCGGAGCAATAGACATCAACCGGTCAGGTGTGCTTGTGTCGAACGGTTGGTACAACCAGGCGGGTGTAACTTCCAGTAGCTTCGGCAGCGGTTGCCGAAACTACTACTACCCTGCAACGCAAGGCCAGAAGGTTCGAGTTGCGCTGTCGTGGACTGCATATACGTATGCGTCCGTGTATCCAATGCAGCCAGGCGCGGACATCGATCTTCAGGTGTATTCGCCTTCCGGCAGCCTGGTGGCTTATCACGTGAGTAACGACGATAATTTTGAGCTGGTAGAATTCACTGCGCCCACGTCGGGCACGTACAGGGTCTGCGCGTTCAAGTACTCGTTTGGCGTCCCTTACGCGTATCTGGGGATCGCCTGGTTGCGGCCCGCGACATCCATATGCGGGCCGGGCTGCTAGGCCGACTTCAGCCATACGGGGCTGTTGTGACATCGGCGGCTCTTCTCCTGTCGGCGTGCGGCACAGACAGCCGACCTGCCGAGAACACCTGCCCACCGCGGGAGAGCCCTTCGCCGCTGTCTCCCATTCCCACGCTACCCGAGAACCACGATGAGTACCCGTCGCTGACGCCGCTGACGCCTGGGGCCAGAGTTGATCATTACCTAGACGTCCCGTATTCGTTCCCGAAGCCGAATATCGGCGCGGTCTTGCCGCCTGACGAGAGCCGGGTGCGGGCGGGCGACACTGACCGGAATGTCCCATTGATGGTCCGGTTCGTGACGCCGTATGGATCGTGGGGCGGCCCCGATGAGATATCCCAGGAAAGGCTCTGTCTGGACGGGACCGACGTCACCTCACGATCCCGGTTGGGTGGCGCCGAGGAGGCCGCGGACATGACATATGGCGATTCGCTCCCGCGGGGACATCACGTGGCAGAGGTCAGCTATGTGGACTACACAGGCACTCTCGTCATCTACACCTGGGAGTTCGACGTAGACTAGGTCAGTTGGTGCGCTGCCAGATAGTCTGGTAGCCTTCGCCGCCGCGGATGGCGAGGAAGACCTCGGAGCGCTCTTCGCGAGTGAGTTCGTCGAAAGCGGCCTCGCAGGCGCCTGCCATCTCCTCGCCGCCGAGGCTGACGAGGCGCTTCTGGATGCGTTCGCAGAGGCCGGCGGCGCGGAAGGTTTCGACGTGGCGGGGCCAGAGGAAGGACATGATCTTTTCCGGCAGGGGGAAGCGGGGCCGGAGCTTCTTCAGCGCCTTGAAACGCTCCTCGATCGAGCCGGCCCTGGGGACGATGCCGATGAACGGGCCGTCCTGCTCATTAGTGCGGGTATCGATGAGGAGGCGCTTGTCGAGGATGGCGAAGCGGACGACGAGGACGTCGGCGGAGTCGATGACGCGACCCACCTCGTTGATGTCGAGCCCGTAGTCGTCCACGTGGGGATTGTATGCGACGGAGGAGAGAAGAGTGAAGAGTGAAGTGTGAGGAATAAGGGTCAAGGGCTAAGGTGAGGTCAGATTGCCGGTGCGGCGGTTGGCTGCTACCGTGGTGGCACGGGCGGGCTGTCCGCAGCCCGCCTGATTCTTTGGCCTGCCGGCCAGGCAGGAAGGGAGTAGAACGATGGCAGACAACCAGGGGGCCGAGGGCGGCCAGACGATGGAGACGTTTGTCTCCCTCTGCAAGCGGCGGGGATTCGTTTTCCAGGGGAGCGAGATATACGGTGGCATCGGCGGGTTCTGGGACTACGGCCCGCTGGGAATCGAGCTGAAGAACAACATCAAGCGGTCGTGGTGGAGGGCGATGGTCCAGGAGCGCGACGACGTCGTTGGCATCGAGACGGCGATCATCATGAACCCGAAGGTCTGGGAGGCGAGCGGCCACGTGCAGACGTTCGCGGACCCGATGGTGGACTGCAAGGACTGCAAGCGGCGGTTCCGTACGGACGACCTGACGGCGAACGACAAGGGCGAGCTGCGCTGCCCGGAATGCGGCGGCGAACTGACCGAGTCGCGGATGTTCAACCTGATGTTCAAGACGTTCATCGGGCCGGTGGCGGACGACGCGTCGGTGGCATACCTGCGGCCGGAGACGGCGCAGGGGATGTTCGTGAACTTCGAGAACGTGCTGACGACAACGCGGAAGAAGCTGCCGTTCGGGATTGCGCAGATCGGGCGGTCGTTCCGGAACGAGATTACGCCGGGGAACTTCATCTTCAGGGACCGGGAGTTCGAGCAGATGGAGATGGAGTTCTTCGTCATGCCGGGGACGGACGAGGAGTGGCACGACCGGTGGATCGAGGCGCGCTTCAGCTGGTGGACGGACACGCTGGGTGTGCGGAAAGGGAACCTGAAGCTGCGGGAGCACGACAAGGAGGAGCTTTCCCACTACTCCAAGCGCACGGTGGACATCGACTACAACTTCCCGTTCGCTGGCTTCGCCGAGATCGAGGGGATTGCGAACCGGACGGACTTCGACCTTACCCAGCACGAGAACCACGCGGGGCGGTCGCTGCGCTACTTCGACGAGGAGTCCGGGGAGCAGATCGTACCGTACGTGATCGAGCCGGCGATGGGGGTGGACCGCTGCTTCCTGACGGTGCTGATCGATTCGTACGCGGAAGAAGAGGTGAAGGGTGAGAAGCGGACGGTGCTGCGCCTGCGCCCGCACCTGGCGCCGATCAAGGTGGCCGTGCTGCCGCTGTCGCGGAACGAGAAGCTGGTGCCCACGGCGCGGAGGGTGCACGAGCTGCTGCGCCCGCACTTCATGACGCAGTTCGACGACGCGCAGAGCATCGGGCGCCGCTACCGGCGGCAGGACGAGATCGGGACGCCGTACTGCGTGACGATCGACTTCGAGACGGTAGAGCAGGACGATGCCGTGACGATCCGCGACCGGGACGAGATGACGCAGGAGCGGGTGCCGATCGCGAACCTGGTGGAGGCGCTGCGAGCGAAGCTGCCGGGGTGTTGAGGTAAACTGGTGACGCTACGTTACGGAAAAGAAGGCCAGGGGTTCGCGAAGATCATCGCCGAAGTTCATCGTGGACGACCGGGGCCGACGCACGGGAGTCATCCTATCGATTCGTACGAGAATCTGCTTGAGGACCTCCACGACCTCGGGGTAATCATCGAGCGACGCGACGAACCCGGATCTCCGCTGGAGGAGGTCGAGGCGCGGTTGCGGGCGGATGGCCGACTACCGGATCGAGATTAAGCGGTCGGCGGAAAAGGAGAGCGCCAACCTCGAACCTGCGACGGCCGGCCGGATCCTGGATGCGATCCGAGAATTGGCAAAGGCTCCACGGCCCAGGGGCACAGTGAAGCTCTCCGGCGAGATGGAAGGGTACGGTGTCCGCGTTGGTAGCTATCGAGTACTGGACGAGATAGACGACAAGCGCCGCGAGGTTTCGATCCGCGAAGTATCGCATCGCCGCGAGTCTTACCGCCGCCGGTGACGTACAAGCCGGGCGAGCACGTCATCCTGCGCGAGGTATGGCAGGGCCAGGTCTGGGCTGTACGCCCGTGCATTGTCGTCCACGACGGACCACAGTACCGGGCGCTGTTCATTCCCTCGGGGACGCCCTGGAAGCGGCCGCGCACGCTCGACGACCGCATGCTGCGAGTCCCGGACCAGCCGTGGATGCTGGGTGATGCGGCGTGGCAGAATCACGCCCTGCACATCTGTCCCAACGGCGAGGCATACTCGGTGCTCCTGATCTGGAGCGAGGAGTGGCAATTGTACTGCTGGTATATCAACGTTGAGGAGCCCGTACGGCCATCGCCTTTCGGGTTCGACTACATGGACTGGGCGCTGGACGTGGTGGTGGCGGCGGACATGAGCGAATGGCGTTTGAAGGACGAGGACGAACTGCAAGAGTTCGTGGACAAGGGTCTGCTTTCTGCAATGCAGGCTGACCACGTGCGAGAGACCGCCAGATGCGCCACTGAGCGACTGCTGGCGCGTCAACCGCCGTTCGACGAGCGGTGGGAGGACTGGCGGCCCGATCCACGGTGGGGCATCCCACAGCTGCCGGAGCGCTGGGAGTAGCGGTGAGGTTCGAGCCGGGCGCGCAGGTTGAGCTGCGGGAGATGCAGTGCGGGAGGACGTGGGAGGTGCGCAGCGGGGTCGTGGTGAGGGATGATCCCGATGTCGTCGCCGTGTACACGGCCGCCGGGTCGGCGGCGCGGATTGCGGCGGGGCCGGATGGCGCGCGCCTCAGGCTGCCACCGGAAAGCTGGGAGATGGCAGACGTCGAGGTCCCCGCCGACCGCAGCTTCCTGGCCGTGCACCCGGTGGGCGCCGACCACTCGACG
>JBBISJ010000015.1:12789-58408 GCA_037441345.1 Chloroflexota bacterium
GCGGTGGAGCGGCTGCTGGCGCGCAGGCCGCCATACGACGTGGAGTGGGAGGCGTGGCGAGCAGACCCGGACCGCTGAAACAGGCGCTATCCTGTAGGCGGGATGACGTCGTTCACCATCCGGTTGCCGCAGCACCAGGCGCGGCTGGTTGCGCTGGCGGTGTCGTATCACCTGGCGCGGCCGGGTTCCGAGATCGACCGCACGACGATGCAGGAGTACCGCCACGGCCTCCGCGAACTTCTTCCGATAGTGGACGCCCAGCTTGACCAACCCCAGGTCACGATTGACCTGAGCGCGCTGCAGGGTGTGCTGCTCTCGACGGCGTTCTCGTCGGTGATGAGCGAACTGAAGATGTATTCGGTGTTCGACACGATGGCCGGGGAGAGCCGGCGGCCGCGATCGACGGCGGCGGGGTTCGACGACCGCCTGCGGGTGCTGTTCCCTGAGGTTGCCGGCGACCCCCGCTACGCGATGCAACTGGCGGAGGACATGGCGATGCTGCGGCGTGAGATGCCGTTTGCGCGGGCGCGTGAGGTGCTGGAGGAACAGCGGCAGGAGGAGGCGGAGGCGAAGCGGGGCAAGCGGCGGTGGCAGTTCTGGAGACGGTGAGGGGGCGGCGTGTTGGACAGCGCCCGATTTCGCTTGACCCTCTCCTGCGGTCGCGCTAAATTGGGGTTGGCTCAAGAATTAGCCAGATTAACACAGTAAATTATTGGTTAAGGCCGCCAGGCAAGAAAGGGTGCGTTAATGACGTACGTAATCACCGACCCCTGCATCGACACGAAGGACAAGTCCTGTGTCGAAGTCTGCCCCGTGGACTGCATCCACAACGATGACGACGCCGGGGACCGGATGCTCTACATCGACCCGGACGAGTGCATCGACTGCGGCGCCTGCGAGCCGGTGTGCCCGGTGACGGCGATCTTCGCGGAAGACGACGTGCCCGGGGACCAGGCCGAGTACACGAAGCTGAACGCGCAGTGGTACAAGGATCCGGCAGGGGTGCGCGCGCGGGTGAACGAACTGAAGCCGGCGTAAGCTAACAGAAACGGAATACACAACGAGGGAGGCGGCCGATATGGCCGCCTCCATTCTCTGAAGGGCCCTAGGCCGGCTGGGGGACGGACTCCGCGCGAGCGGCGAGCGCGCGGCCGAGATATTGTCCGGTCAGGCTAGCGCTTATCTCTGCCACATGTTCCGGCGTGCCTTCGGCCACGACCTCGCCGCCGCGGTCGCCGCCGAGGGGGCCGAGGTCGATGATGTGATCCGCCTGTTTGATAACGTCGATGTGGTGCTCGATGACGAGGACGGTGTTGCCGGCGTCGACAAGGCGGTGGAGGACGCGCATGAGGGCGTTCACGTCCTCGAATGAGAGGCCGGTGGTTGGTTCGTCAAGGATGTAGAGGGTGCGGCCGGTGGCGCGTCTCGATAGCTCGGTCGCGAGCTTCACGCGCTGGGCTTCGCCGCCGGAGAGGGTGGTAGCGGGCTGGCCGAGCTTGATGTAGCCAAGGCCGACGTCGTTGAGGGTGAGGAGCTTGCCGCGGACGCGGGGGAATGCCTCGAAGAAGCCACAGCCTTCCTCGACCGTCATGTCGAGGACTTCGGCGATGTTCTTGCCGCGGAACAGTACTTCCAGGGCTTCCCGGTTGTAGCGTGCGCCGTGGCAGACCTCGCAGGGCACCTCGACATCGGGGAGAAACTGCATCTCGATCTGGATGTAGCCGTCGCCCTGGCAGGACTCGCAGCGGCCGCCCTTGACGTTGAAGGAGAAGCGGCCGGCCTTGTAGCCGCGAAGGCGGGCCTCGGGAACCGAGGCGAACAGCTCGCGGATGGGCGTGAATGTGCCGGTGTAGGTGGCCGGGTTGGAGCGTGGCGTGCGCCCGATGGGCGACTGATCGATGACGACGACTTTGTCCAGCAGTTCGAGACCGGTGATGGCATCGACCGCGCCCGGCCGCTCCCGGGAGTTGTGGAGGATCTGGGAGGCTTTCCGGGAGAGGATGTCCGTGACCAGGGTGGATTTGCCGGAGCCGGAGACACCGGTGACGCAGACGAATTGGCCGAGCGGGACGCTGACTGTGACGTTCTTCAGGTTGTTCTGGCGAGCGCCATGGATGGTGATCGCCTTACCGTTCCCGGCGCGGCGTGAGCCGGGCACCGGTATCTCCTTGCGGCCGGAGAGGTAGGCGCCGGTGAGCGACGCCGGGCTGCGCTTGATGTCATCCAGAGTCCCTTCGGCAACGACGCGGCCCCCACCGGCACCGGCGCCCGGACCCAGGTCGATGATCCAGTCGGCGGCGTTCATCATCGCCTCGTCGTGCTCGACGACAAGGACAGTGTTGCCGAGGTCGCGCAGGCGCTTGAGGGTGGCGATGAGGCGCTCGTCATCGGCGGGATGCAGGCCGATGGATGGCTCGTCGCAGACGTAGAGCACGCCCATGAGCGACGAGCCGATCTGGGTGGCGAGGCGGATGCGCTGGGCCTCGCCACCGGCCAGGGTGCCGGTGCGGCGGTCAAGTGTGAGGTAGTCCACTCCGACGTCTTTCAGGAACGAGAGGCGGGCATGGATCTCCTTGAGGATCTGGGCGGCGATGGTCATTTCCCGGTCCGTGAGGGGGGTGCCGGGACCGCGGAGGCCGCCGACCCACTCCTGCGCCTCACCGACGGACATCCTGGAGACGCGGTGGATGTTGTGGCCGTCGACGGTGACGGCGAGCGACTCAGGCTTGAGGCGGGCGCCGTTGCAGGCGGTGCACGGCACCTCCGCCATGTAGCGCTCTATCTCGGCCCGGATGTAGTCGGAGTCGGTCTCTTTGTAGCGCCGTGCCAGGTTGTTGATGACGCCTTCGAACGAGGTGTCCCACTTGTTGTCGTGGCCGCCGGCGCCGGTGTAGTGCAGCGTTATCCGGCCTTCGTCTCCGTAATAGACGGCGTCGAGCTGTCCGGGAGTGAGTTCCCTGACGGGCGTATCGAGCGAAAAGCCGTGCTTACGGGCAAGGGCGTTAAGGAGGCGGAGGTACCACGAAGAGACGGTGGCCGTGCGGGACCAGGGGACGATGGCGCCCTCGTTGATCGAGAGGTTCTTGTTGGGGATCACCATCTCCGGGTCGATCTGCATCTTGACGCCGAGGCCGGTGCATTCGCGGCAAGCGCCGTGCGGGCTGTTGAAGGAGAAGTTGCGGGGCTCAAGCTCGCCGAAGGAGAGGCCGCAGTGGACGCAGGCGAAGTGCTCGGAGAAGATGCGTTCTTCGTCTTTTGAGGCGGCCTTTGCGCCTCTCGAGGCGCCGCTACGCGTGCCATCTGCGAGCAGGAGCAGGGCCATGGTGCCGCCGCCGAGGCGCAACGCCGTCTCCACGGAGTCGCTGATCCGCGTGCGCTGGGCGTCTTTCTCCTGGTCTTCAGGCGCCCCGCTGACAAGGCGGTCAACGACGATTTCGATTGAATGCCGCTTGTTCTTGTCGAGCTGGATGTCCTCGTCGAGATCACGGACCTGCCGGTCAACCCTGACGCGGATGAAGCCGGCCTTGCGGGCATCTTCGAAGACGCGGTGGTACTCGCCCTTGCGGTCCTGGATGACGGGGGCCAGGAGCATCATCCGGCGTCCCGCGGGAGTGGAGAGGATGGCGTCCACGATTTGCTGCACAGTCTGGCGCATGATGGGGCGGCCACAGGCTGGGCAGTGGGGACGGCCGACGCGGGCGTAGAGCAGGCGGAGGTAGTCGTAGATCTCGGTCTGGGTGGCGACAGTGGAGCGGGGGTTGCGGGAAGCGCCCTTCTGGTCAATGGAGATGGCGGGCGACAGGCCATCTATGTGGTCGACATCGGGCTTTTCCATCAGGCCCAGGAACTGGCGGGCATATGCGGACAGGGATTCGACGTACCGGCGCTGGCCCTCCGCGTAGATCGTGTCGAAGGCGAGTGATGACTTGCCCGAGCCAGAAACGCCCGTGATGACGACCAATCGGTCGCGCGGGATGTCGACGTCGATGTTCTTCAGGTTGTGCTCGCGCGCGCCGCGGACGACGATCGCGTCATGGGGCATGCCGGTGACCTCCAGATGGAGCCCCGGTGGAGGCGCGGGGGCTCAGATGCCCATTGTAGCGAAGCGCGGCAGGCAGAACAGCCTCCTGATGGCACCCTCCGCTGGCCTGACCGCGGGTGAAGAATACGTGAACGAGATGCCGCAAGAGTAACGGGCGGTTAAGGAACCACCGTCTATTGAATCCAGAGGTATTGACCCGCAGGGTCACTCCATACGCTCTGCATCGCGCGGAATCGCGCCAGAAACCGAGGAAGATATGGCACGCATCATAAGGGACGTGGACGAGGTCTTTGCTGACCCAAAGCGGCGCTCGCTGAAGGCTATGCGCATCGCGGCGCTGGTCACGATGATTGTGGCGGCGGCGGGCGTGGCTGTCCCGGTGATCGGGCTGGGGATGGATCCCGCTGCGGCGGCGGGTGGAATCGGCGCCGTCGTGTCGCTCGGCGTCATCTCAATCGGTCTGCTGCTGCTTGCCGAAGGGCGATTCGAGCGAGAGCAGCAGCGGATGCAGAACCTGTACCTGTCGCGCAGGGCGGAGCTGCAGGACCTGGCGGGCCGCGACGACCTGACGCAGCTTCAAAACCGGCGGTTCTTCTACGAGCAGTTGCAGCAGGAGCTGGAGCTCACCAAGCGTTACAAGCGGGACCTATCCATCCTCATGTTGGACGTGGACGACCTGAAGCTTATCAATGACGAGTTCGGGCACCAGGTGGGTGACGTCGTGCTGCGGTCGCTGGGCAGGGTGTTGAACCAGCAGGCAGGCGAGAGGTTCATCACAGCGCGTATCGGCGGCGACGAGTTCGCGGTCATCATGCCGGGCTCCTCGCGCAGGGACGCGGATAAGCTTTCGTGGGGAATCTGGGACGCGCTCTCCAAGGAACCGATCTGCGAGACGGAAAACGCCAGCATCTTCCTCGGGGTCTCTATCGGGACGGGTGGGTACCCGTGGGGCGGTGACAACCTCGACGACATCATCAAATGGGCGGACACGAAGATGTACGCCAACAAGCTTGAGCGCAAGGGAATGAAGCACGAGCGACTGGGCGAGAAGGACGACTCTCGGCTGGTGTCCGCCGTAGTCGACGTCCTTTCATCCGCCCTTGATGTGCGCGACAAGATGACCCACCGCCACGCGAGGCGGGTAGCGCGTATGGCGGCCTTCGTGGCGCGCGAGATGAAGCTGGGTGAAGACGAAGTGCTGCAGATCGAATACGCGGCAGCGCTTCACGACATCGGGAAGATCGGCGTTGCCGACAGCATTCTCCACAAGAAGGATTCGCTGGATGCGCACGAATGGCTTGAAATGAAGCGGCACTCGGAACTCGGGTATCAGATCCTCAACGGCATTGACTTCCTGCGCGAGGCGGCCGAAATCGTCTACTCGCACCACGAGCGATACGACGGAGGGGGTTATCCGCGGGGGTTAAAGGGGGGAGAGATGCCGCTCGGCGCCCGCGTGTTCGCTGTTGTGGACGCGTACGACGCAATGACGTCCAAGCGGCCATACCGGGAAGCGCTGAGCCGACAGGAAGCGATCGAAGAGGTCCTGTCTTGTTCCGGGACGCAGTTCGATCCCACTGTCGTGACAGCGTTCCTGCGGATGATCGAGACGAACCCTGATGGATTCCGTGATGATTCCGATGACTTCGGGTCAAAGGTCATCCACGAAGGCCACGGGCCGGCGACGGGGAAGAATGACAATGGACATCGTGAGATGGTGGCTGACCGGGCATAGCCACCGCCATAACGAATCCGGGGGTCCGCACCGGACAGGTGCGGGCCCCGATTCGCGCGCCAGCCTCTGCACCGCAAGCCGGCTTCCAGCGACGCGCCCCGCAAGGGTTGTCGTCGCCGTCCTTGCGCTGGCAACCGCGCTCGGGATCATGGGATGCGGGAGCGAGGGCGCGGGCGGCACAACGAGCGACCCGCCGCCCACTCACACTCCTTCCACACTGCAGCCGGCGGACCCGGAATTGCGGGCGATCCTGACGCAGCCCGGGCTGACCGAGTTCCTGGGCCACCTCGAATCAGCGGTGGAAACGAATGATGTCCAGTTCTTCCTCGACAACACAGACTACGCGCAAGTGAATTGTGACACGGTCGTCCCCGAGGTGGACGGGCCGCTGGAATGCGTGGGCGCGGCTCCCGGCGAGATTGTCCCGAGTGTCCCGTGGCGCATGTGGGAATCCGAGGGCGGGTACCTGAGCGAGCGGAACTACGAGCGATTCGTGATGAACACCGTAGGCCTGCCGGCCGGGGACGCCGCGAGCATGTACGCCGCCGGAAGGATGGTAGCGGGAGATGGAGCGCCACCGGAGGCGCTTGACGTGGTGATATCGGGGGTGGTCAATCCCGGTATTGAGTCTACCGGAGCCGCAGGGGAGGAAGCAGCGATTTCGCTGGCGATCTCGTCAACTGCGGACGGCTGGAAGATCACGAAGGTGGACACCGCGATGGTCGACCTGGTGCCACGGTACTACGAGTGGTGGATTCCGTGGGACCAGATAGCCGTCGGCTAGAGTTACGGGGGCGGCGTCAGCCGAAGCGAAGCCGCTACTGGCGGGCGCCTATGGCGTACTTTACGGCCACACTGAGCGGCGCCGCGCCGCCATTCCGCGCGGTCAGGCTGCCGCAGCCGACGGCCTGATTGCCCGCCGGCCCTGACGCGACTTCAACGCTCCCCTGCTCGGAGTCAAACAGCCAGGTGAGCGCAACGCCGGTCACGGGGTATGGATCGACGATTTGCCAGCTGAAGTCGAACTGGAAGTTCTCGCACACGTCCGACGCTCCCGCCGCAGCAGCGAGCGCCTCCGGGTCGATCTCGTATGTCCCACCGGGGCCGATCGTGGCCTGGAGGTCGCCGGTGGTTATCGCCGTCAGCTCTTCGTCGAGTTCGGGCGTTACGGGATCGGGGGCGACGGCCGGACCTCCACTCGATGGGCCGGGCGTTGGCGTGGACTCCTTGGTCCCAACGGGCGTGATGCCGGTTAGCTGTCCGCCGTCTCCGTCGTCTCCCCCGCAAGCGAGGACCAGCGCGGGGAGAAGCGCCGCGGCCAGGGTGACC
The DNA here is from genome assembly GCA_037441345.1 of Chloroflexota bacterium. Classification (GTDB taxonomy): domain Bacteria; phylum Chloroflexota; class Dehalococcoidia; order SM23-28-2; family RBG-16-64-32; genus DATKKM01. The sequence goes on from JBBISJ010000015.1 coordinate 19,896, forward strand.
AACGGCCTGGTCACGAGATCCTGCCTTCGAGTTCCGCCAGTCTCTGCTCCAGGCGACGCTGTACGTAGGCGACGGTGAAGTCCCCCCTGGTCCGCTCGAGGATCCCGCGCATGGCATCGGCAGTGCGACGGAGGCCCGCCGTGACGGCCTCCGGGTAGTCCATGGTGACGAGGACGTCGTAGATATCGCCCATCACACCAAGCGCCTCTTCACAGTGCTCGATGTCGCCGGCGCGCAACCGGTCGAGAAGGTGGCGGCGCAGTTCGCCCACGGTCTCGCCGATGCCATTGAGGTATGCGGCGCCCATGACGCCGATCTCTTCAGGCTTAGGGAGGGGCCGGCCGGCGATGAAGGCGAGCGTGCAGTTGGCCTCGGCGAACTCCTTCTGCGCGTCGTGAACGAAGCCGGCATGGTAGATGTCGGGATGGCCGGCGAGCTGTTCGTCTGTCTGCCGCAGGTTCGCAGCGGCCTTCGCCAGGAGCTCGTCCGCGGCGGCGAAATCACGCCGATGTACGGAACGGATAGCGTTGGCGGAAAGGCGGATGACCTCGCGGGTGAGCGACAGGGCCTGCTCGCGCGCGCGGTGTTTGGCGTCCAGATTGGCGCGAATCGCATCGGCGATGGCTGCAAGGCCGCTGGAATCCAACTGCTATGGACCTTCCCACGCCATCCAGGTGTCGTAGCACTCGGTGCAGTCGCCAGATAACCATTCTTCGCCGAGTGTTGGGGCGTAGATCAGGGCGAAGATCATAAACACCGCGGAGTCCACCTTGTACGCAAATACCGCTGTGCTCTGAGGATCCGAGTCTACAGCGGTGACAGCGTAGAAGATCGTTTCGGTGTCCGTCTCGTCAACGGCGAGCGCCTTCAGGGTTGGGCCTTTGGCCAGGTACTCGCCTACTTCGATACCGAAATCGTTGAGGGTGCGCGGGAAGGCCTCGCTCCTCCACGCACCGACGAGAACGCCGCTGAGTACCGTCGGCGTAGGGCCGGGGCCGCACTGGTCCATCAGCTCGTTGGGACATTCCATCTCGGACAACGCCGGGCTGGTGAGGAAGAAGGCGGTGGACTCGTCCCTGAGCGCCTCGGAGATCCTGCCACCGAAGTCCGCGAATGCCCGCAGCGCTTCAGGCGGGGTGGCGGTGGGCGATGGGGGAGGCGTCGGGCTCCTGGCTTCGGTGGGCGTCGGCGTCCCAGGCGCCGGCGATGGAGAGGCAGTGGGAGTCACCTCCGGCGCGTCGTCGTCATCACCTGAGCAGGCAACAACGGCGAAGAGGAGCGCCGCTACACCGAGCAACAGAAGTCCGGCAAGGGCTGGCATTCGGTGCATCTGCGGGCGCGCGTTCAAAGGTCTTTTACCGGCTCGGGGAATTCACCTTCGCGGGCAGCATCGATCATCTTTCTCGCCTCCTGTGGCATGTCGATTCCGAATTCGTCGAACTTGCGCTCGGCCCAGCGGCCGATCTGCCTGGGGTCCTTGTAGTCTTCCAGGCGTTTTGGCTCCGACCCGTAGTCGCGCAGGATGTCTGCCTCCGACCGATGATAGGCGAACTTCGAAAGGGCGCGCTCAAGCTTGCGGGAGCCACAGTCGCGGCAGGCGGCGTCGACGGGCGACGATACGCTGCGGGTGAAGACGCTGTTCAGTTTGCCGCAGTCCGCGCACCTGTATTCGTAGATCGGCATCGTCTTCTAGTCTACGCCAGAGAAGTCATCATCAAGCCCGTCTGCGCCGTCGCCGAGGTCGTCCGGGATCTGACCGGCTTCCATGCGTTCGAGTTCGCTCTCCATTTCCGCGTCAAGCGGTTCGCCCATCTGGCGGCTCATCTTCCGCACCCATTTTGCCATGGAGCGCGGGTCGTTTTCGTCCACGTCGGCGAGACTGCGTTCGTCAAAATCGATGTTGTCTTCGCCGCGGAGGACGGCGACGCGCGAAAACAGGCGGGAGAGGGAGGCGGAGCCGCAGTGCTCGCAGGCTGCCGCGATGTCCTGGGACAGCGAGCGGACGAAGACCGAGGTGCGGCGGCGGCAGGCGTTGCAGCGGAACTCGTAGATGGGCATGTCACCAGCCCTCAGCCGCCCGGCGCGCGGCGACCTCAGTCCTGACCTCGCAGCCGTGGAGGAAATGGCAGCCGGCGCAATGCGGGCCGATGGTCGGGGGAAAATCGCGCACGTTTAGCATTTCGTGAATGGACGTGATGAGTTTCTCGCGGGCGCTGAGTCTCACGTCGTCGGTAAAGGCGACAGACCAAATGGAGCCGTCGTCGAGATACCAGTAGGACAGCCTGGAGACCGGCCTCTCGAGCTTCTGTTCGACCATTATAGCGTAGAAGGTGAGCTGGCCTGAATCGACATCGCCCGGCATCGCCCCTGTTTTGTAGTCAATCACCTGCAGCGTGCCGTCCGACTCCTCGTCGAGGCGATCGGGCCGGCCGAACAGCCTGACGCCGGCGAGCTCGATCTGGAGATACGGCTCGACGAGGTAGGGTTCGCGAGAGCCGTCGAACTGCGCGGCGAAGTTCTCAAGTTGCCTTATGGAGGCAGCGCGGAGTCCATCGGCCTCCGGCATGCGGAGGTAGCGAGGGGAGAGCGCCCCCCAGGCAGCATCGAACAAGGCGAGCAGACGCCCGGCGGTGCGCTCCGGCTGGGGCACCTTCGTGTAGAAATCGGCCAGGACGCGATGTACGAGGCTGCCGGCGGTGTCTGACGGACGCAGACGGGGGCGAAGGCGCCCGGCGACGGAGTCGAGATACTGGTACCTGTAACGCAGGCGACAGGCCGCGAAGATGCGGAGCCTGAGCGCGGATACGCGTTCCACGGAGGCGATTGTAAGGCCATGTACCACAGACGACTTGACGCTATCTGGGCACTTAGCGGGCCGACGTTCCTGTGTTAACCTGTCCACAACTGGATAGACAGAGTTCGACGGAGGAAAGTCGTGAGTATGGAGGGAGTTACTCCGACGGACAGACGCGATATTCACTCATCCGGAACAATCCGGCCGGTGCTGGCCGTGCGCGAGAATTTGCAGGTCCTGTTGCGTTGGCGTCCGGGGCCAAAGGACGGGGCTGAGATCCTGCTGCTGGGCCTGGCGCTGCCCCTCTATTACCTTGTGCGCGGGCTCACCCAGACCCAGGTTGACGAGGCGGTGGCGCGGGGCGTTGAGATCGTCGACTTCGAGAAGAGTCTGGGGATCTTCTGGGAGGCGGAGTTGCAAGGGTGGGTGCTGTCCTACGGTTTCCTGGTGAAGCTGCTCAACAACTTCTACCTGTTCGGACATCTGCCGGTCATCGGAGCGCTGGCGGTGTGGATGTACTTCTGGCACCGGCCCCAGTACCTGCTGATGCGAAATGCCTTTCTGATCTCTGGCGCGATAGCGCTCGTGTTCTACGTATCTTTCCCGACGGCGCCGCCTCGCCTGCTGCCCGCAGACATGGGTTTCGGATTTGTGGACACTGTGGTCGACCAGTACCAGGAGAGCCGGCCGCTGACACCAGGCTGGTTCGTGAACGAATACGCGGCGTTTCCGAGCATGCATATCGGGTGGAATCTGCTGGCAGGCATCGCGGCGTGGATGGCAACGCGGAACCCGGTGGTGCGGGCGTTTGCGGTGGTGATGCCCGTGGCTATGTTCCTGGACATCGTGTTTACCGCCAACCACTATTTCATCGACGCTTTCGCCGGGATCGGCGTCATGTCGGCGGGGTTGGCGCTCGCCATCGCGGGGCGCTGGCTGGCGGGACGAGTCGTATCGCCACAGAGCAAGGTGGCGCGGGAGAGAGGCTGGGTAAGCTGGTTGCACTGGCTCTGTGGAGTGCCGGACGCTGGACAGCCGGAGCTTGCGCCAGCATAATCGCGATCAACGTGGGCGACGCTACACGATCTGCGAGGAGGGCTGGTTTTGCAGGTTAAGAACGTGCTCTCGGCGGTACCCCGGGTACTCTTCAGCAATGCTCCGCTCGATGCTCAGCTAATCGTGACGCGGCGTTGCAACCTTTCATGCGGCTACTGCAGCGAGTACGACAACACCTCCGAGCCGGTCCCGACCGCCGTGTTGAAGGAGCGAATCGATGCGCTGCACCGGCTGGGGTCGATCAACATCACGATGCTGGGGGGGGAACCGCTGATTCACCCGGACATCGCGGAGATCGTGCGATACGCAGGCCGGAAATCCAACGTGAGCATCGTCACCAATGGATTCCTGCTGCGGAATGGGATCATCGAGTCGCTGAACGAAGCCGGACTGAACAACCTGACGGTCAGCATCGACACGCTGCAGGCGGACACGACGCGGTACATCCAGAAGTCGTTCCGGGCGCTGAAGACACGCCTGGAACGGCTGCGCAGCCTGGCGAAGTTCGATGTGCACGTGACAGCGGTGCTCTGCGAGTCATCGAAGGCTGATTTCCGCGAGCTGATGGGAGAGATCGAGGCGTTCGGATTCCGGATGTCGGTGAACCTGATCCATAACCACAAGGGATACATCGCGATCCAGGGCCAGCCTTACATCGACCTGTACGAGGAGTTCTACCGGAACGGCAAGCCCTTCACTTTCCTGGACTACGAGTACGGGAAGAAGCTGCTGAACGGTGAGCGACCGGAGTGGAAGTGCCGGGCGGGAGCGCGGTACATGTACGTGGACGAGCACGGTGATGTGCAGCTCTGCGCGTCGCAACCGGGGCGGCTGGGCAAGCCGCTCCTCGAATACACCAGGACGGACCTGAACGCGAATGCAAAGGCGCACAAAGGGTGCGAAGAGGGTTGCTCTGTGGGATGCTCGTTCCGGTGTTCGCTGGTGGATGACGACAAGCCGGCTTTCCTGAAGGCAATTGCGCGCGGAGCGCTGCGGGGGACGCTGTTCGATAACGGGCGGCGGAAGCGGCGGGCAGCGCCCAAGCTGACGCCTGAGCCGACGCTGGGCGACGATTAGTCCGCCGTCACGGCATTCTCGATGTGCCGCAGCGACAGCAGCCGGCCGTCGGCCGCGAGATCGATTGCGACCAGGTCGATCCGGCGGCCCTCGGGAAGTCCGGGTCGTTGGGACGCGTAGGCTTCCGCGAGAAGGACCAGGCGTTGGGACTTCGCGGGCGTGATTGACTCGGCGGCGGTCCCCATCCGGGCGCCGCGGCGGGTGCGGACTTCGACGAAGGCTACCGTGTTTCCCGTTTGCGCTATTATGTCGATTTCGCCTTCGCGTGTCCGGTGGTTGCGGGCGAGGATGGCGTAGCCCTTCCGCTCGAGATGGTGGGCGGCGAGGTTCTCCCCGAATTCGCCGAGCGACCTGCGGGGATTGGAGCGCGGGCGAGCGGCGGCTGGCATGGTCCAAGGATGCGCGGCACAGTCCGTGGTGTCACGGGGGAAGTGGCACAGTGGCGGCAAAACGCCGCCCGCGGCGGCTCGCGTGCGGCCGCTACGCTGACCGAGCGAGGGTGGCCAACAAGGTCAGACTTCAGCCTGACAGCTGTGGCAACGAGCAACCGCCTAATAGGCACCCTGGCGCTCGAAGATGCGGCGGGGATTGGTCACGGTCATGGTCACGATCTGCTCCTCGGTGACGCCGGCTTCGCGGAGGGCAGGAAGGATGTTGTCCGGGATGTGGTTGAAGTGCCAGTCCGGGACGACAACGGGCAGGAGCTTCGGATCGGCCCAGTCGAAGTAGCAGGATGCATCGTGCGAGAGGACCATCTTCTCCGTGTAGCCGAGGTCGCACATCTTCTTGACGGTGGCAACGCGCTTGCTGTCCTCCAGGAAGTTGGGGAGGCCGAAGCGGTCCATGCCGATAAAGGAGCCGCGATCGCAGATGGCGCGCAGGTAGTTCGTGTCCTCGCTATCGCCGCTGTGACCGATGACTACGCGGCTGAGATCGACGCCCTCGCTTTCGAACACGTCCTGCTGCCTGAGGCCGACCTCGCTGGCGGCGTGGGTGTGGGTTGAGATCGGGACGCCGGTGCGGCGGTGGGCGCGAGCAGAGGCGCGGAGGACGCGCTCCACGTCCTCGGTGACGCCGGGTTCGTCGGTGGCGCACTTGATGATCCCGGCGCGGACGCCGGTATCCATAATGCCGTCCTCGATGTCGCGGACGAAGAGGTCGGCGATGTAGTCCGGGGGCCTGGTACTGAGAGTGCGGAAGTGGTGGGGGACTTCCCAGTAGAGGCCGGTGGCGACGATGACCTGCATGCCGGAGCGGGCAACAACCTCTTTCACGAAGGGGACGTCCCGCCAGTCCGCGACGGTGAGGTCAACCAGGGTCCTCACGCCGCGAGCCTGGACGTCGTTCAGTTTGGCGACGGCCTTCTCTATCTCGGCGGCGCGGTCCATGACGGGGAAGTTCTCCTTGACGCCGGGCGACTGGACCATGATGTGCTCGTGCATGAGGGTGAAGCCGAGGTCCGCGGTGTCGATGGGGCCGGAGACGGCGTTGATGGTGGGCATGGGAGGGTTCTCCTTCGCTTGTGATCGGTGGGCGTCATTATAGGCGGGTGAAGGGTTGGGAGTGGAGGGTTGAAGGCCTAGGAGGCGGGCGGCCTTGCAGACCTGAAGGTCTGCAGCTATATGGACACTACGCGGGTGCGGCGACGGGCTCGGCGGGCCAGAAGTCCAGCTGGGTGCCGAGGAGCATCTCTTTGACGGGAGAGAAGGAGCGGCGGTGGAGGTCGCAGGGACCAGATTCCCGGAGGGCGAAGATATGCTCGGGTGTGTAATAGCCCTTGTTGGCGGCGAAGCCGTAGGCCGGGTACGTCGGGTCGTGGGCGTCCATGACGCGGTCGCGGGCGACTTTGGCGATGATGGACGCGGCGGCGATGGAGATGGAGGTGGCGTCGCCGCGGATGATCGGAGTCTGGGGGATGTTGCAGCCCGGTATCTTGAAGGCGTCGATCAGGAGGTGACGGGGCCGCACGCCGAGATCGCCGATGGCGGCGAGCATGGCCTGGCGCGAGGCTTCGGCGATGCCAATACGGTCGATCGTCTCGACGGAGATGAAGGCGACGGCGGCGGCCTCCGCGTGTTCCCAGATGAGGGCGGACAGTTCTTCGCGGGCGTCCGGGCTGAGCTTCTTGCTGTCGTTGACACGGGACAGGAAACGGAAACGCCCGGCGATGCGGACGGCCGGCGGAAAGACGACGGCGCCGGCCGCGACGGGGCCCGCAAGGGGGCCGCGGCCGACCTCATCGACGCCGGCGATGAGGAGACCGGCGCCGCCCCAGAGCGACCTCTCAACCTGCAGGGTTGGCCGGCTCATTTGAGGCTCAGGATGTAGTCACAGCGAGGGCGCGTCAACGGGTAGGCGGCGCATGCGCGTGGACAACCCGCCGGAGATTCAACAAGCCTGCGGTTAGGGCGAGGCGGGAGTAGACTATCGGCCTGAGGAAGCGAGTTCAAGGAGGTGAAGATGCCCATAGTTCGAGTCGAAATGTGGACAGGGCGGACGGAAGCGCAGAAGCGCGAGCTGGCGCGCGTGATCACGGACGCGATGGTGAACATCGCTCATACGACTGCAGAGGCGACGATCATCGTATTTGAGGACATCGACAAGGAGAATTGGGCCCAGTCAGGGAAGCTTTCGTCGGACGAGTGATGTAACCGAACCGGTAGCCGCGCCGTCACTGTGTTCAAAGGACGGGTCAGGAAAGGTTGCTATGTTATAATCCGCTGGGAGGCAGCGTAGCCAAATCCTGGCGATAACGCCCTTGAGAGACCACGGGCGGAGCCGGTTTAGAGAAAGAGATTTATGTACGGACGCTGGTTGCGAAACAGCTTTATCTACCTCCTGATCATGGTCGCGATAGTCGCCATTGTTTTTACGGTGTTCCAGGCGGGGGGCGACGATAAACAGAAGACAGACTTAAACGCGTTCATCGCGAACGCCCAGGCCGGGGACGTCGTGAAGGTGGAAGTCGACGGTACGAAGCTTGATTACAAGCTGAAGGGCGACGACATCACCTACACAACAGAGATGGAGAAGGGCGACACCGTAAGGAGCATCCTCCAGGAGAACGACGTCGAACCGGGTTCGAATGACTACCCGGAGATTAGCATCAAGAGCGACGGGTCCTGGACCCGGGTGTTCAACATCCTGATCCAGTTCCTGCCGATCCTGTTCATCGTCGCGATCCTGTTCTTCTTCTTGCGGCAGGCGCAGGGATCCAACAACCAGGCGCTGAACTTCGGCAAGAGCCGCGCGCGCATGTTCAGCGGCAGCAGGCCGAGCGTCACTTTCCTCGACGTGGCCGGGGTGGAAGAGGCGAAGGACGAACTGAAAGAAGTGGTCGAGTTTTTGAAGTACCCCGAGAAGTTCGCCGCGCTGGGCGCCCGCATTCCGAAGGGCGTGCTGCTGGTAGGCCCCCCGGGCACAGGGAAGACTCTGCTGGCGAAGGCCGTAGCGGGCGAGGCCGGGGTGCCTTTCTTCTCGATCTCCGGGTCGGAATTCGTCGAGATGTTCGTCGGTGTCGGCGCGTCGCGGGTGCGCGACCTGTTCGACCAGGCGAAGCGCAACTCGCCGTGCATCGTCTTCGTGGACGAGATCGACGCAGTGGGCCGGCACCGCGGCGCGGGGCTGGGCGGCAGCCACGACGAGCGCGAGCAGACGCTGAACCAGATCCTGGTGGAGATGGACGGCTTCGACACAAACACCAACGTGATCGTGGTCGCCGCGACGAACAGGCCGGACATCCTGGACCCGGCATTGCTGCGGCCGGGGCGTTTCGACCGGCAGGTGGTGCTGGACCGCCCGGACATCAAGGGCCGGAAGGCGATCCTGGACGTGCACGCGAAGGGAAAGCCGCTGGAGCCGGGCGTCAACCTGGAGACCGTGGCGAAGCAGACACCAGGATTCTCCGGCGCGGACCTGGCGAACCTGGTGAACGAGGCCGCGATCCTGGCGGCTCGCCGGGGCAAGAAGAAGATCACGATGCCGGAGCTGGACGAGGCGGTGGACCGGGTGATTGCGGGTCCGGAGCGGCGCAGCAGGGTCATCAGCGCGAAAGAACGAGAGATCATCGCTTACCACGAGGCAGGACACGCGATGGTGGGCTACCTGCTCCCGAATGCCGACCCGCCATACAAGATCAGCATCGTGTCCCGAGGGATGGCCGGTGGGTTCACCCGATTCCTTCCGGAGGAAGACCGGCACCTGTACTCCCGGTCCCAGTTCCAGGACCGGCTGGCCGCTATGCTCGGCGGACTTGTAGCCGAGGAGATGGTGTATGGTGAGGCCACGACGGGGCCGCAGGACGACATCTCGCGGGCGACGTCGATCGCGCGGCAAATGGTGACGCAGTGGGGCATGAGCGAGAGGCTGGGGCCGCGGACGTTCGGGCGCAAGGAAGAGCTGGTGTTCCTGGGCCGCGAGATCTCCGAGCAGCGGAACTACTCCGACAAGGTGGCGGAGGAGATCGACGAAGAGGTACGGCAAATCATCGACCACGCGTACCAGACGGCGAAGAAGCTGCTCATGGAGCACCGGGAGAAGCTGGATGCGATCGTCAGGACCGTGCTGGAGGAAGAGACGATCGAGGGCGCGGCCCTGACCGCGCTGCTGACAGGCACCGGGCTGCCGGAGCACCCGCCGGCGGGCGACGGGACGCCGCCACAGGAGGAGGCCAAGCCGGAGCCGCCGAAGCCGGTGGCGCCGCCCAAACCGGGACTGGCCTGGGACACGCCGTCCTCTCTGCACACTGACGGCGACTGATTCGCGATAGCGGTCTGGACAGAGGCGGCGCCAGCCAGATACAATCGTTCCCTGTGACTCGCACGAACGAGTCCCCTTGAGAAGATAGGACAGAGCTTCTGAGACGGCCCAGACGGTCGTCTCGTCACGTGGAGGAGTCCCATTTACGCAATAGTCCGCGCGGGCGGCCGCCAGTACCGGGTTGAGCCCAACCAGACGCTAGACGTCGACCGTATCGCCGCCAAAGTGGGGGCGACAGTCGATCTGCCGGTGTTATTCGTTGGAGGCAACGGTGATTCGCAGATCGGCACGCCCGTGGTTGACGGCGCAAAGGTCGTCGCCGAGGTGGTGGACCACGTGCGGGGCGACAAACTGCTCGTGTTCAAGTACAAGAACAAGACCCGGTACCGGAGAAGGCAGGGCCACCGGCAGGACTACACCCGCCTGGCGATCAAGGAGATCGTGGGGCCGGACGGCAAGGGCCTTGTGGCCGAGGAAAAGCCGCGGCGGGCGGCCAGGCCGAAAAAGGAGCCGGTAGCCAGCAGCCAGGAGCCAGAGGCGGCAACTGAGGCAACAGTTGAGGCCAAGGCGCCGGCGAAGCCTGCCCGCAAGCGAGCGGCGCCGAAACAGGAGCCAGGAGCCAGGAGCCAGGGGCCAGAGGCGGCAACTGAGGCAATTGTTGAGGCAAAGGCACCGGCGAAGCAGCCAGCGCGAAAGACGGCCCAGACGGGCAAGCCTGCGCCGGAGAAGGCGGCCCCCAGGGCGCCGCGGGCTAAGAAAGCCGCTGCTGGGCCCGGCGAGGCGGAGGGAGAGTAAGCGATGGCACACAAGAAGAGCGGCGGAAGCGCGAAGAACGGGCGCGATTCCCAGGGTCAGCGCCTGGGTGTGAAGCGGTTCGACGGCCAGGCCGTGCTGCCGGGGACGATCATCGTCCGCCAGCGCGGGACGAAGATCCATCCAGGCGTCAACGTCGGCATGGGCCGTGACTTCACCATCTATTCGCTGATCGAGGGACAGGTGAAGTTCTCCCCGTACGCCAAGGACGGCCGCAAGAAAGTCAGCGTGCTGGCGTCGGAGTAGAAGAATGAAGACAGGAATTCACCCGGAGTACGTCGACACGACGGTCCACTGCGCCTGCGGAAACAAGTGGCAGACGCGCGCGACAAAACCCGACCTGAAAGTAGAACTCTGCAGCAACTGCCACCCGTTTTTCACGGGCGAGCAGCGCATCGTGGACACGGCGGGGCGCGTTGAGCGCTTCAAGCGCCGCTACGGAATGAAGTAGGGACCGGACCGCGAACCAAGAACCAAGGAACCGGGCCTCGTGAGCGGGGCCCGATTTTCTTTATCCTAAGACTCACATATGCCGGATAAGCGAATCTACTACGGCGGCCAGGCGGTCATTGAAGGTGTGATGATCCGCGGGCCGCGGACTATGGCGATCGCCTGCCGCCGGCCCGACGGAGAGATCGCCATCCGCTCGGAGTCGCTCGGCGGGGTGTACTCGAGCCCGGCGCGACACGTGCCGCTGGCGAGGGGGGTGATCGTGCTGTGGGAGACGCTGGCGCTGGGGATGCGGGCGCTCATGTGGTCTTCGAGTGTCCAGCTCGGCAGCGAGGGCGAGGAGGCCGATTCGCGGCCGATGTGGGCCGTCGCAATGCTTTCCTTTGCGCTGGTTGCCGGTCTGTTCTTCGCCGGGCCGCTGCTGCTGGCCGACCTGATGCACGACCTGCTCGGGCGCGACTGGCTCGTGATCGTGGTTGAGGGGGTAATCCGGCTGGGAATCGTCGTGGGGTACGTGGGAGTGATCGGGCTGATGCCGGACGTGCGGCGCGTCTACGAATACCACGGTGCGGAACACAAGAGCATCCATGCCCTCGAGAGCGGGGATCCGCTGGAGCCGGCGGCGGTCCAGCGCCATCCGACGGCGCACGTGCGCTGCGGGACCAGCTTTCTCCTGACTGTGGTGGTCGTCAGTATTATCGTGTTCGCGCTTGTCGGGGATCCGGCGTTATGGATCAGGGTCGTGTCGCGCATCGTGCTGATCCCCGTGATAGCGGCAGTTTCGTACGAACTGATCCGGCTGGGCGGGCGGTTCGAGGGCAACCCGCTGACGAGGGTCCTCATGTGGCCCAACCTCGCGCTGCAGGCGATCACGACGAAACCGCCAGACGACGCGCAGGTGGAGGTGGCGCTGGCGTCGCTGACGGAGGTGCTGGCAGCGGAGGAGCGATTTGACGCGGATTCGGCGGAGATTTAGCGAGGGATTCCACTGGTTGATGGGAATTCCGTGGAATAATTGCCGCGGAATCTACTTGACTCGGAATAGGCGTGGTGTACATCATGTCTCCCGCGGGCAGGGCCGCCAACAGGCGCTGTGGACTACCCCCTCGGGCCAAGATAGGTTTCCTGCCCGCTTTTTCTTTGCCTTCGATTTGGCGTAACGCGAGCGCGGGTCACTCCAGCTTCCGATAGAAGCAGGAGCGTTCGCCGGTGTGGCAGGCGGGGCCGGTGGGGGCGACGCGGACGACAAGGGCGTCTTCGTCGCAGTCGTAGAGGACGGTGCGGACGTCGAGGTAGTTGCCGGAGGTGTCGCCCTTGAGCATGAGCTGGCGGTGCTGGCGGCTGTAGCGCCAGACACGCTTCGATTCAAGCGTTTTCTGGACGGCTTCGTCGTTCATCCAGAAGAGCGTGAGGACTTCGCCTGAGTCATCGTCCTGGATGATGGCGGGGATGAGGCCGTTGGCGTCGTATTTGAGGGGCATTTGGGGGTCCTTTCGGTTGTCTGTGTGCTGTCGCTCGTAATGGATTCCCGCTTTCGCGGGAATGACGGTTGCCCACCCGCCGCGTCAGAGGCGGACAGGGATATTATGCTCTGCCAGGTACTGCTTCACTTCGCGGATACGGTAGGTGCCGAAGTGGAAGATGCTGGCGGCGAGGGCGGCGTCGGCGTGGCCTTCGTCGAGCGCCTCGCGCATGTGCTCCGGGCTGCCGGCGCCACCGGAGGCGATGACGGGGATGGAGACGGCGTCGCAGATGGCGCGGGTCAGGGGGATGTCGAAGCCGTCCTGGGTACCGTCCGCGTCCATGCCGGTCACGAGGAGTTCGCCGGCGCCTAGTTCGGCGCAGCGGACGGCCCATTCGAGGGCGTCGAGCTCCACGGGTGTGCCGCCGCCGGAGCCGCCGTATGTGTGGACCTGCCAACGGTCGCCCGCTTTCTTCGCGTCGATGGCGACAACGATGCACTGGGAGCCGAACTTGCGAGCGGCCTCGCGGATGAAATCGGGATTCTCGACGCCGGCGGTGTTGATCGAGACTTTGTCGGCCCCGGATTCCAGCATGGCGCGCACGTCCTCCAGGGTGCGGATGCCGCCGCCGACGGTGAAGGGGATGAAGATCTGGTCGGCGATGTTGCGGACCATCTGGACGGCGGTGTCGCGGCGGTCCGGTGAAGCCTTTATGTCGAGAAAGACGAGCTCATCGGCGCCTTCTTCGTAGTAGACTTTCGCCAGTTCGACGGGGTCGCCGGCGTCGCGCAGGTCGACGAAGCGAATGCCTTTGACGACGCGGCCGTCGGCGACGTCGAAGCAGGGGATGATGCGGCGGGTGAGGCCGGAGATAGGCATGTGTGAATTATGAAGAGTGAAGAGTGAAGAGTGAAGTGTGAGATTAGAGGTGTCAGGAGAGCAGGTGAGCAGTTTTCCCTGCTCACCTGCTCTCATGCTCCCGTGCTCACACCACGGCTGAGAGGAGGACGCCGAGGCTGGAGAGGACGAGCACGCCGAGGACGAGAGAGCGGAAGCGCTCTTCGCTGAGGCGGCGGCGGAGCCAGCCGCCGGCAACGCCGCCGGCGGCGATAGCGGGCAGGCAGAGGGCGGCCGTGAGGATGACGTCGCCGGTCAGGCGGCCCAGCACGGCGAACGTGGCAGTGGTGATGATCCCGGCGGGGAGGAAGAACGCCATGATGGTGGAGCGGAACGCTTCGACCTGGTTTTGCCGGCCGAGGAGGTAGATGACGACAGGCGGGCCGCTCATGCTGGTGGTAGGCCCGAGGACGCCGCTGGCGACGCCCGCCGCCACGCCGAGCGGGGTGGCGCCGCGGCGTATCTGGTACGCCGGAACAAGGAAGAGAGCGAGGCCGGTGACGAGAACCGTGGCCGCGACCATCACCTTCAGCGAATCGGTATCCAGCCGCTCGAGCAGGAAGAGCCCCAGCGGCATGCCGAGAGCGTAGCCCACCAGCAGGACGGCGACGCGCGAGGGGACGACGTGCCCGCGCACCTCGAAGAGGAGAGCCGCCTGGTTGAGGAGCGCGAGGAGGACAGTCGTGGCGATGGCCAGCTGCACGTCCCAGGCGAGCGTGAGCAGCGGGACCATGGTGAGGGCGAAGCCGAAGCCGGTGAGGGACGAGCAGACGGCGGCGAGGAAGGCGATGAGGACGGCGGCAATGAGGATGTCGGGGCTCACGAGTTAATAGTGAATGGTGAGTGGTGAGTAGTGGATGGTGAACCCTTCGAGACGGCCCTTCGGCAGGCTCAGGGCCTCCTCAGGGTGAACGGTCGGGGCAGGGGCGCAGCAACTCGGGAGTTGCCGCGCCCCTACGTCCACAACATGCCAGTCGCTAGAACACCGCATCGCCGCGGAGCATCTGGCGGGCGATGGTGCGGCGCTGGATCTCGCCAGTGCCATCGGGGATGCGCAGCGTGCGGGCGATGCGGAAGCCCTCGTTGAGCGGGAGTTCGTTGCTGAGGCCCATGCCGCCGTGAATCTGGATGGCGCGGTCATAGCAGTCCTGGGTCTTCTCAACGGAGTAGGCCTTCGCGATCGAGATTTCCTTGACGGGGAGCTTGCCAGTCTTCGTGGCGTTTTCGATGAGGGCGGCCGTCTGGAGGACCATGTACTTCATCGTGTAGATGTCTATCGCCATGTCTGCGAGCATGAACTGGATCGCCTGGTACTCGCTGATGGGCTGGCCAAAGCTGATGCGCTGCTGGGAGTACTCGATCGAGCGGTCGAGGGCATACTCGCACATGCCGATGCAGTTGGCGGAGATAGAGGTGCGCCCCTCGGAGATGCCGAACATCGCGATGGCAAAGCCCTGGTTCTCGACGCCGACGAGGCGGTCCTTGGGGACGCGGATGTTGTCGAACGTCATACCGCCGCAGTCGCCACCGGTGTGCCCCATGACGGGGAGGACGCCGTCAAAGCTGTAGCCCGGCGCGTCGGTCTCGACGAAGAAGGCGCTGATGCCGCCTTTGCGCTGCTTCACCATCTCCTCGTCGGTGACGGCGAAGACGACTGCGTAGTCGCAGTACGGAGAGTTCGTGATCCACTGCTTGCTGCCGTTGATGACCCAGTCGTCGCCGTCGCGCTTCGCCTTCGTCTGGAGGTTCCAGACGTCGGAGCCGGCGTTGGCCTCGCTGAGGGCGAAGCAGACGGTCTTCTCGCCGCTGGAGACGCGGGGCAGGAACTCCTTGCGGACGCTGTCGCTAACGCCGACGAGCATGTGGGACGGGCCGTCCACGAAGGAGGCGAGTGTTGGCTGGGAGAGAAATCCCTTGGCCCAGGTGATGAGGGGCCGGCCGGGCCCGTACTTGCGGTAGAGGGCCTCCTCGACGAAGACCATGGCACGGACGCCGAGGTCGCCGCCGCCGACGCTCTCGGGGGCGAACATGCCGTAGTAGCCGGCGGCCGCGGACTTCATGCGGACCTGCTTGCGGGCTTCGATGACTTCAGGGCGGGCCTTGCCGGTCTCATCGAAGAATTTGCGCTCGTCTGTGAGCATGTCGCCCATCGCCTGCTCCATGGGTAAGACCTCGCTGTCGACGAGGCCGTGGAGGCCGGTTATCGCGCCTTTTACAACGTCGCGGATGTCGTCGGGGATGCCGATTTCAGATGAGCCGGTGACCATGGGGGATCTCCTTTTTGGCTTACGGTGCCGTGACTGATTACGGCGCCAGTATTGCAGACGGGGTGGCGGCGGGCAAACGAATCGTCAGGTCCACAGATGGGCATATGGTGAGTGGTGGGTGGTGAGTTGTGAAACGCGAGGGGGCGGGCTTGGCGGGCGCAGCGCGCTGCGCGCCTACGCCGCGGCGAGGGCTTCGCGCAGGTCCAGGGCGCCGGTGTAGAGGGCCTTGCCGATGATGGCGCCTTCGACGCCGATGAGCTTGAGGCGCTGGATGTGCTCGATCTCGGAGATGCCCCCGGAGGCGATCACCTTCATGGGCGAATCGAAGGCGGCGGCGTGTTCGACGGCCTGCTGGATGGCGGGGAAGTTGGGGCCGGTGAGCATACCGTCGCGGGAGATGTCGGTGTAGAAGATGCGGGGGACGCAGAGGCGGCCCAGTTCGCCGATGAGGT
Source organism: Chloroflexota bacterium (assembly GCA_037441345.1). Taxonomy (GTDB): domain Bacteria; phylum Chloroflexota; class Dehalococcoidia; order SM23-28-2; family RBG-16-64-32; genus DATKKM01. The sequence goes on from JBBISJ010000015.1 coordinate 35,923, forward strand.
CAAGGGCGGTGGTTTGCGAGGTTTCCAGCCAGCCCTCGGTAGCGACGAGGCCGTCACGGGCATCGACGCCGACGAGGATGCGATCGCCGAAGAGGGCGAGGGCGTTGACGAGAACGGTCTGGTCCTTGACGGCGGCAGTGCCGAGGTTGATGCGATCAGCGCCCGCCTTGATGTAGGAGTCGATGACGTCAATCGTGCGGATGCCGCCGCCGACCTGGACGGGGATGGAGGCCGCTTCGAGGACGCGCCAGATGACGGACTCGTTGCGGGGCGCGCCGTCCTTTGCGCCGTCGAGATCTACCACGTGGAGGCGGGGCGCGCCGAGCTCCTGCCAGCGCTGCGCGACTTCGACGGGGTCGTCCGCGAAGACGGTCTCGCGGGTATAGTCGCCCTGGTCGAGGCGGACGCAGCGGCCGGCGCGGATGTCGATGGCGGGGATGATTTCCATGAAGGGAAGTATCCGGCAGCCAGGGGCAAGGAGCCAGTGGGCGGACACCTGGAACTGGTCGCTAGCCGGTTGTTCGTCGCCGGCTCCTGGCTGCTGCCATTGGTGGGCCTGTTTTGCAACGATTGGCGGAGTTATCGCGTCCTAGGAGGGCGTGAGACGGTACGATCTACTGCCGGCTGCCCTTGCGTTTTCGAACTTCCTGTTCGATCATCCGGCGCTCCGCGTCACGGCCGAGGACGGTGTCGAAGACGTACACCTGCAGGAAGTGCACGGCGAGGAATATGCCCCAGACAAGGGCCACCCACTGCACCCAGAACTCGTCCGGGCCGGTGACGATGTCGAGGACCAGCAGCAGGGCTAGCACGCTGACGTAAGTCGAGAGGTGGCGGTAGAGGCCCATGCGCCGCCGCACGATCTTGCGGGCGGCGCGGGTGTCGTCGTCTTCTTCCCAGCGGTCGCGCCCGCGGCCGGCGCGGAATGAGCCAATGGGTGTGTCGAACTCGACGCCTTCGAAGCCTTCGTCGTCCTGGACGGTCATTTGGCTGCTCTCTCTGGTTCGCCCTGTATTTTACCCCCGACCGCGCGCATTAGCCCCCCGACCCTGCCAGATCCCTCGACTGCGCTCGGGATGACAGGTGGCTTCAGGGCTGGGGCCCTGATGCCGCGGGCGAGGCGGACTCTCGATGCCAGGGCGAGACGGGCCTGAGGCCAGAGTCACGATACTGAGGCCATGGAGGCGCTGCGGATGAAGTTACCGTACATCTTCAGGCCCATCTCGCCGCTTTTTTCGGGGTGGAACTGAGTGGCGACGACGTTGTCTTTGGCGACGACGGAGGGGAAGGTGACCCCGTAGTCTGTCTCGCCGATGATGACGGAGGGATCTTCGGGCGCGGGGACGTAGGAGTGCACGAAGTAGAAGTATGCGCCGTCCGGAATGCCTTCGAAGATCGGGTGCGGCGTGACATGGCGGACGCGGTTCCAGCCCATATGCGGCACCTTCAGGCCCGGCGGCAGGCGGACGATTCGGCCCTTCAGCACGCCCAGGCACTCGTGTTCGCCGCCCTCTTCGCTGACCTCGAAGAGGGCCTGCTGACCCATGCAGACGCCGAGAAACGGGCGGCCCGAGGCGATGTACTCGCGGATCGGCTCGACCAGGCCGTGGGCGCGGAGGTTGGCCATGGTATCCTCGGCAGCGCCGACTCCAGGGACGATCAACGCATCAGCATCATCAACGTACTGCGACGTTGACGTGATGAGAGGGCGGATACCCTGAGATTCGACGGCGCGGGCGACGCTGTGGAGGTTGCCGGCGCCGTAATCAACGATGACGAGCTTCATGGGGGAAGTGTAGCAGGGGGACAGAGAACCGAGAACCAAGAACCCAGAACCATCGGCCTGTCAGGGTTCAGAGCATCAGCTGATACCAGGTGACGTCGAGCCAGCGCTCGAACTTGTAGCCGACCTCGCGTTCCGTACCGACGGGCACGAAACCGTGACCGAGGTGGAGGCGGTCGCTGGCGGGGTTGTCCCGCGTGACGCCGGCGATTATCGAGTGGAAGCCGTTATCGCGGGCGATCTCGATGAGGCGCGTGAGGATGATCGCGCCGATACCCCGGCCCCGGTGGGCCCTGTGAATGTAGACGGAGTTTTCGGCGGTGAACCGGTAGGCGGCCTTGGCGCGAAAGGGGCGCAGGCAGCCGAAGCCGATGACTTCGCTATCGTCAACAGCGACGATGACAGCGTGCGGGTGTTGCGTTTCGCGGAGCCAGGCGCGGCGCTGGCCGAGAGTCCAGGGGTCGATGTCGAAGGTGGCGATGCCGTGGAGGATCTCGTCGTTGTAGATGTCGTTGATGGCCGGGAGATCGGCCCTGGTGGCAAGACGGATCAGAGGGGGCATGGCGAGGTCAGCGTAGCAGGAGAGCGGCGAAGTGAAAGAGCATGGCGATGAAGTTTGGGTTACGAGGGCAATTCAGTAATGGAACATTGGGACAATCGAACAAGAGGGACCCTGGCGGATGTTCCTTTGTTCTGCTGTTCCATTGGTCTATGTTCTATTGTTCCCGTTGCGCCAGGAGCCCGTTCCAATGACAGCCGCGCCGTAATACGCTAGCGGCGATATGTCCTGCGGGATTGAGCACGTCCAGGAGGCGCAGGTGCGGGCCGAGGAGCTGCGGTCCCAGGTCAACTACCACGATTACCTGTACTACGTGAAGAACGCTCCCGAGGTGAGCGACGCCGAGTATGACGAACTGATGCGGCGGCTGCGGGCGATCGAGGAGCACTATCCGGAGCTGATCACGGCGGACTCGCCGACGCAGCGGGTAGGTGAGCGGGCATCGGAGGCGTTCGGGGTGGTGGAGCACCGGGAGCCGATGCTGTCACTGGCGAACGCCTTCAAGTTCGGGGACCTGCAAGCCTGGCAGCAACGGGCAGCGAGGCTGGCGGGGACCGACCGGTTCAGGTACGTGTGCGAGCCGAAAATCGATGGGCTGGCGATGGCGCTCATGTATGAGAACGGACGCTACGTGCAGGGAGCGACGCGGGGTGACGGCCTGCGCGGGGAGAACATCACGGAGAACTTGCGAACGATCAGGAGCATCCCGATGCAGTTGCGCGGCAGCGGGTTCCCGGAGCGGTTCGAGGTGCGGGGCGAGGTGTACATGCCGAAGGCGGCTTTCGAAGCGCTCAACCTGGAACAGAGCGAGCGGGGGGAGCCGCTGTTCGCAAACCCGCGGAACGCCGCTGCCGGTTCGGTGCGGCAGCGCGACCCGGCGATCACCGCGGCGCGGAAGCTTGACGTGTGGGTGTACCAGGTGGGCTGGGCGGACGGAGAGGTGCCCCAGACGCACTGGGAGACGCTGCAGTGGCTCTCCGCCCTGGGATTCAGGGTGAACCCCGAAATCGCCCGTTTCGACGACCTGGAGGACGTACAGCGCTTCTACAGGCAGTGGGAGGAACGGCGGCATTCGCTCGATTACGAGATCGACGGGATGGTGGTGAAGATCGACGACAAGTCGCACTGGGACGAACTGGGGTACGTGGGCCGGGAGCCACGCTGGGCGATCGCGTACAAGTTCCCGCCGGTGCAGGCGACCACGACCCTGAAGAAGATCGCAATCAACGTCGGCCGGACGGGGTCCCTGAACCCATTCGCGGTGCTGGAGCCGGTGCAGGTAGGCGGAGTGATCGTGAAGCAGGCGACTCTCCACAACGAGGAGGACATCCGGCGGAAGGACATCCGGGAGGGAGACACGGTGATCGTGCAGCGGGCGGGGGACGTGATCCCGCAGGTGGTGGGGCCCGTTGTGAGCAGGCGGAGAGGAAAGGAGCGGCGGTACAGGCTGCCGAAGCGGTGTCCCGTGTGCGGGAGTGAGGTGGTGCGGCCGGAGGGCGAGGCGATGGCCTACTGCTCCAATATCTCGTGCCCGGCGCAGATGTTCCGCTGGATCGGGCACTTCGCCGGTGTGATGGAGATCGAGGGGCTGGGCGAACAGTGGGTGGCGAACCTGCTGGAGAAAGGGTTGATCAAGGACCCGGGGGACATCTACAGGCTGACGAAGGACCAGCTGGTGGCGCTGGAGCGGATGGGAGAGAAGTCGGCTGGCAAGCTGCTGGCGAACGTCGAGGCGTCGAAAGGGCGGAACCTGGGGACTCTGCTGTTCGCGCTGGGTATCCGCCACGTCGGCGGCGAGGTGGCGAACCTGCTGGCGAACCATTTCGGGACGCTGGACGCCCTTGCGACGGCTGAGCAGGAGGAGATCGGGCAGGTGGAGGGAATCGGGCCGAAGATCGCCGAGAGCGTCCACGCGTACTTCCGGGACGCGGGCAAGGCGGCGATCATCGAGAAGCTGCGGGCCGCCGGCGTGAACATGGAACAGCGCCGGGCGAAGCGCGTGGAAGGCCCGCTGACGGGCCAGACGTTCGTCTTCACAGGTACGCTGGCATCGATGCCGCGAAGCAAGGCGGAGGCGGTGGTGCGGGGCCTGGGTGCGGACGCGGCGGACAGCGTCACGCGGAAGGTGACATACGTCGTGGCGGGCGCGGACCCGGGGTCGAAGCTGGCGAAGGCGGAGGGGTACGGGATCGCGGTGCTGGACGAGGACGGGTTCCTGGCGATGGTGCGGGAACATGGGGTGGATGTCTGAGGAGCCAGCAGCCAGGAGCGAGGAGCCAGGTGTGAGGAGAAGCTGGCGGCGGGGTCAATACATTGGCGCCACCATGGTCCTGGCGGTGCTTCTCGTTCTCTTTGTGAACCAGGCGTGCGAGCAGGACGCCGGGTCACCGTCGGTGTCGCCTTCGCCATTCGCAACGAAGGCCGCCAACACAACGGTTCCCACGGCGCCAGCGGAGGCCCCCGCGCTGCCGCCTGGTCTGACCCCGGCTCTGGTGACGCGGGTGGTGGACGGGGACACGATCGAGGTGGAGATTGGGGGGCAAGCGTACAGGGTGCGATACATCGGGATCGACACGCCGGAGACGGTGCATCCTTCGAAGCCGGTGCAGTGCTTTGGCCCGGAGGCATCGGCGCGGAACAAGGCGCTGGTCGAAGGGAAGACCGTGGGGCTGGAGAAGGACGTTTCGGAGACGGACCAGTACGGACGATTGCTCCGGTACGTGTGGATCGGGGCGGAGATGGTGAACGCGGCGCTGGTGCGGGACGGGTACGCACAGGTATCGACTTATCCGCCGGACGTGAAGTACCAGGAGATGTTCCTGGAGTTGCAGCGAGCGGCGCGGGAAGAGGGCCGCGGGATCTGGGGGGCAGCCTGTGCGTCGGAGGCGGCGACAGCGCCGGCGGCGCAGGGCGGGGAGTGCGAGTACTCGTCAACGGGAGCGGCCGTGATCAAGGGCAACATCAGCCGCAGCACGGGCGAGAAGATCTACCACGTGCCAGGGCAGGAGAACTACGAGAAGACCGTGATCGACGAGACGGCCGGAGAGCGGTGGTTCTGCACCGAGGCCGAGGCGGTCGCGGCGGGTTGGCGGAAGGCGAGGCGGTAGCCGCGGGCGTAGCGTTTGACGGTTTCCGGGCGTTATGGAATGTGTGCAGCCACACCGGCCCGTTTCTTTGCAGCTTCAGGCGGCGCTCAGGTACAATGCGCTAGACGCGCCTACCCTATCGAATGACCCCTGGAGGCCAGGTTGCCCCTGAACCCGTTCAACGCCCTGTTCGGTCTGTTCTCCCACGACGTAGCAATAGATCTTGGAACCGCGAACACCCTGGTGATGGTCCGCGGCCGCGGCATCGTCATTGACGAGCCGTCCGTTGTCGCCATCGACCGGGTGGCGAAGAAGATCCTGGCGATCGGCGCGGAGGCGAAGCGGATGGTGGGCCGGACGCCGGCCGATATCGTGGCGGTACGCCCGCTACGCGACGGGGTGATCTCCGACTTCTCGGTGACCGAGAAGATGCTGCACTACTTCATCCGGTCGGTTCACGACAGCTTCGGGTTCGGGCTGCCGCGGCCCCGCGTTTCTATCGGGATTCCGTCCGGCGTGACGGAGGTTGAGAAGCGAGCCGTGCACGACGCGGCGCTTAACGCCGGCGCGAGGGCGGCATACCTGATCGAGGAGCCGATGGCAGCGGCAATCGGGGCCGGACTGCCGGTGATGGACCCGGGCGGGTGCATGATCGTGGACATCGGCGGCGGCACGACGGAGGTGGCGGTGATCTCGATGGGCGGAATCGTGGTGGCGACATCGATCCGGACGGCCGGCGACGAGATGGACCAGGACATCATCACTTACGCGCGGCAGGTTCATAACATGCTAATAGGCGAGCGGACTGCGGAGGAGGTTAAGATCGAAGCCGGCTCGGCGTACCCGCTGGACCGGGAGCTGACGATCGAGCTGCGCGGCCGGGACCTGGCGACGGGCTTGCCCAAGTCGGTCGAAGTGAGCAGCGTGGAGATCCGCGACGCCCTGGCGGCATCGGTCAACTCGATAATCGACTCGGTGCGGCAGACGATCGAGATAACACCACCCGAGCTTGTGGCCGACATCATGAGCACGGGGATCATCCTGGCCGGAGGCGGCGCGCTCGTGCGCGGGCTGGACCGGCGGCTTTCCCAGGAGACGCGGTTCCCCGTGTACGTGGCGGAGGAGCCGTTAACGTGCGTCGTCCGCGGCGCGGCGGAGGTACTGGAGGAAGCGGCGATCCTGCAGAAGCTGCAGGCGCGCCTGAGCACGAGGAAGGCACCCAGGTAGACGAAGCGAGCATTGTCCGGCGTCCCGCGCAGGCGGACGGCGGCACCCCGTAGCGATGCGATTGATCTGGTGGTTGATAACGGTCGGCGCGGTTGGGCTGACAAGCATCATTCTTTCCGAGGCGGGCACGCTGGACCCCGTGCAGAACATATCCCTGACGGCGAGCGCTCCCCTAGAGGCGGTGCTGCGCGATGCTGGCGGGTCGCTCGACGACGTCTTCCTGAGCATCAAGGACCGCGGCGATCTCAAGCGAGAGAACGAGCGCCTGCGAGAACAGATCGAGGAGCTGCAGGCCCAGATCGCTGATCAGCAGGGGGCCGAACAGCGCATCGCCGAGCTCGAGGAAGCCCTGGGTGTGAAGCAGAGCCGCCCCGAAGACCAGCTACTGGCGGCGAACGTGATCGCGGAAGAGCCGTCCGGGCTCAAGCGCATGATCGCGATCGACCAAGGGCAGGCCGACGGCGTTGATGAAGGGATGGTTGTCCTGTCGCGGAACGGGAGCCTGGTGGGTACGGTGGCACGGTCGTTCGACGATTTCGCGTGGATACGGCTGATTACCGACCCATCCAGTTCCGTAAACGCCCAGGTTAATGTGGAGGCGGCAGGCGGCCCATCCGCAACGCCGGGGCCGGCCGGTGCGCCCACACCGTCGCCGGAGAGCTCGCCGGCGCCGCAAGCGGTGAGGGGAGTGGCCGAAGGCGACCTGCGTGAGGGGATCATCCTTGACCTGCTGCCACCGGAGGCGCAGATCGTGTCCGGAGCGTTCGTCGTCACTTCGGGCCTCGGCGGCAACTATCCGCAGGGAATCCTCCTCGGCACCGTCGACGAGGTGGAGCAGCGCCCGCAATCGGCATTCAAGCGGGCGACGGTGATCCCGGCTTCTCAATTGCGCGAACTCGAGACGGTGCTGGTCCTGATGAACTTCAAACCGGCGAGGCTAACTCCACCGTGAGGTACGTGATCGCGGGGGTGATGGCATGGCTGCTGGCTGTGGCGGGCGTATCGGTGATGCCCTACATCAAGGTGCTGAGCGTAACGCCGGACCTCGTGCTGATATTCGCGGCGACTTGGGCGGTTGTCCGGGAGCCGGACGAGGCGCTGGTGGTGGTGCCGCTGGCGGGGCTCGCCAGGGATCTGATGGCGAGCGACCCGGTGGGCACATCGGTCATCGCGTTCATTCCGATCGTGCTGCTGGGAGCCGCGGTCAGGATCAGGGCGCTGGACAGCAACTTCATCCCGACGATCGTGGTGGTGGCGGCCGCGACGATCGGCTATGAGGCGCTGCACATGATCGTGCTGGCGCTTACCGGGCAGCAGATCGAAACCGGATACGCTGTCCTGCACGTAGCGATTACGGGAGCCGTCGTCAACGCCTTGTTCAGCCCCATCGTTTATCTGCCGGTCCGCTGGCTCACACCGACGCGCCCGTCCGTGCTGTACGGCTCCGGGCGGTTGACGTCGCCGCTGTAGACATGGCTGGGTTCGGGGGGCGACGCCGATGGCGCGCAAAGGAGCCAAAGCGGGAGCAACCGGCCTCGCAGCGGGCGCGAACGGTTGGCGCCGGCCTGCGGGCGCTGGTGATCCTGATGTTCGGCGTACTGCTGATCCAGCTCGTGAATATGCAGGTGATCAAGGGGGCCGAATACAAAGACCAGGCCACGATCAACGCCCTGCGGGAGGTGACGGTCCCCGCGGCCCGGGGCCTTATTTACGACCGCAACGGGGTCCTGCTCGTGCAGAATGCGGCCCGCTTCTCGGTTGCGATCACGCCGGGGGACCTGCCGGACCGCGGCGAGGCAGCGGTGTACGAGACCATCTCCCGGGCGATCGAGATGCCGGTGGCGGACATAGAGCGAAAGGTCAGGGAGGGGGCGAAGCTGCGCGGCGACTACAACCCTTCCGTAATCAAGGCAGACCTGGACCGGGAAACCGCGCTGGTGCTGATGGAACTGGAGCCGCATACACCGGGGATGACCGTACGGGTGGAGCCAAGCCGGGAGTACCTGACCGGCGACCTGCTTTCGCATGTCCTGGGGTACGTCGGACCGATTTCCGCTGAAGACTACGAGAAGCTGAAGGGCCAGGGCTACCTGCTGCAGGACTACATCGGCCAGAGTGGGGTCGAGTACACGTACGAGGAGGCGCTGCGCGGGAAGCCGGGCAAGAAGTTGATCGAGGTGGACGCGCTGGGCAGAGAGCTGAAGGTGATCTCCGAGCGGCGGCCGATTGACGGCAGCAACGTAGTGCTGAGCATCGATTCGAAGTTGCAGGAGCAGGTGGCGGCGGCGCTGAAGGATTTCGAGGGCGATTCCGAGAACGCGGCGGCGGCCGTAATGGACGTCAAGACGGGCGAGGTCCTGGCGATGGTGTCCCTGCCGACGTACGACAACAACGTGTTCAACGGGAACATATCGAACGAAGAACTGCAGGGGTTGATGGACGCGCCAGGCAAGCCGCTGGTCAACCACGTGATCGCCGAGCGGTACCCGCCGGGCAGCACGTTCAAGACGATCGTGGGTTCCGCCGCCCTGCAGGAAGGCGTTGCCACGGCCGGCACGACTATCACCAGTCGCGGCTACATCACCGTGGAGAACGAGTTCGACCCGAACGTGGTGTACGTCTACCCGGACTGGGCGCCGCTGGGGACGCTGGACTTCTACGGCGGATTGGCGATGTCTTCCAACGTGTACTTCTACTACATGGCAGGCGGGAAAGCAGACGAGGGGTTCCGGGGCCTGGGGGAAGAGCGCGTCGCCACGTACGCACGGGGGTTCGGGCTCGGAAAGCCCACGGGTATTGACCTGCCCGGCGAGTCAGAGGGACTCGTGCCCGACGCCGCGTGGAAGGAAGAAACAGTGGGCGAGCCGTGGACGATCGGGGACACGTACAACTTCGGGATCGGGCAGGGATACGTGGCCGCAACGCCAATCCAGATGCTGGCGGCGGTGTCCTCCATCGCGAACGGCGGGTCAATGCTTGTCCCCCACGTCGTGAAGGAGCTGCGGGACAGCATGGGCAACGTGCAGAGCCCTGTGGAGACAGAGACGCGCGGCAAGGTGCCGGTGGAGCCGGGATACCTGGACATCGTGAAGGCGGGGATGCGGCAATCGGTGACAACAGGGGTGGCCCGGACGGCCGCGATCGCCAATATCGCCGTCGCCGGTAAGACGGGCACAGCGGAGTTCGGCTCAGTGCAGTACGACGGGAAGCACCCGACGCACGGGTGGTTCATCGGTTTCGCGCCTTATGAGGACCCACAGATAGCGGTAGTGGTGTTCGTACAGCACGGGAGCGGCGGCCGGGATGCGGCTCCGGCGGCGGCGAGGATCTTCGACTACTACTTCAACGGGGGCGGCGCGAGCGCGCCGACGCCGGCGCCCGAGAGCCCCACCACAGCACCCGAAGAGCCAGTGGCGACGACGCCGGCGGTTCCCGAAGAGAACACGGGAACGGGCCCCGTTCCCCCGAACCAGGTGCCCACCGCAACTCTTCCCCCGACGCCCACCCCGGCTCCCACCACTCCGGCGCCACCCACGCCAACCCCAACGCCCGTACCGCCGACGCCTTCTCCGAACGCAGCAGCATGGACAGAGCAGCGCAGATGGCTCACGGAGGCGCGCCTGTGATCGCGCAGCGTGGGGCCAGGCACTTCGATCCGCTGCTGGTTCTGCTGGCGTTCGCACTCGTGGCATACGGCGCGGTCCTGATCTACAGCGCTTCGCTGAACGCGTATCCGCATGTGACGCTGGGTCACCCCCTGGTAAAGCAACTGGTGTTTGCGGCGATCGGTGTGTGCGCGATGGCGGCGGTGGCGTGGTTCGACTACCGAGCGTACGGACAGATGGCGCCGCTGCTGTATGTCGCGGCGGTTGGATTGCTGGGCGGCGTGCTTTTCGTGGGCGACTCGGCCTACGGGTCCACCCGCTGGTACACGTTTGCCGGCCAGCAGATCCAGGCCTCTGAGGTGGCAAAGGTGCTGGTGATAGTCGCGCTGGCACGGTACCTCGCGGACCGCCAGCAACGGATGCGCGAGGTGCGCGTGTTCGTGTCGTCGCTGGTGATGGCTGTAGTGCCCGCTGGGCTGGTGCTGCTGGAGCCAGACATGGGCACGGCCCTTGTGTTCGGGGCGGTCTGGCTGGGGATGGTGGTGACCGCAGGCGCTCCGCCGCGATACATCTTCATTCTGCTGGGGCTGGTGCTGGCGCTGCTGCCGTTCGCGGCGCTGCTCGTGATGAACGATTACCAACTCGATCGTTTCCGGCTGTGGATCGACCCCAGCTCGGACCCGCTGGGAGGCGGTTTCAATATCCGCCAGGCCGAGATCGGGATCGGGTCCGGTGGGCTGTTCGGACAGGGGCTCACAGAGGGGAGCCAGACACAGCTCGACTTCCTGCAGACTTCAACGACGGACTACATATTCAGCGTGCTGGGGGAGGAATTGGGGCTGGCCGGTGCGGTGGTGCTGCTGACGCTCTTCGGAGCGCTGCTCTTCCGCGGTATCCGGGCGGCGACGCTGGCGCAAGACCAGTTCGGGAGGCTGGCCGGCACAGGCATCGTGATCATGATCCTGTTCCAGGTGTTCATCAACATCGCGGTGAACATCCGGCTGGTGCCGGTAACGGGCATTCCGCTGCCGTTCATCAGCCAGGGCGGCAGTTCGCTGGTGATGATGTTCGTCGCGCTGGGCCTGCTGGAGGGGATACTGATCCGGCAGAAGCGGATCGAGTTCTAGTCAGGCGCAGCGACGGCGGGGCCGGAGTAGCCCTCAAGGCGGTAGACGTCCGCGAAGTAGATGCGCCCGACGTAGTCGTAGTGCGCGTCGAGAAATTCAGTGAATTCCGCGGGGTGCGATTCGTACCAGTCCTTGAAGAGCGGCGCCTGCAGAGAGTCGATGATGTAAACCGGCTTCGTTTCTTCAAGGTCGCCGATCACCTTATCCAACGAGCCTTCTTCGTACTGGTATACCCAGTCATAGAAGTACGGGACGGACGGCTGGCGGTCTGCGTAGAAGTAGACCTGGGACTCCCGCCCGTAGTTGAAGATGAGGTCATCGGGTGCCGTTCTGGCCTTGATGTAGGCACCGAGTTCCCGTGAGTGATTCTCCCACTCCTTCTGGTAGAAGACGGTGGAGATGATCTGCTGCTCGGCCTGGCGGGGCGCCAGGTAGACGACAGTTGTGGTGCCGACAGACACGACGATAAGAAAGAGGGCGATCATCCAGGCCGGGCGGCTGAGCATCTGGTTGCCACCGTTGGCGAAACGGTCGTAGATCATGATGCCGGTAAGCACCGCCAGTGAGGGCATCAGCTGCAGGAAGTAGTGCGGGAAGAACCGGCCGCCGGAGGCGACACCAATGGCGGACGCGACGGCCCACAGTATGAGCGCATAATCCATTGCCTGGGCGCGGCGCCGCCACATGACGATGAGCCCGGCGAGAGCGCCGGCAACGAATGGCGCGGCGACGGCCAAGAAGTAGATGATGGCGCCCATGTAGCGCAGGCGATCCGCCCACGTGATAAGGCGCACGTAGACCCAGTTGTAGGACAGCGTGGCGTACAGGAAGTCGTCCAGGGAGCCCGTCAGCGCAAACGGCAATGCGACAGCGGCGAGGGAGATAAGGGTGCCGGCGAAGAGCCAGAACACGGGCGCCACGGACCTCCACCCGAGGCCGTGGGCGCGGTGATGCCAGACCAGCGCCACCATGGCGAGGGCCAGGAGGTTCCACATCGCGACCTGCTTGGTCATCATCGCCAGGCCGGCGAGAATGCCTGCCGCGAAGAACCAGCCGGAGTGTCCTCGTTTCATTCCAACGGTGAAGGCGAGGAGCGAGCCCATGAGCGGCAGGAGCATATAGGCTTCGGTGTTGGCGTGCAGAGCGACCCAGGGGAGGCCCGTCGAGATTGCGAAGAGGATGGCGGCGGAGTAGGCGGCGCCTTTCGGCATGGCCAGCCGCGCCTGCTGGTAGAGCAGGACCGCGGTGATGGAGAGGAACACGGACGCGACGATCCGCGGGGCGAATACGTTCTCGCCGAAGAGCGCGAAGCTGATCGCGTACCAGCCGTAGACGAGCGGCGGCTTGTTATCGAACAGGTCGCGGTAGGGTACTTTGCCATCGAGCAACCCCTGCGCCACGGTGGCGTAGACTCCCTCGTCCCGCTCGAATGGCGCACCGATGAACGGAAGGTAGAGGAGGATAGGGATAAGTGACAGGAGAAGGAGGAATAGCACCTCCTTCGACGGCATCCTCCCGAGTGCAGCGGGGAATGAGATGCCCTGGGACGTGCCGATACGATCGTTCATCTCAGCGGTCGCGCGCGGCTCTATGCATATGGATGCGGCTGGTCTTGACCTTCACCAGTTTAGCAAACGCGCGGGATACGTCGATAGTTTGCCCCGGGTGCCGTTGGAGTGCTTATCCGAACGCCAGGCGGCACGCTTCCCTCAGTCCGGGCGCTGGAAGCAGTTCGATACGTGTCTTGGGCCGCTGGCGGTGGAGCGTGGCTTCCGGGAGGATGCACCGCTTGAAGCCGAGCCGGTCGGCCTCGGTCAGGCGTCGCTCGAGGAAAGCAACCGAGCGGAGTTCACCGGTCAGGCCCACCTCGCCGATGACGACGGTGTCTGCCGCGACCGGCGCGTCCCGGTGGGACGACGCGATCGCCAGCGCCACTCCCAGGTCGGCAGCCGGCTCACCGATCCTGAGCCCGCCGACGACGTTGGCGATGACGTCGTGGCCGGCGAGGGGAAGCCCGAGGCGGCGCGTGAGGACGGCGGTGATCATGAGGAGCCGTCCCGAGTCAAGGCCGGTGGCAGAGCGTCGGGGGACGGGCGTGACCGTCGGGCTGGTGAGTGCCTGCACCTCGACGAGCACGGGGCGGCTCCCTTCCAGCGTGGGAACGACGCAGGAGCCGGCGACGCCGGCGCCGCGTTCGGCGATGAACGCCTGGGACGGGTTGTCGACCGCGCGGAGACCATCGCCTGCCATTTCAAACACGCCGACCTCGTCCGTGGAGCCGAAGCGATTCTTGACGCCGCGGAGGAGCCGGTAGGGGCTGAAGCGGTCTCCCTCCAGGTAGAGGACGACGTCGACGATGTGCTCGAGGATGCGCGGACCGGCAATGTCGCCGTCCTTGGTGACGTGCCCGATGAGGATGACGGCCACGCCGGTCTCCTTGGCCCAGCGCATCAGCAGCATCGTGGACTCGCGGAGTTGGGCCGGTGAGCCGGGGGTGGAGCGCCCGGTTTCGCTTTCGGTGCAGTAGACGGTCTGAATGGAGTCCACGACAAGAATGCGGGGCGAAAGCTCCGCGGCGCGGCGGAGGGCCCCCTCCAGGGCGGTCTCCGGGTAGACAAACAGCCCCTCACCTGTCAGGCCGAGACGCGCTGCCCGCATGCGGACCTGGGAAGCTGACTCCTCACCCGCGAGATACATGACCGTGCCGCCCGCGGCCGCCACAGACGCGGCCGCCTGGAGGAGCAGGGTGGACTTGCCGATGCCGGGGTCGCCACCGAGGAGGACGAGCGAGCCGGGGACGATCCCGCCGCCGAGCACGCGGTCGAACTCGCTGTTGCCGACGGGAAGGCGCAGTTCATGATCGATGTCGAGGCGGCTCATCTCCACCGGGTCGGGAGCAGCGGACAGGAGCCCGGGCGCCGATTCGGCACGCGGCCCCGACCATTCGACCAGGGTATTCCAGGCGTCGCAGGCCGGGCAGCGGCCGGCCCATTTGGCTGTCTCGTTGCCACACTCGCTACAGGCGAAGATGGATTTGTCGCGGGGGGGGCCCGTAGTGCGCGTGGTCATACAGGCGCCATTGTTTCAGGCCGCGCCGGCGCATTGCGAGGGGAAAGTGGCACTCAGATGTTGAAACGGGAGGGAGCGCCGGCCTACTGGCGCGCCATGTCGGCCCTGTCGGTGGCGATGGAATCGCGCTCGCTCATTGGGGGCCTGTCGTCGAGCAGGGCGATCTCGACGTCTTCGATCGCGCCGGTGAATCGGAACGGGGGTTTGTAGGCGGGCCAGACGGCTGTGGTGGTGTCGGAGCCGACCTCGAGGCCCTCGGCGGCGGCGTAGGCGATGGGGTTCGTCCGCGGCACGTCCACCTCGGCCACGGCCTTTCCATCGACGTGCAGGGTGGCTGTGCCGGAATGCTCTCCCTGGCGCTTGAAGTCCACGACTATGGTGTGCGGACCGGCAGGCAACGGCTGCGGCGATGACGCCACTGAGTGAGCTCTGCCGAGGAAGTTGCTGACGTAGTGGACGCGGCCGTCCATCAGGCAGAGGGTGTACCCGCCCTCCGACCCGCCGTTGGAGACGATCACTCCCTCGGCACCCTCGGCGGGGACGCGTATCCGCGCGGTAATCGTGTGCGAGCGGTTGCGCACGTCCGGCGACCCGGGGCGTGTGAGTTTGAGCCGACTGCTGTAGCGGTACAACGAGCGAGGCTCGAAGATTCGCGGCCGCTGGGCGAGCAGCCGCTCAAGGAGGGAGTCGTCAAGGGGGAGGACCTGGTATTTCTCGGCCTCCTGCCACCACATCGCCTTGAGTTCGTCCAGCTTCTCCGGGAGTTCACCAGCGAGGTCATTCATCTCGGCGGGATCTTCATCGAGGTTGTAGAGCTCCCACTGGTCAGCGTCCCAGTCGCCGTCGTGCAATTCGTGGTCGATGTGGCCAAGCCGCTGGAGGATCGCCCGCGACCAGTGCAGGGCCACAGCCTTCCACCCGTCGGCCCAAATCGCCCGGTGGGCGAACATCTCGAAGTACTGGCGGCGCTTCCGCGTCCGGGAGGCGGGGTCAGCGAAGGTGTAGGCGAAGCTTGTGCCCTCGATGGGCCGCTGCGGATGTCCGGCGACCTGGTCCGGCCAGTCAAGGCCAATGACCTCGAGCAGAGTTGGCGTGATGTCAACGACGTGGTGGAACTGGGTCCGGATGCCCGCCGTGTCGGCGAGGCGGCCGGGCCAGGAGACGATCAGCGGGTCCCGCGTGCCTCCCTCGTGGACGAACGCCTTGTAGAGGCGGTTCGGCGTGTTTCCGGCCATCGCCCAGCCCGAGGCGTAGTGCGGGTGGGTGGACGGCGAGCCCCAGTCGTCCAGCCGGTGCAGCATGGCTTCGACGCTATCTGTCACGCCGTTGAAATAGCCCAGCGCCGAGGCCCTTCCATTCCTGGCGCCCTCCGCGCTGGCGCCGTTGTCGCTGAGGAGAAGGACGAGAGTGTCGTCCCGGAGTCCCGTCTCGTCCAGGAACGTGATGAGTCTCCCGATCTGCTCGTCCGTGTGCGTCAGGAAGCCGGCGAATACCTCCATCTGGCGAGCAAACAGCTGCCGTTGGTCCGAGCTGAGGTCATCCCAGGCTTCCACGCCCGGATTGCGCGGGGGTATCTCCGTGCCGGGTGGCATGATCCCGAGCTGCTTCTGCCGGGCGAGCGTCTCTTCCCGCGCGACGTCCCAGCCCGCGTCGAAGGCGCCCCGATAGCGCTCGATATACTCCGGCGCCACGTGGTGGGGTGAGTGCACGGCACCGAACGCCAGGTAGAGGAAGAAGGGCTTGCCCGGCGCCACCGCCTTCTGAAGCGATATCCATTCGATGGACTTGTCGACAAGGTCGGCGCTCAGGTGGTAACCGTGCTCCGGGCGGCCGGGGGCCTCCACCAGGTGATTGTCTTCCCAGAGGTCTGGCTCCCATTGCGAGGTCTCGCCGGGGAGGAACCCGTAGAACCGTTCGAATCCCTGCCCAAGGGGCCATCGGTCGTAGGGGCCGGCCGCCGTGGTCTCCTCGTCGGGGGTGAGGTGCCACTTGCCGACTGCCATGGTGTTGTACCCATGATCCTTCAGGACAGCCGGGAGCATCGCCGCGTCCTTCGGGATCCGGCCGTTGTAGCCGGGATAGCCGGTGGCCCGCTCCATGATCGTGGCCACGCCCACGCTGTGGTGGTTACGCCCCGTGAGGAGGGCGGCGCGGCTGGGCGAGCACAGCGCGGTGGTATGGAAGTTCTGGTAGCGAATGCCTTCCTCCGCAAGCCGATCAATGTGGGGCGTCTGAATCCGGCCTCCCAGCCCGCCATAGCATCCCAGCTGGGCGTATCCGAGGTCGTCCAGGACGATGATGACGACGTTAGGCGCGCCCTCCGGGGCGCCCTGCGGCACGGGCCACGCGGGGGTCGATTCCCTGGCAGTCGTGCCGATGACGCCTGAGAACGGAGAGCCCGGACGGTATTCGTTGAGACCGGTCATTAGCGATGGTAATGATAGGACTCGGCCCATTTCACTGCCACTGAGGGGCATCGCGGGCCTCGCGGGAATGACGGTTGACCGAGCCAAGCTCGATGCGGTGAGCAAGACGACGGGCCCTGTCAGGTTGAAACCTGACCCGCGATTGCCATGGAGACCCCCGATGGGGCCAGGGCATGACCCCCGACTGGGCTTACGCGAGCGCGGGCGCGGTCAGGTTGGTGAGGACGATTTCGCCGTTCTGGACGTCGACCTGGACGGTGTCGCCTTCGCCGAAGCGCTCTTCGAGAAGCGCTTCCGAGAGCCGGTCCTCGATCTCGTTCTGGATGACGCGGCGGAGCGGGCGAGCGCCGAAGACGGGGTCGAAGCCCTTCTCGCCGATCCAGTCGAGCGCTTCGGTGGTCATCTCGAGCTTCACACCCTTGAGGGTGAGCTGGTGCTCGACCTGCTTCATCTCGTTCTCCACGATTTCGCGGATGTGCTCCTTGCTGAGGGCGTGGAAGACGACGGTGGCATCCAGGCGGTTGATGAACTCAGGCCGGAAGACGTTCTTCATGGCCTGCATGACCTTTTCTTTCATCTTGTCGTACTGGTCGGCGGCCGTCTTGGCCTCGTCGCGGGTGACGGAGAAGCCGAGGGTGCTGTCCTTGCGGATGAGGTCCGAGCCGACGTTGGAGGTCATGATGAGGATCGTATTGCGGAAGTCCACCTTGCGGCCCTTGGCATCGGTCAAGTGGCCGTCGTCGAAGATCTGCAGGAGCATGTTGAAGACCTCGGGGTGCGCCTTTTCGATCTCGTCCAGGAGGATGAGGCAGTAGGACTTGCGGCGCACGGTGTCCGTGAGCTGGCCGGCGTCGTCGTAGCCGACATAGCCGGGCGGTGCGCCGATGAGCCGCGAGACGTTGTGCTTCTCCATGAACTCGGACATGTCGAGTTTGATCATGGCGTCCTCGCTGCCGAACATGAACTCGGAGAGGACGCGGGCGAGGTAGGTCTTCCCGACACCGGTGGGGCCGAGGAACATGAAGACGCCGATGGGCCGGCGCGGGTCCTTGAGGCCGGCGCGGGCGCGGCGGACGGCCTTGGCGATGCTGTGGATCGCTTCGTCCTGGCCGACGATCTTCTCGTGCAGGGCGTCCTCCATGTGGAGTAGGCGCTGCGACTCCTCGGAGGCGATGCGGGTGACGGGGATACCGGTCCACATCGCAACCACTTCGCAGATGTCATCCGCGGAGACGACGGGGCGGTCCTCTTCTTTTTCGGCCTGCCAGCCGGTCTGCATGCCTTCCAGCTTTTCCTGGAGCTTCACTTCGCGGTCGCGGAGTTCCGCGGCCTGTTCGTACTGCTGGTGCTGGATGGCCTCTTCCTTCTCGCGCCGGAGAGCATCAAGGCCGCGGGCGGCTTCCTGGACTGACGGCGGGGCGTAGGAGCGCTTGATCCGCACGCGGGAGGCGGCTTCGTCCACGAGGTCGATCGCCTTGTCGGGGAGGAAGCGGTCTGGCACGTAGCGGGACGCCAGTTCGGCGGCCACTTCCAGCGCTTCGTCCGTGATGGTCAGGCCGTGGTGTTCTTCGTAGCGGCCGCGCACGCCTTTGAGGATCAGGATGGTGTCCTCGATAGACGGTTCATCGACCATGATCGGCTGGAGGCGACGCTCGAGCGCGGAGTCCTTCTCGATGTGCTTGCGGTAGTCGTCCAGGGTCGTCGCGCCGACGCACTGCAGCTCGCCACGGGCGAGTGACGGCTTGAGGATGTTGGCGGCGTCGACAGCGCCCTCAGCGGCTCCGGCGCCGACCAGCATGTGCATCTCGTCGATAAAGAGGATGCAGTTTTGGGCGTTCTTCAGTTCTTCGATGACCTTCTTGAGCCGCTCCTCGAACTCGCCGCGGTACTTGGTGCCGGCGACGAGGGAACCGATGTCGAGGGTGACGAGCCGCCTGTTGAGCAGCATCTCCGGGACTTCGCTGCGGACGATGCGCTGGGCGAGAGCCTCGACGATGGCTGTCTTGCCGACGCCCGGCTCGCCGATGAGGACCGGGTTGTTCTTGGTGCGGCGCGAGAGGATCTGGACGACCCGCTCGATCTCCTTGTCGCGGCCGATCACCGGGTCGAGCTTGCCGGCGCGCGCGGCGGCGGTGAGGTCGATGCCGAGCTGGTCGACGGTGGGCGTGCGGGTGGCGGCGCGGCCGCCCTGGGCGGCGCCCTGCGGCATGCTCTGGGAGAGGATGCGGGTGACTTCCGCGCGGACCTTGTCCAGGCTGACGCCGAGGCTTTCGAGGACTCCCGCGGCGATGCCTTCGCCTTCGCGGACGAGCCCGAGGAGCAGGTGCTCCGTGCCGATGTAGTGGTGGCCGAGGCGGCGGGCCTCGTCCACGGCGAGTTCGATGACTTTTTTGGCGCGGGGTGTGAGTCCGATCTCACCCATGACAGCGCGGTCGCCGCGGCCGATGATGAATTCGACGGCGGAGCGCACTTTGTTCAGTTCAACCCCGAGGTTGGCGAGGACCTTGGCTGCGACACCTTCACCTTCACGCACCAGCCCCAGCAGCAGGTGTTCTGTGCCTATGTAGTTGTGGTTGAACCGCAGAGCTTCTTCCTGGGCGAGGGTGAGTACGCGGCGCGCTCTCTCTGTGAACTTGTCGAATCTATCGGCCATGGCTCGATACTCGCCTCCCGCTACTCACTCGCTCCTGCAGTATTGAACGCGTCCGGTGCCGATTCCGTTACATCCGGCGCCGCGCCTTCTGCGGCGGCCTCGATGCCTACCTCAAGAGATGATTGAGGCGTCTCCTCTGTTGCGGCCTCCTCTTCCCCGGTTTCAGGGGCAGGTCCGGCTTCAACAGGCAGCGCCTCTTCCTCCGCCTCGGCGGGTTCTTCGGGGACCTCCGTCCCGGCAGTTTCTTCTATGACTGCTTCGGCATCCGGCTCGGCGGTCAAGTCGGCCTCCGCTTGCGGCTCGGCGACGGCTTCCGGGGCCGCCGCTTCGGGTTCAGCGGCTTCCTCCGCTGCTTCCGGCTGAGCAACAACCTCCGGGGCCTCGGCTTCCGCTTCAGCGGCTTCCTCGGCTGCTTCCGGTTCGCCGGCCGCCTCGACCGTCTCGGGTTCTGGCCCGGCAACAACGTCCGGGGCTTCAGCTTCGGGTTCTGAAACCGCCTCGTCGGCAAGCGCCGGGGCTGCGGCTTCTACCGCCGCCTCTGGTTCTGCTTCTGCCATGGGGGTTTCCTCAGCCTCTGCGGCTACGTCCGGGGATTCCGGCTCTTCGGCCGGCGCGGCGCGCTGGGGCATGGCCGCGAGGCCCAGCCGGTCGAGCGATTCCTGGGGCGCCTGGAGGGTGCTGCCGTTGGCGCTAAAGACCCAGCCGTCGTCTTCGGCGCTGTCGCGCGCCTGCTTCAGGCTGAGGCCGAGGCGGTGCCTGTCGTACTCGATGCGGACGATCTTGACGGGGACGACGTCGTTCTCCTCGACGACCTCCCTGGGGTGGGTGATGCGCCGGTCGACGAGTTCCGAGATGTGAATGAGGCCTTCGATGGGGCCTTCGAGGCGGACGAAGGCGCCGAAGGGCGCGAGCTTCGTCACCTGGCCGGGGACGATCTGTCCCTCCCGGTAGCGGGAGACGATCTCTTCCCAGCGCTCGGGCTGGGCCCGGCGGACGCTGAGAGCGATCTTCTTGGCTTCGTTGTCGACCTTGAGGACGTATACAGGGACCTCGTCGCCGACCTTGAAGAGCTCGTGGGGAGAGCGCGGCGTGCGCTCCCAGGAAAGCTCTGACAGGTGGACGAGGCCGTCCGCGCCGCCGATGTCGACGAAGATGCCGAAGTCCCGGATGCTGGTGATGCGCCCGCTGCGGACGTCGCCTTCCTGGAGCTCGAGGAGGAGGCGTTCCTTCTCGGCGGCGCGCTTCTCCTGGACGGCGGAGCGCTCGGAGAGGATGGCGCGGTTGCGGCGCCGGTTGAGTTCTATGACTTTGAGGGTGATGTTCTTGCCGACCCACTGGGCGAGTGCGGTCTGGGTGGCTTCGGGGTTGCCCCGCTCCGGGCCGGCGACGATCTGGGAGAGGGGGACGAAGGCGTTGACGCCTTCGACGTTTACGAGGAGGCCGCCCTTGTTGCTGCCGGTGACGTAGCCCTCGAAGGCTTCGCCGTTGTCCAGGTAGTCCTGGAGGACGCGCCAGCCGCGTTCGCCGCGGGCGCGGTCCATGGAGAGGATGATCTGGCCTTCGTGGGATTCGGGCTGGACGACGGCGACGAGGACCTTGTCGCCCGACTTGAGGCTGGCGGCGCCTTCCGGCTGGAGGCAGTGCATCTCGTTTGGAGGGATGACGCCTTCAGACTTTGCGCCGACGTCTACGAGGATCCCATCCCGGTCGGTACCGACGACGGTACCTTCGACAATTTCACCGCGCCGCAGCTCCCTGAGGGCGACGGTTTCCTGGTCGAGGAGGGCAGCCATCGGGTTGTCTTCCGTGGCGGCGCCCCCCTGCGTTTCTTCGAATGTCAAAAGGTGATACCTCCGGTACGAGATGGGATGAGAGGCCGTTGCTGGCCCCTCGTGTTCGATTATAGCAGACAGGGTGTGTTGGGACAGCGGCAGGGGGTGGAGTTTGGGGGGGAATAAAAAAGCCCCGGCAGCGGCCTATTTTCCACACACAGTCGCCCGTGCAGTATCGTCGGCGCTGAGGCGTTTCACTTCCGTGTTCGGGATGGGAACGGGTGGGTCCACCTCGCTCTGGCCACCAGGAGCTTTCTTATTCGGTTGGTAGCGGGGGTGGGACTCGAACCCACGACCTCCGGGTTATGAGCCCGGCGAGCTGCCGCTGCTCCACCCCGCGCCGCGTCCACCAGTGTAGTGGAAGGTCTTCAGCCTTCCAACCACCAGTGGTTCGCCTTCAGCAAATAGAGTGAATGGCCTGAGGGATCCGCACCTGGTTGTGGGTGGTAATGGTGTGGTGGTCAAGCCCTCGGTCATTAGTACGGCTCAGCTGAATCCGTTACCGGACTTACACCTGCCGCCTATCAAGCGGGTGGTCTTCCCGCGACCTTACTCCTTGCGGATGGGAGACCTCATCTTGAGGGACGTTTCGCGCTTAGATGCTTTCAGCGCTTATCGCTTCCGAACATAGCTACCGGGCATTCTGCCTCTGGCGAGACAACCCGCACACCAGCGGTTCGTCCACCCCAATCCTCTCGTACTAGGGGCAGCTCCTCGCAAGTCTCCTGCGCCCACTGCGGATAGAGACCGAACTGTCTCACGACGTTCTGAACCCAGCTCGCGTGCCGCTTTAATGGGCGAACAGCCCAACCCTTGGGACCTACTCCAGCCCCAGGATGCGACGAGCCGACATCGAGGTGCCAAACCTCCCCGTCGCTGTGAACGCTTGGGAGAGATAAGCCTGTTATCCCCGGGGTAGCTTTTATCCGATGATCCACGGCCCTTCCACACGGAACCGTAGGATCACTTTGCCCGACTTTCGTCCCTGTTCGGCTTGTGAGCCTCACAGTCAAGCCTCCTTATACCAATGCGCTCGACGGCTGATTTCCATCCAGCCTGAGGAGACCTTTGGGCGCCTCCGTTACATTTTGGGAGGCGACCGCCCCAGTCAAACTGCCC
>JBBISJ010000016.1:0-57138 GCA_037441345.1 Chloroflexota bacterium
GGGCCCAACAGGGAGGGGTGCTTTTGGGGGTGCAATCCCTTCAGCTACGAGCATCGTATCGCCGTGCTTCACCTATTACTGTGACCTATGTCACATTTCCACGAAATAGCCGTTCGCTATATCATGTCGCCGGGAGACAGCGAGCGAAGGAGCAGCCGAAATGTCTGACAAGACCCGCACAGAGCGCGATTCGATGGGCCCCATGGAAGTCCCCGCCGACTCCTACTACGGCGCATCCACCCAGCGTGCAGTACTGAACTTCCCGATCAGCACCCTGCGCTTTTCGCGGCCGTTCATCCGCGTCCTGGCGCTGATTAAACTGGCGTCGGCGCGCGTCAACGAGGAGCTCGGCCTGCTTGACCCGAAGCTGTCGGATGCGATTCAGAAGGCCGCGCGCGAGGTCGCGGACGGCAAGTTCGACGCCCACTTCCCGATCGACATCTACCAGACCGGCTCCGGCACCTCCACGAACATGAACGCCAACGAGGTGATCGCCAACCGGGCGACGGAGATACTCGGTGGCGACCGCGGATCGAAGCTCGTCCACCCGAACGACCACGTGAACAAGGGCCAGTCGTCCAACGACGTGATCCCCACCGCGATCCACGTCTCGGCCCTGATCGAGATACAGGAGCAGCTCATCCCGGCGCTCGGGATCCTCGAGAAGTCCCTGCGAGCGAAGTCGAAGGAGTTCTGGGGTGTGATCAAGACCGGCCGCACGCACCTCCAGGACGCAACGCCCGTCAGGCTCGGGCAGGAGTTCCTGGGCTACGCCGGTCAGGTGGAGCGAGGAATCCGCCGCGCGCGCCTCGCCCAGGAGGAGCTGGCGGAGGTCGCGCTCGGCGGTACGGCCGTCGGCACAGGCGTAAACACGCACCCGGAGTTCGCGTCGCGCGTCTGCGCGGTGCTGTCCGAGGAGCTGCGCGTGGCGATCCGCGAGACGGACAACCACTTCCAGGCGCAGAACACGCTGGACGGGGTGCTCCAGGCGAGCGCGAACCTGCGGACGGTGGCGATCAGCCTCCAGAAGATTGCGAACGACATCCGCTGGCTGGGCTCCGGCCCGCGGGCGGGCATCGGCGAGATCAACCTGCCGGAGGTGCAGCCGGGCAGCTCGATCATGCCGGGCAAGGTGAACCCCGTCATCGCCGAATCGCTGCTGCAGGTGGTTGCGCAGGCTCTCGGGAACGACGCCGCGGTCCTGCAGGCGGCGCAGGGCGGGTATTTCGAGCTGAACATGATGATGCCGGTGGCGGCGCACAACCTGCTGCAGGCGATCGAACTACTCTCGACAGGCGCCAACAACTTCGCGAAGCAGTGCGTGGACGGACTGACCGCCACAAGCCGCGGCCCGGACATGGTGGAGCGCGGCCTGATGCTGGCGACCGCCCTGGCGCCGGCCGTCGGCTACGACGAGGCGGCGGCGATCGCCAAGCAGGCTTCGAAGAGCGGCAGTACGATCCGCGAGACGGCGCGTGAGCGGACGAAACTCACGGACGCCGAGCTCGACGAACTGCTGAACCCCGAGAAGATGACCGAGCCGGGACTCGGCGGCGGCGCGCCGGGAGGCTAAGGAGGAACCGTGTCTTCGAATACCGATCTCGTTCGCAAGTTCTGTGCGGACCTGGAAACGCGCGACATCGACCGGCTGATGACCTACTTCACGGAAGATGCCGTGTACTACAACTCCCCCGTCGGCCCAACGACTGGGCTGGCGGCCATCCGCGCCCTCCTCGAAGAGATCGGCGGCCCGGCAACGTCCGTGGAGATCGAGTTCCTGGGCACGGCCGAGAGCGGGAACAGCGTGTTCACGGAGCGGGTGGACCGGCTGGTGATCGGCGGGAAGACGGTGGAGTTGCCGGTGGCCGGAGTCTTCGAGGTCCGGGACGGGAAGATATCGTCATGGCGAGACTACTTCGACATGGCGACCTGGACGCGGCAGGTCGCAGCTGGCTAGCGCTGGCGCGGGTCCAGGGCGTCGCGCAGGCCGTCGCCCAGGAAGGTGAAGCAGAGCATGAGAACCGCCAGCGTTGACGTTGGGAAGATGACCATCCAGATGTCGCCCTGGATGTAGCGGTACCCGTTCGAGATCAGCACACCAAGACTGGCGGTGGGTGGCTGGAGTCCGATACCCACAAAGCCCAGCACCGCCTCGGCGAAGATCGCCAGGGGGATGCCGAAAACGATGGCCACGATAACCGGGCCCAGGGTGTTGGGAAGCATGTGCTTGTAGACGATCTGCCACTGGCTGGCGCCCATCGCCCGCGCGGCGATCACGAAGTCCCGCTCCTTCAGGGCGAGCATCTGCCCGCGCACGAGCCTCGCGATCGTTACCCAGGCGACGAATCCGATGGCGAAGATCATCAGGAGCAGCTCCTGGGTCCGGCCTCCCACGAGCGGCAGGTCTCGGTGCTGGAAGACCGAGCGCAACAGGATGATGAAGAGCAGGTCCGGGAACGCGTAGGCGATGTCCGTGATGCGCATCATTATGTTGTCGAGGAGGCGGCCACCCAGGGCGGCAGTGCCGCCGACGAACAAGCCGATGGCCAGGACGAAGATCTGGACGCCAAAGCCGACCTCCAGCGAGATCAAAAGGCCTTGCAGCACCCTGGACCAGTTGTCACGTCCGAGGTTGTCCGTGCCGAAGAAGTGATCCCATGTGGGGCCTTCGCGGAGATGGTCGTAATCCTGTGCGCTGGGGTCGTACCGCTGCACCGCGTCCACGTAGTTGCCGGCGATGGCGAGAGTGGCGACCGCAACCAGGAGGATGAGTGCTACCACCGCAAGCCGGTTCTTGGTCAACCGGCGCGCGGCATCTGACCAGAGTCCACGCTCGCGGCGGGCAGCTACCCCTTCAAAGTCGAGTTGTTCGATCGCCTGTGCTTGCGCCATAGCGTCGCTCTACGAGTACCTGATCCTTGGATCAACGACGGCGTACAGAACGTCGACGACGAGGTTCACCACCGCGATCGCCACGGAGAAGAAGACCACCGTTCCCATGATCATTCCGTAGTCGCGTACCACGACCGAGTCCACGAAGCGGCGTCCGACGCCAGGGATGGAGAAGATCGACTCGACGATGAACGACCCGGTGATGAGGAACGCGAGATAGGGCCCCATCACGGTGAGGATGGGAACCATGGCGTTCTTTATCGCGTGGCGCACGACGACCACCCACTCCGAGAGTCCCTTGGCCCGCGCCGTGCGGATGTAGTCCTGCTCCAGGACTTCCAGCATGCTGGCGCGGGTGATCCTGGCGAAGTAGGCGGCGGGGAGCACACCCAGCGCCACGACGGGCAGGACCGCCTTTCTGAAGTCCCATGCGGAGGGATTATAGAACTCCTTCCAGGGTGGGCCGCCCCAGCCCAGGACATCAAACCACCCGAGTTCCACGGCGAATATGACGATAAGGAAGGCGCCGAGAATGAAGTTGGGCATGGCCGCCCCGGCGGTGGAGAAGAAGACGCCAACGTAGTCTAACGGGCCGTTATGGTTCAGGGCGGAAACCGTGCCCAACGTGATCCCGATGACCATGGCGAAGATAAACGCCATGAGGCCGAGCTGAGAGCTGACCGCAAAACCCTTCCACAGCAGGTCGGACACGGGCTGATCGGTCTCAAAGGAGACGCCCAGGTCTCCCTGGGCGAGGTTGATCAGGTAGTTGCCATACTGGCTGTTCCACACATCGATGCTGATGACCGGCTTGTCCAGGCCGTACCTGCGGTTCAGGTTCTCAACTGTCGCCGGAGGCAGGGGGCGCTCCCGCGAAAATGGGCCGCCCTCCACGTTGTGCATGAGGATAAACGTGATCGTGATGATGGCCCACAGGAGCGGGATCATCCAGAGCAGGCGCCGGATCACGTATGCGGTCATTGACTAATTATACGATTACCCGAGGGGGCTTTCCCGTTAACGGGAAAGCCCCCTCTCTACTTCTTCCTCCGGGCCGGAGGTCTATTCGCTTAGACCCCAGGCCTCCGCCGCCCAGTCACCGGCTATTGCGCCGTCCTGGCCGGCGAGGTTTTCGCGCATGCCAACCACGTTCGGCTTGATCAGCCAGTGGTTGTTCTCGTGCCAGTAGGGCGCGATGCCGCAGATGGTCGTGGAGATGATCTCGTTGACCTGCTTGTACTGGTCTTTGCGCTCGCTGTCGTTGGTGTTGAAGCGCGCCTTCTCAACCAGGGCGTCGATGTCCGGATCGCTGCAGTTGTAGTGGTTGAGGGTGCCGTCCGTGTCGAACAGGCCGAGAATCCAGTTCTCCGGGTCCGGGTAGTCCTGGATCCAGCCACCGGGGAAGAGCTCAAACTGCTCCTCGGTGAAGCGCTGGGACCGGGTCTTGGAGTCGACCACTTCGATGTCGACGTCGTAGGCGAGGACGTCCTTGAACGACTGCTGGAGGAACTCGGCGGTCGCCGTGGCAGCCGGGCTGTCGCCGACGAGGATGGTCAGCTTGGGGAACTCCTTGCCGTAGATCTGCTTGGCCTTGTTGAAGTTCTCAACCGCCTTGGCCTCGTCGAAGCCGACCACGGAATCGAACTCCGTCGGGTCGTGGCCGCCGGTGACGGCCGGGATCCAGCTCGTGGTTGGCTCGTTGCCCCCCTGGACGACCGCGATGTTCAACTTCTCGCGGTCGATCGCCTGAGCAAGGGCCAGCCTGAACTCCGGAATGTTCAGCGGCTCCTTCTCCATGTTCATCTCGAGGCCGCGGGTGGACGGGGTGAGGAACTTGAAGTATTCCTCGCCGTCGCCGAATTCCGTTACGAGCGACTCGAGCTGCGTGAGGTCGACATCGGTCGCGTCCAGCTCGCCAGTGCGGTAGGCGTTGGCAGCCTGGGCCAGGTCGTCGATGAACTTGATCGTGATTGTGTCAAGCGTGGGGCTGACACCCGCCGGGGCCGCCCAGTTCGGGTTCGGCGCCAGGGTCGCGCTGTCCTGGGGGGTGTAGCCGGTCAGGATGTACGGGCCGTTGAAGGCAAGTGCCGAGCCGTCCGTGCCCCAGTCTCCGGGGGCCGCCGGCGTCGCGTTGGCAAACCGGTCGAGGTGCACCGGCACCGGGAACGTCATCCACAGTGAAAGGATGATCGGGAACGTCGGCTGCGGCTCGTTGAGCGAGAACTCGATGGTCAGGTCATCAACGGCCTTGACGCCAACGGCTTCCGCCAGCGCAGCGACTTCAGCGGAGTCTGCAGCCAGGTCGTCGGCGGTCTCCGGCTCGCCGTCGGGGCCGGCCAGGGAGTTGTAGTAATCATCGCAGCCAACGATATTCGTGAGGACGTACTGGTACTCGCCGGCGTTGACCGGGTTGCACGTCCGCAGGAAGCCCGCCACGAAGTCTTCGGCGAGAAGGTCGTCACCATCGGACCAGGTGAGACCGGACTTGAGCGCGACGGTCACCGTCTTGCCGTCCGCGGAAAGCTTAGGTTCGCCGTCAGCCATCGACGGCTGCGGCACGTTGTCGATGTCCAGGGTGTAGAGCCCGCGCCAGAGCATGCGCTGGATGGAGATGTCCTGGGCGAAGCTCGAGAAGTGGGGGTCAAGTGACGCGAATTCGACGCTCTGGACGGTCAGGTCGCCGCCGTCGATCCGCTTGCCTGACAAGCCTTCGGTCGCGGTGGGGGTGCCGCCCCCGTCGTCGCCGCCGTCGTCATCGTCGTCGCCGCCACAGGCGGCGAAGGCCGCGAGGGCTACGATGGCGAAGACCGCCAGCAGCAGGTACCGCCATTGTTTGAGAAAGCTCATAAACGTCTCCCTCCTTTGGAGCGTCAATCCTGCCGATGGGTTACTGGTGCAAGATTAGTGCCATTAGTGTTTCTGAGCAAGCGCATTCGGTACGGCAATAAGGGTTGCAGATCGCTCTCAGGTTGGACGCGCGTATTCCGGGTCCGTTTCACTTGCCGCGCCGAACAGCAAGAAGCGCCGCTACCTGCCGCAGACGTGCCGCGGGCTTGCTGGCAGAGGCGCCTCAGGCGCTCATCAGAGTGCCTGTCCTGCTAAGACGGGTGGTTTATCCACGGGGCATGGGCATGAAGGTTAACCCCCCTTCCTGGTACTAATCGCCCCTTATTGGGCGATTAATACATACCGCGAGGGGTTAAGGCTGTCAATAGTTTCGGACAGAAATCTCGAAGTTAGTCACGAAATCGCTAGAATTATGGTAAAGACCAGGGCACCGGGAGCCCCGCGGCCCTGGTTATGTCGGCAATCGCCCGTGTTCTACTTACACCAGGTCACAACGGCGGGGGAACGGGCCGCGCCGGGCTCATACCGCATCACGTGGAGGTCGCCGCCGGAGCAGGCGCCAGCGAGCACAGTGTGGACCGGGGAATTAGCCGGGGTGCCGTCCAGGGAGGACGGCGTACATCCTCCCTGGACAGCATTGGCTACGGAATCATGGGGGCAGGCTGCGGGGGCGGGGGGTGAAACGGTCGCGTGGGAGCTGAGGAAGCTGTCTTGAACGGCGATCGCGGCCAGCATGGCCGCGATGGAGAAGATGAGGGCGCGAAGCCTCATCTATGCGAAGAACGGGCTTGAGGCAGCGATGGTGGCCAGGGTGACGGCCAGCACTGTGAGGATCCCGTTCAGCTTCAGGGGTGTTCCGTTGATGTTCATCGCTTGCCTCTCCTGCGTGATGATGGTCTTTACGCGAAAACTCCGGGGTTGCGCCGGCTGCCGGCCGCGTCCCCGTCGATGGTCCACTTGATCATGTTCCGTGTGCGCTTCGTCATCTCAGTTCCTCCGGCTCTCTTCCTTGCACACACAGTCTCTCAAAGCACTCTCGCCAAAATCTCGCCGTTTCTCGCCAGCCGGAAAAATGAGTCTACTCGCGGGACCACTTGATCATCTGCCGCCGGCCCCTGGCCTCGCTGTCCACCGTCCACTTGATCATGTTCCGCGTCCGCTCCGTCATCGTGATTTCCTCTCGCCCCTTTATCCTTCACCCACAGTGTCGCAAGAGGTTCTCGCCAGAATCTCGCCGTTTCTCGCCACGATGCGAAACGGCCCTTCCTCAGATACGAATCAAAGCGGCCGCGTGGGCAACAAAATAGGGCGGCCCGGGGGCCGCCCAACATGGTTCCCTTCCGGCCTGGACTATATCCGGAGCTGTCCCTCCTTGATCTCCCTGATTAGCTCCTCGAACTCCGGCAGGTCCTCCTCGTCCATCTCGTCGCGGGAGAGGATCTGGATGTAGCGGTTGTAGCAGTACTTGGCCGCTTCCTGCTGGCCGGACTGCACGTAGTTGCTCAGCAGGCGGTACCAGCCGGCTTCGTTGAATTCATCGAGTTCCAGGAGCTTCTGGCAGACATCCGCGCTCTTCTTGTACTCTCCCGCCCTGTTGTAAGCGGTCGCCAGGTCGGCGAGGAGGCTGCGGTACTGCTCTTCCATCTGCCAGCGCAGGCTCTCCACCCATTCGGAGTAGAACTCGGGAGCGAACTGGCCCCTGTAGACGGCCATCGCCTTTTCCATCAGGGGAATCGCCTCCGGAGTACCCTTGATCGTGTCGGCCTTCTCGAGGCAGGCGCGGTACTCCTCCACGTCGAAGATGAAGGTCTTCTGCGGGTCGAGCGCGTAGCGTCCGGATTCCTTGGAGATGACCCCCTGGTAAAGCGCCTTCCGTAACCGGTACATGTTGGAGTGGAAGGCGTTGGTCGCCTTGTCGTCCCCCAGGTCAGGCCACATCGCCGCCACAATCTCTTCCTTGCGGAGGGGACGCCGGTTGCAGAGGAAGAAGAAGAACATCTCTTTGCTCTTCTCGCTCCGCCATTCCAGGTCGGTTATCTCGTGGCCACCGTTATCCACCCTGGCACGGCCGAAGCCCTGCACCTGTACCGCGTCCGCGGGCACTTCTCCGGCCTCTTCTGTGTCACTCTCCCTGGCACCCGCTGCCCTGGTGAGCTTGAGGACGCGGGTGAAGTACCCGTCCGCCACCTTGTTGGCCGAGGCATACTGGACAAGCAACGGGTTGCGGGCGGCCTCCAGCAGCAGGAAATGGTCGTAGCCGAGCGCTTTCACCGTCTCGGCGCATTTTTCCAGCATCTCAAGGGCCAGCTTCTTCCGGTTCAGGGTGTAGTTGACACCCGCGAGGTGGAAGCAAGCCGTCGCCAGTTCGCGGTGGGCGCCTTTGCTTTGCAATAGCGGCAACGCCTTCTCCAGGAGGTCGGCCGCTTCTTTCGTCTCCTCTTGCTGGCGCTTAATGAGGCCGGCCGTGACCAGGCAGATGCCCATCTCCATGTCCCCGCCGGTCTTCTCTGCCTGGGCCATCGCCCGTGCCGCGCTGGATTCGGCTTCCGCGGTGTTTCCCATCAGGCGGTGAGTATTGGCGATGGCGTCCATGAGGTACACGGTGATGTACGCATCGTTGACGGCCCAGGCGTTGTCCAGTGCCCATGTGTAGCTGTCGAGGGCAGGCTGGAGCTTGCCCTCGTCGCGCTCAAGATCGGCGATCGACGCGCGGAGGTAGAGTTCCCACTTGAGGTTGCCGGCCTTGGCCGCCGTGTCCATCCCCTGGCGCAGTATCGTATCGGCGCGGGCAAAGTCGCCGGACCAGTAGTGGGCCACACCGAGCGCGATGACTGTCTGAAGCAGGAAATTGTCGTTGCCCAGCTGCAGCCAGAGCTCACGCGCACGTTCCAGATAGCCGATCGACTCGTTCAGGCGCCCGATGAAGCCCAGCGACGCCGCGAGTTCCATGCTGGTGTGCGCGATATTGTACTTGTCGCCCTGCGACTCGTAGTAGGCGACGACGGCCGCCAGTTCCTGAACCGCCTCGTTCAAGGCGCCGCAGCGGCTCAGAGTCATGCCCAGCTCCCGGCGCAGTTCCGTCATAAGCGCGTCCGGCGCTTTGCCGTCCTCCGCGAGGGAACGGGCCTTCAACAGGATGTCCAGCGCCTCCGAATAGTCACCCTTGACGCGCAGGCACATCCCCTTGGTCATGAGGGTCTCCGCCAGGCCAGCCTGGTCCCCTCGAACCTCGAACGCTTCGGCTGCCTGCGAAACCAGGGCGAGCGCCCTGTCCACCTGGTTGAGGTAGTGCAGGCTTCGCGCCCTCCACAGCAGGAGTCGTGGCTCGGCTGCGAGCGCCTCGTCGGGTACGCCTTCCAGCCACTCGGTCAGGGCGTCGAAGCGGCCCTCCTCGAACATCCGTGGGCCGACTTTGTCGATGATCTGGACGATCCTGTCCCAACCGCCCGCCTGGATGACGTGGTAGAGCGCGGCTTCCCACTTGAGGGCTCGCTCGTTGATGCCGGCGGCCTTCAGGTTCAGTTCGTGGAAGCGGTCCGGGTCAGTGAAGCGGAGGTGGCTGACAAGGAAGGCGCGGAGCAATCGGTGGTAACGGTAGAGGTCGGGGTGTTCTCCACCGGGCTCGCAGAGCAGACCGTGGGCAACCAGCGCTTCCAGCTGCTGCTGGGCGTCCTTGATCCCCAGCAGCTCGTTGACAGTCGGTACGTCAAGCGCCAGGAGGACCGCGCTGCCCAGGAGGAACTGCTGCGTCGCTTCGGGCAGGATATCGAACTGCTCGGTGCGGATGTACTGGTAGAGGACGTCCGTGCTGCGGAGGTACTCCAGGGATCCCGCCGCCTCTCCCGCCTTGATCCGCTTGCCCAGGACCACCAGGGCCGCAGCCCATCCACCCGTGACATCTGCCAGGTGCTGCGCATCATCAAGACTCAGTTCCTGGCCGGCTGTCTCGCGCATCAGGTGAACGACCTCGTCGCAGGTGAACTGGAAGTCGCCGGCGCCGATCGAGGTCAGATCTTGCTGCACGGTCAGCCCGGCCAGAGCCTTGAATGGCATCCACCGTCCGGACAGAACCACGTGGCAGCCATCGGGCAGCCGCTTCAGCCAGCCTTCTATTCCCTGCATAAGGTTGGCCGGCGCGCTGTCCAGGGCCTGCACGTCGTCCAGCACGACAGTCAGGGTGCCGGCGACCGAGCAGGCTCCGGCCAGCGCGTCTGTCAGCACGGCCGCGGCGGCCGTCTCGCAGGTGGCTGGATCAATCCCGGCGCCAAAGTCCGGGAGGCAACGCCTACCCGCTTCAACGAAGTGCGCGAGGAACGACGCTGGGCTGGCATCGCGTTCGTCGAGGGAATACCAGAGGACCGGGCCGTCCAGGGTGGCGGCAAAGTCAGCGAGGAGAGTAGTTTTGCCGAAGCCGGCGGGAGCGGCAACGACAGCGACGGGTTTTGATGTGGCCTCGGCCAGGAGCTCCAGAAGCCGGTGGCGGCGCAAGACAAAGGCGCCGCCTGTGGGCGGCTGTGTCTTGGAGGGGTACAACACCCCCTGGGGCCCGGCGGGCCCCTTACCTTGTCTCGGTTTAGCCATCTTGCCCCGGTTCCCGGGCGGGCCCCACGGCTCACTGGGAGCCTACGCCTTGTGAAGCTGCGCCCGTGCGCGGTGGTGAAGGATTTGCCCGCCGCGCGCCACAAGGTAAAGACGGCCTCCGTTAACCGACGTTACACCAAATTATTTACCGAAGCGGCCGACGAATCCTCAGCGGTCTTGATACCGGAACACTTCATCGAGCGCATTGACGTCAATCGCCGGCGAGGCCGCGGAGATGAACACGAGAGGGTCGGGTCCCGGGTTCCGTATGGAGTGTCGGGAGCCGGGCGCCACAAACACCAGCGTCCCGGCTTCCACCTTCTGTTCCTCCTCCCCCACGCGCATCACGCCCCTGCCCTGGATCACGACGTAGACCTGCTCCTGCTCGTGCACGTGAACGGGCTGCTCGCTGCCGGGCTCACCACGGACCCAGGTCACGGTGAGGTGGCGCGACCCGAACTGGCCTTTGGTGAGCACGAGGTGTGACTCCTGGCCACCGCGCCGGTTCACCGGTGCCGCGTCCACTTTCATGATGTCCATCTCATTCGTCCCCTTCCCGTTTGACGGCCCGGCCGGAACCAAGGACACTAGGCGCCATCATGGCCGGCTCGCTGGACCAGAACGCCTTCCGCAATGCCATGGCGCGCTTCGCAAGCGGCGTCACAGTCGTCACCACCACGGGGTCGAACGGGCGTCCTGCGGGTTTCACCGCAAGCGCCTTTTCGTCGCTGTCTCTCGACCCGCCGCTGGTCCTGGTCTGCCTCCAGAAGGATGCGGACTGCTACCCCACGTTCCTGGAGGCCGAGCGTTTCGCCGTCAGTATACTGGCGGCCGGCCAGGAGGAGATCGCGCGCCACTTCGCGACCAAGTCCGCCGATAAGCTGGCGGCTGTCCAGGCCGCGGGCGGCCCCGCGACCGGCCTGCCGCTGATCGACGGGGCGAGCGCATGGGCCGAGTGCACAATGCGGGATCAGGTCGATGGCGGGGACCACACGATATTAATAGGAGAGGTGATTTACGCCGAAACCACGGACGCGGAACCCCTCCTCCATTTCAACAGGCAGTTCGGTAGATTCCTGCGGGGGGAGCCGGGCGGTTGATCAAGCTGGTGTTCTGCCTCCGGCGGCTGCCGCACCTTTCGCCGGCGGAGTTCCAGAAGTACTGGCTCGAAGCGCACGGCCCGCTAGTCCGGAGCCACGCCGCGGCGCTCAAGATCCGCCGGTACGTGCAGTCGCATACGCTGGACAAGGCCGCGCTTAACCAGGCGCTGGCGGCTTCGCGCGGCGCCCCGGACGCTTACGACGGCGTGGCGGAGCTGTGGTGGGACAGCGTCGACGACTTTGTATCCGCCACGGCGACGCCGGAGGGGCGTGAGGCGGCGCGCGCACTCCTGGAGGACGAGCGGAGGTTCATCGACCGTGCCCGCTCCCCACTCTGGGTGAGCGAGGAGCATACGATCATCGGCGGGTAGCCCGAAGGGGTGATCCAGAGAATGTGCCTTTCGGCACTTACACCCGCTGCGGAGAGGGGCGTAGCGTGGATGCTGAGGGGCGGAGGAAGGGAACCGGAGCGAGCCGGGTTACCAAGGCGCCCAGATCTGCCGGAAGGCTGGACGGGCAGCCCCAGGAGGCGGAAGTCACCCCGCCGACCCGTTGCCGGGGACCCGACCCCCGCCCATCTTCACGAGTGCCACCTTCGATTTGCCAGGTTCCCCACACACCTGATACCCTGATAGCAGGACTACTGCTAATTCGATATTCCGACCCACATCACAGTTATCTCCCCCCGCACGAAAGGATTCCCCCTCTTGCCCTCGTTTGCTGACTTTAGTTTGCGCCGTTCCAGCCTCGACGCCCTCCGGCGCATGGATATACACACACCCACATCAATCCAGGAGCGCTCCATTCCCTTCCTCCTTGAAGGCCGCGATGTAATCGCGCAGGCCCAGACCGGCTCGGGTAAGACGCTCGCGTTCGCGCTGCCGATCATGGAGACGGTGGACCCCGGTCTGCGGCGCACCCAGGCGCTTATCCTGGTGCCGACGCGCGAGCTGGCACGCCAGGTCGCGTCCGTATTCCAGGACCTGAGCAAGAACTCCGGTCTGCGTGTCACGCAGGTATTCGGCGGGGTCGGCTACGAACCGCAGGAGCGGGCGCTGCGTGACGGCGTGCAGGTCGTGATCGGCACGCCGGGCCGGGTGCTGGACCACCTGAAGCGCCGCACACTACGCCTGGACGGCCTCCGCGTCCTGGTGCTTGACGAGGCGGACGAGATGCTGGACCGCGGTTTCGCGCCGGACGTCGAGCGGATCCTGGCGATGACGCCGCGCAGCCGCCAGATGGCGCTTTTCTCCGCGACGACGCCTGATTGGGTGCACCGCATCGCCTCGAAGCACCTTAACGAGCCGGAGGTGATCACCAGCGAGAAGCTCGAAGAGGAGGCCCCGGACATCGATCACCTTGTCATGGAGGTGTTCCGCGAGGACAAGTTCCAGGTGCTGATCCGGCTGTTAAAGGAGCCCGTGGAGGGCACGACCGTGGTATTCGGCCGCACGAAGCACGGCGTCCGCAACCTCGGCCGCAAGCTGCAGGCGCAGGGGTTCCGGGTGTCAGTGCTCCAGGGCAACCTCGGCCAGAACCAGCGCGACCAGCAGATCGAGCGGTTCCGCTCCGGCAAGACGGACATCCTGGTCGCCACGAACGTTGCCGCGCGCGGCCTGGATATCCTGCACATCGCACGCGTAATCAACTATGACATCCCGGACAGCCTCGAGCTGTTCACCCACCGTGTCGGCCGCACGGGCCGCATGGGCCGCTCCGGCGAGGCGATCACCCTCGTGGCGGCGGTCGACCTGACGAAGCTCCAGGAGATCGAGCGGGGCCTCGGCCGCAAGCTGCCGCGGGTCACGGGCGCGCAGGCTGCCAACGGCGAGCGCCCGGCCGCGACCGCGGTGGCGCCGAAGCCCGTCTCCAGCTTCCGCCTCCGCCGGGGCTGGGGCCGCAGGCGCGTGCGGGCATAGACAGACCGCACGCGACAACGGTCTGACTGTGCCAACCGGGCGTTGACGCGCTCGCGGGCGGCGGTACAATTAGCGAAAGGCCAAAGCGCCTTAGCATATGTTCACCATCCTGCATGCCGCCGACGTGCACCTGGACCGCGCCTATTCGGGCACCGGGATGACCTCCAGCATCGCCGCGGCCCGCCGCCAGGAGTTGCGGGATGCCTTCCGCCGCTTCATCGACCTTGCGATCGAGATTAAGGCCGACGCCGTCACGATTGGAGGCGATCTCTACGAACATGAGCGTTCCACTCTCGACACTGGTAACTTCCTGCGGGGGCAGTTCGAGCGCCTGGCGCCCACCCCGGTACTGATCGCGGCGGGGAACCACGACCCGTACCTGCCGGACTCGCTGTACCGGCGCGTGGACTGGGCGGCGAACGTCACCATTTTCGGCGAGCCGCAGATGCGCCCGGCGGATCTCGGCGATGCGGTCACCGTCTGGGGCGCCGGGCACAATGCGCCCGACCTGCGCGAAAACCTGCTGGAAGGCTTTCACGTACCCGAAGGGAGCGGCGCAAACATCCTCCTCTTCCACGGCTCCGACCTTGGTTCAGTGCCCCAGGGGAAGGCCGTCCATTGTGGTTTCCACGCGGAGCAGATTGCAGCCACAGGCGCGGATTTTGCCCTCCTCGGCCACTACCACACAGCGAAAGTGCGTGACGGGTTCGCGTACCCCGGATCACTGGAGGCGCTGGACTTTTCCGAGACAGGGGATCACTGCGCCCTCCAGCTGGACATCGACGGCCCGGCGGTGAAGCCGCGTTTGATCCCGGTGGGGCGCGTTCGTTACGTCACCCACCGGGTGGACGTTACGGCGATGACATCCTCGGAGGAACTAAGAGCGGCTGTCGCTGCGCTGGCCGACCCCGGCACCATCGCGCGGGTTGTCCTTGAGGGCGACCTGCAGCCGGAGGTAGATCTGGACGCGGTCGCGCTGTACAACG
Organism: Chloroflexota bacterium; assembly: GCA_037441345.1. Classification (GTDB taxonomy): domain Bacteria; phylum Chloroflexota; class Dehalococcoidia; order SM23-28-2; family RBG-16-64-32; genus DATKKM01. The sequence continues at coordinate 14,326 of JBBISJ010000016.1, forward strand.
CGTGCGCAGAGCATTTCCAGTTCCTGGACCTGGTGGACCGCACACACCCCGCCTGGCGACTCGATGAGATAGCCGAGGAGTCGACGACCAAGGGCGCATTCGCCCGCCTCATGCAGAAGCGAATCAGCACCCTGACCGGAGAGCAGGCGGAGATAGCGGAGGCGGCGCTGGCCCTCGGCCTCCAGGCGTTTGAGCGGCGCGAGGTGCGCACACCGTGAGGATCACCGGCGTCCACCTGCCCGGTTTCGGCCGACTGTGCGACTTCTCGTGCGAGCCTGCGGCCGGGCTGAACATCATCTTCGGCGATAACGAGGCCGGGAAATCCACCCTCCAGCAGGCGATAGCGGCGCTCCTCTACGGCTTCTACGACAACGACCGCGCCCGCGCTGAAGAGACAGCCCGCCACGACCGCTTTCGCCCATGGGCCGCGGTCCCATTCCGCGGGTCACTTGAGTACGAGCTCGATGACGGCCGCCGCTTTGAAGTCCGGCGGGACTTCTCTACGCCGGACATCGTGACACAGGTTATCGACACCGCGCTGGGCATCGACATCTCGCCGCAGTTCGGCCGCGGGCGGCACGGGAACGTCCCTTTCGCACGCCGGCACCTCGGCATGAGCAGGGCCGTATTCCAGAGCTGCGCGCTCATATCGCAGGGCGAGATCTTCGAGATCCAGCGCGCGTCCCCCTCCGAGATCGGCGACGCGATCGCCGCGCTTGCCGACTCGTCCCGTCGGGACGTCTCCGCAGCGCGCGCAATCGAGCGCCTGGACACGGCGCTTGCCCGGATCGGATCGGACCGGGCGCGCACGGCCGAGTTGCCGGTCGCACGCGAGAAGGCGGCACGGGCACGGACGGAACTGGAGGCGACAGCCGCCGCCCGCCGCTCGCTGGCGGAAAAGGCGGCCGATCTCGAACGGCTGCAATCGCACCTGCAGCAGGTTGCCGGTCGTGTCCTCCGTACCCGATATCTGATGCATGCGGCAAGCGCGGCGCAGCTCCGGCAGCGGTTGGAGCAGGTGGTCACGGCAACGGCAGCGCTTGACGAAGCAGCGAGACGAGCGGATGCGTTGAAGGACTACGCATCGCTAACGGCCGACCTGCGAGATCGGATCATCGCGCTCGAAGGACAGGTAGCCGCTTCCCGGGCGTCGGTCGGGCGCCTCGAGGAGCAGCACCAGGCCGCGGCAGCCGCGCTGACCCCCGATGCCCGCCTGGAGTACGAATCGCTGGCGGTTTCCGTCGGCCATCTGACCGACGGGCAGGTCAGGGAGCTGGAGGCGGCGGCGTTCACTCCTGCCGGGCGCGGCGGATTGGGAGCGTTGCTCGGCGCCCTGCTCCGCGCGGCTATCGCGCTGGCGCGGGGCATCATCGGCCTTATGGCGCGGAGGCGATGTCAGCCGGCAGAGCCGCGCTCAGCGCCGGTTGCGACCCGGGAGGAGGCGGTCGCGATCATGGAGCGCCATCGCCGCTACCTCGCGCTGCGACCGCTCGTAGAGCGCGCCGCCGACGCTGAGAGGCAGTTGGAGGCCGAGCGCGCTGCGTGCGCCATCACAGAGACACGGCTCCAGTCGGCGCTTTCAGCAGCGGGCATCCAGGTCTCGTCTCTGAGCGCGGCGGTGCAGGTGTTCCACGCGGCGTGCCAGAAGCGCGAAGAGTACCTTGAGGCGGCGCGAACGGCGGAGGAGGAGCGCCAGCGCATCGCACTCCTGCTGCGCGATTCGTCGCGGGCGGACCTGGAACAACGCCTGGCCGAACACGACCGGGAGGCGGCCAGGATACTCGGCGCGCGCCCTTCGCTCCAGGGCAGTGAATCGAGGAAGGCACCGGAGCAACTAGCTCGCGAACTCGAGGAGATCCAGGAGGACGAAAGGCGCACCTCGACCGCGGCAACCGCTCTGAGTGAGGAAGTCAGGCTTACCCTGGAGCGCTACCGGCCGCGAGCGGAGATCGAGGAGGAAGTGGCGTACTGGGAGCGAGAATCCGCGAAGCTCGCCCGGGCGCGGGCGGCGCTGCAGATGGCGAAGGCCACGATCGAGGAGGCGATGACCCAGGTCTATCGGGACTTCGCGCCGGCGGTGAACAGCTTCCTGAGCGAGGGGGTGGAAGCCGTGACCGGTGGCCGGTACACGCGCGCTCACGTTGACCCGTCTACTCTCCGGGTCTCCCTGCTGGTCCCGGAAACCGGCCTGGTGGTTACCGACCCGCCGGTCAGTCACGGCACCCGGACGCTTATCTACGTGTTGATGCGCATCGGTCTGGCACAGCACATGAGCTCAATCGGCGAAAGCGTCCCGCTTATCCTGGACGACCCCTTCGTCGACGTCGACGAGGAACGTCTGCCACGAATGCTCGATTTCCTGGCCGGCCTCAGTGGGCGGATGCAGATCTTCCTCTTCACGAAGGACCGGCAGGTGCTGCGCTGGTTCGATTCGGCCGCCGGAACAGGCCATCGACGCGTGCACCTGCTGGGCGCTGTTCCGGCCCCCGGCTTGTAACGACACCCGCCCCTTAACCGTCCACTAATTCTGACGGGGATTAGTCCAGGCTGGATGGTTTACTTATGACACCAAGTATAGTTACTCAGACAACAACAGCCACGCGCACGGCCTGCGTTCTTGCGGACCCGCAGATCTGGTCATCTTCATTCGGTGACGCCATCGAGACTCTCGGGTTCCGGATCCGCGGCTGCGGTGACCTGAGCGAGTTGTTCGAAGCGTGCGGCAACGATGGCGCAACACTCGTCGTTATTGCTCAGCAGGACCCGGCCGCCGCAGTGAGAGCCTGCCGCGTAACCAGCGGCCTTCACTCCGTGCCGATCATGGTCATCCTGCCGCGGGAAGGGGACCTCGTTCCGGCGCTGGACGCCGGCGCCGACGACGCCGTGGTGTCGCGGGCCGAGCCCGCCGTGCTCGTGGCACGGGTACGGGCGCTCCTCCGCCGCAGCCAACCGGCGAGCGCGCCCGCCCCAACGCTTACGATCCGCGAGCTGACCATCAACTTCGAGAAGTACGACGTCTACCTGCAGGGCGAGGAAGTTTCCCTGACGCCGACCGAGTTCCGGCTCCTGGCGGTCCTGGCACAGCAGGCCGGCCGTGTCGTAGACCCGCGTTCTCTCCTGTCCGCGGTGCATCAGCATGACTACAGCGAGAAGGACGCACAGAACCTGGTCAAGGTGCATATCGCGAACCTGCGGCGGAAGCTGAACGACTCCCGCTCCAACAACCCGTACATCCTCTGCGTGCGGGGGTTTGGATACATGCTGGAACGGCGCGGACGCGCCCGCCAGGACGACCCGCTGCGGCCGCTCCTCGAAGCGTAGTATCAACCTGTCCTGGTGAACCCCGGGCGGTGCTCATGCGCCGCCCGTGTCACATCCAGTCCGTGTCCAGACCGAGCAGCGTTTACTCATCCTGAACCAACCCTCAACGCCGCGTGTACGCAGTTGGCGTCACGCGCACCCCGTCATTTGTTAGGGTGACTGCGGACGAGGGCGTCCGGGAGGAACGACATGGGATCTTTGAGCAGAAGCCAGTGTGACGAGCCGCGCATCGCGGCACGGCGGGATATCCAGCAGGACCGGTTCGTCTGCTACTTTCCACGCGTCTTCGCTTACGCGCTGGGCATCACCGGGGATGAGACCACCGCCAGGGAGGTGACGGTGGCGGCCTTTGCCGTTGCGTATTCCCTGCCCGATATGCGAGAGCGGGAGTTCGAAGTCGAGATCTTCCGCTGCGCCCGCGAATCCGTCCGGGGTATCGGCGGCGCCCGTCGCAGCCGCGATGGGCTCAGCCCGCGCGAACGCGAAGTGCTCTCGCTCGTGTTCGATGGGCAGCTGAGCCGGGACCAGGTGGCGCGGCTACTTTCGCTGCGGCCGGAGACCATCCTGGGCACACTCCTTAAGGGTTTGAGGAAGCTGCGCGATCCACTGCCCGCGGCGGCACCGCGGACGGTGCCGGGATTCGCGTGAGGCTAGTACTTCGAAACGTTGAGGTCGTGGATGCGGCCTTCTACCAGGTACACGACGCGTTCGCAGATGTTCGTCACCCTGTCGGCGATCCTCTCCAGGTTGTGGGCGACCCACATCAAGTACGTCGCCCGCTGGATCACCCTGGGATCTTCGATCATCAGCAGCAGCAGTTCGCGGTACACCTGCTCGTGCAGTGAGTCCACGGCGTCGTCGGCCGCGATAATCTGCCGCGCGCGCTGCGTGTCCCGCGTCCGGTAGGACTCCAGGGCGCCGTCCATCATCTTGATCGCCATCTCTGCCATGCGCGGGATATCGACGTAGGGCTTCATGGGCGGCTCATCCGCCAGCATGATCGCGATCTTCGCGTTGCCCTCCGCGTGGTCGGCCATGCGCTCCAGATCCACGGTTATGTGGAGGACGGAGATGATCGTCCGCAGGTCGCTGGCCAGGGGCGCCTGGAGCGAGATGAGCTCGATGCATTTCTCTTCGGCGTCGTAACGCTTCTGGTTGATCTTCTGGTCGTTGTCGATGATGCGCTGGGCAAGGGCAACGTCCCGGTTCTTCAGCGCCTCCATGCTGTGGGTGATGGCAGACTCGACCATGCTGGCCATCACCAGCATGTCCTCCTGTACCTCGTTCAGCTGCCGCTCAAAAACCGCGCGTGTCATCTATCCGCCTTTCACGGCTAGCCGAACCGGCCCGTGATGTAGTCCTCTGTCCGCTTGTCCCGGGGGTTCGTGAATATCTCCGTGGTAGGCCCGTACTCTATCAGATGCGCGTTGACGCCGTGCTCTTCCGCCAGCATGAAAGCGGTATAGTCGGACACGCGGGCGGCCTGCTGCATATTGTGGGTGACGATTATGATCGTGTAGTTCTGTACGAGTTCCCGGATCAGGTCTTCGATCTTCAATGTCGCTATCGGATCCAGGGCCGAGCACGGCTCGTCCATCAGGATCACTTCGGGCTGAACGGCGAGGGCGCGCGCGATGCACAGCCGCTGCTGCTGACCGCCGGACAGCGCCAGACCGGACTTCCTGAGATCGTTCTTCACCTCGTCCCACAGGGCCGCCTGGCGAAGCGCGGTTTCGCAGATCTCGCCCATGTCGCCGCGGATACCGTTCACCTTCGCGCCGAATACCACGTTCTCATGGATCGACTTCGGGAAGGGGTTCGGTTTCTGGAAGACCATGCCGATCCTCCGCCGCACCTCGACAGGGTCGACGTCCCGGCCGTAGATGTCCGCGCCGTGATACTCGACCGAACCCTCTACCTGCGCACCGGGGATCAGGTCGTTCATGCGGTTCAGGCAGCGCAGGAGTGTGCTCTTGCCGCAACCTGACGGCCCAATGAGGGCCGTCACGCGCTTCAGCGGGATCGACATACTGATCTCACTGATGGCGTGCTTGTTTCCGTACCAGACGCCGACATCGGCAAGCCGGAAGACCGCTTCTTCCGACGGGTTGCGGATGGCGGCGGTACCGCCGGACTCGGGGATCGCGACATCGTTAGTCAATAGCGGCTCCAGTGGTTCGGAAAGCGGCGAAACGGGCCGCTTCGACTCTGCGAGGTCCAATTGTCTCATCGGCACCCTTCCTTTGCCACCTCTAGTACCTCCGGAAGCGCTCGCGGATCAGCGCGGCGATGATGTTCAGAGTCATCACACCTGCCATGAGCACGATGATCGCGGCAGACGCGTTCTCCCGGAATTCCTGGCGTGGGTCAATCGTCCAGCCGTAGATCTGGATGGGCAGGATCGTGAATGCGTCAAGCAGGCTCGCGATCGGGTTGGCCAGGCTGGGGGAGAAGTGCAGGAAGGTGAAGCCGCCGATCATGATGATGGCTGCCGTCTCGCCCGCCGCCCGCGATATCGCGAGGATGACTCCCGTCATTATCCCGGGCACCGCGCCGGGCAGCACGTTGTGCCACACCGCCTGCCACCGTGTCGCGCCGAGGGCCAGCGCGCCATCCCGCAGGCTGGAAGGCACCTGCCTGATCGCCTCCTGCGAGGCGATCACGGTCATCGGGATGATCATGAGCGCCAGCGTGAGCGCGCCGGCCAGGATGCTGGGGCCCAGGTTGTAGAAGCGGACGAATATCGCCAGACCCAGGATTCCGTAGATGATGCTCGGCACCCCGGCGAGGTTGGCGAGGTTCAGCTTCACGAACGTCAGCAGCGCGTTGCGTGGAGCGAACTCCTCGATCCAGATCGCGGTCCCTACTGCAACCGGTATTGCCAGGACGACCGTCGCGGCCAGCACCCAGGCCGAGCCCAGGATGGCCGGACGCAGGCCGGCCTTGTCCGCGAACCGGCTCGGGTAGTTCGAGATGAAGTCCCAGCTCAGCCGATCGCCGCCGGTGCCAATCGTGTCGTAGGCAAGAAACGCCAGCACGAACACGCCGACAAGCGTCGCGCCAAGGAAGACGTAGCGCGAAACAGAGGACACGGCCTGCCGGCGCGCCACCGCGCCATGCGCTTTCAGGCGTACGGGTTGCGCGGTCACTATTCGTACTCCTCGCGGTACCGGGCCACGAACCAGTGCGCCAGGAGGTTGAACACCAGCGTGACCACGAACAACATCGAGCCGACGGCGAACAGCGACTGATAATCGACGCTGCCGCGGGCAGCGTCGCCCAGGCCGACCTGCAGCATGTAGCCGGTCATGGTCTGGACGCTGGCGAAGGGGTCCAGGGTCAGGTTTGGCGTTGAGCCGGCCGCAATCGCGACGATCATCGTCTCGCCGACCACGCGGGCGATCGCGAGCATGACCGCCGCGATAATCCCGGAGAGGGCGGCCGGGAAGACGATGCGAGTGGCTACCTCCAGCCGCGTCGCGCCCAGGCCGTACGCGGCCTCGCGCAGGTCCCGCGGCACGCTCGCCATTGCGTCTTCCGAGATGGAGGCGATCGTGGGGAGGATCATGACGGCCAGCAGGAGGCTGGCCGCAAAGGCGTTGAAGATCGGCACGTGGTCCTTCCCGAGGAGGGGCTGGAGCACATCCTGGGTCACGAAAGTCAGGGCGAAGTAGGCGTAGACGACCGTTGGGACGCCGGCCAGAGCTTCCAGGATGGGCTTGACCAGCTTCCGCGTGCGCTGGTGGGCGTACTCGCTGAGGTAGATCGCCGTGGCCAGCCCGAGGGGAACCGCGAAAAGCAGCGCCCAGAAGGTGACGTTCGCGGTGCCGGCTACCAGTTCCCAGATGCCGAAGGATACCGGCTTGAACAGCGGCTGCCATTCGGTGTCCAGGAAGAAATCGCTGAAGGACACCTCCTGGAAGAAGGTCGCCGTCTCTCTTACGAGGACGAGAACGATCAGCGCGGTTGTGACCAGGGAGACCATCGCGCAGGCAACGAGCAACGCCATGATCGCCAGTTCGTGCGGCCGCCCCGCCGGCCGTCTGCGCAGCGCGTCCTGCATGCTTCGCCCTGCGGGGACTCCGCTGGTGACGCTCAAACTTCAACCCTCATCGCGTCCATATTTCTGTCGCGGCAGAGCGGCCGCAAGAACCCTGGGCCTCGGGGATGTGGATTCCCCGCCACCTCGCGTTCCCGAATGCCCTCAATTCAGGGCAGGTATGGTTCAATCTTCGTCTCTTGCTCAGCCAGCAGGTCCCGCGGCAGCGTCACGTAGCCTACCTCCGGGACAAGCTGTTCCGTGTTTGCCAGGTAGAAGTCAACGAAGCCGAGGACGGGATCGTTGGGATGGTCCTGCAGGAACGACTTGCGCGTGTAGATGAAGAGCGGCCGGCTCAGCGGGGCGTAGCTGCCGTCCACCGCGGCCTCGAATGTCGGGGCGACGCATCCATCACCGTTGTCGATCGCTACCGCCTTCAGGGCCTGGCCTGCTTCCTGGTAATAGGCGAAGCCGAAGTAACCAATGGCGTTCGGGTCATTCTCGATCCCCTGGGCCAGGACGTTATCGTCTTCGGACGAAGTACCGTCACCGCGATGCGTGGCGCCTTCCTCGACCCCCTCGATGACCGTCTCCACGAAGTAATCGAACGTCCCGGAGTCGGTCCCGGGGTAATAGGTGTTGATCGTGTCGCCGGGGAACGACGGGTCTATGTCGCTCCACTTCGCCGCCTTCCCTGTGAAGACGTCGTGCAACTGCTGGACGGTCAGGCATTCCACGAAGTCGTTCTCCGGGTTGGCCATCACCGTAAGGGCGTCGATCGCCACCTGTATCTCCAGGATGTCATCCGCCGGGATCCCGCCGTCGACGCAGGCCTGCACCTCATCGTCCTTGATCGGCCGCGAGGCATCCGAGACCTGGATCTCGCCACGGCAGAACTTCTCGAAACCGCCGCCGGTCCCGGAGAACGCGACGTTCACCCGGACGTCTGAGACGTTGCCGAACTCCTCGGCGACCGCCTGTGAGATGGGGAACACGGTGGACGAGCCGTCGATCGCGATCTCGCCGCTCAGCTGGCCGTAGTCGATGCCGCCGTTGGTGGGCGCCGGCGAGTTGGTGGCGCCATCGACAGCCGCATCGTCGTCGCCATCGCCGCTACAGGCCACGAGCGCCGCGAGTAGGGCAAGAATCGCAAGCGAAGCTGCTGCGGCCAGCAGCCGGCCGCGAAGTGGGTCCATGGAACTCCCTCCTGCTGGTACATCCATGGCCACAGCGTATGGCGGCCCGCAGCGGGCGTCCGTTAACGGCGTGTTAACGGCGTTTAAGCGGAGGTAAAAGTTGCGGACGGAAGCGTGAGTGTAGGCCGGTCTACCAGGGCCGGCAGGACCACGGCCGCCAGCCGCTGGACGACCAGATCTGGAAGGCCCAGGCCACGTTCGTCGCCGCATCGGACCAGGAATCCCAGAAGCCAGGGAACCGCGCGGCGTGGACGGAGTTGATCTGGAACAACCCGTAGTTGCTGCCGTTGACAGCGGCCGGCCGGAGGGTCGATTCGCACCTCGCCACGCCGATCGCTTCCTGGCAGTTCCAGGCGTAGGAGCAGATGAGGGCCTCGATGCTGCCCGGCGGGGGAGGTGGCGGCGGGGGTGGAGGTGGGGGTGGGGCGGGCGTCGGCGCAGGGGTGGGGACCGGCGTCGGGACGGGCGTCGGCGCCGGCGTTGGGGACGGCGTAGGGGTCGCCTGCACCATCATCCGCGCCTCTTTGGCATCCTGCACGGCGACTATGCGGTCCTCGCGGTGGCTGCTGAGGCCGGGGCCGGCCGTAGAGGCGGCGACGGCGGCGGTACCCGTATGGTCTTCCAGGTAGTCGTGGGCCCACACTTGCCAGATGGCGAAGGCGAGCAGCAGGGCAGAAACATGCATCAACATGGTGAGAATCGGGAGCGGCGCAACCTGGCGCCTTTGAAATCCGGCGACCATAAAAGGGGGGCGGACGCCGGTCTAGTCAGGATCCGTTAGGGGCAGGGAGTCAGAAAAACCTCCGAGATACGGCCCTCAGCAAGCCGGCTCGAGAAAGTGGATAGGCTGCCGCGCCCGGGTCGGAGCGCGCGGCCAGGTGCTGAGTTATGTTCACGAGGCGCTAGTCTATCAGCATCCGTAAACATTGTGCAAGTTCTCACATTCACAATGGTGTTTAGACGCCGCCCGCCCACGAAACGTTGCCACCCCATCGCCCCGCCGACTACGATCAATTACGAGGGGCCCGTAGCTCAACGGTAGAGCTCCGGACTTTTAATCCGGGAGTTGTGGGTTCGAATCCCACCGGGCCCTCCACTGGTTTGTCAGCAGCACCGGCAGAATCCGGGAGCCGGTAATTAGAAGTGCTTCGAGAGCTCCTTCATCTTTTTCGGCGGTACGACGGCTCCCAGGACCGCTGAACAGAACGGGCAGGTGAGAGCCCAGACCTCAATCGAGGGCGGCAGATGGCCATGACCCCCGCGTGAAGTCGACTCGGCGGTCTTGAATGAGTCGAGGAGTTGCCTGCAACTGGGGCAGCGCATCACGGCGAGTAACCTCCTGCACAAGCGTCGTGCTGAGAGTATAGCAGCGAAGCCGCCCGGCCCGGCGCGACCGGCTCCGCGCCACCCGGCAGCCGCCTTCTGTGCCAAAGGCCAGTGTTACCGGCCATAGCGGGCCGTTCGACTCTGCCCGGCGCCGGCGCCCCGGCCTTATCGTCTGGTATGCACGGGGGCAGCACGCCCCAGAAGGAGGTCCCGCCGATGACCACGCACGCGAAGGGACACCGATTCCCCATCCTTATCACGCAGTTCTCGCAGCTGTTGATGATCCCGTTCGGGGTGACCCGCAAGCGCGCCTTTGCCCAGGTAGGAGACAGCCAGTTGCGCGTGAGCTTCGGGCCGATGTTCAACGAGAAGTTCCCGCTGGACGCCATCGAGTCGGCGGAGGTCGCGAACTGGCCGCGCTGGGCCGGAGTCGGACCGCGGACGAATCTCCGCGGCGTTGTCGGCCTTGTCGGAGCGTACGGGAACGTGGTCCGTCTCACGTTGAAGAAGCCGATGGACGTACGGCTCTTCCTGGTACCCACCAGTTGCCGGCGGCTCTACCTTTCGCTTGAGGACCCCGACAGGTTCCTCGAGGAGATCGGCAAGGCACCGGTGAAGCGCGCGAGGGCCGAGAAAGCCGCCTGAAGCGGCCCCATCGAGGCAGCCCACGCCGGCCGGGCGCGGGGAGGGAGCCCCATCCGGCCGGCGGCTGCACATCAACCCGGCCCCGCGACCAGCCCCCGGTTATACCTGGCCGGAATCGCGACCGATCATTCAGGATGGTCGGCGTTGTTGCCGTCGAGCAGCCCATCAGCCAGCCGCCGCAGGATCGCGAGTTGCTCGTCGTTAACGTTGTATAGGTGTCCCCATGCCCGGTGGTCGGCCTCGTCCTTGATCCGATCCCGCATTTCGGATCGGTTGGACGCGGTAAGCATGGTGGGGACGAAGAGCGACTGCATGATTCCGCCGAGCACGAAAAACAGGAAGGCGAAGGGGAACGGGTCGAACCCCTTGTCGTTCAGCAGAACGCCTTGCCACATTGACCAGGCAGCGATAAGTACTCCCAAGAAGTAGAAAAAGCCCATAGTCCCCGCGATGCCCACGATGTGGTCCGCGAGCCAGCCGTTGAAGCGGCCAACAGCCGCCTCCTCAAGGCGTAGGCGGTGGATGATCGTCTGGGGATTTACAAGCGGTGAGGCGTCCTCATGGAGTCTGTCAACTGTGGCGCGGATCTCCCGAGGGCTCCTGTATGGATGCACCGGCGTTGATCTCATAGTTGCCTCCTTAACCCGGATGAGGGCTTCGATATTAGCGAACGTTCTGGCGCCCCAACTGGTAACAGTGAACAAGGCGATCCCGTCCCAGGCGGATCACTGTCTGAAGGCCACGTGCCGGGTCGGGTCGGTACCGGACGGCGTCCGCAATGTTGATGAACTACGATCTCGCGATTCCGGCCCTTTCCTCACCGTCACTCTGAGCAATGCTCGCGAATATTCACCCCATCGGTAACGCAATGTGAAACAGCCCCGTCCTTAACCTTGGATGTCTACTACTGGGTCTGTTGGCGCCCTGGCGTGGCCGCGCGGGATTTTCGCGTGGCCTTTTCGCCATATCCGCTGGAAGATCGTATTCCCGTACGGCGTTCTTACGGCCGTCCTGGCGGCGCTCGGCGCGTTCATCTTCACGGACCTCGTCACTGGCTCCCTGACGGAACGCTTCGACAATCAGCTCGCGGAGGCCGGCCGGGTCACCGCGGACTCGGTTGTGGCGAAGGAACGCGAACACCTGGACACGGTGCGTGCGATCAGCCACACGGAGGGGGTGTCAGCGGCTGTCAAATCACGTGACGCCGATCAACTCAACACCCTGGTCCAGCCTCTAGCCGCTAACTGGGGAATCGAGCGAGTGCTCATCACCGACGGATCGGGCCGCGGCATCCTCGCGCTCGAACTGGTGGACCGCGCATCCCTCACTTACGAGGTGTCCGAAGCCGGCGACGAACCCGCTTCATGGCCCATCGTTCAGGCGCTGACCGCGGGCGAGGAAGACGCGCTGGGCGACAAGCAGGCCCAGGTCATCGATACGCCCGGCGGCTGGGTCCTCTACAGCGGCGGGCCGCTCTACGCGGGCGGAGATGTGATCGGGGCGGTCCTTGTTGGCACCACGATGTCGACGTTCGTCAAGAAGACGAAGGAATCAGCGCTCGCAGACGTCACAGCCTACGACACGGAGGGCAATCCGCTGGCATCTACGTTTGGGCTGGCCAGCGGCAGCCTGAACGAAGAGGCGAGGTTGCAGGTGCCGGCCGAGATCGTTCCGGACGTGCTTGGTGGCACGGTCGTGCGGGAGGAAGTGGACCTCTTCGGACGTCCGTACAGCCTGATCTTCGCCCAGTTGCGTGTCCGTGATCAGATAGTGGGGATATATTCGGTGGCGCTGCCCTCCGATTTCATCTTCGATGCCGGCTCGTCCACTCGCACCCAGGCGATCGTTCTGTTCGGCCTCGGCATGGCAGCCGTGATTGCGGTCGGTTTATACGTAACCCATCGCCTCACCAGTCCCATTCTCCGGCTCGTGTCCACCGCTCGAATCGTGTCTTCCGGCGACCTCACCGCGCGCAGTGGCGTCCGTTCCGTCGATGAGATCGGCGTTCTCGCAAGCACATTTGACTCGATGACCGAGAAGCTGCAACGTCAGCATCTCGCGACCATCCGGGCCCTGACCTCGGCGATCGACGCGCGCGACCCCTACACCGCTGGACATTCAATGCGGGTGGGCCAGCTCGCGGTGATGATCGGCGCCGGGTTCAAACTGGACGAGAAGGTGCTTTCCCAGCTTGAAATCGGCGGCTACCTGCACGACATCGGCAAGATCGGCATCCGCGACAACGTCCTGCTTAAGCCGGGCATCCTGACAGCAGACGAACGAGCTGTGATCGAAGAACACCCACGCATCGGCCTGTCGATCCTGGACCCGGTCGACCTGTCGCCCGAGGTGGTCGAGTTCGTCGCCAGCCACCATGAGCGGCTCGACGGCAGCGGATATCCCGGCGGCCTCCGGGGGTCCGAGGTAACGCTGGTCGCGCGCATAGCCGCCGTCTCCGACGTGTACGACGCCGTCACGACCCACCGTCCATACAGGTCGCCGATGAGCCCCGACGAAGCCCTGGAGTTCCTTCGCTCACAGGCGGGCCGGCTCCTCGATCCCGAAGTCGTCGAGAGCCTCGCAAAGGTGCTGTCAGAGTGGGAACGGCGCCGACAGTCGGATCCCGCCCTTCGCGGTTTCCGGCTGCCCGACGCGCTCGCGGAGACGGCGGTTGGCTAGGGGTCGGCGTTGAACGTGCGGAGGCTACTCGCCGCCGCCTTCGTCGTCCTCGGCGGCATGCTCCTCGTGGCGCTCGCCTCGACTATGGCCCTGTCTATGCCTTCGCAACGGCACCTGGGAACAACCGTCCAGTCTGTCCTGTCCGCCGATTACTCGAAGGACAATCTGGTCATTTCGATCAAGCCGCTCAGCCCGCGAATCATTGATGAAGCGCGCCGGGACAACCAACGCCTGGACCAGGTGGAGCAGTCCACCGGTCAGATCGTCCGGGCGTTCAGCCGGGACGGCAGCGGAAGTTCCTCATCTCCGCCGTCGTCTCCAGGACCGGCCCCATCTCCATCGCTTGTTGTTCAGATCAGCCCGCCGGCTGGCGCGTCCAACACGCCAACCCCCGGGGGCAGTACACCCGGCGGCACACCCGGAAGCACACCCGGCGGCACACCAAGCGTGACGCCCCCGCGAACGCCACTTGCCTCCACGCCACCCCCGCCGCCAACCCCCGTACCGACGCCAACACCCACGCCGGCATGCAACACACCGGATCCAGTCGACGGCTTTGTCCGCTCCATCGTGCCGCCCGATGGGACAACCGGTGTGCCCCTTACAGCAAGCTTCCTGGTTATTTTTAACCAGCCGATGGATGCGCGAAGCGTGACCGGTAACGTCCTTTTCGTGACGGAGAGCACCGGCCGCACGATCAGGATGCAGGTCGTCTACGATCCGCAATCATTGGTCGCGACGATGACTCCCATAGACCCGCTGAGTCCGGGCGCTGTCTACTACCTGTCGGTCTGGAAGACCGTCAAGAACGCCTGCGCCGTGCAGCAGGGGGTGACGGTCACGTCCACGTTCACCACCGCCCCCTAATCTCCATCCTCGCGCGGCAGCCTCTGCGGCGCTTCCGGCAGTGCGGGGAAGGGTGCGTGCGGCTCCGCCTGGTACCAGTACGCTGTAGAAGAGTAGTCGTTCCAGAGGTTGTTCGCGTGGCCGTGCTCGATCGTCACGCGTATCGACTTCTCGAACATGACGGGGTCCTCGACGTGGTAGCGATAGAGCGAATTTTTCCCCTTCCACGGCCACTCCTCGGTGCCGGAGTACACGGTCAGCCCGTGGTACGGCGCGTTGTACTCCTGTCGCGGACAGAAGGCGGTGTTGAAGTAGTCTTCGGTCCCGGTGCCGTGTAGCGACGGGGGCCAGGACTCACCGTCGATGAAGATCATGTCGTCGCCCTCGCCATACCAGTCGTTCTTCTGGCGGGAGAAGCAGTCGATGTCCAGATGGCAGCCGACGTAGTGGCCGCGGCCCGCCGCTTCGAGAATCACGTAGTTGTCGCGGCCCGTGAGGTTCGGCGTCGCCCAGACTTCCCGCCGGAACTCGCCCATGCGGCCGCCGGCCTGCAGGTCGTCGTCGAACCGGCCCTCGCCCCAGCCCTCGGTAGGGTTCTCGCGCCGCCACTGGGCGTGGAAGCGCAGCAGGTCGCCTTCGATCGACTCGTGCTCCTCGTAGTCGGCGTAGAAGAACAGGATCATCCCGCTATCCGCCTCGTTCGTCACTTCCATCCGCGCACCGTCCGAGAACGGCATCGGGAACCAGCAGTTGAAGCCGCGCCCGTCCTGCGGGCTCATCTGCAGCGGCGCAGAGACGAAGTTCTTGACGATGCCGTGGCCGATCCCGAAGAAGTCGCCGATCGGCGCCTCCACGCAGGGCGTCGCGCCGCCGTCCCACCACATCCGCAGCACCGTCGTCCGCGCGTACATGGGGTTACGCGGAGCCGCCATTGTGCACCAGATATGCCGGATCACCCCCGCGCCCACGATGTCGCACAGCGTGACGGACTGGCCCGGCCCGATCCCCACGTAGTCCGCATTTCCGCCGGTGCGGTCCCAGCTCGACGCGCGCCTGCGCCGCCCGCTACGCGCTCGGGCCAGGTCTGCGAGGGATGTGCTGGTCATCGTCATTCGATCGCTCCTTGATGCTTCCCAGTCGGCGGTAATACTACTACCCCTGCCTGATTGACTTCCCGCCTCTCGCGCGCCACGCTCGTGCTCGGAGCCAGCCGATCGGAGCGCGACCATGATCAAGTACACAGACGAACAGGAAGCCATCCGGCGTACAGTGCGCGAGTTCACCCGGAAGGAGATTGCGCCGGGCGCGGAGGAGCGCGACGCGACATCGGCGTTCGACTACGATCTCTACCGCCGCCTGTGCGGGCTGGGCGTCGCCGGCATGCCCTTCCCGGAGAGCTTCGGCGGCAGTGAGACAGACAGCCTGACGTTCTGCCTGGCGCTGGAGGAGATCAGCCGCGCCGACATGTCCATCGGGCTCACGCTGTGGGTGGGCATCCAGGGCGCGATTTCGATGACTCACGGTACGGTCGAGCAACTCGCGGCCTGGGACGGCCTCTACATCAAGCCGACGATCGCCGGGGACGTCGTCAGCGCCGGGGCGATCACCGAACCGGACGCCGGTTCCGACACGGCCGCCCTCCAGACGCGCGCGGTACTGGACGGCGACGAGTGGGTGATCAACGGCAACAAGATCTTCATCAGCAACCCCGGCCTGGAGAACTGCGCTTTCGCCATGGTGCTCTGCCGCACGGACGAGGGGTTCGGCATCATGATCGTCCCCACGGGCACGCCCGGCTACACGATGAGCAAGCCGTTCCGGAAGATGGGGCTGCGCTCCTCCGACACCCGCGAACTGTCCTTCAGCGACTGCCGCGTGCCGGAGATGAACCTCCTCGGCGGGCGCGGCACCGGCCGCACCGCGATCGTCGCCGGCGGCTTCTACATCACCCGCGTCTACCTCGCCTCACAGGCCGTTGGCCTCGCGTCCGAGTGCCTGGACCTCGCGCTCTCCCACGCGAAGAGCCGGATCGCCTTCAAGCGGCCGATCGCGCGCTTCCAGTACGTGCAGGGGATGCTCGTGGACATGGCGCTGGAGATCGAGGCCGGGCGCCTCCTGCGAGACAAGGCCTGCCTCACCCATGACGCCCATCTGCCGTTCGCGAAGGAAGCAGCGATGGCGAAGCTGTTCTGTGGTGAGATGGCCAAGCGCGCGGCCGACAACGCCGTGCAGGTCTTCGGCGGCCTCGGTTTCATAGACGAGACGCCGGTCTCCCGCTACTACCGCGACATCCGCGCCGCCACGATCGCGGAGGGGACGAGCGAGGTGCAGAAGCACATCATCGCCCGCGAACTCGGCTGCTTCAGCTAGCGCGCCCGCGGCATCTTCGCAACCGCCAGCTTGCGCGCCTCCTCCAGCGCGAGGAACAGGAACGGGAACACCGCCAGCATCGGCCAGTAGCGCGGGTCGATCGGCTGAAGGTCGAACGTGCCGGCCAGCGGCGGGATCCCGATCACGGCGGCCAGCAGCGCCACCTCGGCCACTACTGCGAGCGCGATCAGCCGGCTGCTCCGCCAGCCCATCGCGAACACGGAGCGCCGTTCGCTGCGGCAGGCGAAGACGTTCGCCACCTGGCACGCCACGATGCCCGCCATCGTAACTGTCGTCGCCTGCTCGTAAGTGGGACCGGCGCCGAGGAAGTTGCCGAGGAACGTTCCCGTGACATCCCACTGGAACACGAAGAAGCCGCTAAGGCTGATAACGGCGGCCGCCGTTCCGAGGAAGCCGAGTGCCCGGACGAGTAGCCCGCCGCTCACAATCCCCTCGCCGATCGCGCGTGGCCGCCGCTCCATGCTGCCGGGTGCCGGTGGATCCACGCCAAGGGCCAGGCCGGGGAGCGTGTCCGTCCCGAGGTCGACGAGCAGCACCTGCAGCACGGTGAGCGGCAGCGGAACCCCGAACAGCACAAAGAGGACGAACGGCGCCGCTTCCGCGACGTTGCTGGTCAGGAAGTACGTCAGGAACTTGCGTATGTTGTCGAACACGGCCCGTCCTTCCTCCACCGCGTTCACGATCGTCGCGAAGTTATCATCCAGCAGCACCATGTCCGCCGCCTCCCGCGCGACATCGGTCCCTCTGCGGCCCATCGCAACGCCGATATCGGCGGCACGCAGCGCGGGAGCGTCATTCACGCCGTCCCCGGTCACGGCCACGACATGCCCGAGTGACTGATACGCCTCGACGAGTCGCAGTTTCTGAGGCGGAGTCACCCTGGCGAATACACGCGGCGTCTCGTTACTAAGGAAGGTCCGCAGCTCATCGTCATCAAGCTCATCGATGCCCTGACCGGTTACCACCGGCCCTCCACCGTCGTCGATCCCCGCATCACGCGCCACGGAGACCGCTGTGTGCGCATGATCGCCCGTGAGCATCACCACGTGGATGCCAGCCGTCCTGCAGCGGGCAACCGCCGCTGGCACTTCGGGGCGCAGCGGGTTGTTTAACATGACCACCCCGAGGAAGACGAGGTCCTGCTCCGCGTCTTCAGCCGTTCCCGGATCCGCGTCCGGCGCAAGTTCCCGGTATGCCAGCGCCAGGGGGCGCATTCCCTGCGCTGACGCGGCGTCCGTTTTCGCCAGGATCTCGTCACGCCTGGCCTCACCGAGCAGGGCTGTACCCTGATCGACCAATTCGGCCGAACTCTTCGCAAGCACCTCGGCGGGACCTCCCTTGACGAACAACCAGTGGCGCCCACCGTGCGAGTGGATCGCGGACATGCGCCGCCGCACCGCATCGAACGGGAATTCGCGCACGCGCGGCCACGCACCCCGCTCTTCGTCGGGATCAACGCCGGCCTTGATCGCGAGCACAAGCAAAGCTTCATCCAGGGGATCGCCGAGGCCCGCCCGCCGGCGGTGAGGGTGCGGGGGGATCCCATCGTTGCACAGGACCGCACAGCGCAGCAGCATCTCCAGCGAAGCCGGCATGGTGTTGTTGACAGACGCGCCATCCTCTTTCAGCGAACCGCGCAGGCTGTCACCGCCGGTTACTGTCACGACGTGAGACCCGGCCCATACTTCGCGGACAGTCATCTCGGAACTCGTGATCGTGCCCGTCTTGTCCGTGCAGATGACGCTTGTACATCCCAGCGTCTCAACGGACGACAGCCGCTTCACTATCGCGTGCCGCCCGGCCATCCGCTGGACTCCCATTGCGAGCGACAGGCTCACGGTGGGCAGCAGCCCTTCGGGAATGAGCGCGACAAGGATCCCCAGGCCGAAGATGAATGAGTCCCTTTGCGACAGGCGCTCCGAAATCGCGCCTGCGCCGATGCAGATAAGCCCAATGACGATCGCAACTACCGCGATCGTGCGCGCGGTCTTCCCCAGTTCCTTCTGGAGCGGACTCGACTCCAACCGCAGGCGCTGCGTCAACGCCGCCACACTCCCGAATGCGGTTCTCGCACCGGTAGCAAACACCATCGCCTCGGCGCTTCCCTCCATCACCGTCGTCCCCGCCAGAACGCAGTTGCCGGCGTCGGCAAGCTCCGCAGCACCGCTCGCCGCCCAGGATCGCCGTACTGGTTCGGATTCGCCCGTGAGCACGCTGTAGTCGAGCCTGAGCCCGCTATCGGCCAGGACACGCGCGTCGGCCGGGACGCGATCCCCGTGGCGGAGCATGATCACGTCGCCCGGCACCAGTTCAGAAGCGGCCACACGGTGCTCAACCCCATCACGGAGCACCCGGGCAGCGAGTGGCATTCGCCGGCGTAGGGCGTGCACCACTTCTCCCGCACGGTGCTCCTGCCAGAAGCTAAAGACAGCGTTCAGAATGACGATCGCCAGGATCGCCCACCCCAGCTGGGGCAGCCCGGCCAGGAAAGCCAGCGTCGCCGCCGCCCACAGCAGCAACGCCAGGGTGTGGGTCAACTGGTCAAGGAGCAGCCTCAGGCGGGAGGGCGGTGCTGGCTCCGGCAGTTCATTGCGGCCAAATCGGCGCAATCGTGCGGCCGCTTCTTCGCTGGCCAGGCCCCGCGGCCCCGATTCCAGGCGCGACTCAAGTTCGTCGATGACTGAAGTCGAGCACTCAGCCCCGGCTGTCTCGGGCGCCGGGGACTCAGGCGGATCCGGGTGAGTTGATCGCTTGCGCATAGCGGGCGGGGCGAACACCCGAACCTAACATATCGCAAAGGCTGTGCTTCGTCGTATCGCCAAATGGAAGGGGCTGCCCGGTTGGCAGCCCCTTGCTTCAACGTTGCGGTAGATGGATCAATCGTCCCCGGCCCCCTCGTCATCCGCGCCGTCGGCGCCGTCGGCTTCGTCACTGACGACGTTGAAGCCCTCGTCAAGCTGCACGTCGACCTGGCTGCCGTCGTCCAGCGTGACTTCAACCTCGTAGTAGCTCTCTTCGTCTCCCACTTCGGTCTCCGTGACGCTGCCGCCGCCCGTGTGGGCCAGCGCCGCTTCGCTGGCCTTCTGGAGCGCGTCTCCCGTGATCGGTTCATCGCGATCGCCGCCGGACGCGCCGGCAATCCCGAGGCCGCCGCCCACGATAGCCACCGCCGCCATAACACCCGAGATGATCCACACCTTCTTGTCCTTCAACATCCTGGCTCCTCCATTCTTGATTTCCAGCTCGAGCATATCGGCGGCAGATGAAGCCGCCGTGAAGCCTGGATGAACGGTCACTCCGCGCTCACGAGCTCAAGGTTGCCGCCGTTGAACTCCTCCATGACGAAGCCGATGTCCGGGCAGTAGAACTTGAACTCGATTGCCCCTGTCGCATCCAGCGGGTTTACGTCCTCGGTCTTGATGCAGTTCTCGTAGGACCCCGCCGGGACGGTGACCGCCTCACTCACAGAAAGCACGGTCATCCGGTCCTCAGCGATACCCGGCGCCTTCTCCTGCTCGAAGACGTCGTCCACCTTCGGCGCCGGCGGCATGATTATCCCCGGCTTGTTTTCGCCCTGGCCGGCGAGCCAGGAGCCCTCGTGGTCCTTGATCTC
The DNA here is from genome assembly GCA_037441345.1 of Chloroflexota bacterium. Lineage (GTDB taxonomy): Bacteria > Chloroflexota > Dehalococcoidia > SM23-28-2 > RBG-16-64-32 > DATKKM01. The sequence continues at coordinate 34,382 of JBBISJ010000016.1, forward strand.
GCCGTTCTCGTAGTTGTCTACGTCTTCCCCGAAGTAGTACACGCTCCCGTCCTTGTGCTGTGCGTAGTAGTCCAGCGTCGATTCGATCAGCTCGCCGTCCTCGAACGCCTGGTCCTGGACCACCAGCACCTCGACGCCGCCGATGGCCTTTGTGTCGGGCATCACGGTCATCTCGACGCGGGTCGTGAACGACTCGCCCGTGTCCGGGTCGATCTCTTCGCCCTCGTATATGAGCTTCGAGAACGAGCTCAGCGGAAACAGCGGGTTGTCGATCGTTGTCTGGAAATCCGCGGCGTCGATCCCCGCAATGCTGGCCGACGCGGTCTGCGTCGGCGCGGTGCTGTCGTCGTCGCCGCCACAGGCGCCCATGGCGACTACGGCTGCGATCACCCCGGCTGAAACAACTGCTAACCTCATGCTCTTTCCTCCTCGTGCGACATCTGCCGTCACCATCACGGTAAGCCAGGCAGATGAACTCCCGATGAAGCGCTCAGGCCAGCGGCAGGCTGACGGTGAAGCGCGCGCCGCCCCCGGGCGGGCTCTCCGCGCGGATCGCCCCGCCGTGCGCCTCCGCAATCCACCTGCAGATCGAGAGGCCGAGCCCAGCGCCGCCCTCCGCCCGTGAGCGTGCGGCGTCGACGCGGTAGAAGCGGTCGAACACGTGGGTCAGGTGTTCCGGCGCGATTCCCGGCCCCGTGTCTCTCACCGATATCTCGGCGCGTTCCGCGCCGGGGCGCCAGGACACCTCGACGGTGCCACCTTCTGGTGTGTACTTGACGGCGTTGTCGAGCAGGTTCAGCAGCAGTTGCAGGAGCAGGTCGTGATCGGCCCGAATGACAATATCCGCCGAAGACAGGGGGGTCACCGTGACTCGCTTCTCCGCGGCCGCAGGCCGCAGCTGTTCCATCGCATCCCCGGCCAGGCGCTCCAGGCTCACCGGTTCGCGTTCAATTTCGATCTGCGCCGCATCCGCTCGCGCCAGCGTCAGCAGGCTGCCCAGGAGCCGGATCATCCGGTCCACCTCCTCGTTCACCCGTCGCAGCGCTTCCCTGTACTCCTCCGGCGCGCGCTCCCGCTGCAGCGCCACCTCGGCCTGTCCCTTGATCGCCGTCAGCGGCGTCCGTAACTCGTGTGAGGCGTCGGCAGTGAACTGGCGCTGGCGCTGGAACGCCTCGTCGAGCCGCGCGATCATCCCGTCGAAGGTGCGGGCCAGCCTTCCGACTTCGTCGTTGGGCAGGGCGAGGTCAAGCCGCCTGCCCAGGTCCTCGGCGCTGATCTGGCGCGCCGCCAGCGTCACCTCGTCGATCGGCCGCAGGGCGCGACCGGCGAGGAACACGCCGCCACCGCCCACGACCAGGAGCGCGACCGGGTACAGGGCGGCGATGATCAGCAAAAGCCGGCTCAGTGTGTCATGGATGTCGCCCTCCGAAAGGCCGACTTCGATGGCGCCGACGACCCGGCCGTCCGCCCGTACCGGCGCAGTCATCACGCGCAGGTCGACACCGCCCGCGGCGAGGCCGCGTCGCGTCGTTTCGCCGTGCAGCGCAGCCTCTACGGCTGCCGGGTCTTCCGGAGGCCGAAATGCTGCCGCCGAGTTGTCCAGCAGCACCTCGCCCGACGCGTCGAACACGCGGACGAACTCCTCGCCCTCCACCGGGTCGCCCGGGATCTCGACGCCGGTCACGTCGATGTCTCCGTCCGCTGTGACCAGGGCGGACACCAGCTCGGACCGCGTCTCGATTGAATCGTCCAGGTTGGTGTAGAGGCTCTCTCGCAGCGCGACGTACACGCCGGCACTGAAGGCAGCCAGCGTCAGGGCAAGGAGGGCCACGTACCACAGGGTCAGCCGGACGCGGAGCAACCGGAGGATGCCCATCTTACTCCGCGCTTCGGGCGGCGATGCGATATCCCGCGCCGCGCACCGTCTGAATCAGCGGCGGACCGTCCCCGGAGTCGATCTTCCGCCGCAGGTTCTTGACATGCACGTCAATCACGTTCGTCGCATTGTCGAAATCGTAGTTCCAGACGTGCTCAGCGATTACAGTGCGGGACAGCACCTGCCCGGGATGCCGCATCAGGTACTCCAGCAGGGAGAACTCCTTCGCGGTAAGCTCCACGGCTGCGCCCGCTCGCGTCACGCTACGGGTCACCGCGTCCAGCACGAGATCGCCTACCTGCAGCACGTTCCCCACCAGCGCGGGCTCGCGCCGGCCCAGCGCCCGCACCCGCGCCAGCAATTCGGCAAAGGCAAACGGCTTCACCAGGTAGTCGTCGGCGCCGCTGTCCAGGCCCTCGACCCGGTCTTCGATCGTGTCGCGGGCGGTCAGCATCAGGATCGGCGTCTTCAGCCCGCGCTTCCGGAGCGTGCGGCATACGTCGATGCCGTTTACGCGGGGGATCATGACATCGAGGATGATCAGGTCGAAGTCGGCCGCGTCCGGCCACGCCAGCGCTTCCTCGCCGTCTCCAGCCGTATCCACGCTGTGGCCGTTCTCGGTCAGTCCGCGCGCGATAAAGTCCGCGATCTGCGGCTCATCCTCTACGACAAGGATTCTCATTGTGCCTGCCAGTGTATCCCGGCGCGATGAAGGTGAGATGAACCGGCTGCTAACGTCTGTTCGACTGTTCCATTGTTCTTTGCTCGTCCGGCGCAGGCCCCACCCGTAGGTCGAGTTCTCAGACGCCCCGATCTCGCGTGGGCCTCTCAAGAACTGTCCCCACCCCAAAGAAGGGATTGAATCTGGGGGACACCCCCAGACCCCCGTCAAAGTGGCTCTGCCCCGCTGCACTCCCCGTTCCTGGCAATGCGCACTTATTCCTTCGTGCCCTGCCGCTTAACACGCCAGCAACCGCGCCGGATTCTCCACCGTCATCTTCCGGAGGTCGCCCTCCGTCACGCCGCAGCGCCGCAGCGTCGGCACCACGAAGCGCGGGATCCGGGTGAGGCCTTCGCCGCCGCCGCGCCGGGTCTGCGCCTTCGTGAACACGTCGTGGCCCATGAAGAGCTGCCCGGCATACCCCTGCTCGATCAGCGGCAGCATCCCGGCCAGGTAGAACCAGTCCGGCCGGTGCGCGATCCCCAACGCCTCCGTGTCCCACTCGGACCCGAACAGGGTGAAGCAGAGGTTGAAGCCGCGGTCCATCACCTCGCGGTGGAGCGACAGGTCGCGCGGCACCGAATGCGGGTCCTTGACGAGTTCGGCGATCTGCAGCGGCCCCAGCCAGTTCTCGACGTGGCAGACCAGCGTCCGTTCCGGCACGCACTCGCTTCCATACAGGAGAGGCAGGAAGGCGTTCCGCATCACATCGTTTGAAAGCGTGAGGCCAACATGTATCTGCAGCGAGATCCCCATTTCCCGCGAGACCCGGGCCGCCGCGCGCAGGTAGGCGTCCGCCGACGGCGTTGATCCCTCGTACGCGACCTTGATCTGTCCGGGCAGGATGCCGGATTCGCCGATCCCGTTTGCGATCTCGCCGCGCAGGAAGTCCGAGTAATCCTCCTCGGTCAGCCCGCGGAAGCGCTCGGGCCAGCTGTCCTCCGCGTACAGGCCGGTGCAGGCGACGATGTGCACGCCCGTGCGCTCCGATATGCGCTGGAACGCGACGACGTCCTCCCACGTCCTGATCCCGGGTGCGCCCGTCTCGACGAGCGCCGCCCCGCCCACCGCCTTGAAATCAGCCACTTCTCCTGCGGCCGCCTCTTCGTCGTTGAGCCGCAGGTTTTCGCTGGAGAGGAGCATAGCGTGGCGCAGCATCGACCGGTCCTCCAGCCGGAACGGCCCGTCCGGGAACTGCGCGTTGCCGGGCAGCGCTTTCCGGAACCGCTCCCGGTAGCATTCCGCCAGGTCCACGAGGATGTGCTCGTGCATCGACGTGAACCCGAGATCCGAAGGATCGATCGGCCCACGGACTGTCTGGATTTTGCCTGCCATTGTCCAGGTTCCCCCTCATCCTGCACTGTGCTGTTTAGAACGGACTTCGGACTACTTCGGCGGCCGCACCATCCCGCACAAGGTAAACCCGTAAACCCCGGTCTGACCTCGCATTCCGTACTTGATGGAAGTTTCAAAGAACCACGGCCCGGCGCTCATGCGCCGGGCTTCGTCAGGTGTCACGATCGGCATCGGTGGATCGTCCCAGAACGCGCCAGCCAGCGTTTCCGCCGCGGCCTTGAGCTGCTCTGTCCAAGCCTTCTCATCCTGACATCCAGTCGGCTTGCGGCCCCTGCACCTTGCGGGACAGTATAACGCCGGCGCGCCGTACTGCTCCCTTCCGCGCACGCAACCACTTAGGATACCCTCCGTACCATGGCTACCCGCTACGTCCTCGCCGTCGACCTCGGCACCAGCGGCCCCAAAGCCGCGCTCGTCTCGGAAAACGGCGAGGTGCCCGCCCGCGCCGTCCGCTCCATCTCGACGCGCCTCATCCGGCCAGACGGCGCCGAGCAGGACCCGGCAGAGGTATGGGATGCCGTCGCTGGTGCGATGCAGGAAGTTGCGGCATCGGCCGGAGTGCCGCGCGAATCGATCATCGCTGTCGCCGTCGCCTCGCAGTACTTCTCGATCGTCCCCGTCGGCGCGGACGGGGAGGCTGTCGGCCCGTTGCTGCTGTGGCTGGACGGGCGTGGCGGTTCGCACTCCGTCGCCCTCTACAGCAAGCATCCCACCGCCTTCCCGCGCTGGATGGAGGTGCACGGCATCCCGCCGCTCCCTTCCGGCGCCGACTCGCTCTCAAAGATGCTCTGGATACAGGCCGAGCGCCCCGAGATTTACGAGCGCACCCGCGCCTTCCTCGAGCCGGCCGACTTCGTGCTCGCGCGCCTGAGCAAGCGCTTCACCGCCAACATCTGCACCGCCTTCAGCATGCTGCTCACGAGCCAGCACAGGCTGGACTCCCTCGCCTGGGACGAGGAACTGCTCGGCATGTCCGGGCTCGACCGCGAGAAGCTGCCCGAGCTTGTTCCGCCCAACTCAATCATCGGCAAGATCGACCCGACTGTGGCCGAAACGCTCGGCCTCTCCGCCGAGACGGCGATCATCTCGGGGCTCAACGACACTCAGGCCGCCGCCATCGCCACCGCCGCCTTCCGCCCGTCATCCGGTGCGCTGAACGCCGGGACCACGGGTCAGGTCCTCGCGCCGATCAACGAGAAGAAGGGTGACCTCGCGAAGTCTCTCGTGAGCATGCCGAGCGCGGTCCCGGGGCAGCTGATGGTCATGGCCGAGAACGGCATCGCCGCGCGCTCCCTGGACCACTTCCTCCGCAACGTTGCCTTCACCTGCGACGCCCTTGCGGATCACACTGACAGTGACCCTTTCGCGCACGTGGACGCGGCCGTCGAATCGGCGCCGCCCGGCGCAGGCGGGCTGATCTTTCTGCCATCGCTGACAGGCACCGTCTCTCCCGACGCCAACGCCAACGCCCGCGGCGCCTTTATCAACATCGGCCTGGAGACAGACCGCAGCCGTATGCTCCGCGCCATCTTCGAAGGCGTGGCATACAGCCTGCGCGGTCTGCTCCCGGCCGTCGAGGAGTTCACGGGCGACAGCTACCCGGAACTGCGTTTCTCCGGCGGCGGTGCGCGCTCTGACGCCTGGGCCCGCATCTTCGCCGACGTCATCGGCCGCCCGATTCACCCGCTCGCCGACCCCGTCCACGCGAGCAACCGGGCATCCGCCCTGCTCGCCTTCCAGACGCTGGGGATCGCCTCCCTTGACGACATCGACCGCTTCTGCCCGGTACGCGGCACCTTCGAACCCAAACAGGAGCGCCGCGCTCTCTACGACCACCTCTTCGGCCAGTTCCAGGCGTCCTACGCCGCGCTCGGCCCGGTGTTCAACACGCTCAATGGCCCCGGCGCACCACCCCGCTCATCCTGAGCCTCTCGAAGGACATCCGTGACGGCCGCAATCTCCGCTCTTCCTGAGGTACCAAAGGGATGAGCACACTGAGCCAACGCCTCGCCACGGCGACAACCCTCGCGGAAGAGGCCGGCGAGATCGCGCTGCGCTGGTTCCGCGCGGCACCCGAAGTCACAAACAAGGCCGCCGCAGGGCTGTTCGACCCCGTCACCGCCGCCGACCACGCCGTGGAGGAGTTCCTGCGCACTGAACTGGCACGCCGCTTCCCGGATGATCGCTTCCTCGGCGAGGAGACCGGCGAGAGCGGCGGAGACGGCCCCTTCCGCTGGGTGATCGACCCGATCGACGGCACGCGCTCCTTTATCAGCGGCAACCCGCTCTGGGGTGTGCTGGTCGGCCTCGAGGAAGGTGATCGGGCGGTCGCCGGCGTCGTGCGCATACCCTATCTCCGTGAGACTTTCGCTGGGCAAGGCCAGCGAGCTTACGTGCAACTGGCAGGTGAGTCGCAGCCGTCGCCGCGGGTCCGTCGCACGCTGGCGCCGGCACGGAAGCGCGCGGAGATACCCCTCCGCACCCGGGACACGGCCTTGCTCGCGGACGCTGTGCTCTGTTCCACCAGCCCGGAAATGTTCGAGGGCCCGGATATGGACGCTTTCGAACGTCTGCGCACCCGGTGCCGCCTCACCCGCTTCGGCGGAGACTGCTATTCGTACTGCACTCTGGCAATGGGCCACGTCGACATCGTTGCGGAGGCCGGTCTTCAGCCGTACGACATCGTCGCGCTAGCTCCGATCATCCGCGCCGCCGGCGGCGTTGTCACCACCGCCGACGGAGGGCTGGCCGAACGCGGCGGCTTCATCGTCGCCGCTGCGAATGAGGCCTTGCACGAACAGACGCTGGCAATGCTCGCCCACCCCTCGTAGGGGCGGGTCTTCAAACCCGCCCCTGCCTCAAACCGCGTAAGATACAACCCCGGAGGTACACCATGGCCAACTACTACCCCTACTCACAACGCTTCCCCGTCAACACCCGCATGCCCGACAAGGGCCGTCCCCGCGACGAGATCCTGAACGAACTGCGACAGATCGCCACGGAGGAGGACGCCTACTGGCAGACCGGCAAGTGCTCCGGAACGATGTATTGCGGCGACATGGAGCACTATGCCTTCCTCAAGGAGGCGTATGGCCTCTACGCCCACGTCAACGCCCTCCAGCGCGACATGTGCCCGAGCCAGACCCGCTTCGAGGGCGAGATCATCGCCATGACGCTCGACATGCTCCACGCCGACGCCGCCCGGCCGGACTCCGAGCCCGCCGGCGCAGTCACCTCCGGCGGCACGGAGAGCATCCTCACCGCCCTCCTCGTCTACCGCGAGCAGGCGCAGAAAGAGCGCGGCATCGCGGTCCCGCAGATGATCCTGCCGGAGACGGCGCACCCGGCGTTCCGCAAGGGCGCGCACCTCTTCGGGCTGGAGGTGATCGACGCGCCGTGCGACCCTGAGACCACGCTCGTGGATACCGACTTCGTGCGCGGCGCCATCACAGACCGGACCGCCTTCATTGTCGGCTCGGCCTGCAACTACGGCTACGGCACGATCGACCCGATCGAGCGCCTCTCCGAGATCGCGCTGGAGAAGGGCGTCGGGCTGCACGTGGACGGCTGCCTCGGCGGCTTCATCCTGGCCTGGGGCGAGGAACTCGGCTACGACATCCCCACGTTCGATTTCCGCCTGCCCGGCGTCACCTCGATCTCCGCCGACACGCACAAGTACGGCTACGCGCCGAAGGGCACGTCCGTCCTCGCCACCCGCAACCGCAAACTGCGCGACTACGCCTCCTTCACCCAGGCCCACTGGAGTGGCGGCAAGTACCTCTCTCCGGGCATCGCCGGGAGCCGCTCGGGCGGTCTCCTCGCCGCAACCTGGGCCGCGATGGTGAGCATGGGCCGCGAGGGCTACCTGCGGTACGCGAGGCGCATCTTCGAGACCGCCTTCGCGATGCAGGCCGCAGTCCGCAGCCATCCCGAACTGCGGATCTTCGGCGAGCCGACATTCTGCTTCGGCTTCCACTCGCCGGAGTTCGACATCTATCACATCAACGACTTCATGCGTGGCCAGGGCTGGCGGTTTAACGGCCTCCAGCACCCGAACGGCATCCACATGTGCGTCACTCGCCCGCAGACGCAGCCCGGCGTCGCCGAAGCCTTCAAGACAGACCTCGCCGAAGCCGTCGCTTACGCCAAGCAGCCGCATGACTCCCCCCCGAAGACCGGCGCCATCTACGGCAGCATGCCCAAGGACGTCCCCCAGATCGAGGAGATGGTCCGCGCCGCGATGATCGAGATGATCGACGCTCAGCAGGGCGTGCCGGAGTAGCGATAAAGGGGGTCAGGTTTCCAACCTGACTGAACCACACTGCCGGGGCATCCTCCAGGGGGTTGGATTCCTGGCCTGACGGGACACAACCCAACGGGGGCCGGGTTTCCAACCTGACCGGGGGGCGGGGAACAGGAGTGCCACTTTCCCCTTTCGTACCATGGGTACACCATTCATCCTGTCCCCTGCCATGAGCATCTGGCGCCGCTTCGACCACGGCCTCCCCTCGCTCCTCACGCCAAACGTCGAGGGAAGGCGGCCGGTGTTCAGGGACCCTGCAGCGGCACGCCACCTCGCACGGGTCATCCACGAAGTGCAGGGCGAAGAGCGGTTCAACCTCCTCGCATGGGTGATCATGCCGGACCACCTGCACCTTGTTGCCTGGCCGCCGCCCGGAACCGCGCCGGGACGGGTCATGAAGTCGATCAAAGGACGGTACGCGCGCGAGCACCAGGCGCCGACGAACCAGCGTGGAGCCTTCTGGCAGAGCCGGTACCACGAGAAGTCCATAATCCCACGTCGCGGGAATCAGCTGTTCTGCCAAACAAACTCCCTCCCCCAAGCATTCCCCCACACGCGTCCACCCCTTACCCGACAGACTCCCCGCGTTCGCGGGCCGATAATCCCCTCAGCCGGCTAGCACGGAGGGCGAAATCATGTCTCCACGTACGATCCAGAAATCCCGCAACGAGGGTACTCAGGCCTGGGCGGAGGGCTACCGCGAAAAGTGGCGCTGGGACAAGGTCGGCTGGGCCAGCCACTGCATTGACTGCTACCCCGGCAACTGCCCGATGCGCGTCTACGTGAAGGACGGTAGGGCGATACGCGAGGAGCAGTGCGGCATCATGCCTCATATCGAGCAGGGCGTGCCGGACATGAACCCGATGGGCTGCCAGAAGGGCATGGCCTGGGCCACCATGCACTACTCGTCGGAGCGCGTCCTCTACCCGATGAAGCGCGACGGCGAGCGCGGCAGCGGCAAGTGGAAGCGCATCTCCTGGGACGAAGCGCTCACCGAGATCGCCGACGCCGTCATCGACGCCATCCAGGAGAAAGGCCCCGAGTCCATCATCCACCTGAGCGGCTGCAACACGCCCACCGGCGGCATCGTCGGCCGGGGCCGCTTCGCCAACCTGCTCGGAGCGCTCACGATGGACCTGAACGCGGAGATGAACGACTTCGCGCCCGGCCACTACATCACCTACGGCATCTTCGACCCGGTAAGCTCCATCGACGACTGGTTCCACTCGGAGCTGATCTTCATCTGGTTCGGCAACCCGGCCTACACGCGCATCCCCCACCAGCACTACATCCTGGAGGCGCGGTTCAATGGCGCGGAGGTCGTGACGATCGCACCGGACAGCAGCGCGTCATCGATCCACGCCGACTACTTCATCCCTGTCGCGCCGGGCACCGACGCCGCGCTGGCGCTGGGGATGGCGCAGGTCGTGATCGAGGAGAAGCTCTACGACGCGCCCTTCATGAAGGACCAGACTGACCTGCCGCTCCTCGTGCGGCTCGACACGAAGACCTACCTGCGGGGCAGCGAGGTCGAGGAGGGCGGCCGCGACGACCAGTTCTACTGGCACGACGCGAAGACCGGCGCCATCGTCGCCGCCCCGCGCGGCGACCTCTCGCTCGGCGAGATCGACCCGTCGCTGGAGGGCACGTTCAAGGCGACGCTCAAGGATGGCTCCACCACCGAGGTGACCACGGTGTTCGAGCTGGTCCGGAAGCGGCTGAACTCTGAGTACACGCCCGAACAGGCGTCAAAGATGTGCACGGTGGCGCCATCCACCATCCGCATGCTAGCCCGCAAGGTCGCGAGCAAGCGCACCACCATTCTCGGATCGCTCGGCAACGCCTCCAAGTACTACCACGGCGACCTGATCGAACGCTCGGAGCTGCTGTTGCTCGGTCTCACGGGAAACTGGGGCCGCAAGGGCACCGGCGTGCGTGCCTGGCTAGGAGCCATCCTCGACGGCTACTTCATTACGCCCGCGAAGGGCGCACTCGGCCCGGACGCCGCCCGCAACGCCCTCGGGATGATGAACACGCTCATGCAGGCAGTCCGCAACATGGATCCAACAATGACGGACGAACTGGCGAGCATCGAGATGGGCAAGCGCGCCACCGAGATGGCTCACCCCGCGATGGTCCCGCCGATCTTCCTCTGGTACAACCACGCCGGCTACGACCGGATCTGGCGCCGGAGCGAGTGGCACGACCCATCGATGAAGCGGCGCTTCCAGGACTACTGGGACGAGGCCGTGAGCAAGGGCTGGTGGAACGGGGTCACCTTCCCCACGAAGGAGCAGGAGCCCCGCGTGTTCATCGAGATGGGCGGCAACGCCATCCGGCGCACCCGCGGCGGCCAGAACATGCTCCTCACCCACCTCTGGCCGAAGCTCAAGATGGTCGCCGTCATCGATGTCCGCATGAGCACCACCGCCATGTTTGCCGACATCGTCCTGCCCGCAGCCCAGCAGTACGAGAAGATCAGCTTCGGCATCCCCAGCACTCACACCCTCAACCTCACGTTCTCCGACCGCACCCTGGAGCCCGCAGGCGAGGCGAAGGGCGAATGGCCCATCTTCCGCGACCTCGTCGCGAAGATCGAGGAGCGCGCGAAGGCCCGCGGCATCACCGAGTACAAGGACGTCAAGGGCGCGGTCCACAAGTTCGAGGGGATGTACGACACGATGACGGCCAAGGGCGCGCTGCACGAGGAAGAAACGCTGACGGACGAGATGGTGCGCGACTCGGCCACCGCAGGAACGCTTCCCGAGGGTTCCTCGCTGGCGACCCTGCGGGAAAAGGGCTTCCTCCGCTTCACCGGGCTCGGCGTCTCGCCGCGCGCCCGGGGGCAGGCCGGCGACGTGAAGCCGGACGAGACGTTCACGGCCCTCACGCACCATGTCGAGAAGAAGATGCCCTACCCAACCCTGGTCCGCCGGGCCCAGTTCTACATTGAGCACCCCTGGTTCCTGGAGGCGGGCGAGGAGCTGCCGTGCCATAAGGACCCACCAGCTTCGGGGGGCAACTACCCGCTGATGGTAACGAGCGGCCACAACCGCTGGAGCATCCACTCCAACAACATCGTGAACAAGATAATGCAACAGACCAACCGCGGCACGCCCCACGCCGAGATTAACCCGGACGACGCGGCCGCCCGCGGCATCGCGAACGGCCAGAAGATAAGCGTCTTCAACGACATGGGCCGCATGATCATCGAAGCCAAGCTCTCAACGTCAGTAAGGCCGGGCCAGGTGATCATTTACAACGGCTGGGAGCCCTACCAGTTCGAGAAGTGGTGGGACATCAACAACCTGGAGCCGGGGATGTTCAAGTGGCTCCACCTCGCGGGCGGCTACGGCCACCTCAAGTACTGGCCGACCGAGTGGCAGCCCTGCCCGGTGATGCGGGCGACGCGCGTGGACATCGCGCCCGCGGACGGCAGCCCACCGGCGGGGCTGAACGGGAACCGCTAACGTCTGGAGGCGGGCCGCCTCATCACGCGACGGCCCGCCCCCGGGGGAGGGGTGCTTTCGGTTGTTAGCGCGTTCCCTGCGCTGGTACCGGCTCCGGGCCTTCCGCCTGGATCTCCGGTAGCCAGCGCAGCACCGGCGGCAAGTACCAGTTCGCAGCGCCCAGCAGCTCCATGGCCGCGGGCACAAGCACGGAACGCACGATAGTCGCGTCCAGGATTACAGCCACCGCCAGGCCGAAGCCCATCTGCTGGAACATCACCATGTCGCCCAGCGCGAACCCGCCGAACACGCTCGCCATGATCAGGGCGGCGCCGGTGATGATCCCTGCGGTCGTCCTGACGCCGAACGCCACGGACTCGCGGTTCTGCCCTGTGCGGTTGAACCGCTCGCGGATCCGGCTCAGCAGGAACACGTGGTAGTCCATCGAGAGCCCGAACAAGATGGAGAACGTCCACAGCGGCACCCAGGCTTCGATCACGTCGACCTGCTGGAACCCGAACAGCTCGTTCAGGAAGCCTTTCTGGAACACGAGCACCAGCGCACCGTATGACGCGCCAACGGACAGCAGGTTCATCAGGATCGCCTTTGCCGGCACCACCAGCGACCGGAAGACCACGGTGAGCAGCACGAAGCTCAGGCCCAGGACGAACGCGAACACGATCGGCGTGTAGTCGGACGTCGTGTCGAAGTAGTCGATGCTGTGAGCCGTGATGCCGGTCACCAGGACCCGGGCGTCTACGCCCTGGAATGCCGACGGGACGATGTCGCCCCGCAGGTCGCGCACGGCCTGCACGGCTTCCTCGGACATCGGGTCGGCATTGATCGCGACTTCGACCAGGCCAATTGAACCGTCGGGACTGGCCTCAAACGTTGGTTGGCCAAACAGCGGGTCTTGCGCCAGCCGCTCGTTCAGGCGCTGGATTCCGCCCTGGACCTCGGGGCGGGTTATGTCGCCGTCGTGGACAACGATCTGCGTCGGCGTGACGGTGCCGAAGTTGAACTCGTTGCGCAGGATTTCGAACGCCCGGTAGGAGTCGCTGCCCGGGGGCATCGTGCTGACGCCGGCGGAACCGGTGTTGATGTCCTTGTACGGCACGGCCAGCGCCACCATTACCGCTGCTGCCGCCGCCAGGCTGACGACAGGGTAACGCATTACGAGACGGGTGATCCGGTCCCAGATGCCACCCTCCTGGTTGCGATCGCCCCGCTCCAGCCCTCGGCCCAGAAAAGGCACGCGCAGTGAGTTCACGCGGTCGCCCATCAGGCCGATCACGGCCGGCAGCAGCGTCATCGAGACGACGATCGACACGACGACGACGATGATGGCACCCGCGCCCAGGCTGCGGAATATGGTTGAGGGGACGAGCAGCATGCCGATCAGCGCGAACACCACGGTCATGCCACTGAAGAACACCGCCCGGCCGGCCGTCGCTCCCGCGGCGCGCACCGCATCGTGCTTCTCCAGGCCGCCCGCGCGCTCTTCGCGGTACCGCGACACGATAAACAGCGCGTAGTCGATGCCAACAGCGAGGCCCATCATCGTGATTACGTTCGTGACGAAGAACGAGAACGGGACAGCCTGCCCAAGGACCGCTGTGATACCGATGGCGATGACAATCGAGACCAGGCCGAGCACGATCGGGATCACAGCGGCTGTCAGCGCGCCGAAGACCAGTACCAGGATCACCAGCGCTATCGGGATGCCAATCGCCTCTCCGGTCTCGAGGTCGCGCTGGGCAATCTCCTGCGATTCGTGGTTGATGCTGGCCCCGCCGGCCACGAGGACCTCGAACCCGCCGTCCCGGTTAGCTGCTTCGGTTACGTCGAGTACCTGCCCGATGTTGTCGTCGGCGTCCAGTTCGTCGCCCGCCATGGTGAACGGCAGGATCGTGGTGTGCCGGTCCCGGGAAACGAGCGAGGCGTCGCCGGAGGCATAGTAGGTTGTGCCGCCCAGGACCACGGCAGTCCCAAGCCTCGATATCCCGGCGTACATCTCCTCCACCTGCGCGCGGAACTGCGGGTCGTCCACGGTCAGGGTCTGCGACCGGACGATGACCGCTTCCTCATCGTGGTTCTCGCCCCGCCAGGTTTCCAGGATGGACCAGGCGCGCTGTGATTCAGGGTCGTTTGTGAGCCGGATTTCGTGAGTTAGCGCTCCCGACAGCAGCGCTCCGATCGCTAGAACCGAAGCGATGAGCGCTCCCGCCCAGAGTGCGAGTACCAGCCAGGGGCGGCGCGCGCTCCAGGCAGCGACGCCTTCAGTCGAGATATTGAACGCCATTTCGGGGTCCTTCCGTGAAGCGTCCGGTACCTGTCTCCCTGGAACCGCCGCGCCGGACGCAACGCGCGGCGTGATCCCTGTCTAGCGTCAGTCAGTCAGCGGTTGCGTGTTTTACCCGCCGAATCAGCAGGAACCGCCGGCCCGCAGGTAGGGCGCCGCCCACAGCTCGGTCGCCCGGTGCTCCGCATGTTCGTGCGAGCGGCGCTCGCCTTCCGGCTTCGTCGGCGTGTGCGGCCGCACCTCGCGCGCATCCTCCGCGCGCTCGCGCAGCAACGCCCACACCAGTTCGTCTGAGAAGAAACTCAGCATACCCATCCTTACGCTCCTTTCCTTGCACCTTTCAGCCAGAAAGTCCCGCCCATCATGGCCTTGATCGCCTGCACGTAGGGCCCGATCTCTATGTCCGTGTCCAGCGACTTCTGGAGGATCAAGCCGTAGAATGACGAGTTCATCACCTGGGCCACTGCCAGGGGGTCGAGGTCCGGGTTGACCTCGCCGTGCTTCTGCGCATGCTGGATGATCGCCGTGAACGCCTCGGTGACGTCGCTCGCATCGCGACGCATCAGCTCCTTCACGCGGCGGTTGCTCTGGGATTCGGACCACAACTCGATGTCCACCGCGCAACCCTGGACATCCTCCAGCCGGTTGAAGAAGACCTCGGCGATCTCGTCGAGCACGTCGAGAGTGTCGTGTCTTTCGCGCTTAACCGCCTGGATAAGGGCGATCCCTTCCCGCCTCCGCTCGTCCACCATCGCGGCGATGATCTCTTCCTTGGCAGAGAAGTAGCGGTAGACGGCGCCGGGACTCAGCTCCGCCTGCGCGCAGATGTCCTGCATCGTTGTCTGGTGAAAACCCTTTTGCGAGAAGCACGCGCCGGCGGCGTCCAGAATCTGCTTCCTGCGCGCTTCCAGATGTGCTTCGGTCACCTTCGGCATGACGTCTACCTCTTGTCGAACGATTCTTCGTTTTGAAAAACGAACCCTCGTTCTCTTTATACCCCGGCAGCGATCCGCCGTCAAGCCGTCGCGAGTGCCCTGGCCAGCCATAACCCCACCTTAACTTGCCACCCAGCCTGCCGCAGTGACCTGCGTCACACTTCCCCGGTTCCCCAGCGGGGCCGCTTCATGGTAAGCACCAGGGGCGTGGCCAGCAGCGCACCACCCGAGAGGACCACGAACGCGAGCCGGTAGCTCTCCGTCTCGTCGTACATCCACCCGGCGAACACAGGCCCAACGAGGCCGCCCAGCGTCGCCACGGTGAACACCAGCCCCTGGATAGCCCCAAACGCCTTCATTCCGAAGTACTCCGCCTGGAACGCGGGCCGCACCGGGATTATCCCGCCCCAGCCGATGGCGAACACGGGCAGCGCGTACGCGATCTGCCAGGGCTCGTAGATCGTCGCGAACAGCACGAGCGCCAATGCGCAGAGGCCGAACGACATCGCCATCACCAGCCGCTTGTCGATCATGTCCGCGAGCTGGCCCATGCCGAAGCGCCCGAGCAGGCTCATCAGTGTCATCGCGGTCACCAGCGCCGCCGCCAGGCCCTCCGAGACGCCGACGCTCTTCGTGAAGTAGGGGATCTGGTGCACGATCACGGCGATCATGCCCAGGTTCACCAGCATGACGGCCAGTGACATCTGCCAGAAAGAGCGCAGCCTGATCGCCTCCTTCACGGTCAGTCCTTCGATCGCGACGTTGGCCGCCGCTGTGGGAGTCCCGTCATCCTGGACCGCCGCCTCACCGTCGGGCAGGAGACCCATGTCGGCCGGCTTGTTCCGGATCGTCATTGCCAGGGGGAGACAGATCAGCAGCTGCGCCACCGCCAGCAACAACAACGCGTCCCGCCAGCCGAACGCCGAGATCAGCAGTTCCAGCACCAGCACCATGACACCGCTCGTGCCGGCGCCGGCTGTCATGAAGGAGAGCGCCCGCCCGCGCCGCTTCCTGAACCAGTGCGCGATCGCCACCATTCCCACCGGCCCGCCGGTGGCGCTCATCCCGATGGCGATCACGATGACCGACGCGTAGAACCAGGCCAGCGAGTGCATCTGGCTCAACAGGACGAATCCCGCCGACACAAGCACCACGCCGGCCATCATCAGCCGCCGTGAGCCGACGCGGTCCACCGTGTAACCAACGATCGGCGACGCGATGCCACCGACCTCTGACCGCAGGGAGAAGGCGAAGGAGACGCTGGCGCGGGACCAGCCGAACTCGTCGATGATCGGATTGAAGAGGGCGCTGAAGCCGTAGAAGAAGGTGCCGCCGGTGAGGAAGACGATGCCGGCCGTGGCCCCAACCACCCACCAGCCGTAGAAGAAACCACGGCTGCGGGCGACGGACGCGGGGGCGATCTGGAGGGAGGGCACTTGCCCCCACATCATAGTCAGGGGCGGCGATTAGCGGCTACGAACAAAGTGACAGGCGAAGATCAAGCTACGGTGAGATCACCAGGCTGAGGGGTGGTGTGCGAAACTCAAAAGCTTCGCCGCCTGCCGTCTCACCCTTCAGCACCGCCTCGACACCGTATATGGCCGGCGCAACCGGCCTGCCATCACGATCCACGGCAGGCCAGTCCCGCTCAAACTCCAGTTTTTCACCGGGCTGAAGGGTAACCGATGAGAGTATCGACTGATAGACCGTGCCGTCCGGAGGCCATATCCACACTTCGTCACCGTCCTCGTTCTTCACGATGAAGTCGTAACCGCCCAGGTAATTCGATTGATTTGATCCCCCGATAAGAAACTGCACGGATCTGTCTGCCGTGTTCCCAATGGTCAATGTCAACGGTGCGGTCTCGCCCTGCCGAATCTCGGAGGGGAAGTGCAACTCCAGATCAAGGGCTATAGCATCGATCGCCGTGTCGCCTTCTCCACCACAGGCAGAAAGAACAGCCACCATATCTTGATGTTGACGACAGATAGAGGCATCAACGCCTGCGGCCTCCCCGTGTCAGCAACTGAATCCACTGGCACAGGTCGTGAGTGAGCCGACCTCCCCCAGGAGTTGAATCGTATACATTGAACTGAACATGAAGCCCCCGCTTCCGCTAGTAACCTTCGTCCAGGGTCTCAGTGTCCTCCAGCGGCTCAATGGCCTGCCCGCTGCTGCAAAAACGTCAACGTCAGGCGCAGTCATGGGCGGACATCTACTCCATCTGCCCCCCCCATGCGCATCGCTGTTGCCGCCGGATATCTCACATATACTCGTGTTTACTCCACGTTCGCTCGTAGCGTCAGATTCATCCAACCGCCGGTACATTCCAACTGCTACAATCCCACCGTGAACGTCGGCGACCTCTTCCGCAGGCAGCTCCACTTCTGGCACTGGTACCCACGCCTCCTCACCGAGGACCTGACCGAGGACCAGCTCCACTGGCAGCCGGAGACGAACCCCAACCACATCACGTTCGCGATCTGGCACGCCTACCGATCCGAGGACGAGATCATCCACAACCTGCTGATCAAGCAGCCGTCCGTATTCATGCGCGGCGGCTGGGCCCCGCGTCTGCCGGTGGCCGAGCCGGGCAACCCGCCGTTCGGCACCGGCCTATCGCGGGAGCAGATTGCGCGCGTCCGGCTGCCGCTGGACGAGCTGCTGGCGTACGCCGAAGCCGTCGGCGAGGCGATGCAGGAGTACGCGGACAGCCTCAGCGACGAAGACGCGGCCGTGGAGGTCCCGCTGCCCTTCTTCACGCCGGTCTACCCGATGATCGACAGGCTGACACGGGCAGAGGTACTGAGCTTCTTCTGCCTCGGTCACACGGCGGAGCACCTGGGCGAGGTGCAATACATCAAGGGCCTGCTCGGCCTCAAAG
This sequence comes from Chloroflexota bacterium, assembly GCA_037441345.1. Taxonomy (GTDB): domain Bacteria; phylum Chloroflexota; class Dehalococcoidia; order SM23-28-2; family RBG-16-64-32; genus DATKKM01. The sequence goes on from JBBISJ010000016.1 coordinate 52,208, forward strand.
GCGCGCCACTATAACCGGGTGACTGGAAATGGGAAACGGGAAATCGGCAGGCAGCCGCTCGCACCCTATTTCCTGTTCCTTATCTCCTGCTTCTCGGCTCCCTCCTGAGCGGCCGCCGCAGGACACCACGCAGCATGGCACCGCGGGCGTCCGGCCAGATCTCTCGCAGGTGGCCGGCGTCCTTCTCTCCGATCTCCCTGCGCCCATATAGCGATGCCGTGTAGGCATCCGCCAGGTCCCGCCAGCCGCGAACTCCTCGGAACCGCTTCCCCAACCGTCCCGCGTAATCGTGCGGCGTCTGGCCTGGCTCCGGCGGCAGGCCGCCCCAGGTCGCCAGCCGTACGGTCTTCTCCCAGACTTGCTGGGGGTAGGGCATCCCGGCGACCGAGCGCTGCCAGCCGAGGAACACCGCCCCGGCGATTGCCGCCAGGAACGCGGTGATGGCGGACACCACCCACGGCCTCGACGAACCGCCATTGCTGGAAAGCGGGAGGCCGCCCTCTGGCAGAGGGTGTACCTCCACGCCTTCAGGCGGCACGAACGCGCCCTCGGATGAGGAGACCGGCAGGTCGTCGAGGAGGCTGCGCCTCAGGATCCGGTCGTCGTCCAGCGCGGAGGCGCGGGCCGTGGGCCGCAGGTCCGCGGGCCGGTCCGGCGACGGGTTGAACGCGACCCAGCCACTGCCGGGGAAGTAGACTTCCGGCCAGGCGTAAACGTTGCGGTCGCGCAGCATGAAACGGCCTGTCTCCGTGTCGATATCGTCTTCCTCACCGACGAGCCCGACCGCGAGCCGCGCCGGCACGCCGAGAGTCCGCAGCATCACGACCATCGCCGAAGCGTGGTAGTCGAAGTAACCCCGCCGCGACTCGAACAGGAAGTAGTCCACCGTGTCACGTCCCGGCGGCACGTCCTCGACCTGGTAGTCGACCGGGTACTGGCGGAGGTAGGTTTCGAGCGCCTTCGCCCTGTCGTAGGCCGTGGGCTCGGCGGTGGCGAGTTGCTCGGCAAGGTTGCGCACGCGGTCAGGTACGCCGTACGGCAGCTGCAGGTATTCCTGGGTGATCCAGCGCGGGTAGTGGTCTCCGGCCTCCCGCAGGTCGTCGGCGCTCGCCGTCGAGACGAACCCCGTCACGTTGTACGAGCGGTGGCGCTTTATCCGCTCACCCGGGTTGAGAAGCACGGCCTCGCCAAGTACCCCGCGCTCGTCCAGGCGAACGACCTCAACCTTGAGCACCGCACCGTAGGCGTCGCGGAGTACCTGGAGGCCGATCTCCTGTGAGGCGAGGTACTCCCTCATGACCTTTTCATCACTCAGCTTCCAGCCCCGCGTCGGCAGGCGCGGCTTGACCGCATTCGTGCTTCCGGCCGGCACCTCCGCCTGGAGTTTCTGGCTGACGGCGATCGGCACCCCGGGAGTGAATATCACCGTTCCGACCACGCTCTTTGCCTCGAGGGTAATCTCGAGGGGAACCACCAACCCTTCCAGTTCCTTGTTTGACACCGCATCCCGGACCGCTTCCGCAGCACTCGGAGGGAACGGCACCTCGCGCCTGTCTCCCGTAGTCCACCCGCCGCCTTCGTACCGGTCGTAGACAGCTCCCCGCAGCAGCAGTGGACCGCGCACGTTGGGATCCGTTATGCGGACGGACAGCAGTTCGCGCTCGCCGAGGTTCACAGATCCCTGGAAGGGCAACACGCCCGAGTAGCTGTGTACCGGCACCACCTTGTGCGACCGGAGCGGTCCCGCCAGGCGCACGAAATCCCGGCCGACCGTCGTAATCTCGTCAAAGACACCCTGGATGGGCGCCGGCGTGTTGTAAGGCCCTACCGGTACAATCCAGGCCACGGCCATGACGGCGACAAGCGCCCACAAACTCATGTGCAGGAAGGTCACGTTGATCAGCGCCGGGTATTGCGCGCCCCCCTGTCGCCAGCGACCCATCTGCGAAAGCAGGTTGGTCTGCATCACCAGCAAGAAGCCACACAACATGTACAGCACAACGGCGCCGGTCAGCTGATCGCCGACCAGCACGAGGTCAAGCACGAGCGCCGCGCCGCCCGGGACCAGTCCAATCCAGGCGTTGTGCCAGCGATAGACGCTCCAGGCAAAGATGAACACGCCCAGCCACGTCAGGCTGATTACCAGGGTGTTGAAGGGCAGCGAGTCGTTGGTGACGGCGTTCGAGAAGGCCACATCGAACCACGCGCCAAAACGGTCGTGGACAGATACCAGCCGGTCTTCGAGGTCCCCCGGCCCGGCCATCACGAGGACCTGCCAGAAGACCACGCCCGCGCCCACGACGATGCCCAGCGGCCACGCGACGTAGAAGCGCAGCCGCGACCGCGCCAGGAGCATCGCCGCAATGATCCCCGCGACTCCGACCGTCGTGAGGGGCGGCATCTGTTTCGACCAGCCGCCTTCTTCCAGCGGGACGGTCACGGCCGTCACGGCCAGGAGCAGCAAGCCGAGGGTGATCAGCGCCTCCCAGTCGATGACGCGCGGCAGGCGCAGCAGCAGCGAATCCGCGAGAGAGCGGCGCGGGGCGCCGGCCTGGGTCCAGTCCAATTCCGCCATTCAGCGCGCTCCCGCCAGCGCCGCGGTATGCCGGTACTGCTCGGCCCCGGCGCCGGAGAGCATCCCCGCCGGCCCGAGCGCGAGCGAGAGGTCATACCCGGCACGCACCTCGTAGACGGGTACACTCCCAGCCGCCAGCGCCTGGAGCGGGGCGCGGTCGGCCTCCGCGCCGCCGAAGCTCCCGGCCTCCAGCAGTACCACTGCCATCCGCGCCCCCTGCTGCTGCAGGAGTGAAAGCGGAGAAACCCAGTCCTCTTCCAGGGACGGCGTCACGATGATCACCGAGCTGTGCCGGCCGAACCGCCGGCCCTCCTCTTCGAGCAGGTCCGCGAGCGGCGTCTGCCCGGTCGCCCGGGCGACGGCGAGCCGTTCCAGGGCCCGCATGTACTGGTGCTCGCCGCGCGACGGCTCCAGCACCTCCCGTTCCTCAGCGTCCATCAGCAGGCCGAACATGCGGTTTGACTGGAAAAACCGGTAGAGGAGGGACGTCGCGATCCTGACGCCGTACTCCTCCGTGCTCTCGTCGTCCTGGCCGGCCTGGACGTCACGGTGCAGGTCAAGGACCACCCAGACGTTGCTCGTCGGATCCATCTCGAACGTCTTCACCATCAGCCGGCCCAGCCGCGCCGTGCTCTTCCAGTGGACGCGGTTATAGCTGTCGCCCGGGTAGTATTCACGCACACCGGAGGCGTTCGGCGTCACGTAGTGCGTCCGCTTGTGCACCGCGCCCTCGCCCGGCAGTTGCGCCGGTGGCACGGTGAAGTACGGCAGTTCCTCCGGCCGCGGCAGGACAAGGACCGGCTGGCTATCGCCGAAGCGGCGGGTGAACCGGAACAGGCCGAACGGGTCGCCGGTCGTGATCTTCACCGGCCCGGCGGTGTACAGGCCGCGGCGGCGGCAGCGCGTGAGGATCTTCCAGTTGCGAACGTTCTTCGCCGGAAGCGTCATTACCGTGGTCGCGGACCGGCCCGGCATATCCGTCTCGTCCTCCACCTCCAGCCAGAGCTTGGTGAAGATGCTCCTGTTCCGGAGCCGCAGCCGCGTCTCCGTCACCTGGCCTACCTGCAGGCGCTCGGTCGTCCGTTCCGCTGTCACGTCAAGGCCGCGGACGTGCATCCGCGCCCAGGCGAGGCAGAGGAGCAGGAGGCCGCCGATGACATAGGCGGCACGGTAGAAGAGCCACTGTCCGGTGACGCCGGCGAAGGTGGAGACCACGATCAGCGCGACCAGCAGGAAGAACAGGCTGTAGTTCCGGACGATCAGGTCTGCCAGCGCCACCGGCGCCCCGAGGGCCGCGCGTCCCAGCCTTCGCAAATCGGTCTCCTATGCGCCCCCGCGGGGCCTGATCCCCGGCACCGGGACGCCCTGCACGCATTCCGCGATCGTCTGCTCCGCCGTGGCGCCCTTCACGCGCGCCTGCGCCTTGAGGATGAGCCGGTGCGAAAGCGCGGGGTACGCCAGGTTCTTCGCGTCGTCCGGGAGTACGTAGTCACGGCCTTCCAGGACGGCGCGGGCCTGCGCCAGCCGCTGGAGGGCGAGCGACCCGCGCGGCGACGCACCCAGGTAGACGCTCTCGTGCTCCCGCGTCGCGGAGACGACCTTCACCACGTACTCCTGCACCAGGACATCCACGTACACCTCGCGCACCGCCGCCTGGAGAGCGAGTACCTCCTGGGGCTCGCAGACTTGCGCCAGCTCGCCGACCGGGTGGCCGTGCAACTGGCGCTGCATCATCGATCGCTCGTCGTGGGGTCCGGGGTAGCCGAGCTCCAGCCTGATCAGGAACCGGTCGAGCTGCGCTTCCGGCAGCGGGAACGTGCCCTCGTACTCGATCGGGTTCTGGGTCGCCATCACCATGAAAGGCTCCGGCGTGGCGTGTGTCACGCCGTCCACGGTCACCTGGCGCTCCTCCATCGCTTCGAGCAGCGCGCTTTGAGCCTTTGGAGTGGCGCGGTTGATCTCGTCCGCGAGCACGATCTGCGATAGCACCGGGCCCGGCCGGAAGTCAAAGCCGCCGGATGTCTGGTTGTAGACGGACACGCCCGTTACGTCGCTGGGCAGGAGGTCCGGGGTGAACTGGATGCGGTTGAAGGAACAGCCGCTGGACCGGGCGAGGCTGCGGGCCAGCATCGTCTTGCCGACGCCTGGCACGTCCTCGATGAGCAGGTGGCCGCCGCACATGAGCGTCATCACGGCAAGCTCCACCTGCGGCCGCTTGCCGATGATCACGCTCTCGACGTTATCGACGATGCGCTGGGCGGTCTCTCTCGGATCCAGGATGGGACGTCCTCCTGCCCGACGGGCCAGCCTGTCTGGGCTGCTTCCAGAATAACGGATGAGCGGCGGTTTTGGTTCC
>JBBISJ010000017.1:0-53922 GCA_037441345.1 Chloroflexota bacterium
CCCCGGCGCGCTGCCCCCTCCCCCACCACTACTTCCCCAAAACGCTCCTCCAAGGCCAATCTTGAAGAACGCTAGAACCATTATCAGCAACAACCAAAGGAAGAATGTCATGAGATTTGGGAGCCAGATTATGACCTTCTTCCACCAGATTAGGTAGTCGTACCGCCGCCAGAAGGCGGACAGCCAACCGGCTGTTCCCGCCAGTGCGAGGCCGGAGACTGCGAACAGCACAGGGTACGTGCCGCCAATCGACAGGAACACCGCGGCGGTCAGAACCGTTAGCAGTGCCCCTAAGAACGTGTCCAGGTGGAATCCGTCATAATGACCTTGTGCATAGCCGTCAACGACTGGTCCGATCATAGATGTGGTGCCAGTATCCTCCTGGTCTAGCGGGGTTGATGCGGTGGCGTTTGCCGAGCCGCCTGTCGTTGGGGCCCATGCGCTAGGAACGGTAGCGCCTCCACCGCCCGTGACCTTAGCCACGGCCTCCTTGCCGATGTAGGCGGACGAACCGCCAGGCAGGCGCACCAAGAAGCACGAATCGTATCGTCTGAGCACCGTGAGTTCAGTCCCGCGGGCCAGCACACGTAAGGGGCTGGTTCTATCGGCGTCCGAGAACGCAGGCGCCGTATTCGTTAGGGCGACATGCCAGACGGACTGGTCGCTCGTTTCGGGATTCGTGATCGTTGCGCGCGACGTCTCCAACATCTCGCCGCAGAACCGGCATTTGATCGCCTCGTACCGAATCGTCTCGGCGCAGAAGGGGCACTTCTTCTCGGTTGGCGGCGCGGTGCCACCGTCTGCGGCAGATGTCGCAGGTTCGTCGCCAGCAACACCGAGTTCGATTCCACATACCAAACAGAAACGGTAATCAGGGAGGTTACCCGCACCGCACGCCGGGCAGGGGGATCCCGCCGGGCCCGTTCGCTCTGCCTCCGCCGCGGGCGCTACGCCCGTACCGAAGTCCGCCGCCGATAGCGCGGTGTTGCACTTCGCGCAAGTTCGCGCGCGCCCTTCGTTGTCGAAGCCACATTCAGGACAGACAAGCAAGTGACTAAACCCCCTTGATGCTCGCCATTACGCCACAGCCGACGAGAAGCCGTCAATGGGGCTGCACCCCACGCTGCGCCACTCACCCACTTCCATCCGAACCAGCCCGTCCCCGTACCCCTAGGACCAATCCGCCTCCTGCCGGCCGTCGTCTGTGGGGCGACTGTTGCTATTCGGCCGGATCGTCCAGGACCGGCGGTATCAACGGCTCCAGCAAGGAGATGAGTATCGGGATCTCTCTCGTGGCCACGGCCCAGAGACGTTCGTATTTCAGCTCGCCGTATTCATGCACTATGACATTCCGCTGCGCGACGATCTGTGACCAGGGGACTTCCGGGTGCGCGGCGCGGACCTCGGGTGAGACGCGGCTGGCTGCCTCGCCGATGATCTCGATGGACCGCTCAAGCGCCAGCCGCAGTGTCTTCTCCGCCTGCACGTCGGCGAAGCGCTTCCCCTCGGTGATCTCTACAACGTCGCGGGCCGACTGGAGCATGTCCCAGAGGTAGCCGGCGTCACGCTGTTTCACGCGTGTGCACCACCTGCGCCGAGTGCAGTATCCCCCGGCGACGGAAAGGGTTCCGGCTCGCCTCTACCGCCGGGCGCTCCGCCACATCGACGTCCCGCCCGAAGACGCCCCGCAACTCCTCCTGCATGTCGACGATGTCCCAGAGGCTCCAGGGCGCATCGTCCTCGAACGTAAGCAGCACGTCCACGTCGCTATCGGGCCTGAAATCGTCCCGCAGTACCGAGCCAAACAGCGCGAACTCCGTCACCCGCCACTTGCGGCAGAAGTCGGCGATCTTCTCGTCGGGAACGCTGATATTGCCGTTGATTTGCATGGCCATATCGTACACCGGCCAGGGAAACCGGCGTACCGCCACGGATATGATTCCGGCCCTTCGGCCCGGCTCAGGGCATGCTTTCCCTCCGGAGGCGGGCAGGCGCCGGAATGACGGCCCTTCGATACCTCAGGATGAGCGGAGGGGCTCAGACCGAGAAGACGTGCACCGTCGTTGCGGCGGCTTCCCCCCGCACCATGCCGCCGCCGTTGTGGGTGAGGCCGGTCTTCGCGCCCTGGACCTGGCGCTCGCCGGCAAGGCCCTTGAGCTGGAGCCAGATCTCGAACGCCTGGGCACAGCCGGTGGCGCCGACGGGGTGGCCCTTCGCCAGCAGACCGCCGCTGGTGTTGACGGGGATGCGGCCGCCGATCTCGGTGGCGCCTTCGTCGATTAGCCGGCCGCCTTCGCCGCGCGGGCAGAGGCCGAGGTCCTCGTAGAGGAGCAGTTCGGCGGGGGCTGAGGCGTCGTGGACCTCCATGACGTTGATGTCATCGATCGTCATGCCGGCCATCTTTAGCGCCTCGTGGGCTGCGCGTCCGCCGGTGCCGTCGTCGTCCGTACTGCGGGTGTCGGAGCCGCTGACCAGGGCGGTGCCACGGATCCAGACGGGGTTGCTCGTGTACTTGCGGACGACGTCCTCGCCCACGAGGACGGCGGCGGCAGCGCCGTCGCCGATCGGGGCGCACATCAGGCGGGTCAGTGGTTCGGAGATGAGGGGCGATTCGAGGATCTCGGCGACGGTGTAGCGCTCGCGGTACTGGGCGTGGGGGTTGAGGCTGCCGTTGTTGTGGTTCTTCGAGGCGATCTTCGCGTACTGCTCCTTGGTGGTGCCGTACTTTGCCATATGGGCGCGGGCCCCGGCGGCGTAGATGTCCATGAACAGGCTGCGGCTCTTGCCGGCCCCGCTCTCCACGCCGGACTTCTGCTCGGATGGGGGCTTGAGCTGCTCCATGATCGCGCGCAGCTCCTCAACGTCAACGCCGGCGCTGAAGCTGGCGAGAGCCTTCTGCTTGTCCTGCGTGTACATCTTCTCCACGCCGAGCGCGAGCGCAACGTCATACATGCCGGACGCGACATAAAGCCAGGCGACCTGGAGCGCGGTGGAAGAGCTGGCGCAGGCGTTTTCGGTGTTGACCATCGGGATCTTGTCGATGCCCATGGCGCGGAGGATGACCTGGGCCCGGATGCACTCCTGGCCGGTGGTGAGACCGGCGGCCGCGTTGCCGACGACGGCGATGTTGAGGTCTTTCTTGTCGATACCGGCGGCCTTCAGCGCCTCGTTCACGGCCTCGTGACTCAGGTCTTTCAGGCCGCGGTCCTCGTACTTGGCGAAGCGGGTCATCCCGCCGCCGAGCATTGCTACGTTGCGCATCGCGTTGTTCCTCCGCTGAATAGTGAATGGTGAGTGGTGAATAGTGAAAAGGGCGCTACCGTCGCTCCGATGCGCTCACACTCTCTGGCTGCTTGCTCCTGGCTGCTTGCTCCTCACGCCACCTTCTTCCCTGTCACCGCGTCGATCGTAACCCATTCACCCTTGCTGACGGTCAGGCCGCTCGGGTCGATCTCGGAGCGGATCATCCTCAGTTCGTCCTCGCCGGGAATCTGAAGTGCGCCCATCTCATCGGCGATGAGCGGGCGGAACTCCATCTGCGCCACCACCTCATCGACGGTTGTCCAGGGGGCGACGGCGTCAAGGCGCATTTCGTGGGTCGTGTCGTCGAAGCCGAACATCGCCTCGGCGGTGACGATGCGCCACGGGCCGGTATCCGCGGGGAGGCCGGCGCGCTCGCGGGCGCCGGGTGTGCCGTCTAAGTAGCCCGGAGAGGAGACAAAGTCGCACCTCTCGACGAACTTCCGCTTCTGGAGCTTGGTCATGATGATGGTCCGCCAGCACTGGGAGGCGATCTCGTTGGCGCCGCCGGGTCCGCCGAAACGGCGTTCCGGCTTATCGTAGGTGCCGCCGATGAAGGTGGAGTTGAAGTTGCCGAAGCGGTCCACCTGGAGCGCGGCCAGCAGGCCATAGTCCATGAAGCCGAGGGCGGCGTGGGAGTCCACCATGAGCATGCTGGTCCACTGGACGGCGCGGAAGTGGACGCCGCTGGAGCCGAGCATCATGCGGGGGAGCGGGAACTCGGGGTCTGGACAGACGGCGCCTTCCTCGACCACGTAGCCGACGCCGGGTGCGTAGAGCCGCTTGCCCATGAGCAGCGCCATGAGCGGGGCGCCGGCCATCTGCACAAAGTAGAGCTTGTCTTCCTGGATCATCTTCGAGATGTGGCAGATCGTGGCCTCCGTGTCGGTGAAGCTGAGGGTCGGGTTCTCGGAGTCAGTCATAGTAACCCTCCTTCAGCGTGTCGGCGGCACGCAGCGCCTGCAGTTTCTCCGCGCCGACGTTCCTGTCGAGCATCTCCTGGTGGTCCGCGACGCTGTACACCCACTTCTCGAGGTACTCGTCGGTCTTGCCCATCGCCCCCGCGGCGGCAAACGCCAGCCATTGCTCGAGGTCAGCGGTGTACAGGCCCTGGACGCTGCCCGGATAGGAGCCGAAAGGCGCGTGCACGACCGCATCGACGAAATAGTAGGGGATCGTCGTCCGCTGGGGCTGCTTGCGGATCTCGATCGGGTCCACGATCTCCTCGGCGGAGACGATGACCTTCTTCGAGGCCATCGCCAGCTCCACCGGCGAAACGCCCGCGCCGAAGACGCGGGTGTTGCCGTACATGTCGGCCTGGTGCGCGTGGATGAGGGCGACATCGGGATTCAGCGCCGGGACAGCGCAGACCGGCTGGTGCGTGTACGGGTCCTCGGTCAGGACGGCACCGGACTGCTCGAACGTGTCGGTGCCGCCGAGGTACCGCATCGGCAGGTAAGGCACGCCGAGCGAGCCGGCGAGGAGCCGGTAAGCGAGGGCGCCGTTGCTCCACTCGATCAGCTTGACGCTGCCGTCCTTAACGGCGCGGTTCAGGACGGGCCCGAACTCCATCCAGCCGACGTCCACCTTGCTGACGCAGCCGCCTGCGATGAGGAGGCTCACGTCTGTCCAGGTGAACTTGGCCATGACCCAGAGGTCCTTCTTCTTCTGGCGGATGATCTCGCGAAAGAGCGACCCGGGACCGCGGGCGGCGATGTTGAGGTCGTACGCAAGGTAGTCGCCATCGCTCACGAAGCGGGACACGGCTTCCTTGTCCGTGACCAGCTTGCTGACAAGGCGGCGGTCCTTGTGATCGCGGATGTAGGCGCGGAATCCGTCCGGGTCGGGAGGGCGGAACTCGCCCTTGCCCGACGCGATGATGGGGGCCGTCTGGGTCATTACGAGCCGCCCTGTTGCTGATTCTGCTGCATCCCCTGGGCGATGTTGATGGCGAGGATCTTGCGCTCGAGGCCGAGTGCGGTCTCGAGATACGCCAGCTCAGCGTCGCGCCAGGGGAGCGGTGCGGCGGGGTGGATCATCCCTTCCGCCTTCAGTTCCTCCGTGACGGCCTCGTCCTGGGCGAAGGGCGTGCCGTACTGCATCTCGGAGTAGAGTGAGTCGAACGGGGCCTTGACGGTCTGGCCGCCGGCCTCCCAGGACTCGGCCGGGTAGCCGACCGCCATCAGGGCAACGGGTACCGCGCTTTCCGGGAGGTTCAACAGTTTTCCGACCTGTTCTATGCGGGGGCTGCTCATCATGCAGGCGCCGAGGCCCTCGTCGTAGGCGGTGAGGAGGGCCTGACAGACGCTGAGGCCGACGTCCATGAAAGCGAGGGGGGCGACGGCCATCATCTGCCAGGAGGCCCCGAACACAGGGCGCAGGAGCTTGTCGATGTCCGCCTTGGTCTCGGCCACGTCGGTGCCGATGCGGCGGGTCTCCGCGAGGTTGTGGAGGTCCTGGATCCACTTCTCGATCTCGTAGGCGTTCTTGTCGTGGTACCAGAGGATGAAGCAGGGGGCGGTGTGCATCTGCTGGTAGCCGAGGGGCGGCGTGATCTGCTTCAGCAGTTCCGGTGAAGCCTGGTCCTTCCAGATGACGATGGCGCGGGTGTTGTTAACGTTGCCGACGCATGATGAGCGCCGGGCCGCCTCCAGCATCTTCTGGATCTTGCTGCGCTCAACAGGGCGGAACGGCAGGAAGAAACGGATAGTGCGGCGGCGGCCGAGGACCTGCTTGAACTCCATGGAGAAAACTCCCTTCTACTTGTACCTGTCGATGATACGCCGCGCTCCAGCGAGTGACAGCACTTCGTTGGTGCCGTCCTCGATGAGGGCGGCGCGGGCGTCACGGAATAGCTTCTCGATGACCATCCCCCTGGCGAGGCCGTAGCCGCCGTGTAGCTGGAGGGCGTCGCTGGCGACCTGGAAGGAGGCCTGAGTGCAGAAGACCTTCGAGGCGATCGAGTACTCGGGAATGGGCGGGATAGTGACGGCGTTGTAGCCGATGGCGGCGCGGGAGAGACCGCGGGCGGCCTCGACGGTGACGAACATGTCCATCAGCTTGATCTGGACGGCCTGGTGTTCGCAGATTGGTTTCCCGCCCTGGATGCGGTCGCGCGTGTAGGACAGGCCCTCTTCGAAGGCGGCGCGGGCGAGGCCCGTGAATGTCGCGCCCATGCCGCCGTTGGCGGCGGCGATGATGAAGTCGCCCATCATCGTGTACGCCGGCTGCGGCACCAGTACGTAACTGGCCGGGAGGCGCACGTCATCGAAGAAGATCTCGCCCTGGTTGAGGGCGCGCTGGCCCAGCTTGTCGAGCGGCTTGCCCTTTGTGACGCCGGGCAGGTCGAGCGGCACGAAAGCGATGGCGCTGCCCGTCATACCGAGGGTGCGGTCGACGCCCATGTGCACCATCGAGTGCGTGGCAATCGTCCCGTTGGACACCCAGGAAGACTTCTGGCCGCGGAGGATGTAGTCGTCGCCGTCGCGCTCCGCGAAGACGTCGAAGGCTACGCCGGGTGGGGGGTCCATGCCGTTGCCCATGAAGACGACGTCCGAGCCGTGCATCGGCTCCGTGATCCCCCAGCAGCCGACGAACCTGGCCTCGGTGTCCTCGATATAGGGCCTGACGTATTTCTCGATCAACTCCTGGTTGCCGGAGCGGGCCGCGAACGAGTAAGGCATGGAGCCGGCGCCCATGGAGATCGTGAGGTCGGCCGCGCCCCAACCCAGTTCTTCGCTGATGATGTGCTGAGAGACCGGCGAAAGCTCGATGCCTCCGAACGCCTCCGGCATACCGCGGAGGTGGTAGCCGAGTTCGCGATACTTGCGGAATACGTCCCACAGGACCGAACTACGGTCGATGACCGCTTCCGGCGGGAGCGGGTCGAGTTCCATCGCGGCGGGACGGAAGACCTCGGCCGAGAAGCGGTGGACCTGCTCTTTGAGGGCGGACTCCTCGGCAGTAAGGGATTTGTTGAGTTCGGTGTAAGCGACCATGCAGCGGCTCCTTTGGCTATACCGCCCTGACATCCCGATTCTTCGCCGCGCGGCACCCGACAGGCATCCGGCATTTAGCCGCAGTTAGTGTGCGGCTTTTCCCCACCAAAGTCGGGCCGATTACGCCTCCCATGCCTGACTGACGGGTCAACACGGCAGGCAGAACAATTAGTCGAACAGTCCTTGATCGAGGACCTGGAGGTGAAACATGTCCGTGGCAGACGAAAAGACCATTACCACGAAGACGAACGGCCAACCGGCCCAATGGGTAAACCGATACCGCGAGCGATGGCGCTGGGACGACACCTTTTCCGCGACGCACTGCGTGGACTGCTACCCGGGCAACTGCCCGTACAAGGTGTACGTGCGGGACGGCAAAGTCGTCGCCGAGGAGCAGACGGCGACGTTCAAGGTCATCGACCCGAGCGTGCCGGACCTGAACCCGATGGGCTGCCAGAAGGGCGCGGCGTGGAGCCGGATGCTGTATTCGCCCGAGCGCGTGTTGCATCCCCTGAAGCGGGTGGGCGAACGCGGAGAAGCGAAGTGGGAGGAGGTGTCCTGGGACCAGGCGATAACGGAGATCGCGGACCACATGCTGGACGCGATCGAAGAGATAGGTCCGGAGGCAATCATCAAGGAAGGCACGCCGGGCGAAGGCGGCCTGCTTGTGTCCTTCCCGTTCGGCCGGTTGATCGAGCAGCTGGGGGGACTGACCACTGACGTCAACGCCGTGATCAACGACTTCTCGACCGGCATATACCTCACCTACGGGAAGTTCGACCCGGCAAGCAGCATCGACGACTTCTTCCACTCCGAGTTCATCATCTACACGCACATGAATCCCGTGTACACGCAGATCAGCGCGTACCACTACACGGCCGAAGCCCGCTACAACGGGGCGGAGGTCTTCCTGATCGCGCCGGACGTGAGCCCCTCCCACACGCACGCCGACTACTTTGTGCCGGTCAAGCCCGGGACCGACGCGGCGCTGGGTCTGTCGATCGCACAGGTGCTGATCGAGGAGGGACTGTACGAAGCGCCGTTCGTCAAGGAGCAGACGGACCTGCCGCTGCTGGTACGGCTGGACACACGCCGGTTCCTCCGGGAGAGCGACATGAAGGTGGGCGGCCGGAGTGACCAGTTCTACGTCTGGGACGGTGCCGAAGGCGAACTGACAGAGGCGCCACTGGCGACCCTGGACTACGGCGCTGTGGATCCTGCGCTCGAGGGGTCGTACTCCGCGCAGTTGACGGACGGACGCCGCGTTGAGGTGGTGCCGGCGTTCGAACTCCTCAAGGAGCGCCTCGCCGACTATACCCCGGAGAAGGCGCACAAGATGTGCGACACGAACCCGGAGACGATCCGCAGCATCGCGCGCAAGATCGCCGGCAAGCGGGGCACCATCTTCTGCGGCGGGACGTCGTTCAAGTACTACCACGCGGACTTGATGGTGAGGGCTTACCTGCTGGTGCTCGGGCTTACGGGCAACTGGGGCCGGAAGGGCACGGGCCCGGGCGAGTGGTCGGTGGCGGGCTTCGACGGCCCCTTCATCTTCGGGGGCAAGCAGAAGCCGGGCCTGGAAGAGACGCAGCGGATCCTGGAGATGCGGGACACAGTGATGAAGGTGTTCAAGGACCAGGACCCGACGCGAACGGACGAGATGGCGCACATCGAGATGCTGCGCGCGATGGCGCCGACGATGCAGATGGTCCCACCGGCGTTTTTCTGGTACTACCACTGCGGGTTCGCGGAGAACTGGAACAAGCGCGAGTGGAACGACCCGACGATGCAACGGGAGTTCGACGAATACTTCAACGAGTCGCTGGACCGCGGCTGGTGGCCGAACGCGCGGCCGGGACCGGAGCAGCCGCCGCGGGTCTACTTCGAGGTGGGCGGCAACGCCATGCGGCGGACGCGAGGTGGGCAAAACCAGCTGCTGAGCAGCCTGTGGCCGAAGCTGAAGTGCGCCGTGACCGTGGACTGGCGCATGAACACGACGGGCCTGCTCTCCGATTACTTCCTGCCGGTGGCTCACCACTACGAGAAGATCGCATTCATGTTTCCGACGCCGCAGCTGATGAACCTGACGTTCTCCGACAAGGCAGTGGAACCGCCGCCGGATGTCCGGGACGAGGTGGAGATCGGGATGCTGCTGGCCGAGAAGCTACAGGAGCGGGCGAAAGCGCGCGGTATCACGGAGTACAGGGACAGCCGGGGGACGGTCCGCCGGCTGGATGACCTCGTCGACCGGTACACAGTGAACGGCGCTTTCCGCGACGGCGAGACGATCGCGCGCGAATGGGTGAAGGACAGCGCCGCCTCGGGCAACTTCGATCCGGACTTTGACTTCGATAAGCTGCGCGAGCGGGGCTACCAGCGGTTCAAGTCGTGGGGCATCGGGGCGATGGGCCACAGCCAGGCGGCGGACATTAAAGAGAATGACACGCACACCGCGTTCCAGTACCACGTCGAGAACAAACTGCCATACCCGACGCTGACCCGAAGGGCGCAGTTCTACATCGATCATGAATGGTTCCTGGAGGCGGGCGAGGAGCTGCCGTGCCACAAGGACAACCCGGCGCAGGGCGGCGACTACCCGTTCTCGATGACGAGCGGCCACAACCGGTGGAGCGTGCACTCCATGAACATCGTGAACCGCGTGCTGCAGGAGACCCACCGCGGCAAACCCTGCATCGTCATGAACACCCAGGACGCAGAGCGCCTTGGCATCGAGGACGACGAGGACGTGGAGGTGAGCAACGACATGGGTGTGTTCATTACGCCCGTGAAGCTCTCTCCAGGCGTGCGGCCCGGCCAGATCGTCTCGTACAACGGCTGGGAGCCGTACCAGTACCGGACGTGGAAGGGCGCCTCCGACGTCGAGACCGGGATGGTGAAGTGGCTGCACTTCGCGGGCGGCGAGGGACACCTGCGGTACTGGGTGATGCAGTGGCAGCCGGTGCCGTTCGACCGCGGAGTCCGGGTTAGCGTCTCGAAGATAGACTAGCCGGCACGTAGCGCGTAGCTGCAGGCCTTCAGGTCTGCCCGTCCGGGTGCAACACTGGGGCCAGGCACTCCTGACTCCTGACTCCTGGCTGCTGGCTACTGGCCCCTCGCCCCTGACTCCCGGCTGCTGGCTACTCCGCCAGCGCGTAGCGCCGGAGCTCGTCCACGAACTCCGGGCCGCCCCAGACCCCGGGCAACCCGATTAGCCGCTCGACTTCGCGGAGCAGGCTCGCGGCCGCCCATGTCTTGAATGCCGTGTAGTCCGGCAGCGCACCCGCTTCCGCGCGGTATCCGCTCTTCCAGCCGGCGAGCATGATCGAGCGCATCGACTGGTAGACGAGCCGCAGCGGGCCGTGCGGCATAGGGGCGGTCTCGAGGGTGACGGCGGTGCGCGCCAGGTCTGCGCGAATGTCGCCGGCGGCGGCACCGGCCCAGTCCACGAGCCCGGTCACGGACTTGCCGTCCGAAATGACGTTGCCGGGGTGGAAATCCATGTGGATGAGGGTGTCAGCGCGGGGGTTCAGCGCCAGCACGGCATCGGCCAGGTGGGCGCAGTCGGCCGGGACCAGATTCACCCAGGACGCCGGCGCGCCGTCCGCCAGCTCCGGCGGCGGCGGGTTGCGGTGCAGCCGCGCCTGGGCGCGGCCGAAGAGGTGCGCCATGCCGTGAATGCGCCAGGGCTTCTGCTCGAACAGTGCCAGGAGCGGTTTGCCCGGGCACCAGGAGAGGACGAGCGCTGGAAGGCCCTGCACCCTCCCTTCCGCCTCGACACGGGGCGCAGGCAGGTCCAGCGACTCGCAATGCCGCAGGGCGATCGTCTCGTTGCGTATGGCCGGACCGTGGTCCGGCAGCGGGTAGACGCGGAGCGAGTGGTCGCGACCGTCCGGCGTGTGGAACCGCCAGATCATCGTCTCCCAGCCGCCCTTGATGCGCTGAAAGTCCGACGCCTCCGGGAAACCAAGCCCGGCGACGGCGGACTGCGGATCGATCTCCGGATGGACCGGCTGGCTCATGGTGTTGTCATCCCCCCGCTTGTCATCCTGAGCGAAGTCGAAGGATCTGGCGGGGTGGGATGACGGGCGCACGCACTCGGGACGGCTGTCTCTTCCAACCCCGTGCCCGCGCGTCTCTCGCCGCGGCCTCTCTGCCGGACAACCGTCACAGCCCCAGGTCGCGCCGGACGTCCGTCATCGCGGCATCCACGGCGCCGAGGACCTCATCGACCTCGGCGGGCTGGATGATGAGCGGCGGCATGAGCTGCAGGATGTTGCGGTTGAAGCCGGAGTACACGGCGATGACGCCGTGCCCCGCAAGCGCCCGCGTCATCATGCGCCCCATGTCATCCGAGGCAAACACAAGCCCCATCATCAGGCCGCGCTGGTTCCAGCGCTCCAGCATCCCGCCGTGCGCATCCCGCAGCCGTTCGAAGCCGTCCGCGAACCGCTTGCCCATGTCGCGGACGTGAGCGAGGAACGCGGGCGCACTGACGATGTCGAGCATCGCCATGGCGGCGGCGCAGGCGATGTCGGACCCGCCGCCGCTGGAGATGTGGCAGAACGGGTCGTCGTCGAAGAACGACTGCAGGTGTTGCCGGTAGGTGGCGGACGAAAGCGGGATGAGCGCGGAGCTCATGCCCTTGCCGAGCGTCATGATGTCCGGCACGATCCCCCATTCCTCGAACGCCCACAGCCGCCCCGTGCGCCCGAGGCCCGCCTGCACCTCGTCCAGGATGAGCAGCGCGCCGCGGTCGTCGCAGATCTGTCGCAGGCGCGGGTACCAATCGTCAGGCGGGATCGTGAACCCGGCCGTGGCCGGGATCGTCTCAACGATCACGGCGGCGGTATCCTCCGTCACCGCCTCCTCAGCCGCGTCCGCGTCCCCGTACGGGATGCGCTGGAAGCCGGGCGCCAGCGGGCCGAAGCGCGCGCCGTACTCGTCTGTGGCCGCGAGTGCCATGCCCGTGTGGCCGTGGTAGCCCTTCACCGCCGAGATAATCCCCGCGCGGCCCGTAAACCCGCGCGCGAGCTTGATCGCGAAGTCGTTCGCCTCGCCGCCCGCGGCCCCGAACGTCGTGTACTGCAGGTCGCCGGGGGTGAGGTCGGCCAGCCTGTGGGCGAGCCGCGCGCGGTAGGCGCTGGCGAGCATATGGTCGCCCATGTCGGCGACGTCGAGCGCGCTCTTGACGGCTTCGATGATCGCGGGCGGGCGGTGGCCCAGGTTGAAGACGCCGCCGGCGGTGCGGCAGTCAATCCAGGAGCGCTTCCCGTCCGAGTCCCAGACGCGGACGCCTTCGCGGCGGCCGGGCGCGAAGTCCCACCCAGCCAGGCGGTAGGTGGCCACCTTCTGCGGCGAGACGTACGAGGCGAACTCTTGCAGCGATTCCTGGTCGGAGCTGGTTGTGGTCATGCGTGCTCACCCCCTTCGCAGGGGCGAGCCCTGCAAGTTACGACGTAGTATAGCCTGCCGGGTTCGCGTCGTACTTGCCCTTGCACTCAGCGGAGCAGAAGTACAGCGTCTTGCCATCGACATTGATCGAAGTCGCCGCCGTCGTGGGCTGCAGGTCCTTGCCGCAGACCGGGTCCTTCCCCCCGATGAGCGACTGCAGGCCTTCGACGTTGATGCTTGATGTGAACATACCGATCTCCTTTCGTTCTAGTGTAACCCTACCGGCCGCGGGAACACCCCGTCAGTCAGGCTGGCGGCGACCTTTCAGTAGGGCGATTCCCGACCGCTTATGTGGCACCGGTGCCAACACCATGCGACCGGCCTGGCTATTTTGGATTGTGGAGCGAGCCATCCTCTGGGTGCGTGGTTGATTTCGATCCCGACCATGTCCTTGACATTTGCCGGTTTCGATCTCCGATCCAGCCGATGATGATCCTGGTGCCCCCAAAGCTCCGGCAAACGGATTCGCGCGGTTGTTCTAGCTGCGCAACTGAAATCACAGCGGATGCAACCTCGTACGTCATCTACAAACGCGTGGCACAGCACGTAGACTTACCCGATAGATCACCCCAGTGGCTTGTCCTCTGCGTCGTTTGCTACGACAACACCTGGGCGCTTGGTGAATGGGACGAAACCCCGGCTAGCTGACTCGCCGGTACGTCCCCTGGTTGTCGAGGAACTCTATCAAGCCCTCGTCTCTGAGGACCTGCAGAGTCTGCCTGATCTTTTCATCGACGAATGAATTGGCCGGATGCAATTGACCGAGTTCTCCGGCGAACTCATATACCTGCGCGACCGTGAACTCATCGCCCGGTTTCCATCGCCGGCAAACACGCTCACGCACGTCACCAACCCACGTCATCAGCGCGACCTCCTTCCTAAGGGTGTGCCGTGACCAATTCTAATGGGGCCCTTGAGCCTTCAGCGACACGGTGACGCAGCGCACGCAGCCCTCTGGCTGCTGGCCCCTTGCTCCTGGCTGCTGCCCCCTAGCGCACGTCGTACGAGTCAAGCACGCGCCGCGCGGCTGCCAGCGACAGGACCTCGTTCGTGCCGTCCTCGATCATCGAGGCGCGGGCGTCGCGCAGGAGCTTCTCGATCAGCATCCCCTTGGCCAGGCCGATGCCGCCGTGGAGCTGAAGCGCGTCGCTGGCGACGGTGAAGGACGCCTGTGTGCAGAACACCTTGGAGGCGACGCTGTACTGGAGCGCCGGCGGTATGGTCTCCGAGTTGTAGGCCATGGCGGCGCGGGAGAGCTGCCGGGCCGCTTCCACCCGGACGAACATGTCCATCAGCTTGATCTGGACGGCCTGGTGCTCGGCGATCGCCTTGCCGCCCTGCACGCGGTTCCGGGCGTAGTTGAGACCTTCCTCGAAGGCGGCCCGGGCAACGCCGGTGAAGATCGCGCCCATGCCGGCGTTGGCGCCGGCGAGGACGGACTCGATGATGAACGGGTAGGCCTCGGTGGGCACGAGCATGTAGTCGCGGGGGATGCGGACGTCGTCGAAGAAGATCTCGCCCTGGTTGAGGGCGCGCTGGCCCAGTTTATCGAGCGGCTTGCCCTTGGTGACGCCGGGCTGGTTGAGGGGGATGATGGCGACGGCGCTACCCGCGGCGCCCCGCTCCCGGTCCACGGCGAGAAAGGTCAGGGCATGCGTGGCGATAGTGCCGTTGGAGACCCAGGCCGACTTCTGGCCGTTGATCACCCACTCGTCCCCCTCTTCGCGCGCGAAAAGATCGAAGGCGGTGTCGGGGTTCTTGAACTGGCCGTCGCCCACGAGCAGGCTATCCGAGCCGTGGCGCGGCTCCGTGATCGCCCAGCAACCGACGTACTTCGCCTCGTTGTCTTCGGCGAACGGCTTGACGAGTTCGTCGATGATCGCCTGCTTGCCGCTCATGGCGGCGAAGTTGAACGGGAAGGGCGCCACGCCGAGCCCGATGGCGAAGTCGGCGCTTGCCCAGCCCATCTCCTCGGCGTAGATGTGGCCGGCGAGCGGTGATAGCTTGACGCCGCCGAAAGCCTCCGGGAGGCTGCGCTTCGGGTATCCCAGCGCGTAAGCCTTGCGGAACACCTCCCACAGGACCGAGTCAGGGGCGATGACATCTTCGGGCGACAGCGGGTCCAGTTCCGCGGCGGCGGGGCGCAGGACTTCCACGCCGAAGCGGTGGATCTGCTCCTTGATGTTGGACTCGTCGAACGTCAGCTGCTTGTTGAGTTCAAGGTAGGTCGTCATGCGCGCGCACCTCCTGCGAGTGTCACCGTAGAGTGTCAGTTATCGGGCGAGGGCTGGCAATACGGTGTGCGCACGATTTTATGGGTGGGGCGCGGCCCGACGGAAGCCCTCGGCGCGAACGGTGAAGTTACAGGCCGCAGGCGCGGCGGAGGGAGGCCGGGAGCCGCGCCGCAACGGCCGGGTCGGGTTCGGGCTGGGGAATGGCGTTGCAGGTGTGCCAGAAGAGGACAGGGCCGCCGAAAGCGCGGACCGTGGCAAGGTGAGTGAGGGCTGCCATTGTCTTGGCGGTGTACACCGGATCAAGGTCCAGTCCCTCGAAGTCGGCAAGCATGGTGCGCGCCGCCTCTCCTTCAGGTGTGGGATGGCCGAGTCCGCGGCCGACCCAGCCGGTGACGATCTCCAGCCCGTCGAGGCGGGTGCGCCGGACTTCCGGCTCGCCGCTGCGGCGGGCGACGAGGCCAAGGGCAGACCGGGAGGCGCGGAGCACGGCGGGGCGCCAGGCGGTGGGTGCGCGCGTGATGGAAACGGCGAACAGGCGGGACTTGAGGCCCGCCAAACGCAGGCCGGCGAGCAGGCCGGCCACCGTGCCCCCCGTGCCGAGCGGGATGACGATGGCGGCAGGCTCCGGCAATTCGCCGGACTCGACCTGCGCGGCAAGCTCGAATGCCGCGTTGACATAGCCCAGCGCGGCCAGCGAACTGGAACCGCCGGGCCCCAGGAGGTACGGCATTCGCCCGTCGCGCAGGCGAAAGCGGGCGATGAAGTACGGAGCCAGAAGGGCTGTGAGCGGATAGGAGCGCGTGTAGTGGATATCGGCGCCGGCCGCGGCCATCTGGAGGAGGATACGGCGGTTCTCGGGCTCCGGCTTCTCGAAGGCGAGCAGCAGGGAGACTTCCAGGCCGTTTTGCCTGCCGTAAATCGTCGTGGCGAGGCCGTGGTTGGTGCCGATCACACCGGTGGTGGCGATGCGCGTGGCGCCGCGATGCAAGGCGTCCGCGAGGACGAACTCCAGCTTGCGCGGCTTGTTGCCCCCGTAGACGGTTCCGTACAGGCCGTCGTTCTTCAGCCAGACGTCTGCGCCCCCGAGAAACTGCGACAGGCGACGCAGGCGCGACACCGGAGACGGGCCAGTGGAGAGGGCGATCCGGGGCGTCGATGAAGCGAGGCGCGGAAAGCGACTGAAGAGCGGGTACTGGCCCTCCGCGTCCGCGGCGACATGCGGCATCAATTCGGCCTTTGCAGCGGGAGTCCCCGGCCGGGTGTCTCAGCCACGCCACCTGACGGCTGGGGGGGGTGGTAGTGACGTCGCGGCGGGCGGAAAGAGCGCAGGATGTTGAACGCGAATGCCGCTACTGCGAGAAGCGCAACGGCTCCGGCGGCGGCGATGTGGTCGAAGCGGAAAAGGGTCGAGCCCCAGGGGATGGCTGCGTGGCCGACGCGCATGAGGGCGGCGATGTTGACCAGCCACCAGCTGATGGTGGCGAGGCGGGGACTGTAGAGGCGCCTGCCTGCGAATGTGGGGAGCGCCCGAGAGCCGACACCCATCACCATCTGGGTCATGAACCCGAGCGCGAGCGCGTGGCGGGCGGCGCCGTTTTCGAGGAAGTCGGGGCCGAAGTCGCTCGTCAGGACCTTCGTGGTGTACCACGATTCGATCGCGAAGGCGACGAGCAGCCAGATGTACGCCGTACGGATTAGTTTCTCGTGAGCGCCGGGCGCGTCGCCCGGGTTGCGGACCGAGGGGAACAGCAGGTTGAGGGCGAAGACAAAGAGGAGGACACCGGCGGCCATTGAATAGATGCAGGCGGTGTTGAGCCAGTCCGGCCGCGCCCAGTCCAAGTAGGCATCGGCCCAGGCGGCTGCGGTACGGATGGCGAGTCCCGCGGTGAAGAAGGTCAGCGCCGGCACGAGCAGTTGTGCGCGCTGGGGCCGGAGGCTCAGGAAGTGCGGCAGGACGCGAATGGAAACGCCGAGGATGAACGTCGTGATGAAGCCAATGAGGTACCCGTCCAGCAGCGGCGCGTTGCGCGAGGATGCAACTACTGTCAGTCCGTCGCGGCCGATGTCCATGACGAACACGAGGTTTGCCACGGACGCGACAACGAACCACGCGATCGCGGTGTAGAAGTAGTAGTCGAAGTGCGCACGCCTGCCGGCGCGGATGGTGCGGATCGCAACGGAGGCGAAGGCGGCGGCCCCCGCCAGTTCCAGGCAGGCCGAGGCGACAAGCAGAAGGTCGAGTGGTGGCGAGTCCGCCCAGGGCTGTGTGGTCGCACGGAGGGTGGCGCCCGCGGCGAGGAGGGCGATAGAGGCGAGCCCGAGCCGATACGAGGCGAGCGGCGCCTGTTTGAACCGGGGCAAGACCTGGTACGCGACGCCCACAATGAACAGACCGGCGAAGCCGACCAGCTGGAGATGGCCGTGCGCCTGGATGAGCGGTGTCCAGCGCACGCCGAGGCCGATGTCGCGGCCGCCGCCGAGGGCAACCAGGATGCCGAGCGGGAAGCCGGCAAGGAGGGCGAGCGTCAGGGCGGTCGCGACGCCGATGAAGTAGAGCTCGCGTTGTTGTCTGGGGCGTTCGCCCATCAACGGCAGGTTGACAGCCGGTCCGCGGTTCACGGCGAGGCGCGGGACCTCCTCCCTTGTATTTCCCTCCATTTGCGCACCTGTTTCCAGGGAGCCCGGCCTTCCTCCGCCGTGCTCCGGGTCAAAACGCAGGGTTCACGGCGGAGGCCGCCGTGAACCCTGTCTGAGTGGAGTGCGTGCTCCTCTTTACCAGGTTATCTCGGCCGGGTCGCGGGCGAACGGGCCGAGCGCGTCCTTCCATTCGAAGAGGATCAGGGCATCCATGACCTCCGAGCTCTGTCCGGCGCGCTTCTTGGCGAGTTCAGCCTTGAGGCGTGCGAGGGCATCGAGGCCATCCTTGCCGAACAGGGACTCGAGGTATTCCGGCGGGATTCGGTCGCCGTTCTCGTTGATGCTGCCGTCCGGGTTCAGCGGCGCCGGAGATAGTGGCGGCACGTAGAAGACGTTGGGCTTCGTGTTGTACTCGGCGTGCAGCGGGACGGCGACCTTCCACTCGTTGACGAACTTGCTCACCAGGCTGGTCTCGTCGTCGATGAAGCCGATCCAGACGGCGCGGCCGGGGCATTGCCGGACGCAGGACGGGGCAACGCCCTTTTCGATGCGGGGGAAGCAGCCGATGCAGTGCTGGCTGACGCCGCGGACCTCGTTGAAGTAGATCTTCTTGTAAGGGCACGCGGCGGCGCACTTCTGGTTGCCCTGGCAGGTGTCCTCGTTTCGTAGCACCAGGCCGAACTCCTCGTCCTTGAAGAGGGCGCCGGAGGGGCAGGCGCTGACGCACGGGGCGTCCGTGCAGTGGTTGCAGAGGCGGGGGAGATAGAAGAAGTAGGCGTTGGGCCACACTCCGCCGCCCTCGTCCTCATCCCAGTTCGGGCCCCAGTCCTTGCTGCCGGCGATCTTCTGGAGGTGGACATCGCGCCCCTTGCCGCCGTGCAGGACCTCGTCGTAGTTGTAGTCCCAGCCGCCGCCGAACTCGTCCTTGGTGGGCACCTTGCCGAGGATAGGCTTGCCATCCTTGTCGACGCCGCCACCCATGGTCTCCCAGTCCTTGGGGGTGCCTCTGCCGGGCTGGGTGTTAACAGTCATCCACCACTGGTGCTCAGCGCCGGCCTCGCCCTCGTTCCAGAGGACCTTGCAGGCTACAGAGCAGGTCTGGCAGCCGATGCACTTGTTGAGGTCGAAAACCCAGGCCAGTTGCTTGCCTGTTGCTGTCTTGCCGTTAGTCGCCATGTTCCTCTCCTAGCTCGCCTTCGCCGGCGCTTTGATCTTTTCGACGTCCACGGCGACCGCCCGGTCCACGGGGACGGGCTGCCAGTGCCATGGCCTGTATGTCAGGTGTCCGTAGCCGCCGGCCATGTGCAGCCACTTCACCATGCCTGGCTCGACGTCGCCCTGGGCGAACCAGCGCTTGTGCTGGTAGGGCTCGAAGCCGTTGTAGATGATGACCTGCTTTGGCCGGACCGAGGGCGAGATCTTAACGGCGATCTCCAACTCGCCGGCGCCGTTGTGGACACGCACATGCTCGCCGTTTTCTATACCCTTCTCCTTCGCATCGACATCGTTCATGAACATGAACGGCTCGCCACGGTGGGTGTTCTGGATGACGTTGTTGGTCATGTTCATCGAGTGGATGGACCAGCGCGGGTGTCCGCTTGTCATCCGGAACTCCAGGTCGCCGCCGTGGTTCGGGTTCTCCTTGTGCACCGGCAGCGCCTCACCCCCTTCCAGGAACCAGTCATGGTCGATGTAGAACTGGGCCCTCCTGGTGAGCGTGGGGTAAGGAATCTTGTCCTCGGTGTGCCAGCGGAAGGGGTTGTGGGTCTTGTCCGGCTCGATGGTGGACGCCTGGGCGATGCCGAAGCCAGCGATGCCCCAGTTCTGGGTGCGCATCGTCCCCTTCTCGCGGATCGTCGCCAACGAAGCGTCCGGTGGCAGGATCCCGTATGCTGCCATGTCCTTGAGCGCTTCGTCGAACTCGACTTCGTCATTGGCGTAGTAACCGTTGAGGGTCATGCGGTCGAATGCGCCCTCGAGCTGCACCGTCATGCCATCGCGGTTCTTCACCTCCTTGATCCCGCGCTCCCGGGCCCTGTCCTCGATCGCCTTGACGATCAGCTGGCCGATCTCGCGGTCGGACTTGGCGTCTCCCGGTGGGTCCACGGCGCGGTCTATGAAGACGAAGTTGAGGTGGTGGGGCGAGGGCATCGAGTTTCCCAGCTTCTCGTAGTGCTGGGCGGCCGGGAGGACATAGTCGGAGTGGAGGCCTGTGGTGTTGAGTCTGAAGTCGATGGACACGATCATCTTGAGCTTCGGCCAGAGCTCCTTGAGGAGCTTGGTTTGCCCACCGCGGTGGCGCCGCAGTACGTTACCGCCGGCCTCGATGAGGACGCGCGGCTCGACGTGCTCCCAGGTCTTCGCCATCCAGGTGTCCCACCAGCCCTTATCCATGGCTTCCTGGTAGTACTCGTCGAAGGTGCGCTTCATGGCCGGGTCCGACCACTCCTTCTTGTTCCAGCGTTCCCGGTAGCCGAACTGGTGGTACCAGAGGAAGGCGGGCGGGATCATTCCTCCCATCCCGGCCATGCGGCCCGCGCCGGACTCCAGGAAGCGGTTGAGAACCATCTCCAGGGTCATCGTCGGGTCGTCCTGCGACATCATGCGGCGCATGGAGATCATCTGCCGCTGGAAGTCCTTGGCCGCGTCCTGGCCTGGCCGTCCCTTCGCGGAGAGGAAGGAGAACCCGTCGAAGCCGAAGATGGACCAGGAGCGGGTGCCTGTTCCCTGCTTGCCCCAGTTGGCGGTCAGGCCAAGGAGGAGGGCCATGGCGCGCTCCATGAGGTCGCCGTGGTAATACTTCCCGGAGTTCCAGCCGCTGAAGATCTTGGTGCGCTTCACTGCGGCTTTGCGGGCAACCATGCGAATCATGTCCGGGTGCACCTTACAGATCTCTGCCGCCTTCTCAGGGGTGTAGTCTTCGAGTTCCTCGCGCAGGAGCTGGAAGACGGGGACAACCTCGACTTCCTGGCCGTTGACGAGCTTCGTCTTGTAGGTGCCCTCCAGGGCCGGGTCGTACTCGCCCAGGGCCAGCGTCCCGCGCGGGGCGGGTACGGCCTGCCGCTGCCTGGTGTCCCACCAGAAGAACTGGTCTTCGCGGTCACCCATGTTCACTTCGGGGCCGCGGAGGAACTTGCCGGTGTCCTTCCGGACCAGCATGCCCAGGTCGGTCTGCTCCTGGACGAACTTCTTGTTGTACAGACCCTCGTCGATGATGACCTTGCACATGCCCAGGGCGAGGGCGGCGTCGGTCCCGATGCGGACCGGAATGTGGGCGTCGGAGTGGATGGTCGATGGACTGTAGTCCGGCGCGATGGTGATGACCTCACCGCCGTTATAACGGGACTCCAGGCTGTAGTGAATCCAGTGGATGTTGGTGTAGACGGGGTTGCAGTGCCAGATCAGGGTTAGCTCTGCCAGGAACCAGTCGTCCATCGAGGAGACCGGGTTGAACTTGCCCCAGGTCATGTAGTAGCCGGGGCTCCAGTCCTGGAACTCGGCGTTGCCATCGGTTAGCGGGGAGCCGATTGTGCCCAGGTAAGCGCGCGCCGGGGCGGCACCGGGCTCCGGTGTCATGAGGGTGAGGACGGCCTCCGGGCCCTGCTCCTCGCACGCGTCGAGGATGGCGTCCGCGATGTCCTTGAGCGCTTCGTCCCAGGAGACGGGCTCGAACTTACCTTCACCGCGCTCGCCAACCCGCTTCAAGGGCTGGGTAATGCGGTCCGGCCCGGTGTGAATGTAGCCCCAGCAGGCGCCCTTCTGGCAGCCCATCGGGTTCATGTCCGGAACGCCCTGCTGGACCGTTTTCAGGTGGCCGCTCTGTTCCTCGCGGACGATTTTGCCGTCGCGCACATAGACGTGGAAAGGGCAACCGCCTGGATAACAGTCAACGGAGTGACTGCCCCAGGTGACCTTGTCCCACCTCCACTTGTCCCTGTACTGCTCGGCCCATGGGGAGCCGTTGACTCTGTAGTTCGCGGTGGGCGTCATATTAGCCTCCGGTCCGATTGCAACGAAGTTGTGCCCATACGGTTCTAGTTGAGTATCAGGAGGGATGCGGGGGGCTACAGTCGGGCAGCAGGTGTGTTTTGCGAGTCGGGTTTTCCCCTACCCTGTGCGGCTTCTGTCAGAAGCGGCGGTCGTTGAAGAGCCAGGTGGCAGCGGCGACGGGGGCGACGATCCAGACCGCAAGGGCCGAGACGAGTATAGCGGTCGCGGTTCCGGTGCCGAATTCCTCGAGCAGGTAGGTGCCGAAAGGCCCAAGGACCTCCAGGTCCGGCTCGAGGTTGATGATCGCCAGAACGCGGACGATTTCCACCGGATTCAGAAGGACCCCGAATAGCAGTGTCCGTCCCTCCAGCGAGGCGCTCGAAACAAGACCGATGAGGATGAGGTCGAAGAACAGCACGGCGATGAACCAGACCATGAGCGCGATACCGAGCGCCTGCACGCGACTGGTGGAGACGACTGAGGCGATCATTCCGAGGCCGGTCATGGCTGCGACAAGGCTCAGTACGAGACCGACGAGGAGGAGGTAGGTGGTCACATCGAGCGAGGTCGCGTAGAAGGCGATGACCAGCCCGGCCACACCAAAGCCCGCGATGGTGGCGATGCTGATGGAAAGGAAGAGCCCGGCGAACTTTCCCAGGAGCAGCTCCCAGCGCTCCAGCGGCTGGGCGAGGAGGTACGTGAGGTTGCCGCGCTCCTTTTCTCCGGCGATACTGCCTGCGCCGAGCGACAGGGCGATGAGGGGCGCCAACAGGAGGCAAAGGTTGATCAGGCTGGCCGTTGTCCGGCTGAAGTTCTCAAAGCCGAGGCTGCCAAGATTGCGCTCGCCGAGGTACGACAGGCCCAGGGCGAGGACCGCGAAGGCGGCGCCGTAGGTCAATAGCCAGCGGCTGCGGACGGCGTCGCGGACTTCCTTTTCGGCGATCGTCCAGACGGCGTTCATCGCTCCCCTTCTTCGCCAGAAGTCTCGCTCAGCGCGCGGGCGATGGCGGCTTCGAACCCGGGATCGCCCGGCGTGACGTTCTCCTCGCTGATCCCGACGCTGCGGAGAGCATCCAGGAACGCCCGGGGAGCCGTACCGTTGAGGTAAACGTTGAAGCGGCGTCCGGCCGTGGACCAGAGCTCGCTGACGGGCCGGTCAAGCACGACCTTCCCCGCCTGGAGGATGATCACGCGGTCAGCGAGCTCCGCCATGTGTTCGACGAAGTGGGTGGAGAGGACGATGGTCTTACCTTCGCTGCGGAGCTGGACCAGGAGCTCGTGGAACTGCCGGCGGCTCTCGGAGTCGAGGCTGGCAGTGGGTTCGTCGAGAAGAAGCAGCGGCGGATCGGATAGCAAGGCGGCGGCGAGCGCGAGGCGCTGGCGCATGCCCCCGGAGAGCTGGTCCGAGGGTACGTCCCTCTGCTCCAGGAGATTGACGCGGTCCAGGTGCTCGTCGATCCGGGAGGCGGGGACGTGCCGCAGGTCGGCGAGGAACCGGAGGACCTCGGCGCAGGTGTCGTCGCCAAGGAAGGCGGGCGACTGCGGGAGATAGCCGGTGGACTCCCGGACGGACCTGCCGTGGCGCTTGACTGACTTGCCGGCGACCGTGATGTCACCCTGGAATTCTGTGATGCCCAGGGTGCACTTGAAGGTTGTGGTCTTGCCAGCGCCGTTGGGGCCGAGGAGAGCCACGATGCAGCCGGCGGGCAGTTCGAAGCTAACTCCGTCGAGCGCGGTTACCCTGCCGTAACGCTTGGTGACGTTCTGAAGGGAAAGGACCGGCTCGCCGGCGGCTGTCACGCTGCACCCCGGTTCGCGGCGCCGGTCACCCGCCTGCCAGCGCCGATCAGGGCGCTAACTGGATCGAAATCCGAGGCGAGCTGAAGCAGAGCTGTCGCCAACGCCAGTAGCATCACACTCACAATGATAAGCCCTGTGTTCAAGCTGCGTTCTCGCGGCAGGGCGGGACCGGGCGGGTCCATCAGGGGGCCGGCGTCCTCGATCACGGGGTCGTAACGGTAGACGGGGAACATGTCGGCGGCGGTGTCGATGGCCTGTTGCGCCAGGGTGAACTCGAAGAACCGCAGGGTCGGGTGTTCGTCCATAGCGCCGGCGAATGGAGGCTCCGGCAGGTACGGCTGATCGCCGACTCCGTCGCCGTCGGCGTCGTAGCCGCGATAGTCGCTCCAGTAGTTCCCGCGGCCGCCGAGGGCCCAGACGGGCGCATTTGGGCGTCCGCTGACGGACGTGGTCTGCCCCGTGTTGCCGATGGGGGGAGAAGACCCGTGCTCGGCACCCAGGCCGAGGGCGCCGCTGGTGGCTTCGACCTGGACCGTGTTTTCGATCATCGCGTTCCCGACGAACGTTATCGGGGCGTTGGGGAACAGGCCGATGCCGGTGTCGTTAAGGGCGAGGGTGTTACCGAGGAAAGTGGCCGTGCCTTCCGCCGAGTTAGGGGTGCCTTCGACAGTGATGCCGTACTTGTTTCGCTGGATGGTGTTGCCTTCAACGAAGATGTTGTCGGCGTCCTTGATGAGCATGCCGGCGCCGCTGGCGCCCTTGCGGTTGTTGGAGAGTTCGTTGCCCTTGACCAGGATGTCGTGGGAGAACATGAGGATAGCGCCGGTGAGGTTGTCCTTCAGCGTGTTGTTCAGGATCCGGTTGCCGTGCGCCGTCATGAAGTGAATGGCGTAGCGGCTGCCAGTGACAGTGTTCTCGCCGATACCGTTGTTGTGGGAGAACTCGAGGTGGATGCCGTCGGCAGAGTTCGTGATCGTGTTCGCGTGGATGGCGCTGTCCTCAACCTCCCACAGGTAGATGGCGTGACCGCGGCGTTCCTGGGGGACGCCGTCCCCCACATCGATTTCATTGTAAGCAATGGTGGCGTGGTGGCTTCCAGTGACGTGGATGCCGAAGTGCGACGATTCGATACGGTTGTACTGGATCGTTGGAGAGTGCGCGTTCTCAACTTTAATCGCGGCGGGTTCCTGGGATACGGCCCGGCCGCTGTTACGGATGAGGAAGCGAGAAAGGGTAACATCGTCGGCGGTGATCGTGACCACGTCGCCTTCGCCTTCGCCGTCGATAACGGGGTAGTCGCGGCCTTCGAGTATCAGGGGCTTATCGATGATGATACGTTCGTGATAGACCCCGCCGGCGATAGTGAGGGTGTCCCCGGGCTGAGCACGGTCGATCTGCTCCTGGAGGGAGTTGGAAGAAGAAGCGGCCGTTCCCTGCCCCCCTGTGGCTAGCAGGAGGGCCACTAGCCCGAGGACACCCGCGGTGAGGAGGGAGCGCATCTGTCAGGCCATTTCCCTTTGGGCCGGAGTAGCGCCGACGCCGGTGGCTTGAGGCTCGCGGAAAGCCGCCTCGCGCCGTCGCCGCGACTGGACCCAGCGGATGCCAGGTGGCAGGAAGGAGATGACGAGCGCTGCCGCCAACATGAGGAAGAAGCCGATCTCAACCATGGTCTCCGAGTGGAAGTTCCAGACCTTCGTGGTGCCGATGACCTTTGGCGTGAAGCCGCCGGTGTTGAGGGCCGCGTCCTCCTTCATCGTGTGGCCGTAGTTGTAAAGCCAGTACTGCAAATCGGCGAGGAAGAATAGAGGAAGGAACCAGACTGCAGATATCATCAACCCCTTGAACCACCGGCTGTGCCAGGCGATGAAAGAGACGATGATGAGACCGGCGACAGTGGCGAGCATGCCGGGGATGAACAGCGTCATCTCCGTGACTTCCTCGATCGCCTTCATCCCAATGTAGTGGTTGAGGCCGTTAATCTCGCGGAGTACATCGAAGCCCTCGTAGTAGCCCGTAGTGTCGCCCTCGAAGCGGTCGCCGTACGCGTACATCTTGAGGCCTGATGGGTACTGGGGCGCGACGAGCTCCATGCTCCAGAGGGGCGTAAAGATCGCGCCGACCAGAAGAGCAGCTGCGATGACGGCGGAGACGAGCCATGCCCGGTCGGGCCTACCGAATAGCCTGGTCATTGTGTTTCCCTCCTCGCCAGGTGGGTCCCCGCCGACGGGTTAGCCTGCCCGCCGGCGGGGTCTAGTCTCGATCAGTGTTGGTGTTGGACCGACGAAGACGCCCTGCTGGGTATGGCGGCTGCGGCAGATGGTTCGACGAGGACCCAGCCTGCCATCTCCAGGTGCAAGGCGGAGCAGAACTCCGTGCAGTAGAAGTTGAAAGCTCCCGCCTTGTCGGCGACGAATTTGAACGTGACCGTTTCACCGGGGTCCAGGCTGCCCTGGATGTTGTAGTCGGCGATGGCAAACCCGTGAGTCGCGTCCTTGGTTTGCTCGATGTTGGTGACATGGATCGTGACGTTATCACCCTGTTTTAGCCGGAGGATGTCTGGAGTGAAGTGGCTGCGCGTGGCCGTCATCCAGATCTCGACGTTGTTGCCGTCGCGCTCGACCTTCTCCCCGCCGGCCTCCACGGCGAACTCACTCTTGGCCATCGTGAGCACGTCAGTGCCGGGATCGTACAGGCTCAGAGCTTTAAGCTTGTCTGCCTTGATGATCTGAACGTAGTGCGGTTCGGCGTCCGGGATTGGTATCTCACCGATCTCTTCGGCCTCGCCGGTACCTCCCTTGAGGTCGATGAGCTGGAAGTTCTGGGGGTGCAGCGGACCGACGGTGAGGTACCGGTCGATGCTCCACTTGTTCAGGGCCACCATGTAGTTGTCGTCCGGGGAGACGGTGTCGCCCTCGGCAGTCGAGAGGTGGCCGATGTTGTAGTTCGTAGGGATCGTCTGGATCAGGGTGAAGGGAGCCTCACCCGTCTTGATAACGTCCTCGCCCAGGGTGAACTTGGCGATGGCGTTGGCAAGGAACATGGAGGTGTAGCCGTGACCCTGGCTGTCGAACTGCGTGTGGAGCGGACCGGCACCGACCTCGACCTGTCCCGCAACCACGGAGTCGTACTTAAGGATGTTGACGCCGAATGGGTCCTGGCCCTCGAAGTCGCCGGCCTCGACGGCCGCCTGGATCTTGTTGAAGTCGTAGATGGTGACGTGCGGGTCGAGCTTGCCACCGACGACGACATATCGGCCCGACGGATCGACGTCAACGCCGTGCGGACTCTTGGGCTCGGGGATGAGGTAGAGGACGCCTTCCTCGGCGGCGACGTCGAGCGGGATGATCCTCATGCCGTTGCGCTCTTCAAACTTGCCTGCCGCGATTACCTCTTCCGCCTTCTTCCAGTTGACGGCGTGCAGGTAGTCGAAGTTCGCCTTGGAGGCGCCTGCCTCAAGCGGCTCGCCGACCGGCTTGTTGTCATCGCCGAAGTCAGCGCCCGTGGCCATCTCGGAGTTGAAGGATCCGATAAAGCCCCAGCCGTTGCTGACCTTCTTGCCAGCATCGGCGAGGTCCTGACTGTAAGGCGGAAGTTCGACCTGGAAGCTCTGGTCCGGGACGATGCGGCCGGTGTCCTGGTCGATCTTGAGCCAGGTGGATGCGCCGCGGAACTTCTCCTGGTACTCGCTCACGTCGGCGTAGGAGCCTTCAGGTTGGACCGCCGGGAACTTGGACGAGACGTGGACGTATTCGGAGTCCGGGGTGACGAACATGCCGCCGTGGGACGTCTGGATGTTCGGCACGGCGAAGATCTGCTTCGTGCGGAAGTCCCTCAGGTCCACGAAGGCCACACGGCCATTGCCCCGGTCCTGGATGTAAAGGTAGCGCCCGTCGTAGTCGCCGCCGGTCTCGCTGATGGCTGGATGGTGGGTGTCGCCCCAGGACAGGTCGACGTTTGCAGGAATGGTGGGATTGCCTTCCGAAAGTACCTTTTCAGACCAGTCTGCACCGTAGCCGTAGCCTTGCCACGGCTCCGGCGTGAAGACGGCGATGGTCTTCAGGATGCGCATGGAGGGCATGCCGATGACAAGGATCTGACCGGACTGCCCGCCCGAAGCGAACATGACGTAGTCGTCATACTTTCCCGGCGGCACGTACATCTGCAGGGCGTGCTTCATATCCTCCGGCGAGAGGCCGCGGGCATCGGCGATGGCCTGTAGGTCGCCGTCGGCGCCCCCGTTGCCGTTGCCGCCTGTGCCGTCGTCGTCATCGCCGCAGGCGGCGCCGAGCAACAGCATGGCGCCTAGGATGGCGAATGCCGCCAGGGCGCCTCTGAATACAAACCGTTTGTTCATAGATGAACTCTCCTTTCAGGAGCTAGCCACAACTGGACATTAAGCGAGTCCCCGGTCGGAGGGAGCCGGCTGCACTTCCCGAGCTGAATGGGACTTTTGGAGTCTCATTTGGGTGCCATCTGGACTGTGGTCTGTTCTGTGAGACCTTTGCGGGCCGTCGCGGATCCAGCCGTCAACTTGTGGTGTTTGGCCATGTCGGACAGGCGGACCGCCTCCATGGCGCGTTCCATCTCCAGCTGGATGCGGCGCCAGACCGGATACACGGCACAGCGGTGACTCCTGGTGCAGGCGCCGGGATCGACCACGCACTTGCTGAGGACCGGCTCGTCCACGGCGCGGACGATCTCCAGGAGCGAGATCGTTTCCGCCGGATGCGCCAGCTTAAGGCCGCCCCGCGCGCCGCGCGTACTGATGAGCAGCCCGGCCGAGACCAACTCCTTGCCGACCTTGCGGAGGAAGGGATGTGGTATCTCCTCCCGGCGGGCGACTTCCGCTGTGCTGAGGCCGCCATCGCCAAATGCGGCAACCTCTATCATGAGACGGAGGGCGTAGTCTGCCTTCTTTGTTAGTTCCAGCATTGTAATGCGACCTTCCGCATCCCAATTGAATTGTGAAAAGCAACACGAAGATGGTCTGTCAGGCGGCGAGAAGGGACTGCGTGGGGTTTTGCAGCACGGCAGGGGTGCCGTTTGGCATGTGTCCCCGGGCTGAACGGAAGGGGCGTGGCGCCGGTCTATCAGGCTGCCGGTGTGCCGGCCGTCCGGCGAGCCCACTCTTCAACGGCGAACTGCACATCCTCTCGCGTGTTGAGGCTGAACGTGCTGAGGCCAGATGCGTCGAACGCGGCGCAGTCGTGCTCGCTGAGGTAGGCGGCGTTCAGGCGGTCCAGAAGGCCGAGAAGGGACCGGCCGCCCGAGCGGATGAAGCTATCAATTATGGGGAGGATCCGCGTCGAATAGACAGCGTGGAGGGGCTGTACGGTGGAGTTGACTCGCGGCACGCACGCGTCGCTGTCCCCGATGGACTCAATCAGGTGTTCGAGCAGGGGGCCGCTGAGGAAAGGCATGTCGCAGGCGACGGCGAGGCAGAGTGGACGCGTAGACGCCTTGATCCCGGAGCGGAGACCTGCCAGCGGTCCGGCGATGCCCGCGGCGTCATCGACCCAGACGGCGTCGATGCCGGTCCACTGCTCGGGGCGGCGCCAGGCGCCCGCGACGATGACCTCGTCGCATAGGGATGACGCGGTGTCGACGACCCGCGCGAGCAGCGGTCGGCCGCCGAATTCGAGCATGGCTTTGTCCCGGCCGAGACGGGTGCTGCGGCCGCCGGCGAGGACTACAGCGGTTGCGTGTCGCTGCATGGCAGCGTCCGGACGCGTTCCGTGGCAGGCTTGAGGGAGAAGCGCGCTTCCAGGAAGGTGGCGACGGCGTCTGCGTCGTCCAGCCCGAACTGCGTGACCGGGTATTCGAACGGCTCATCGGTGACGATCGCGATAAGGTCATCCAGGCGGGCCGTAATAGTATGGCTGTGGGCGCTGCGTGAAACCTCGATCTTGACGGCAGACGCCCCGCGATAGCCTTCCGTGACGACAACGTCGACGCGATCAGAAACCATGCCGACGAGGTCAGAGAGGTCACGCTCGGAAGCCGGACGCTCTACGAGGGCCAGCTTCTCGCCCGAGGAGATGACCACAATGTCACTCCCGGCCTCCGTGAGGCGCCAGGAGTCCTTGCCGGGGTAGTCAATGACGAAGCGGTGCGCGTCGTGCTTGATGGCGGCGACGCGGTAGCCGCGGGACTTCAGGACCGGGATCAACTTCTCCAGGAAGGTGGTCTTTCCCACCCCCGAGTTACCGACGAAGCTTACGACGGGTGTCATGATTCCTCTATTCCAGCGCGACTCCGATGCCGTTACGGTACGAGCCGCGGCGGCGCCTGTCTGTCAGGCGGGCGTTGATTTGATGGGTGAGGCAGCGCCCCACGCGCGTCACTCCGTGCCGGGCACAAGATAGCCCCGCTTGAGAGCGTACCGGATGAGTTCTGAGCGATGGTGAAGGTTCAGCTTCTCCATGATCCGCTGGCGGTATGTGTCCACGGTCTTTGGGCTGATTACCAGTTGCTCCGCGATTTCGTTGTTCGTATAGCCCTCCGCCGTAAGTTTCAGGACCTCCCGCTCCCGATTGGTGAGGGGCTCTTTCTCGTCGGCATGCTTGGTGCCACCGCGCAGGTATTCGCCCAGGAGTTTCTTGATGGCGGACGGGTAGAGG
This sequence comes from Chloroflexota bacterium, assembly GCA_037441345.1. Taxonomy (GTDB): domain Bacteria; phylum Chloroflexota; class Dehalococcoidia; order SM23-28-2; family RBG-16-64-32; genus DATKKM01. Next base: position 30,031 of record JBBISJ010000017.1, read on the forward strand.
AAGACGTCGCCGCGGTTGGCGGTGCGGATGGCGTCGATCAGTTCGCGGTCGGCAGAGCTCTTGTGGACGTAGCCGGACGCGCCGGCCTTGAGAGTCTGGAAGAGGTAGTCCTCGTCGGCGTGGACGGTGAGTATGACGATCTTGCAGGGGAGCCCGGAGTTGTGGATCTCTTCGGCGGCCTTCAGGCCATCCATCTCCGGCATCGAGATGTCCATGACGATGACATCCGGCCGGAGGGTCTCGGCGAGCTTCACCGCTTCGATCCCGTTCGACGCTTCGCCGACGACGTCGAAATCCGGTTCCATGTTGAGGAGCGCGCGGAGCCCCGACCGGAGGACCTGGTGGTCATCGGCGAGCATTATGCGCACCTTGTTCTTGGTAGGCGCAGATGTCATGCAGCTACTCTCCTGGGCCTGGGCTTGAGTCCCGCGAGCGGAACGCGAGCCGTGACCGTTGTGCCCCGGCCTTTCTGAGATTCTACTTCAAGTTCGCCGTTGACGAGCGCGAGGCGCTCGCGCATGCCGAAGAGACCGAGGCCGGTGCCATTAGTTTCCGTTGCCACCTGCGGATCGAAACCTTCTCCATCGTCTTCGATCGTCAGTGTCACCTGGTTGTGGCGCCGCCGAAGGGTGACGCGGGCGTTGCGCGCCGATGAGTGCTTGCCGATGTTGGTGAGCGCCTCCTGCACGATGCGATAGAGCACCAGTTCTATCTCGCGGGGCAACCGGCGGCGCACCCCCGCGACCTCGAACGACACGAGGACGGGCCAGTTCTGCGAGAACCTGGCGATGTAGGACTCCAGAGCGGGGACGAGGCCGAGGTCGTCGAGAGACGCCGGGCGCAGGTCCATGGCCATGCGGCGGACCGAGTCTAGAGCGGAGGCGGTGAGCTCGCGCAGCTCCTCGACATTGGCGAGTATCTCCCCGGCCTCCGCGGAGCGTTCAAGGAGGCGCAGGCGAATGAGGATTGACGTGAGTGCCTGGGCCGTATCGTCGTGGAGTTCACGGGCGATGCGCAGACGTTCGGCTTCGTGTGCGGTCAGGATCTGCTGCGACATCTCCTGGATCCGCCCGTGGTACTCGCGCGATTCGTTGAGAGCGGTGCCGAGTTCGTCGAGAACGCCGGTCACGAAGGTGCGGTTTTCGCAGAGGGTACAGGCGAGCGGCGGTGAGGGCGTGCCGGCGGACTGCCCGTCGGCGCCCTGGGTGCCGCCGCTGAGGCTGTAGACGAGGGTTGCGTTGATGAGGCGAACCGCGTGCTGAACGAGCTGGTAGACCTCGGTGCCGGCGCGGGTGCCGCTGCGGGCGAGGCCGAGGCTCTCCAGCGTGCGCAGGTGCCTGCGCGCCAGCGGCACCGGAATGTGGAGTTCGCCGGAAATCTCGCGCGGATCGCCGATGCCGGCGGCGAGCAGGCGAAGAACGTCCAGGCGTACGGGATCCGCAAGTCCCCTGAGTACCTTGGCCACGTCAGGTCGGCGCGGACGTGCCGACCCGCCCGGATCAAGAACGCCGATGGTCTGAGTTCCCCCTGAAGCTCTGCCTTTCATTCATCCCTCCGAATGGTACGGCAACGCCCCACACTTTCGTTCGTTGGCCCCAGCCTAAAGTCGATAGCTGCCCGACAGACAGAGCCATTTGGCCCTGCCAACCTGACATTGAGCACCAATGCGCGGGAACGTTCGTACTGCACCTCCAACAGGCAGAGTAGTCATCGCCGACCGCAGTCCCCATTTCCGGGAGACGCTTCGTCGCGTGCTTGTCCAGAATACCGATGCCCAGGTCATAGGCGAGGCGGCGAGCCTGCGGGAAGCGCTGCGCCTGGTGCGCAAACACCAGGCGCACGTGGTCCTGCTCGCGGTTGATCTTGCGATGAGTCACCCGGCCTCGAGGCTCCGGCGGATTGTGGAAGGCCTGCCGGACGTGCGGGTGATCGTACTCCTCGATGAGGACACGCCCGGTTACCGGCAGGCGATCAGGGAGCGCTGGGGCTACGCCTGCATCGCGAAGGACCAGGCGGAGTCGGAGCTGCTGCCCGTCCTCAAGTCGTGCTGGCACGGCCAGCGCAGGTTCGGCGGCTGACGGCGGGCCACGCTCACTGAGACGGTGTGCCACGGTAGCAGTATCCCCGGCGCCAGGCCAGTTGGCGATTCACTGGCTTTCGGACGCGTGGGGTTCGGCCCTACGGCCCTTTGACTGCGCGTGCCCGATTCCTTGCGGGCGGCCCGCAGCGGGATGCTTGCGACATGGTGAAGGTCAAACGCGTTTCGGCCGAGCACGCTCAACTCATGGACCCAGAGGCGACGGAATGGAGCCGTGCTCAGGCCACCGATCTGGCTCTTCAGCCAACTCCTCTGGCGTCGCAGCCCTCAATGTACGTCCAGGCGAAGTGGAAGGACGTCCCCTACGGGTCGGTAGCGGGTGTCTCTGTAAAGGCGTTGCATAACGGCGACGGGATCTACTTCCGTATGTCGTGGGAGGACGAGACCGGAGACGACGCGATAAGGGATACCGACCAGTTCGGGGATGCGGCGGCGGTGATGTTTCCGGTCAAGGACGACGCGCCGCTTCTGAGCATGGGTTCGCCCCAGCAGATGGTCAACGCCTGGCTTTGGCGGGCGGACATGGATTCGCCGTATTCCGTTGTCGCCAAAGGGATAGGCACCACCAGGCGCACAACTGAACCTGGCATGGCGGGCGCGGGGAGATACGCAGGGGGGCGCTGGACCGCCGTCATCGGGAGGCCAATGGCCGCAAAAGGTCAGGGCCATGTTTGGCTCGAGCCCGGCGTCACCGGGAAGGTTGCGTTCGCCGTGTGGCAGGGGAGCAACCATGAGCGCGGGGGCCTGAAGGCGGCGACGCTGGAGTGGCAGCCACTGGAGATCGAGGCTTAGGTATGGCCCCGCAACCACCACCCGTCAAGCGGCAACTGGCGGCGGTGTTCGACATGAACAAGTGCCTGGGCTGCCAGACCTGCACGATCGCCTGCAAGACTCTGTGGACCGACGAAGAAGGCATGGACTACATGTACTGGAACATCGTCTCCACGATGCCCGGCAAGGGAACGCCGAAAAACTGGCAGGATCTAGGGGGCGGATTTCCAAACGGGGGCGATCCGAAGCCGAGCCGGATCGCGAAACTGCGGGAGTACGGCGAGGCATGGGAGTTCAACTACGAGGACGTGTTCTACAACGGCAACGGCCTGACCCAACACCTTCAGCCCAAGACGGGCGAGGCAGACTGGGGTGCGCTGTGGGACGAGGACCAGGCGACGGGCGATTACCCCAACTCCTACTTCTTCTACCTGCAGATGATCTGCATGCACTGCACAAACCCGGCCTGCCTGGCGGCGTGTCCGCGGCAAGCGATCTACAAGCGCGTGGACGACGGAATAGTCCTGATCGATCAGGAACGGTGCAATGGCTACCGGTTCTGCATGGAAGCCTGCCCGTACAAGCGGATCTACTTCAACCACAGCAAGAAGGTTTCTCAGAAGTGCATCCTCTGCTATCCCCGCGTGGAACAGGGGGTGCCGCCGGCCTGCTTCCGTCAGTGTCCCGGCCGCGTGCGATTCATCGGCTACCTGGATGACGAGCAGAGCGCCGTCTACAAGCTGGTGAAGGAATGGCGGGTGGCACTGCCTTTGCATGCGGAGTACGGCACCGGGCCGAACGTGTACTACGTCCCGCCGCTATCGCCGCCGAAGTTCGACGAAGACGGCGAGGAGGTCGAAGGGTCGGAGCGCATTCCGCGGAGCTATCTCGAGGGCCTGTTTGGCCAGGATGTGAACAGGGTTCTGGACACGCTAAAAGAAGAGATGGCGAAGACTCGCCGGGGCGAGAAGTCCGAGATGCTGGACACGCTGATCGCCTACGAATGGAAGAGCATGTTCGGGGGCCTGACGAATGATCCCGGCAAGCTTAAGAGGCCGGTGCAGTGACGATCGCAAGCCTGACGCTGGAAAGTGGCCGTGCCGAAGCGATCGCCGGCGCCCGGAGCGCCGTATACCAGCGCCTGGCCGAGGTATTCGCCTATCCCTCGGAGCACCTCCTCGGGCATGTGAAGAACGGCGAGTGGGAGCGAGCGGTGCGCAGTCTGCTCGGAGAGCTCCCGTATGCCGTGGAGCCGGGCGCTTGCCCTGGCGGACCGGAAGGGCTGGCAGAGGGATACATGAACGTATTCGAGGTAGGTATCGGTCGCCCGTTTTGCCCGCTCTACGAAGGGTCGCACCGCAACGGCCGGATGAAACTGATGGAAGAACTGGTGCGGTTCTACGAGCACTTTGGCCTGAAGACTGTTGAAGGGGACCAGCCGGACCACCTCTGCGCAGAGCTGGAATTCATGCACTACCTGGCGTTCAAGGAGGCGGCAGTGGCCTCTCACGGCGATGACGCGCAGTCGCTGCGCCTGGCGCAGCGCGATTTTCTGGACCGGCACCTGTGCAGGTGGCTGCCCAGGCTGCGGGCGCGGCTGGAGGCGGGTCGCGACATACCTGCCTTCTACCAATGGGCTGCCATGTTGGCCCACGAGTTCTGCCGCTGCGACGCCGGATGGCTGAAGTTGGAGACGTAGGGGAAAGCCTCACCGTGAAATTAGGACGAGACCGGACTGACGGGGAGACCGCCGTCAAGCATAACTGAGCAAGGGGTCGTACATATGGATGCGATAAAGCTGCAACTTGCGTCGAAGACGCTCCTGAACCCGTTCGCGGCGCAATGGGAGCGCGCTCCGCGCGTGAACCTCGCGCTGCGTGGCACAGAGGCGGCGGAGCAACCTTCGGCGTACATCAGGACCGCATGGGCGGGGAAGCGCGTGGGGTCGATCCGCGCGCTGACCGTGCAGGCGGCGAACAACCGGCAGGACCTCTTCTTCCGCCTCGAGTGGCGGGACGACACGTGCGATCTGGACTACGCCGGCGGCGTTACCTTCCCGGACGCGGCCGCGGTGCTGTTCCCGGCGAACGGGGACGCTCCGCTGGAGCGGATGGGCACGGATGCGCAGGGGATCGAGGCATGGTACTGGCGGGCGAATCGCAATGGGACCGGCGAATGCCTGCGGTTTCACGGATTCGCGACCGAGGCACCGATGGCTGATTCCCCTGTGACCACGGCAGCGCAACACCGAAACGGGCGATGGCAGGTTGTGATCAGTGGCCCCCTCGCCATGCACAGCGCGCCGGCCCGGGTGGCGTTCGCCGTCTGGGATGGAAGCAACCAGGAGAGGGCGGGCCTGCACTCCTATTCGCCTGAATGGCTGGAACTGGTGTTGTCATGAGCAGAGGGAACGGCAAGTCTGCCGCGAAGCAGGCGGCGATGGTCTTCGACCTGAACAAGTGCATGGGCTGCCAGACGTGCTCCGTGGCCTGCAAGGTGCTATGGACGCGCGACGCGGGCCAGGACTACCAGTGGTGGTGCACTGTTAACACACTGCCCGGCCGCGGACACCCAAAGGACTGGGAGGCGATGGGCGGCGGATTCCGCGATGGAATCCCCCAGGCGGGAAGGCGCCCGACGAGCAAGGAGTGGGGCGGCGGCTGGGACTTTAACTACGAGGAAGTGATGTACAGCGGCCGCGGGCAGGAAGTGCACCTCGAGGCTGTGGGCGAAAAGCCCCAGTGGGGACCTAACTGGGACGAAGACCAGGGCGCAGGCGAGTACCCGAACTCCTACTTCTACTACATGCCCCGGCTATGCAACCACTGCACGAAGCCAGCCTGCGTTGAGGCTTGCCCGCGCGGCGCCATGTACAAGCGCGAAGAAGACGGTATTGTCCTGCGCGACGAGAGCCGCTGCCGTGGATACCAGTTCTGCCTGGAGGCATGCCCCTACAAGAAGATCTACTTCAACTTCGCGAAAGAAGTTAGCCAGCATTGCATCCTCTGCTACCCAAGACTGGAGCAGAGCGTTGCGCCGGCGTGCGTCCGCCAGTGTCCCGGGCGCGCGGTTTGGTTCGGCATGCTGGACGACGAATCGGGCCCGGTACACAAGCTCGTGCGCAAGTGGGAGGTTGCCCTCCCGCTGCATCCCGAGTACGGCACGGAACCGAACGTCTTCTACATCCCGCCGATCCTTCCGGCACGGCTGACCGAAGACAACAACTTCGATGAGTCGCGCCCGCGGCTGCCGACAGAGCACCTTGAGTCGCTCTTCGGTGCAGGGGTGCGGGCGGCGCTGGAAACGCTGCGCCGGGAAATGGGGGTTACCCGCTCGGGCGGAAAGTCCGAACTGATGGACACGCTGATCGCCTACTGGTGGAAGGACATGTTCAAGCCCTTCGACCAGGATCCGGGCGAGATTGAATGGCAAAGAGCGGCGGCATCACAACCGAATAGTGGATGGTAGGGCAGCCAATGATTGTGACCGCCAGTAGTTCCGACCCCATCACACAGACTCCTCCGTGGATCCTCCCCCGGAGCGATGTCTACGCGCACCTTTCGTTCGCCTACAGCTTCCCTCACGCGTCCCTCCACGCCGAGGTGAAGAGTGGGCAATGGGCTGAGCAGCTTGCCGCCGTTCTGCCCCGGCTGCCCTACCGTCTACGCACCTCAGACCTCGCCTGGAAGACCGGGCCGGAATATGACGATATGCAGTCCGAGTACATCCGGCTCTTCCAGGTCGGGGGTCGCGGCGGACCACCGTGTCCACTGCACGAGGGCTACTACACGCGTGACAGGGCGGCAACGCTGCGAGAGTTGATCCGCTTTTACAACTACTTTGGGTTCCGGCTTACCGAAGGGGTCATGCCGGACCATATTTCAGTGCAACTGGAGTTCATGAGCAGGCTGGCGAGCGGCGACGCCACCGACCACGGGAGCGCCCTGAGGGCGCAGCGCGATTTCAGCCGGCGTCACCTGGTCTGGGTGGGAGGCCTGCCCCAACGCGCGGCGGCAGCGTCCCCCGCGGCATTCTACCGGTCCCTGTTGCAGTTTACCGCCCGATTTGCATGGGCCGAGGATAGGTTCGTCCGCGAGGCGAGCATGGGAGTAAGCGATGCCTAGACAGAAGCTGGCGAATCTGCAGAAGACAGAGGCGGCGGCGCTGCCATACTACTCGGAAGATGACCTGAACCGTCAGCGGTGGCAGTGGGACAGGGTCGTGTGGGGCACGCACTGCGTGGACTGCTACCCGGGGAACTGCCCCTACCGCGTCTACATCAAGGACGGTGTGGTGCTCCACGAGGAGCAGGCCGCGACGTACAACACGATCGAAGAGGGCGTTCCCGACCTCAACCCGATGGGCTGCCAGAAGGGCGCCATGTGGGGACAGATGCTGTACTCCAAGGAGCGCATCCTCTACCCCATGAAGCGCGTGGGCGAGCGCGGCTCCGGGCGCTGGAAGCGCATCTCCTGGGACGAGGCCCTCACCGAATGGGCAGACGCGATAGTCGACGCTATCAAGGAGGTTGGGCCGGAGTCGATCGTACACGAGATCATGGGCGCGCAGGGCGGCCCGATGGCGCTCAGCTCGGTGTCAAGATTCATGGGGAAGGTGGGCGGCCTGTCGATGGACCTCGATGGGACAACGAGCGACCTGGCCATGGGGCTGTACGAGACATTCGGCAAGATCTTCGCTTCAACAGTGGACGACTGGTTCCACTCCGAGTTGCTGTTGATCTGGCACATGAACCCCGCCTACACGCGTATCCCTTATTACCATTACATAACGGAGGCGCGGTACAAGGGGGCAGAGGTGGCGATCTTCGCACCGGATTTCAGCCCCTCTGCGCCCCACACCGACTGGTTTGTGCCCGTCCGGCCGGGAACCGATGCGGCGATCGGCCTGGCGATGTGCAAGGTGATCGTGGACGAGGGCCTGTACGACGAGGCCTTCATGAAAGAGCAGACGGACCTGGCCCTGCTGGTCCGCCGCGACAACGGCCGCTTCCTGCGCGGCAACGATGTTGAAGCGAGCGACCGGGCAGACCAGTTCTTCTTCCTCGACAAGAAGACGGGCGGGATCGCGAAGGCGCCCCGGGCGAACCTGGGCGTCGGTGAAGTCGATCCGGCACTGGAAGGCAGCATCAAGGTCAAGCTGGCGGAGGGTGGCGAGGTCGAGTGCGAGCCTGTGTTCGCGCTGGTGCGGGAACGCCTGAAGGACTACACACCGGAGAAGGCGGCCGAGATATCCGGGGCTGGAGCGGACTCGATCCGCTATCTGGCGCGGAAGGCGGCGAAAGCGAAGACCAACATCCTCCTCGGCTTCAACTCCCCGAAGTACTACCACGGCGACCTGATGGAACGGTCGATGATCCTGATGCTGGCGTTGACCGGCAACTGGGGAAAGAAGGGCACCGGCATCCGCATCTGGTGCGTGGGCCCGTGGGACGGCATCGGCCTGTTCGGCGCGAAGTCGCGGCCGGGGCCGGAGGCCACACTGGAGACGATCGATCTACTGGAACGAATGGTCGACGTGATGAAGCAGGAGGACCCGGACCGGACACAGGAACAGGCCATGGTGGAACTGGAGACGCGGACGGTAGGGATGAGTGGAACGACGCCGCCGGCGTTCTTCTGGTATTTCCAGTGCGGCCACAAAGAGAACTGGAACAAGGCGGAATGGTCCGACCCGGCGATGAAGCGGCCGTTCGACGACTACCTGAACGAGGCGCTGAGCAAGGGCTGGTGGGCGGGCGTCGCGCGGCCGATGGACGACAAGCCGACCCGCATCTACATCGAGTGCGGCGGCGATACTCTGCGGCGGACCCGGGGCGGCGGCAATATGCTGCTGAAGCACCTGTGGCCAAAGCTGACCAAGGTCGTCACCATCGACTGGCGAATGAGCGCGACCGCGATGTATTCGGACCTGGTCCTGCCGTGCGCAACCCACACGGAGAAGATAAACGTCCATTACGCCACGGTTCACACCCTGCAACTGATCCTGAACGACCGCGGGGCGGCCCCGCAGGGTGAATCGCTACCGGAGTGGCACATCTTCCGGCGCCTCTGCAAGAAGGTGGAGGAGCGCGCCAAGGCCAAGGGGTTCACCGAGTACGTGGACAGCCGCGGCATGGCGCGCCGGCTGGACAACCTGTACGAACAATACACGATGGGCGGCGAGTTCGAGGACGACGAGCGCGTCGTGCAGGAGTGGGTGCAGGATACGGCGCTGGCGGGGACCCTGCCCAGGGGGACGACCCTGGAGACGATGCGCGAAAAGGGCGTGATGCGATTCTCGACGATAGGCCGATCGGGGGCGATGCTGAGCCAGGCGTGCGACCTCAAGGAAGACGAGGCGTTTTGCCCCCTGCGCTGGCACGTCGAGCGGAAGCTGCCGTACCCGACGGAAACGCAACGGGCACAGTTCTACATCGACCACGAATGGTTCCTGGAAGCGGATGAGCAGCTGCCGAAGCACAAGGAGAACCCGAAGATGGGCGGCGACTATCCGCTGGTCCTTACCACGGGTCACAACCGCTGGAGCATTCACGCGGCGAACATCATCAACAAGATGATGCAGGAGACGAACCAGGGCCGGCCGTTCATGTTCATGAACGTGAACGATGCGGCGGAACGGGGCGTGGGCGAGGGGGATCTTGTCCGCGCCTACAACGACATGGGCGAATTCAAGATCTGGGTTAAGCTGACGCCCGCGGTGCGGCCAGGCCAGGTGATCGTTTACAACGGATTCGAGCCTTTCCAGTTCCCGGGATGGAAGGACCCCTCATGGGTGGAGCCCGGGATGGTGAAGTGGCTGCACCTGGCCGGCGGATACCGGCACTTCCGCTTCCGGCCCTTGTGCTGGCAGCCCGTGCCCGTAGACCGGTCGGTGCCCCTGGAGGTTGAACTGGCGGAGCCCGCCCGCAACGGATCGTGACGCCGGTATGTCTCCGCTATCCCGCCGCGACTTCATAAAGGGGGCCGGCGGTGTCGCAGTTGGGCTGAGCCTGACGCGGCTGGGGTTCCGCTTCGTAGATATCGCGTCCCCCGGTGCCGCCCAGGAAGAGCTCTTCCGCTACTATCCCTACGACAGTTGGGAAGACCTGTACCGGAAGAAGTGGACCTGGGACAGAGTCACCTGGGGCACGCACCTCAACGACTGCTACCCCGGCGGGTGCTCCTTCCGGGTATACACGAAGGACGGCATCGTCTGGCGCGAAGAGCAGTCCGGCGTCTATCCGATGATCGAAGACGGCGTGCCGGACATGAACCCGCGCGGATGCCAGAAGGGCTCCTGTTTCAGCCGGGTCATGTACGGCGAAGAGCGCCTGAAGTATCCGCTCAGGCGGGTCGGGGAGCGGGGCGAAGGCAAGTGGGAGCGGATCGAATGGGACGAGGCGCTGGGGGAGATCGCGGACGCGATCCTCGACGCCATCGAGGAAGCAGGCCCTGAGACCGTAATCCTCGAGTATGGAAACGGCGAAGGCGGCGTCATCAACGGCTCGACGCCCGCCTGGCGGCTCACTCGCCTGATCGGCGGCACGACGCTTGACGGCAACGGCCTGACGTCAGACTACAACGTCGGCCTCTACCAGACGTTCGGCAAGTTCCAGTTTGCGTCCTCCATCGACGACTGGTTCCATGCGGACCTGATCCTTGTCTGGCACATGAACCCGGTGTACACACGGATACCCTCCACGCATTTCATCTGGGAAGCGCGTTATCACGGTACGGAAGTCATTTCGATCGCCCCCGACTACAACGCCTCGTCGTTCCACGCTGACCTGTGGGTGCCTGTCCAGCCCGGCTCGGACGGAGCCCTGGCACTGGCGATGTGCAAGATCATCATTGACGAGGGCAAGATCAACGCGGGCTTCGTCAAGGAGCAGACGGACCTGTCGCTCCTTGTCAGGACGGACACAGGCCGTTACCTCAGGGAATCCGACCTGAAGCAGGATGGCCGCGAAGACCAGTTGTACTGGCTGGATGACCGGACCGGCGAGATCGTGCGGGCGCCGCGCGGGACCCTGGATACGGGAGACGTCGACCCGGCGCTTGCGGGATCGGCGGCGGCGGAACTAGCTGATGGATCGACCGTGCAAGTCCGCCCGGCATTCGAATTCCTGAAGGACATGCTCCAGGACTACACGCCGGAAAAGGCGGCCGAGATCACCGGCGTCCGGCCGAAAATGATCCGCAAGATCGCGATGAAGGTGGCCGAGGCGCGCGCCGTTCACTGCCTCCAGGGCTTTAACGTCAACAAGTACTACCACGGCGACCTGATGGAGCGGGCGATGGCGCTCCTGCTCGCCCTGACCGGCAATTTCGGCCGCAAAGGCACCGGCATGAGGGGCTGGAACAGCGCCCAGCTCGTGTCGAGCGAGATGCTCAAGACCCGGCCGGGCATGGAAGGGTTCCTGACCTTCGCCCGCAACGCCCGCAAGGTTGAGAAGGCGCTTCTCGAGAAGGATGACACGCTGTCCGAGGAGATGGTCCTCATCGAGACGGAGCGGGAAGAAGTGCGCGGCAAGACCGTCACGGACATGCCGCCGACGCCTCTCCTTGTGCCGCCCGCCTTCTACTGGTATCACCACGCCGGCTACAAGGAAGTCTGGAACAACCCCGACTGGAACGACCCCGGGATGAAGCGGTCGTTCGACGACTACTTCAACGAGGCGATGGACAAGGGTTGGTGGGACGGCCTGGTCAGGCCCAGCCCGGACAAGCCTCCCCGGGTCTACCTGGGCGTGGCCGGGTCGACGTTGCGGCGCACGAGGGGCGGACTGAAGCAGTTGCTGAATGAGCTGTGGCCCAAGCTGAAGCTCATCGTGGCGTGCGAAATCCGGATGAGCACAACGGCACTCTACTCCGACATAGTGCTGCCCGCCGCCGCCTTCTACGAGAAGATCGATTTCCGGTTCCCCACGGCCCATACGAACTTCCTGACGTTCTCCGACAAAGCCGTAGAGCCTGTGGGGGAATCGAAGCCGGAGTGGGAGATCTTCGCGCGGCTGGCCGGGGAGATCCAGAAGCGCGCCAGGGCCCGTGGCATCGATGAGTACTCGGATGACGGAGGCCGCCGGTTCAAGCTCCGGGACGTCTACGACATCTTCACGATGCATGGCGCGGTCAAAGAACACGATAACGAGAAGCTGGCCGAGGATATGGTGAAGGACACGGTCCGGGTGGGCGCGCTGCCGGAAAAGACGAATATGAAGAAGGTCCGGGAGAAGGGGATCATCCGGTTCACCGGCCTTGGCGCGGATGCGATTGGTCTAAACCTGGCAACGGACATCAAGCCCGGGGAGACGATCAGCCCGCTCAGATGGCACGTCGAGCGCAAGATCCCGTATCCCACGTATGCCAGGCGGATCCAGTTCTACATCGACCACGAGTGGTTCCTGGAGGCGGGTGAGGAACTGCCGGTGCACAAGCCGCCGCCGCCGATGGGCGGCGACTACCCGCTAACGATGACCAGCGGTCACCAGCGCTGGAGCATCCACTCGATCAGCGCTGTCAACACGACTATGTTGCGAACGCACCGCGGCCACCCGCTGATAATCATGAATCCCATCGACGCGGAGTCCCGAGGCCTCGCAGACAACGAGGAAGTCCGCGTCTTCAACGACTTCGAGGAGTTCCACATCCGCACGAAGATCTCGTCCGCGGCGCGGCCTGGTCAGGTGATTGTGTACCACGCGTGGGAGCCGTACCAGCACCGCAACTGGAAGTCGTCCGACGCTGTGGTCCCGGGCATGGTCAAGTGGCTGCACTTCGCCGGCGGGTACGGGCACCTTAACTACTGGCGCTGGAACTGGGTGCAGCAGCAGGTCGACCGGGCGGTACCGGTGGAAGTGGAGAAGATGGCGTGAGCGCGCAGGAGCGGCGTGACGGCTTTCTGACGCATTTTGCCGTCTGGGGCGGGTTGGGGGCGAGCCTCTACCTGATGCCGTTTGGCTCGCTTCTCGTCCCGGCGTTGAGCATCGAGCAAGGCGTGGTTGCCGCCGTGATCGCGGCGTCCGTGGCCTCGCTCCTGTTCGCCGCTGTGGCGGCGCTGGCGGCCCGGACCGGGCGCTCCACCCTCGATCTGCTCAGCGGGCCGTTTGGCGGGGGATCACGGATCCCCGTCGGCGCTGTCGTCCTGGCGCGGCACGTCCTGGTTGCATCGTTTGCTCTAATCTTGATAACGGACGCAGCGACCCTGGTCGGCGAGCGCGCACTCGGGGCCGACCTCCGGCCGTTATGGGCTGTGCTGTTCGGAGTGGGAGCGCTGGGATTGGCACTGCTCGGCCGGGAGCGGCTGACGCTGGCGATGCGGCGCGGGGGCATCTGGGTCATGCTGCTGCTGGCAGTTGTGATCGCTGCCTCGGCGTACATGGAGTTCGAAATCCCGGCGTACCTCAAGCGTCCGGCCGTCGGTGGCTGGCCGACGATGTGGCAGGCGGTGGACGTGATGCTCATCTTCCCCCTGCTGTGGCTGCCGGTGGTCGCGGACTTCGCACGCGGTTCGGGTGATGCGAGGATGGCAGCGCGCGGCACGTTCACAGGAATGTTCGTGTTCTCAGCGTGGTTCGGCGCGCTGGGGGTGATCTATCTGCCGGCGGTCGAATCCGGCGATATCGCGGGGTTCCTCGTCGGTATGAACATGAGCCTGGGCGCGCTCATCATCCTCTTCCTGCTGCAGGCGGACGAACTGCACCTCAACCTGCTTTCGAGCGGAGCGACTCTGGAGGGCGTACCGAGGGTTCCAGCACGGGCCGCCGCGGCACTGCCATTGCTGGCCGCGATACCGGCGGCGATCGCGTTCAGGACGGGAGAGGTCGAGCAGTACGTCTTCCTGGGGGCCTCTGCGTTCATTCCCGCGTTTGGTGTTGTGTTTGCGGACGCACTGATTCCCGGCCGGCGAACCGCGATCGTTTCGCTGCTGGCCTGGGCGGCCGGGTTCGTGCTGTACCAGTGGATCAGCCCGGCGGAGATTGCGTGGTGGCTGGATGCCTACGAGGAGCCGTTCAACGGCTTCCGGCTCGCGTTCCCGCTGGGCGCCGAGGCCGACTGGCTGGGCGCGGCGATCCCCTCGTTCCTGGTGGCGTTCGGGGTCCAGGCGGTTCTGGGGGTGATGGCGCGGGTTGCGGCGTCGGTTGGCGGGATGGTGAAGTCACCCGGCGAAGCGGCGAGCTAACAATCAAGAGGCCCCGGACTGCGCCGGGGCCCCAACTGCAGACTCTTCCCGAAGCTACTCGACGGTGATCGTCCCCTTCATGTCCGTGGGGTGGAAATCGCACTGGAACTTGATCTCGCCCGGGCTGTCCGGAGCGGTCCATTCCAGCGTCCCGGTGCCGCCGCCGCTGATCAGGTCGGGGTCGGAGACGGCGTCGTCGCCGGTGTTGTACTCGCCGTCCTCGCCGGCGATGCGCATGTTGTGGATGGCCGCGCCCACGTTCGTCAGGTTGAAGGTCACGGCCGCACCGGTCGAGACCGTGAACTCCGTGGGCTCAAACTTGTTGGGTGGGCCGTCGCTCATCTCGATGTCGAATGAAACTTCGCCGCCGTCACCCCCGCCGTTGTCGGTGGGTTCGGAGGTTGGTGTTTGGCCGCCATCGTCACCCCCGCCGTTGTCGGTGGGTTCGGAGGTTGGTGTTTGGCCGCCATCGGCGCCGCCGCCGCCGTCATCATCGCCGCCGCCGCACGCGACCGAGGCGAGGACCAGGACGGCGATACCGGCGGTCAGCAGAGTGAATAGGAATCGCCTGGAGATGGAAAACGACGTCATATACGAAACGCTCCTCCTGTCTGGTAGCCGGTGTAGAACTCTCCCTCTAATGCACCGGAAATGAAATGCCAATACGAATTGTCCATCACCGGCTCGTCTGGGTCTACCCAGCGTGGCTCACGAACAATAAAACAGCTGACCTGACGGGACGGATTTGCGAGAATTGCGGGTAGTCCGATGCCGTTCGTTCCGCGACTGTTCATCCGCGCCGCGCTAGCCTGGTTTGCGTTCGGCCTGGTCTGGGCGGCGACGATCATGCTCATCAAAATCGCGGACCGGGCTGAATTGCGCCACGCTTTCATCACCGCCCACACCCACATGCTTCTGGTTGGCTTCTTCCTGAACACCGTGATGGGTGTCGCGTTCTGGATGTTCCCGCGCCCTCCCGATCGGCGTCTGAACGAGCCGCTGGCGATAACCGCGTTCGCGTTGTTGAATCTGGGGCTCGTACTGAGGGTTTGCTTCGAATGGGCGCAGGAGGAGTACCAGGGACAGCTCTACGGCGCTATCCTGGGCGCCGCGGGCGTGCTGCAGGCGCTGGGCGGCCTGCTGTTCCTCGGCGTCATCTGGCCGAGGGTGAGGGCGGTGCGGCTGCCTCCGCACCTGGAGGGGACGAAGGAGCGTCCCTGGCAGTAAGGATCACCAGCCGTCGTTCGGGGTGGGCGCTGGGGGCGATTATCCGGAAGCAGAGCAGCAGCGCGACAGGGCTGACTGTCGCCAGGTAGAGGTACTGCACCAGCGGCAGTGCCGTATCGGAGCCGGCGAAGATGCCGTGAAGGACAGCGGCAACCCAGGCGATGAAGCTCGAAAAGTGGATCAATCGCCAGGTCCTCTGGCCGATCGAATTGCGAGTGTAGGAGCTGGCTGTCAACAGGCCGGTCAGGTAAAGGGCGACGATTCCGAGGGCGACGGGCACGGGCTTCCAGTCCGAGGTAAACGGGACGAAGACTTCCGCCGGCGTGAAGGTGATGTAGCGGTGGACCAGGAGAGTCGCGACGTGGAGGACCGTGATCGCGAGGGCGGCGATGCTGATTGACTGATGTCCCTCGTAGACGTGGGCCCTCCTCGTGATGGAGTCCAGGGCGCGGACGTTGACCGACAGGCCTAGAGCGACAGACAGTGTGAGCAGCAGGTAGGCGAGCAGGCCGGTGGCCCGGATAAGTTCCCAGGTGGCAGCCTCGAGTCCCGCGGCCGGGGCCGTCTCAAAGAGCAAGGTACGCTCCCGCGCCGCCGACCAGCGACATTTCGCCGGCACCACTCACCAGGACGGCAGGGATGCCCGTGAACTCGGCGCGCCGCATTGCCTCGCGGCGGCCCAGGAGCAGGAGGACCTTTGCCTCAACTTCGGCCGCGGCCACCGAGTCCGAGATGACCGTCACGCTTGCGATGTCGGTCTCAGATGGCCGGCCGGTGCGCGGGTCTATGACGTGATGGGCGACGCGGCCATCCTGGGTGTGCCAGCGACGGCGCATGACCGAGGAGGTGGCGACGGCGCGATCGAACAGGCGGAGGACGGCAACGTCTTTGCCAGGAATGAGCGGGTCTTCGACCCCGACGAGCCATCCAGACCCGTCCGGCCCCTCGCCGCGTGCCAGGAGGTCTCCGCCGGCATTGACGAGCCAGGCCGCGTGATGGCTCAGAATCGTGGCGCAGCGGTCGACCGCCCACCCTTTCGCGAAGCCGCCCAGGTCAATGCCGGCCCCGATCGGAAGGAGGATGCGTCTGCTCGGGAGCAGACGCACAGGGGCGTGGTGCACTCGAGGCGGCCGGGAAGCAGGGATGGGGCCGACGCCGAACTTCTCGAACGATCGATCGTAGCCCGCCGCGCGGACGTTGTTGAGGAGTGCTGGATCGAAGAGGCCGCCCGAGGCCGCCGCGGCGTCCAGTGCATCCGCGAGCACCCTGTAGAGAAGCGCCGACGCCGAGAACGGCCGTCCGGCGGAGCGGTTGAGACGCGAGAGCTCGCTCTCCGGAAGAAACCGGCTGAGCAAAGACTCGACCCGCTGAAACCAGAACTGGACGCGCTCGCGGTCCTCCCCGGTCAACTCCGGCCCGCCGATCACCTCGATGTCGGTGCCCATGGCGCGGAATGCCGTGTGGGCGAGGGTTGCGCTCATGACCCCCGTGTCCGGGTGTGAGTCACGGCGGACTCGCGCGACGGGACCGCCTGCCTTCCATCGCCGCCGCCGTCATCGCGGTTCAGACGGGTGAACGCATCTTTCGCGGCCAGACCGGCCCAGATAGTCGTCAGGAGCGTGACCGTGACGGCCGCCGTCCAGAGCCGAGCTTCGTTGTAGCGGTTTGTGCGAGCCATCTTACCGGCGGCCCTGGTGGTCAGTCGTCGTCATCGTCCCGCTCATCCCGGTCCTCATGTTCTTCGCGCTCCTCGTCCTCCCCATCTTCATCATCGTCGTCGCCGCGGACCGCCAGGTCTATGCCGTTCCCCCGGTCGCGGGGCGTTCCGGCATCAGCCGGGGACGAGCCGCCGAAGCCGAAGTAGCCGGAGCTTGCACCGGCGCCGATGACGAGTGCGATCAGCACTGCGGTGACGAGTGCCGAGATGGCCCATGCCCTTGTCCTTGTCATCATCCTCAAAACCTCCGCTGTGTCCTGATTATCAACAGTAACGCCCGAAGATTGGAGTCACATTAGACCGTGAGGCAGAACCCGGGTTGACCGGCCTCTAATAAAGCTCCAATCTTCGGGCTGGAGAATCGAGGGTAATGCACGTACTTGTCGTGGAGGATGAGCCACAGATCGCCCACATCGTAAAGCGCGCGCTCGAGCACGACATGCACGTCGTTGACGTTGCGCATGACGGTCACGATGGACTGAGCTTCGCGGAGACTCAGAGTTTCGACGTGATCGTGCTGGACGTGCTGCTTCCCGGCAGGAACGGTATTGACGTTTGCCGGACATTGAGGCGCATGAAGATCCACACTCCGGTCCTGATGTTGACGGCCCGAGACGCACTGGAGCAGCGGGTGGAGGGTCTGGATGCGGGGGCCGACGACTACCTCACAAAGCCGTTTGCCGTGGCAGAACTGCAGGCACGCGTGCGCGCCCTGGGGCGCCGGAAGGCGCCGATCGCCGACGAGACGCTCGAGGTGGGCGATGTCACGGTGTCGATTGCCGCCCACCGGGTGACGAGGAAGGGCCGGGAGATTGACCTGAGCCCCCGGGAATTCGCCCTCCTCGAGTTCCTGATGCGGCATCCAGGACAGGTCTTAACGCGTGACCAGATCCTGGAGAGCGTGTGGGGATACGACTACTCCCCGCTGGCCAATGTAGTTGACATATACATTCACTACCTTCGTCGCAAGCTTGACCGCGGCTTCGGCCGCAAGATGATCCGAACCGTTCGCGGGATTGGGTACTCGATTTCGGACTAGGCCATGTTTGAAGGCGTACGACTGCGGCTGACGGCCTGGTATGTGGGGGTACTCATACTGATCGTTATCGCGACGAGCATCTTTACCTATTTCATGTTGTCCAGGTCGCTTGAGCATGAGCTCAACGAATCCCTTCAATCCGATGCCAGGAGTATTGCCTTTCAGCTGGGTGAATCGGGCATAGCAGGGCTGATGCCAACCGGAAGTTCGGGCAGCGACGGCGAAGGTGGCGAGGAGGGCGAGGAAGAAGACCGCGAGGTGCGGTTCTTCACGCCAAGCTCCGGCGACACCTTCTACCTCGTGGTGGACCCGTCCGGCCGAATCCTGGCCAACCCGCTGAACGTCAGCATCACCGGGCTCCCTGACAAGGAGGCGGCGCAACGGGCGGCGGAGCGAGGTGAGGCATGGACAGACGTGGGAAGCGGGGATGACGATTACCGCCTCTACTCGTACGCGATTAGACACGAGCGAGAGAGCATTGGAGTTGTCCAGGTGGGGCGATCCCTCGAAGAGCATCGCCGCCATATGCAGGAGGCGTTGATCGTGCTGGGGTTGGCTGGTTTTGCGGGGGTTGCCCTGGCGACAACCGGGGGCCTCGCCCTGTCCGGTAGGGCGCTTGCGCCAGCACGGCGCGCGTTCCAGCGGCAGCGCGAGTTCGTCGCGGACGCGTCCCACGAGGTGCGCACGCCACTCACCATCGTGCGCGGCAACGCCGAGATGCTCGAGGTGAGCGCCGGCGATAGGCTCAATAACGAGGAGAAGCGCTACCTTCGCGGGATCGTGGGCCAGACGCGATACCTGGAGCGGCTGACAGAGGATCTGTCCCGGCTGGCGCGGATGGACAGGGGGGATGCGCCGCTACGTATCGAGGAGATCGAGCTGAAGGCGCTCCTGGAGGAAGCGGCGGCGGACGCCCGCCTGCTGGTCGGAGGGACGGGAGTCGAGGTGAGAGTCTCGTCGCCGCAGGTCCGCCTGCGCGCGGACCGTGACCGAATCCGCGAAGTGCTGCTGATCCTGCTGGATAACGCGGTCAGGGCGGTGGGCGGCGGCGGCCATGTGACGCTGGCGGCCCGCGAGACGGAGAACGGCGTGGACCTTGAGGTGGTGGACGACGGCCCCGGTATTCCCGAGGAGCACCGGCGCCTGGTCTTCGAGCGGTTTCACAGGGTCGACACCGGGCGGTCGCGGCGCGAGGGGGGAAGCGGCCTGGGGCTTGCGATCGCAAAAGCGATCGTCGAAGCCCACGGTGGCGCAATCAGCGCCGAACGCGCGCCGGGCGGCGGGGCCGCGATCCGGCTACACCTGCCGGCCTGAGGGAGGCGGCCCGGCCGCTCCCTCAGACATCCGTTGGTTCGATGCTACTGCATCGGGGTGGCCGAGCCGGTTCCCATGTCGTCGCTGCCCATCGTTTCTTCGGTGTAGGCGGTGACTGTGGCTTCGATGTCGACGGAGCCGGCCTTCTCGAACTCCAGCGTCAGGGTGAACGTGTCGCCCATCTGCAGCCCCCGGGTGAGCTCCGTGAGCATGACGTGCAGGCCGCCGGGCTTCAGCGTTGCCGTGCCGCCGGCAGGTATTTCGATCCTTTCGATCGGCCGCATCATCGTCGACGCGCCCTCTGTCACGGTCTCGTGCAGTTCTACCTTCCCGGCGGCGTCAGAAGAGGCGCCGATGAGGGCGTCGTCCTCGGAGCCGGCGTTCTCGACCGTAAAGAACACTCCTCCCCGATCGAGGGCTGCGCGCGAGAACGGCGCTTTGATAGTGAGGTCGCCGAGAGTAACAGGCTGGACTGTTGCCATTGGCGTGGGTGTGGCTTCAGGCGTTGGCGTGGGTGCGTCGTCGTCATCGTCGCCGCCGCAGGAAACTGCGAATGCAGCAACCCCGGCGATCAGTAAGGCGGCGGCGATGGTCTTGAGGATGTAATTTGCTATCAACTGGTGCCTCCCTGGCTTGTGAGAATAAGTAAGTCGTGTTCGTACGTGGCCTGCCTGGTCCCGAACGGCCAGATGGCCTGGGCCTGGTTGTCGTATCCGTAGGCGATGACGAAGGCCGAATGACTCACGGAGTAGTCACCGGCGCCGAACGTGGCTGTTTCGATCGGGAACCACTCGGCCGCCAGCGCGGACCTCGTGGCCCGCGTGATCTCCGCCTGTGAACCAGTGAGGCCGATGAACGTATCGTTGAACAGGCCGAGCCACAGGTCGATCCGGTCCGGCGTATCCCGCACAGGATCGACCGTCACAAACACGACCTTCACTTGGTCTGCAATTTCCGGGTGCTTGTCGAGCACCGCCGCCACATCTGCCATGTGAGATGGGCACTTGTCCGGACAGTAGGTGTACCCGAAATACAGCAGCGTGACATAACCGTCAGTGTCGCGGCGGAAGTCGAACGCATTGCCTTCGACGTCGCGCAACACAAACTCCGGCTTATCCCGTGCGATCTTTCCAAGGTCGCCCTGGATACGGTGTATGTGGTCTGTCAGTGTCGGTGTTTGGCGGGTTCCTGAGCTGGCGCATGCGGCGAGACTGAGGATGAGTACCGTCGCGCCGATGGCAGCCGCGAACCCGGTCCGGATGGCGCTCAATGCGCATCACCTCGTGGTTGACTGGATGATCAGCCGGCAAGTTGGAGGCCGGCCTTGGCGGGAAGGGTGACCGGGCTGCGGGGCGGTGGCTTGATAACAGCGACGATCGCCGCTTGATCTGCCGGGACCGTCGGAGCAGGCATGGGAATCAGGATAGCTCTGGGAGGATCGGTGGGCGAGGATTCGCCGGTGACCCAGGGAATGGACACCATAGCGGGGGCGTCACACTGGCTGGCGCTGCCGTGGCAGTGTTCGGCGTGGCCGGCATGCGTGGCTCCGACGCCGTGCACATGATCGGTATTACCGGCACCGGGGCCCCAGTGTCCGACGTAGAAGATGTTGGGGGCGAGGGCAAAGAGCAGGACGATAAACGCGCCCGCTCTCACAGCCTTCATGCGGCGTGCACCTGCCATGGTTCCAGTAACGAGTGTACTCCCACGGCTTACGGCGGAGGAGTGCCAAAACGCCCGACACCTTGTGAGGAAGGGCCCTACAGGAACATCTGTTTCGAGACTGGCTTTGCGCGAGTCGCTACAGGTTGACGACTTACGCGGTAACGTCCATGGGATGGCCCCCTACCCCGACGCCTACCCCAACGCCAACGCCGACCCTACGCCGACCCCGACGCCGACGTTGACGCCAACGGCCGGGGCCTGCCACTGCAGTGCCAACGGAAGCGCCTTCGCCCACGATTCAACCGACGTTGGGGCCGAGCGGACTGCCGCCCACGGGCGGACCGGCGGGTGATGACTCGCGGCTGTCTGCGGCGCTGCTCGCGGCGCTCGGCCTCGGGATGATTGCGGCAGCAGGCGGGTTGACGATTGCGGCTTCAAAGCAAGAACACCGGCATTAACGCAACCTGAACATCCCGAACGTGCCAGGGAAAACACGTTGGGACAGTGGGTGTTTCCGGCCGCGGGAGCAGGCAGCAGGCCAGCTCATAACCTGTAACGTGGGCATCGCCGGGGCGTCAGAATTATTGACAACTTCGCCCCGGAGGTTCCTGTTTTATGTCGCAACACGACGACCGGTCCGCCCTGACTGCTGGGAGCGAACCCGGCACCCACCATCCCCGCCAGCGCCTTACCGAACCCGGACACCGCGCAGTGACAACGCATCGGCGGCATGCGCGGCTGCGATATCCGGGGGCCGTCTTTGGTCTTGCAGCGGCGCTCATCGTGTTTAGCGTCGCGGTCGGACTCGGCGGAGGCTCGCCAACCGGTGCGGCGCAGGGCCTGACGGCCACCGCGAGCGAGGACACATTCGTGAAGAGCAGCCGTCCCACGACGAACTATGGGGCGGCAACCAGCCTGCAGATCGATGCACTGCCCAGCACCAAGAGGGCGTTGCTCCGCTTTCGGGTCAGCGGTGTACCTCAAACGGCGACAGTGTCCTCAGCCGTACTGAGGATGTACGTGACTAACAGGTCTGTGCAGGCGGGGCAGGTCCGAGCGGTGTCGGGTGGGTGGTCGGAGACCGCTACAACGTGGGCGAATGCACCCGCTGTGGGCGCCATCATCACGAGTCTTCCCGGTGCTGCGGTTTCCGGGACATGGAAGGAAGCGGACGTCACGCCCGCCGTGTCCGGCAACGGGACGTTCGACTTTTACGTGGTAACGACGTCCGATGACGGTGTGGACTACGCGTCCAGTGAGGCCGCGGCGAACCGGCCGACCCTGGTAGTTAGCTGGTCTACGCCGGCCACGCCTACCGCGACTTCCTCGCCGAGCCCGACGGCTCCTCCAATCACGGCTACGCCGGTTGTGACGGCGGCGCCAACGCCGACTCCAGCGGCGACGCCGACCCCGCCGCCGGTGCCGACAGCGCCCGCACCTGTGGGTGCAGCCTTCTACGTTGACAGCGTTGACGGGAACGACGCCTGGTCCGGCACACTGGCCGATCCAAACGCTTCCCGTACCGATGGTCCGTGGAAGAGCATATCCCGGGCGAATGCGAAGTTCGGACCGAATGGAGATGCGAACGCAGGTGAGCGGCTACGGCTGAGCCGGGGCGGTGTCTGGTCCGGGCTCACCCTGACAATCGGCAGAAGCGGAAGCGCTACGGCGCCAATCGTCGTGGAGCCCTACGGTGGGGCAGGCGCGGCGCCGATCCTGACGGGTGCGAACACCTGCCTGGAAGTTTCCGGCTCCTACGTCACGGTGATCGGAATCGTGACCGACGCGTGCTTTGCCGCGGGCCAAACCGGGAACCGCGCGGTCGCGGTGAGCGGGTCGCACGTAGTCATGAGGGATGGAGTGGCGGCTCACAGTCTGCAGGGGATGTACCTGAAGGGAGCCTCGAGCTACGTGGAGGTCGTGAACTATGCGTTCCTCGACAACAATGTCAACGATGGCACGGGCTCTAGCGCGATCGGGATTCAGATCCGGGGGAGCCATCACGACATCCATCACAACCGCTTCGAACGCAACTTCTGGACGACCTCCGACGGATGCCGCGGCGGCGATGCGATCGAGCTATACGCGGCATCGGGTGAGGTAACTGCCCAGAACGCGATACACCACAACGTCGCGATCGACAACCAGACGTTCAGCGAGATGGGGCGCAAGAACGGCACCAATCCAGGAATCGTCCAGGACAACACGTACTACTACAACGTCGCGCACGCCTCGCTTCCCGCGGCCACCTGCTCCAGCAATCCGTGCAAGGGCACGTCATTCCTGGTGACGCGCGGGGAGGGAGACACCACATACGGACCGGTGGAGCGCACGACTTTCTACAACAACACGGGCCACTTCACCGGCGCCTGCAGCCAGGGGATCGTCTGCTCCGGCTGTACTTCATCCACGTCATGGATATTGAGGCTCAGGAATAACATCTCGGTTGCCAGCGCCAAGGGGGCATACTTCGGGGGCGCGATGCCGGACGAAGACTACAACCTCTTCTGGCACACCGGCGGGTCCGGTGCGGATGTCCAGTGCAATTTCTCCCCCTGTAGCATCGGCGCGCACACGATCACTGGCCGGGATCCAGCATTTACCGGAGCTTCGAGCCTCGATTTCCATTTGCGCGCCGGAGCCCCACCGGTTGATGCCGGGCTGGACCTGGGGTTCACGTCAGATCTTGCGGGGTCCCCTGTGCCCCTGGATGGGGACGGCAATGGTGTCCTGCGACCGGATATGGGCGCGTTAGAGGGCAGTTAACCCGGTCGGGCATGACTTCCGGGGCCAAACCGGTACCCCTCGGCGCGAGGTTGAATCAGGGCGCCAGGGCGATGACGTTGTGGAAGTAGAGGCGGGTGCTATCGTCGCCGGCCA
>JBBISJ010000018.1:0-46658 GCA_037441345.1 Chloroflexota bacterium
TAGAACGCGGAGGAATCCAACTTTAGAATGGACTAGTTTTCGGGGGGCAGGTCAGAGGTTTCTTCGACAGCGACGGGACTAACCGTAAGACTCACTGGGAAAGTACTAAGTACAGAGGCACTCACTGGATCGAGGCCTTCATCGTCAAAGACGGGATTTGCGTCGCGAAGTCTGGCCGTCTGCTCGTAAGAGTTCGCTGACTAACGACAAAGTCAACAACCCGCCTGAACTCAGTTCAGGCGGTGGACGCCACCGAGTGACATTTCCCCGTTCACGATGGCATCGCCCGTGCGCTACGTTGGACGCGCCGTCTGGTGCCCGCGCTTACCGGCTACGAGGACATTGCGATTGATTATACCACCTGAACAATTCCATCGTCGTGTGCCCCAGAATCTTCTGAAGGCTGAAGGCGTCGCCGCCGGCCATGAGGTACTGCAGAGCGAAGGAGTGACGGAGCCTGTGAACGTTAACGCCCGCGATCCTGGCCGCCTCAGCCCTGTGCCGGACAACTTCCCGCAGGGCGACGGGCGTCAAGGGTTCGGCGTAACGCGAGAGGAAGTACGTCTCGATACCCGGGCGCGCCGGCTCCGGGCGGAAGAACTCGCGGTAGCGGATGAGCGCTCGCGCGGTGTTGGCGCCGATCGGGACGATCCGCTCCCGGTCGCCCTTTCCGACGACCTTGAGGTAGCCCTCGTCGATGTGGGCGTCGGCGAGCGGCCAGGTTGCAGAGTTCGGCGGCGCGGAGGCCGGTGTCGAGGAGGGTGGTGAGGAGCGCCCGGTCGCGTGCCCCGACCGCCGTGTGTTTTGGCACGGCGGCGAGGAGCTTCTGGATCTCTTCGGCAGAGAGGGCGCTGACGACAGTCTTGCGCTTCTTCGGCTGGGGCACTCCCCGCAGGACGTTTGCCTCCGTGTACTCCTCGGAGACGAGCCAGGCGGAGAACGCCTTGAGGGTTGCGGCGTGGCCGAAGATCGTGTGGCTAGAGAGCGGCTCGTTTTCCGTTCGGCGGAGGTGGTTTCCCTCGTACTTGGTGCGCCGCTCCTGGAGGCTGACGATGTAAGAACGCACGCTCTGGGCCGTGAAATCGCGGAGGGTGGGCCGACTGTGGGCACACGCCAGGAAGCGGAGGTAAGCTCGGAGGTTGTCGCGGTACCACGAGACGGTCTTCTCTGAGCACCCCGCGGAGCGCTTGGCGAGAAGGTAGTCCGCAAAGAGTTGTTCGAGCGGTGTCCCTTCCTTGTTCATCTGTTGCCAGTTCCTGGGCCTCCTTCCCTTCCCCATTCTGGCGAAGACATTTCGCCTTTTTGATTGACGTAACGTCAAGTTGCCGCCACCTGACACGCGATTCACCGTAAAACCTCTCTTGAAACGATTCAGGTGCGGGTACGATGTCACCGGAAGTGCACTTCTGCTTTTCGGTCGTCATTTGTAGCCCTCCTCTGGCCCGGAAAAGAAAAATCCGGCCGTCCGCAGCGAGAATCTCCGCCGTTCCTCAAAGGGTTAGGCTGACCGATGCTTGCCAGCTCTTGCTAGCCAGCAGATGGTCGGGGCGGCCGGATTTGAACCGGCGACCTCCTGAACCCCATTCAGGTGCGCTACCGGACTGCGCTACGCCCCGACTCTGCTAATCGTAACACGGCGGGCGGGCGTCGGAGGCTAGTGTCATTGCTGCCGCGCGGCGGCTCGACCGCTAGTAGTAGGCGTGCGAAATCCCGATGATCACGGCGCCGGCCAGGGCCACCACGCCGAATTCGGCGGCTGTCTTCAGGTTGAGGCGATTGGCCAGGTAGTTGTGCATGAGGCCGGTCATCAGGTAGAAGGCGAGGAGAAGGAAGACAGCGGCGGTGGTGCCGTCCAGCGGCAGGAAATGGGCGCTCCACGCGGCTTCGGCAGTGAGCACGCCGATCGCCAGCGCGTACAGGATTGTGCGGGCGGAGTCCATCCCCTCCTCCCGGAGCACCTCGATGCCAAGCATTACGCTCATGATGCCGGCCGCGAAGGCTGCCGTCAGGAGGTCGAGGTCGAAATCGTAGATTGTCGCGAAGAAGAGGAACGCGATCATGTACGTCGCCACATTGAGGACGAGCCTGGTGGCGTGGAAGTGGTCTGCCGCCCGGTCGACCGACTCGTATTCGGCGCGGAGGATCGCCCAGAAGGGAACCGCGGATGCGAGCCCCAGGGCTACCGTGGCGTATCCGCCGACGACTTCCTCCAGGAAGATGCCGAGGCTGAGCGTGAAGAGGACCGGGACGAAGAGATACAGGGCGGTGTCGTCGAACCGCTTGAAATGCGCTTTTGGGTGGTGGCGGATAATGCCGTCTGTGCCTATCGCCGAAAGGCCGCAAAGCAGCAGGAGGAGCCAGTTCTGACTCGGTTCGATGGCGAGGTAAGAAGTGAGGCCCAATGCCAGGGCAGCCGCCAGGATGTGGATCCGGTCGAGGCGGCTGGCTGCTTCGCTGAGGGCTAGCGTGGTCCGGTCGGCAACGCGGTCACCGGGGCGGGCCCGCGTGAATTGCTTCACGAGTGGGTAGGTTACGGGCCGCTCGGGAAGGCTGTCAACCACCAACAGTGTCGTGTGCGGTGCCTGAAAGAAGCCATATTCGCGAGAGAATCACAGCTTGATGCCTCAGAGTGACCTGTCAGGCGTGAGAATGCACCTGGGCGTTCGTGGCAGCCACCAGTTGCTCGAATGTGCTCCAGAGCCGGTCCCTCCAGCCTTCGGTTAGCTCCACACGCAGGGTGTGGCGGCTCACGTGCACGCCGCGCGGAACAGCCGCCCCCAGTGCGTCTACCGGGAGTTCGACGCCTTCCCGCATACGAACGACGGCCGTTCCGTTCTCGCGGCTTATCGACTGCACCCCGCAAGCCCTCGCCATTGTGCGTATCGAGACGGCGTAGAGGAGACCGCGTGCGGCGGGCGGCGGCGGACCGAAGCGGTCCTGGATCTCCTGGCCGATTGCGCTCACGGCCTCCGGATCCTGCGCGGCGCTCAGGCGCTGATAGAGCGCCAGTCTGAGGTTCAGGTCCGGGATGTACGAAGGCGGGAGATAAGCCGTGAGCGGGATGTCGATCGAGACGTCTGGCGGCTCTTGCTCCGGCGGCGTCTCGCCGCGCATCAGGGCCCGGAACCTCTCCACGGCACCGGAGAGGAGCTTGACGTACAGGTCAAAGCCGATGGCGGCCATGTAACCGCTCTGTTCCGCGCCGAGGAGGTTGCCAGCGCCCCTGATCTCCAGGTCACGCAAGGCGATCTGAAAGCCGGCGCCGAGTTCCGTCGCCTCGAAGATCGTCTGGAGTCGCATTCGGGCGGCGTCCGTCATCCGGCCCCCACTGTCGTACAGGAGGTAGGCGTAGGCGCGGTGGGCGCCCCTGCCGACGCGGCCCCGCAACTGGTAGAGCTGCGCCAATCCGAGCCGGTTGGCCTGGTTGATGATGATCGTGTTCACGTTCGGGATGTCCAGTCCGGATTCGATGATCGTCGTGCAGACGAGGACGTCCAGGCGGCCGTGTGTGAAGTCGTCCATTACACGGGCAAGTTCGTGCTCGTCCATCTGGCCGTGTCCGATTCCGATGCGCGCCTCCGGCGCGATGTCACGTATCTTGGCGGCGATCATGGCGATGTTGTGGACCCGGTTGTGCACGAAATACACCTGCCCGCCTCGCTCCAGTTCGCGCACGATCGCTTCGTGGACCACGCGCTCGTCGAACTCCGAGACGTAGGTCTTGATCGGCAGGCGCTCTTCCGGCGGCGTCTCCATGGTCGACATGTCGCGGATGCCGCCCAGCGCCATGTACAGCGTGCGTGGGATGGGCGTGGCGGAAAGCGTTAGCACGTCCGCCTCGCGGCGCATCTGCTTGAGATGCTCCTTGTGGCTCACCCCGAAACGCTGCTCCTCGTCGACGATCACCAGGCCAAGGTCCTTGAAGCGCACATCTTTCTGGATGAGGCGGTGCGTGCCGATCACTACATCCAGTCCGCCCAGCGCCAGGTTCTCGACTACCTGCCGTTGCTCCGCGTCGCTCCGAAAGCGCGAGAGAACGTCGATCCGGATAGGGAAGGCCGCCAGCCGCTCCCGGAAGGTTTCGTAGTGCTGCTGGGCCAGGACCGTGGTGGGGACAAGGACCCCCACCTGCTTGCCGTCCATCACCGCCTTGAACGCGGCGCGGATGGCGACCTCTGTCTTACCGTATCCGACGTCGCCACAGACCAGCCGGTCCATCGGGCGCGGCGTCTCCATGTCGTGCTTGGTGGCGGCGATCGCTGCCATCTGGTCAGCGGTCTCAACGTAGGGGAACGACGCTTCGAGCTCGGCCTGCCAGGCCGTGTCCGGTGAGAACGCGTACCCGGGAAGCGCCTCGCGCGCGGCGTATAGCGCGATGAGATCCTTGGCCAGTTGCTGGACCGCACGACGAGCCTTCTGTTTGGCTCGCTGCCATTCACCGCTGGTGAGGCGGGTGGGCGACGGCTGGCGATCGGACGGGCCGATGTAGCGGCTAACGCGGTCGAGCTGGTCCGTCGGCACGAACAGCCGGTCTCCCTCCGCATAGTGAAGTTCCAGGTACTCGCGGTCGTTGCCGTCAACAGCGCGTTGCACCAGGCCTGCGAATCGGGCGATGCCGTGGTCGATATGGACGACGAAGCTGCCGGGCACGAGCTCGGCGAGGAACGCCTCGCGGTTGACGGCTTTGCGGGGCTGCGCCCGCTTCTGCTTAACGAAACCGAAGACCTCGCTGTCGGTCAGCAGGGTGATAGGTGGCTCAATCTGGAGTTTCCAGCCTTCCGACAGGGATCCCTGGACGAGGCAAATAAGGCCCGGCCCATCAGGCACCCTCGCCGCTGCGACGGACGGGTGCCCCTCCTCCTGCAACAACTCCGAAAGCCGGTGGGCCTGCTGTGTGACGATCACCGTCCGGTCGCCGCGGTCTGCCGCTGCTATTGCGTCTTCAATTAGCTTCTTCAGCTGCCCCCCGTATGCCGTCGCGGCCGTGAACGGTGGTCTGACGATGTCGGCGTTCTCCCCTGCTGCCCAGCGCGACAGCGCCAGGACTCGTTGCCGGTTCGAGAAGAGGGGCTGAATGTCCTCCCACGCCTCGTATGGCCGCGGGAACCCGCGGGGGATTTCGCCGCGGTCCTCCATCTCGGTGCGGCTGGCCTCTGCCTGCTTCATCTCCTCGTTCAGGGCTTCCTGGATGTCCGCCTCCTCATCCAGGACCAGGAGGCTGCCGGGAGGAACGTGGTCAAGCAACGTCTGTGAGGCCAGGAACTGCACGTAGAAATCGCGGTCCCGGAACGAAAGACCGCTGCGTAGCAATGCCAGCTCCTCCTCAAACATCTCCCGCACCGGCGGGGGGCAGGCAGCGAAGTCGAGTCGGGAGAACGCCTCGAGCCTTGATGCGTCGCTGCCCAGGTGCTCCTGGGCCGGTCCGATCCGTGCCTCCTCAACCGTGCTCGCGGTGCGCTGAGTGCCGAGATCGAACGCCCGTATGCTCTCGATTTCGTCGCCCAGGAACTCGATGCGCAGGGGGTCTGAACCCTCCGGAGAGAACACATCAACGATGCCGCCTCTCCGGCTGGCGTCGCCCGGCCGCTCCACGAGCGGCTCCATGCGGTAGCCGAGGCGCTCCAGGTCGCGGAGAAAGGGCTCCATGCCCCGCTGCTGTCCCACAGCTATTTCGATCGCTGCCGCCCCTTCGCTTCGAGACAGCGTCCGTTGCGAAAGCGCAAGCGCCGATGCGACGACGATGCACGGCTCGCCCCCGGCAAACGCAGCCACGGCGGCGAGGCGGTCGCGGACGGTCTCCGGATCGGGGGTGAGACGCTCGTACGGCAGCGCGTCACGTTCCGGAAAACCGAGGACGCGCGGACCGTGCGGCCCCAGCCAGGCGGCCAGTTCCTCGGTGAGCTGTTCCGCGGACGATGGCCGGGCCGTGACGACGAGCGTTGGCCGGCCCTCACCCCGGAGGAGCGCGGCGAGGACCGGTGCCCTGGCCGCGTCACTGAGGCCGGCCACAGCCCGGAACGAGGCTCCTGAGAGGCGCTCGCACAAGCGGCGCACATCAGGCGCCTCGCTAATGATCGGAATCAGTCCGCTCAGGTCCATGGTGGTGCTTTGAGCAACGCTTTAAGGGGCCCCGGCTGTCCGCGGGCCCCTCAGTTGCTATGGGTCAGAGTTTACCCCAGTGGCGACAGGGCAGGCAGGCTCGCGCCCGTCCCCTACTTGTTGAAGCGGTTCATCGCCGCTTCCAGCCCCTCGGTGATGATCATCTCGGCCGCCTTCGAGGCGCGCGAGACGGCGTCTTGTAGTGTCTTTGCATCCTGGGCGCCAGGGTCGCTCAAGACATAGTCCGCCACCACCTCGGGTTCCCATGATGGCTCGCCGTCGACATGAGGCCGGCCGATGCCGATGCGGACGCGGACAAAGTCTTTGCTTCCCAGTGAGGCGATGATCGACTTCAGCCCCTTGTAGCCGCCGTCTCCCCCGCCGGGCCGGATCCGGACGCGGCCTGCAGGCAGATCAAGGTCGTCGTAGACGACGATGAGGCGGTCCAGCGCGACGTTCCAGCGCTTGAGCGCAGGCGCGACTGCGTCCCCACTGCGGTTAACGTAGGTGCGTGGCTTGAGCAGGACGGCCGGCCGGCCGTCGATGGCGCCTTCTCCCGTGGCGGCAATCGTCCTGGCCTTGAGCTTGATCCCGTGTACGCGGGCCAGGCGGTTGATGCACCAGTAGCCGACGTTGTGCCGGTTGTGGGCGTATTCCGGGCCGGGGTTGCCGAGGCCGACGATCAGCCAGCGGTCGGATGACACGCGGCAATTCTAGCGGATTGGCGGTGCAGGGGCGCGCCGCTCAGACGCGGTTCTTCGTGGTGGTGCGGATGCAGCGCGTGCAGATCTTGAGCCTGATGGGCACGCCGCTGATGACGAACGTCTTGTTCTGCACGTTCGCCTTGAACGTCCGGTTGGTCCGGGGCGCCTTGCGCTCCCAGCGCCCGGAGTGCTTGTGCCGGATGTTGCGGCCGAACCGGGTCGTCTTGTCGCAGACGTCACACTTTGCCATGGATTCCAGTACCTTTACGAGGAAAATGGGCGCTGTTAGAATTGCGCCCGTCGAGCATGGTAGCATCCCAGCACGTCCGGAGCAACACGACCGCCGCCCACGCCCCGCGCCTGGATGCGCCTCGCGCATGACCGGCCCCGTAGCGGTCAAGTCTCTATCCGGCCCCGCTCTCCGTGACCTGTTCACCGCTGCGGCAACCTGGCTGGAGATCAATCGTGAGCAGGTCAACGCCATCAACGTCTTCCCCGTCCCTGACGGGGATACAGGCACCAACATGCACCTCACGATGCGCTCGACGCTGGAGGAAGCTTCGCGCAGCGCGGATGATTCCGCGGGCGGGATGATGGCAGCGGTGGCGCGCGGCGCGTTGATGGGCGCGCGCGGCAACTCCGGTGTCATCCTTTCGCAGATACTGCGCGGCATGGCGCAGGCGATGGACGGTGCTGACGCGGTGGACGCCGGGCTGTTCGCCAAAGCGCTGAACAGCGGCGCAGACGCCGCTTACAAGGCTGTGACGAAACCAGCGGAAGGCACGATTCTCACGGTAATCCGCGAGACGGCCGCGGAGTGCGGCGCTTCGTCGGGCGACGATGTGGACCTGGCTGAATTGCTCGCCACTGCCGTTCGGGTTGCCGGAGAAAGCGTGGAGCGCACGCCGACGCTGCTGCCGGTACTGGCGGAGGCAGGCGTGGTAGACGCCGGTGGCAAGGGGCTGCTGGTGCTGCTTGAGGGTATGCTCAAGCACCTCCGCGGCGAGGCCCTCGAGGCCCCTGAGTCCGCGGCGGGCACGGTTGAGCACGAGTGGCTATCGGGAGTGGAGCAACGGCACGCACTGGAGGAATCGCCGTACGGCTATTGCACGGAGGTCCTGGTTGAGGGGCGGGGACTGGACGTGGATGGCATGAGGGAGGCGATCCTGGAACTTGGCGACTCCGCGCTCGTGGTCGGTGATGAACGGATGGTGCGGGTGCATGTCCACACGGACGATCCGGGTGCGGTGCTAAGTCAGGGAACCGCGGCCGGGGCGCTGGTCCAGGTCAAGGTGGACAACATCAAGCGGCAGGCGGAGCGCTTCGTGGAGATGCACCACGAGGACGACACCCGCCCGGCGCCGGACGAAGAAGTGGGTGATTCAGTTGTGTCGGTCGTCGCCGTTGCCTCCGGCGAGGGACTCGCCGACGTGTTCCGGGACATGGGTTGCTTAAGGGTGGTGTCCGGCGGCCCCACGATGAACCCCAGCACGCGCGAGATTCTCGATGCGATCGAATCCTGTCCGGCCCCCGAGGTGATCGTCCTGCCCAACGATAAGAACATCATCATGGCGGCGGAGCAGGCTGTGCCACTCAGTTCCAAGAAGGTGGGTGTCGTCAAGTCGCGCTCTATTCCCCAGGGCATCGCCGCGCTCCTGGCGATGAATCCGGAAATGGGCATTGATGACAACGCGGGAGACATGGAGCAGGCGCTCGGCCTCGTGCGCACCGTGGAGATCACGCGCGCGGTACGCAGCACGAGCATTGGCGGCGTGAAGGTCAGCGAAGGCCAGATCATCGCGATTGTCGATGATGTCTTGACGCTGTCCGCGGAGACCGCCGAGGAAGCCGCTGTGCAGGCGTTGCGCGGCCTTGCAACCGAGTCTACAAGCCTGGTCAGCCTCTATTACGGCGCGGAGACAACCCCGGAGCAGGCAGATGATCTGGCGGAGCGGTTGAAGGGCGAGCTGGCCGGGCACAATGTGGAGGTGTACTGGGGTGGCCAGCCGCACTACCAGTACATCATCTCGATCGAATAGCAGGGCGCGACGGCCGCTGGCCGCGGTTCTCAACTAATTCGTATCCGACTAATTCGTATCCGCTCGGGCGCGGCTTGCCATAAGGCTGCTGATATACTGCGGTCAGGAAGGAGGCCCGCCTTTGCCTGTCCGGATCGTTACCGACAGCACTGCCGACATGCCGCCGGAGCTGGCGCAAGAGCACGGAATCGCCGTCGTCCCCCTGAGTGTCATATTCGGTGAGGACGTGTACAAGCAGGGTGGCGAGATGACGCCCGACCTGTTCTACGACATGCTGACGCGCTCGAAAGACCTTCCCACCACCTCGGCTCCTTCGGTGGGAGACTTCGTGGAGGTGTATGAGGAGGTCCTAAAATCCACCGACGAGATCGTTTCCATCCACCTGTCGTCCAAGCTCTCGGCCACGTACGACATCGCCTGTCAGGCTGCGGCGCAGCTTGCCGATGAGGGCGCCCGCATCGACGTCATCGACTCGCAGACGATCTCCTACGGCATGATCTTCATGGCAGTTGCCGCCTCGGCGGCGGCGGCGCAGGGCGCCACCGTCGAGGAAATCCGCAAGCTCGTGGAAGGCATGATCCCGCGCATCCACGTGTACGTCGTCCTGGATACGCTGGAATACGTCCGCCGTGGTGGCAGGATCGGGAGGGCCCGTGCCTTCCTCGGCAACATGATGCGTGTCAAGCCCATCTTGTCGTTCCGGAACGGCGAGGTGCATCCTGAGGAGAGGGTGAGAACAAGGGCTCATGCGCTTGACAGGCTGTTTCAGCTCGCGACCGCGTATCCCAACGTGGAACAGGTCGGCGTGGCATACTCGACCAACGCGCAGGAGGCCGACGGGTTCAAGCGACGCATCGAGCAGGCGCTCGAGGGTGCCAAAGTGGTGCTGACCCGGCTGGGTCCGGTGGTCGGCGTGCATGGCGGGCCGGGAATCCTGGGAGTGTGCATCCTGGAGGGAGAGAACTGACCGTTGGCGAGTCCTTTCGAGGGACTGCACAAGATACTGGCGCTGGAGCGCGACAAGAAATACACGGACGAGGCGGTTGTCGGTGGGCTGGACCGCTATCTCCTTCGCTTTCTGGGTGACAATGGCGTCGATTCGTCCCACCGGCTGTCCAGGGTAGTCCAGGCGCTGCCGGCCGGCGGCTACCGCGCGCTTCACAGGGTTCAGCGGGAGCGCGTGATAGACGAGTTGCTGCGGGCGGCCGCCAATGGCACCGCTTCCGGCCGGGCGGACTTTCCAGCGCCGCAACGTGAACCCTCCACCGGCGACGCGCGAGGCGCGCCCGCGGGCATCCCCCGGAGGGCCCCGGTGATGCGCAAGAAGGCGCCCGTGGCGGCAGCCCTTCCCGGAACGCTCGATTCACCTGTCGGCGTGCTTGGGGTACGGCGGCCGGACGAACAGCGCTTCCGCCGGTTGGGTCTCACCACGGTCCGCGATCTCCTGTACCACTTCCCTCGCCGATACCACGATTACTCGGAGGCGCGGAAGATCTCGGACCTCCAGTTCGGCGAAGAGCAGACAGTCGTCGGGAAGGTCTGGTCCAGTGGTGATCGAGCCATCGGTCGCCAGAAGCGGAAGGCATCCGAAATCATCGTCAACGATGGGACCGGGTCCATCCGGGTGGTCTTCTGGAACCAGCCGTGGATCGCGAACCGGCTGCGGCCGGGGGTCCGCGTGGCTCTCAGTGGCAAGGTCGGCGAGTTTCGCGGCCGATTGCAGATGGACAACCCTGAGATCGATCCGATCGATGAGGAGGCGTTCCAGAAGCGCCGCCTCGTGCCTGTCTACAGTGCCACCGAGGGATTGAACCAACTGGTGATCCGCGAGGCTGTCCGGCGGGCGGTCGACCAGCACGCGAGTGCTGTCGAGGAAACGCTGCCGCGGGAGATGCTAAGCCGGTTGGGCCTGCCGCCGGTCGCCGAAGCGATCTTGCAGATTCACTTTCCGGATTCGCAGGACGCTGCCGACGCGGCACGCCGCAGGTTCGCGTTCGAGGAATTGCTGCACATCGAGGTGGGCGTCGTCCGGCGCAGAAACGAATGGCAGAGCGCCGGTGGCGCGCCGGTACTGTCGCTTCCTCGCGAAGTCCTGGACGGCTACATCAGGTCGCTGCCGTTCAAGCTGACCGCCGCCCAGCAAGACGCGATCACCGAAGTGCTGGCGGACATAGGCGATGAAACGCCTATGACGCGGCTGCTCGAAGGCGACGTAGGCAGCGGCAAGACTGTCGTTGCCGGCGCGGGACTCCTCGCCGCTGTGGCGTCCGGTTACCAGGGCGCGATCATGGCGCCCACGGAGATCCTGGGCGAGCAGCACTTCCGAACGTTCACATCCGTATTCGATCCGCAGGCAGACGTGCGGCCTCGGGACGGGCCGTGGTTTGAGCAGCGGGCGCCCGGATACGTGGCATTCGAACCTCCGTACTTGCCGCACCCTCTTCGTATTGCTCTCCTTACCGGCAGCCTGAAGTCTGCCGAGAAGGCAGCGGCCCAGGCGGCGATCGCCGCGGGCGAAGTAGACATCGTCGTCGGGACGCATGCGCTCCTGCAGGAAGGCGTCTCGTTTCCGCGGCTGGGCGTTGCAGTGATTGACGAACAGCACCGGTTCGGCGTGGACCAGCGGAGCACCCTGCGGGAGAAAGGCGGCAGCCCCCACGTGCTGGTGATGACTGCGACGCCTATCCCGCGCACCCTGGCCCTGACGGTCTACGGCGACCTCGACGTAACCGTGCTCAACGAGATGCCGCCGGGAAGGCCCTCGGTCAAGACCTACCGCGTCCTCCCGTACCGGCGCCAGGAGGCGTTCGACTTCGCCAGGAAGAAGATCGCCGAAGGGCGGCAGGTGTATATCATCTGTCCGCTGGTCGAGGAGTCGGAGGCGATAGACGCGAAGGCGGCGGTGCAGGAGTACGAGCGCCTCTCGCGCGATGTCTACCCGGACCTGCGACTCGGCCTGCTACACGGCCGCATGGCATCGAAGGAGAAGGACGGCGTGATGCGGGCTTTCCGGGACCATGAGCTCGACATCCTGGTGTCGACTTCGGTCGTGGAGGTGGGAGTTGATGTGCCCAACGCCACCGTGATCCTGATCGAGGGCGCTGACCGGTTCGGTCTCTCCCAGTTGCACCAGTTTCGGGGCAGGGTGCGCCGGAGTAGTGAGCAGGGCTACTGCTTCCTGCTCTCTGATAACCCCAGCCCGGACTCGGAGGACCGCCTCATCGCCATGGAGACATCGGATAACGGTTTCGAGCTGGCGGAACGTGACCTCGAGTTGCGCGGTCCAGGTGAGTACTTCGGAACCCGACAATCCGGGATGCCCGACCTGAAGGTCGCGAAGCTGAGCGACGTAGAAACGATCATGGTCGCCCGGAACGAGGCAGAGCGGCTGCTTGAGCGGGACCCCGGTCTGGATGACCCGGAGCACGGGACGATAGCAGCGCGTGTGCGTGCCCTGTGGGATCGGGTGACGCCGGAGGCCACCTAGGAACTGCATCGCCGCTAATGCAGGGCTGATGTAGAATCGAGCCGTCGCCCCCTTTGAGGGGCGGTCTGTGGTTTTACGACATGATGATCAAGGAGCAGATTGCAGCTCTCCTGGCCCAGGCGGTTCAAGAGGCGCAGGCAAGCGGGAGCATCCCGGGCGTACCCGTGCCGCCGGCGCCGGTTGAGCGCCCGCAACGGGCGGAGCACGGGGACTACGCCAGCAGTCTGCCGATGCGGCTCGCGCGGGCCGCCAGCATGTCACCCCTGGAGATTGCGGGCGCCGTTGCGGACAGGATCGATACAGCGGACTCTGCGGGGCTGCTCGACGAGGTGTACGTCGCCCCGCCGGGATTCATCAACTTTCGCCTGGCACCATCATGGCTGGCCAACCAGGTGGACGCCATCAACCGGGCAGGCCCGTCCTTCGCGAACATCACCCTGGGTAGCGGTCAAAAGGTGCAGGTGGAGTTTGTTTCGGCGAATCCCGTTGGGCCGATCCACGTCGGGAACGGGCGCGGCCTGGCGCTCGGGGACACGTTAGCGCGCATCCTGAGCGCTGCCGGGTACGAGGTGGAGCGTGAGTACCTGGTGAACGACGCGGGCACGCAGACCCAGGTGTTCGCGGAGACGCTCTACGCCAGGTACCAGCAGCTGTTCGGTCGCGACGTACAGATCCCGGAGGGCGGATACCCTGGAGAGTATATGATTGAACTTGCCGAGGGCCTCAAGAAGGAGTTCGGCGATTCGTTTCTGAAGGATCCGGGACAGCCTGCGCCGAGCGAGGTCCATGACGCCGGCGTTGAGCGGATGATCTCCGCGATCAAGCGTGACCTCGAAGGCATCGGCGTGCGCTATGACGCCTGGTTCTCCGAGCGGTCGCTATATGCAGGTGACACTTACGGACGGGCGATGGCTGTACTGAAGGAGCGCGGATTCGTCGCCGAGCGTGAGGGGGCAACCTGGTTTGTCTCGTCGGCGCTGGGCGAGGAGAAAGATAACGTGCTCGTCCGGTCCACCGGCGCGCCGACGTACTTCGCTTCGGATGTCGCCTATCACTACGACAAGTTCTGCCTCCGCGGCTTTGACCGCGTGATCGATGTCTGGGGCGCCGACCACCAGGGTCATGTGCCGCGGATGAAGGCCGCGGTCAGCGCGCTCGGCATCGAACCGGAGCGCCTGGAGATCATCATCTACCAGCTCGTGACGCTGAAGCGGGGAGAAGAGGTGGTGCGTCTGTCGAAGCGCGCCGGCGACATCATCACCCTGCGCGAGGTGGTGGAAGAGGTGGGTGCGGACGCGGCCCGCTTCAACTTCGTGAGCCGGGCGGCCGATTCGCACATGGATTTCGATATCGAACTGGCGAAACGGCAGAGTGCCGAGAACCCGGTGTACTACGTTCAGTACGCCCACGCGCGGATCGCCGGCATACTCGCCCAGGCAGTGGAGCGCGGCGTTGGATTCGCGGACGGCGACGTATCCCTCTTAAGAGAGGACGCCGAGCTGTCGCTGGTCCGGAAGATGCTGCGGCTTCCAGAGCTGATCGAGTCGATGGCCGAGAACCTGGAGCCGCATCCGCTGCCCTACTACGCGATGGAACTGGCAACAGCCTTCCACGACTTCTATGAGAAGTGCCGAGTCCTGGGTGATGACGAGGCGCTCTCGAAAGCCCGCCTGAAGCTGGTGTCGGCGGCCAGGATTGCGCTGGCCCGCAGCCTTGACCTCATGGGCATGAGCGCGCCCGAGCGCATGTAGGTGACGGCGCTCCCCGCAACCGGTGATGGGCGGACCGCGGCAGATGCGGCGCGCGCGGCGGCAGCGGCCGCCGGTGAGGTCGCTCTCCCCCGCTTCAAGAGGCTGACGCGCGGCGACCCCGTGGAGAAAATCGCGAAGGGGCGTGGGAATTACGTCACCGAGACGGACCTCGCCTGCGAAGCGGCTGCGCTGAGTGTTTTGAGGGCCGCGTTCCCCGACCACCAGTTCCTGTCCGAGGAGACGTCGGCGGAGGTTGACGGCTGGGACAGCGGCTGGGTCTGGGTGCTGGACCCGATCGACGGGACGAACAACTTCGCGCGTGGCATCCCGACTTTTGTCGTTAACATCGCGCTTTGCCACGACGGCGAACCCGTCCTTGGCCTCACCTACCAGCCCGTAACAGGCGACGAGTTCCTGGCGATGGCCGGCGGCGGCCTCTACGTGAATGGTGAGCGGACGCATGTGTCGCCCGTGGCGGCGCTGCGCGACTCCCTGATGGGGATCGGCCTGGGGTATGAGTATGACCGCGCGAAGCTGCTCCTGGGCCTGCTGACCGACCTGTGGCCCGGCGTGCAGATGATCCAGAACATCGGCTCCGCCGCGCTCGGTCTCGCTTACGCGGCGTCCGGCCGGTTCGATGTCTACGCCCACAGCTTCCTGTATCCCTGGGACATGGCGGCCGGGATCGTGCAGGTACGCGAAGCCGGCGGTGTCGCACTGGCCCGGGATGGCACCGACGCCACGATCTACAGCGAGGGAATAATCGCGGGTGCGCCCGGTCCCGCGCGGGAGTTGCTTGAGCTCACGCGCGACCGGCGCTGGCGCTGATCGCTAGACGCGAACCGCCCTGTACAGGGTTACGGCGTCCGGGATCCCCTTCATGACCGCCGGGCCGACCTCGTCGAAGTAGACGCCCGGGAGCGCCCGGTGCATCGCTTCGATGCACGCCTGGGAGATGAGCACTTCGCCGGTCTGGGCGAGGTCCACGATCCGCGCCGCGACGTTCACGTCGTGGCCCACGATGTCCCGGCCGTGGCGCAGCGGGCGCCCGTAGTGGATCCCGATCCGGACCCAGAGGGGCATGTCGTGCTCGAATGATTGCTCTTCGAAAACCTCCTGGAGGGCGAGCGACGTCTCGACCGCGGCGCACGGGTCGCGGAACCACAACAGGAAGCCATCGCCCAGGTTCTTCACTATCCGCCCTCGCCTGCCCAGGGCTTCCCTGATCATCCGTTCCTGTGCGGAGAGCAGCTCGAGGGCGGCCTCGTCGCCGCTGATCGCCGTGAACTCACTGAAGCCGGTGAGGTCTGTGAAGGCGATTGCGCCGTCGGCCGTGCGGGTGGGCGCCGTGGCGGTCGCGGTCGTCATCTCTCCTGGACTTCGATCGACCCGGATATGCTGCTGGCCTTGATCTCGAAGTCTGTCCCCTGCATACACTCGCAGCGCGTCTTTCCGGATATGCTGCGGAGCCGGATGCGCGGCGCGCGGCCGGGGTCGACGTAGACCGACACGCGGCCGGAGATGGTCTTGACGTTCACGTCGTCGGCGCCGGCGGTACCAACTTCGATCCCGCCGCTCATCGTGTGCGCGTTCACCGCGCCGGCCACGTGGCCAAGTTCGATACGTCCGCTCTTGGTGTTGGCGTAGCAGCGGCCACCGCACTGGCTCACGGCGATGCTGCCGCTGATGCTGCGGATGTCGGCGTCGCTGGTCGTCCGGTCGATCTCGATCTTGCCGGACACGTTACTGATCTTGATGCTGCCCAGGGTTCCTTCGATGTGCACGTCCCCGGAGATCGTCCCAACGGAGACGTTCATCCCGGCGGGCACCCGAATGGTCAGGTTCTTTGACCGCGCCCTTGCCTCGACGACGCGCCCGTCATCAACGGTGTCGACGTAACGATCGTCAGGCTCGATATCAAGGTCGCTTCGGTCCTCGCCGATGACCGTCACCTTGCCCGAGACAGTCAGCACGCGCAAGCGCGCTCCCTCCGGTAGCGGGAAGCGATTACCCATTGCGGTTTCAGTGTAGCGCAG
This sequence comes from Chloroflexota bacterium, assembly GCA_037441345.1. Taxonomy (GTDB): domain Bacteria; phylum Chloroflexota; class Dehalococcoidia; order SM23-28-2; family RBG-16-64-32; genus DATKKM01. Next base: position 16,117 of record JBBISJ010000018.1, read on the forward strand.
TGCGCGAAGCCTGGATTGTGACTCGCATCACACTCATTTTGCCCGGCGTGGCTTCGAATGCATATGATTCAGGAGAAGGGAGCCATTCATGAACGGCACGGTTGACACGGCCCCGTTGCGAACAGAACCGGAGCTGACGGAGCCCATAGATCTTTGCGACGACCGGGGAAATCTCAACCGGCCTGCCGTTGGTTTCTCGCGAGCGCCGCTCCACCGCTGTAACCTGCGTGGTCATCCCCTTCGCAAGAAGCGCTGGAACTACTGGGCGGTGACCAACGAGCGTTATGCGTTCTCGGCGACCATCGCCGACGTCGATTACCTGGGCCTGGCATCCGTGTATCTCATCGACTTCCAGACTGGGCGCATGATCGAAAAGGCCGTCACCCCGCCGCTCGGTGGTCAGCCGATGCCGGAAGCGGTTCATGCGGACGTGTTCTTCAAGGATAAGAAGCTGCAGGTCGCGCTGACCGACGACGGCGAGGCGGTGAGCATAAGGGCGGAGGCGCCGTCATTCGAAGGGGCGCCGATGAACGCGGAGTTCGCTATCGCAAGGCCACAGGGGCACGAAACGCTGAACGTCGTGATCCCCTGGAGCCACGACCGGTTCCAGTTCACGTCAAAGCAAAACACCCTGCCGGCGTCCGGCAGGGTGCAGATCGACGACGAGGAGTTCGTGTTCGAGGAAGGGAAATCGTTCGCGGTCCTGGACTACGGCCGCGGCGTCTGGCGGTACAGGACCTTCTGGAACTGGGGTGCCGGTTCAGGTGTCGTGGACGGCCGGACGATCGGCCTTAACCTGGGCGGTGGCTGGACCGATGGGACCGGCATGACCGAGAACGGGCTCTGTGTCGACGGGCGCCTCCACAAGGTTCACGAAGACCTGAAGTGGGGGTACGACGCGGCGGACTTTATGAAACCCTGGCGCGTACAGTCCGACCGCGTCGATCTGCGCCTGGACCCCATCTTCGAGCGGGTGACCAGGACCAACCTGCTGGTCCTGAAATCGGAAGTGCACCAGGTGTTCGGGCACTTTTCCGGGACAGTGGTGGGAGATGAAGGCGAATCCCTCGCCGTCAAAGGGCTGCTCGGCTGGGTAGAGCAGCAGGACGCGCGCTGGTAGATGTCAGCGGCCCAGTCTGTAGACCGCGCCGTCGTAGCTGACGATGGCGATCTCGCCCCCTGAGAGGAGTGTGAACGAGGCTACGGCAAAGGACGCCTTCATCAAGTGGACGGGTGCGCTGCCCTGCTTCACCGCCCAGATGTGGCCGGTGTAGAAGTCGCCGTACACGTACCAGCCCTTGAGTTCCGGCATGCTCGATCCGCGGTAGACCGCGCCGCCTGTCACCGCCTGACCCAGGCTGTGGTCGTACTCGGCGACGGGCGCTGTGAACCCGCTCCCCGGGCAGCCTGCCGCCTCGTATGAGTGGTTGCCCTCGTAGCAGTCCCACCCGTAGTTGCCTCCAGCCACAACCCTGTCGACTTCCTCCCAAAGGTTCTGTCCCACATCGCCGAGCCAGATGTCGTTGGTTGCCGCGTCAACTGTCATCCGCCACGGGTTGCGGAAGCCGTACGCGAAGATCTCCTCCCTGATTGGGCCGGCGCCGTCGTTGAAAGGGTTGCCGGCCGGGATCGTGTATCCGCTCGCTCCCGAAACGTTCAGGCGCAGCACCTTTCCGAGCAGGCGCGTGCGGTCCTGGGCGGTCTCCTGGGGGTCGCCGCCGCCGCCGCCATCGCCGAGCGACAGCAAGAGGTAGCCGGAGTTATCGAAGGCGATGTGGCCGCCGTTGTGGTTCGGGGCGAACTCCTCGACGGAGAGCAGCACCTGCTCGCTGCCCGCGTTCAGGTTGCTCGCGCTCGCCGAGAAGCGGGACAGTATTGTTGGCGATGGGCTGCCGGGCGTGTAGTAGGCATAGACGCGGCCGTCCGAAGCGAAGCCGGGAGAGAATGCCACGGACAGGAGGCCCTGCTCCCCGCCGAATGACAGCTTGCTGCTCAGGTCGCCCCAGAGTTGCGGAGCGAAACTGCCATCCAGCGCCACCTTGTAGATCTTGCCGCTCTGGCTGGCGACGATCGCCTGGTTCGGCGACCCGGGGATCTGCGCGAATTCGATCACAGAGCTGGTCCCTGAGTTCGATACGAGAGCCGCCGCGGAATAACCGTCCGGGATCGGTGCGGAGGGCGGTCGTGACGTAGGGGGCGCAGTCGGTGCCGGTGTTACCGGCGGTTGTGTAGTGATCGGCGTGGTCGTGCCGCCGGCGCTCGCCGTGGGCGTGGGCGTCGGTCCGGCGGTTGGCGTAGCGGAGCGGCTGCGGCCTGGTGAACGGGAAGGCGTGCGGCTGTCCACTCGTCCCGGGCAGCCTCCGTCGCTCCCCCCGGCCGCACTCCGGGAACAATCTTCGACGAGGTGTTTGCCGGAGTCCCCATCTCCGGCGATCACTGCGATGACGGTCACCAGGACAACGAGTGCGATGATTCCCAACCCGGCGCCAATAGCGATGGCATACCGCCGTGGGATCCGCTGGGCCAGGCTTCGGGCGAATTGCATACCTGTATTACGCGGGCGGTCAGGTAATTGTTGCAGGGATCAGGCGGCGTTAACCGTTGCTGTGCCGGGCGACGAAGCGGCCGATCCGTTCCAGCGCTTCCTCCAGCAGGTTGTAGGGCGATGCGTAGCACATCCGGACGTGCCCCTTGCCGCCCTCCCCGAACGCCGATCCGGGGATGACCGCGACCTTCTCTTCGTCCAGCAGCCGCTCCGCGAACTCGAAATCCTCCATCCCCGTCGAGCGGATAGACGGGAAGGCGTAAAACGCGCCGTGCGGCTCGAACAGGGTAAGCCCGATCTGCCTTAGCCCCTTCACCATGAGGCGGCGCCGGCGGTCGAACTCCGCAACCATCCGTCGCACGTCTTCCTCGCCGGTGCGGAGGGCTTCCAGCGCCGCGTACTGGGAGGGCGTGGGTGCGGACATGATGATGTACTGGTGGATCTTCATCATCGCTTCCAGGACATCCGAAGGAGCGCAGATCCAGCCCACGCGCCAGCCCGTCATCGCGTACGCCTTGGAGAAGCCGCCCAGGAGGATCGTCCGTTCCTTCATGCCCGGCAGCGCCGCGAAGCATGTGTGCTCGATGCCGTAGCTCAGCCTGTCGTAGATCTCGTCCGAGATCACCATCAGGTCGCGCCTGGCGGCCACGTCGGTGATCTCCGCCAGGTCATCGCGCGTCATCTGCGCGCCGGTTGGGTTGGATGGATAGCCGATGAGAATGGCCCTGGTGCGCTCCGTCACGCGTTCCTCGATGTCCGCCGCGGAGACGCGGAACTTGTTCTCCATCTGTGTTGGAACCGGCACCAACGAGCCGCCCGCAAGCGTCGTGCAGGGTGGGTAAGCGACGTAGTAGGGGTCAGGCGACAGCACTTCGTCGCCCGGGTCGAGCAGGGCATGAGTGGCGAGCAGCAGCGCTTCCGAGACGCCGATCGTCACGATGATCTCGCGCTGCGGGTCGTACCGCACACCGTACAGGCGCTGGAGGTGGTCCGCGATCGCCTCGCGCAGCTCTGGCAGGCCGTAGTTGGAGGTGTAGTGCGTCTCGCCGGCCATCGCCGCATCGAAAGCGGCCTTCATATAGCGTTCGGGCGTTACGAAGTCCGGCTCGCCCACCCCCAGCGAGATGCAGCCGTCCATGTTCGCGATCAGCTCGAAAAAACGGCGTATTCCGGATGCGGAGATGGAGTTGACCTTTCGGGAGAACCGGTTCTCCCGGGTCTTGTGCGTGCTTTCGGACAAGTGAGCCTCCGCGGGGGTATGGGGCCATGCTAGCAAAGCGGCCGGATGCTGTCATTAATCGGAACGCCGCCGCCCCGCTGTGGGTTACGCCGTCGAGGATTATTCCGCCGCGCCGTGTCCGCGCGCCGCGATCGGCCAGGGTTCGATGCGATCCCCGTCGATAGCGTAGAAGACATCGTGGAGGTTGATCGTGGGGTCGATGTGAGATGGGACGAGATGGATGCGGTCGCCCACGTGGACGGGGGATTCCGGGGGAAGCGCGATGCTGGCGTGCTCGTCGCTCAGGAACAGGATGGACGCGCCTTCGATGTCCCGCACGGCGGGGTTCCCGTGGTCCTCCGTGCAGGACTTGAGCCCCGCGTCTGCCACGCACAGGACCGGCGAGGGCCGGCTGATCACGGTGGCCAGCACCCAGAACGCCTGCTCGAACGGCAGGTCGAGTTTTCCGTAGGATGTGTCCTTCAGGACGTACGATCCCGCCTGGATCTCCGTGATGCCCGGGATCCGGCCGGTGATGTCGTATGTGCCGGTGCCGCCCGCCGAGACGATGTCACAGGGCAGGCCGGCGTTCCGGATCGCCTGGACGGTCAAAAGCAGCGAGTCCATGGAGGCACGGGCGGCGGCTTCCCGCTGCTCTCGGTCCGGGATGCCCACAGCATGGCCCTCGTAGCCCATCGCGCCTCTTAGCCGGATGCCTTCGGTATCGGCCACGCGCCGTGCGAGATCGACAGCTGGCTCGCCGGGCGCCACGCCGCAGCGGGGCATCCCGACGTTGAGGTCCACCAGGACGCCCACCTCGACGCCCAACTCGCTCGCCGCCGCCGCGATTTGCTCCAGTCCTTCCGGCGAATCGACCGCGACCTTGATGTTGACTCCCCGTGCCGCCAGACCGGCAACTCGTGCCGTCATGTCTGATCCGATTACTTCGTTGGCGATCAAGACGTCGTCGCAGAATGAGGCTGCCACCTCCGCTTCGAACACCGTGGCGCACGTTAGGCCGGTGCAGGAACCTGCCGCCAGCTGACGCTTCGCGATCTCCGGTGTCTTGTGCGCCTTGAAGTGGGGCCGGAGCTTGCAGGGGCCGGCGGCGAAGAAGTCCGCCATCCGCTTGATGTTGCGGTTCATCGCCTGCACGTCCAGTACAAGCGCCGGAGTCGCGATTTCGGAAACTGATTGCGGCGCCACGCTTCAAAGTCTGGTGCCGGCGGCGGCCGGGCGCAACGGGCCACGGCAGCGTACGCTTGAGGCGTGTGGGAGGACATCGGCTACGTCTGCCTGGTTTACGGCATCGCGTTTGCGATAAACGTGATGCCGGCGTTCATGCCGACGACATGGATGGTCCTTGCCTTCTTCCGCATCCAGTTCGGGTTGCCGATCCTGCCGTTGACCATTGGCGGCGCGCTCTTCTCCGGCCTCGGGAGGATCGTGCTGGCGAGGGGCACCGGCGCGATACACGGGCGCCTCTTCAGGCGCGATCCGGGGATGGATGAGGTTAAAACGTACCTTGACCGGCGGCGGAACTACATCGGACTGGCCACGTTTGGCTACTGCCTGATGCCTCTCCCCACGAACAACCTGTTCGTTGCGGCGGGGGTGCTGGGAGTGAGTCTCGCCCGGGTCATGATGGGGTTCTGGGCCGGCCGCGTAATCGCCGACACGTTCTACGTCTGGACGACAGACCGCGTCTCCTCCAGCTTCGAGGGAGTGTTCGAGGAGTTCTATGCTGACTGGACGGTGGTACTCGTCCAGGGCGTCAGCCTGCTCGGGGCGTTGCTGCTGATCGTGGTGCCCTGGCCACGGTGGATTCTACGGTGGCTGAACCGGCGTGGGCCCTAAACGGGCGCCATCTCCTCGTGCCACGGTGTCGCCTGTTCGTAGGCGTGGGCGACGCGGAACAGGCTCGCTTCGTCGAAAGGCTTCGCGATCACCTGGACCCCGATCGGCAGCCGCGCGCCATCGTCTGCGGTCGCGAACCCGCAGGGCACCGAGATCCCGGGCAGGCCGGCGATATTCACCGGTATGGTGCACACGTCGTTCAGGTACATCGCCAGCGGGTCATTCACCTTCTCGCCGATCTTGAAGGCGGGGGTAGGGCTGACCGGCACGACCAGCACGTCGTGCGACTGAAACGCCTCGTCGAACTCACGGCGGATCAACGTCCGGACCTGCTGCGCCTTCTTGTAGTAGGCGTCGTAGTAGCCCGCGGATAGTGCGTACGTCCCGAGCATAATCCGGCGCTTCACCTCTTCGCCAAAGCCAAACTCGCGCGTCTTCTCCATGTTCTCCCACATGGAGGCGCCGTCCTGGTACGAGTAGCCGTACTTGACGCCGTCGTACCGCGCCAGGTTCGAGGACGCCTCCGACGGCGCGATGATGTAGTAGACGGAGACACCGAGGTCTGTAGACGGCAGCGACACGTCACGATCGATCTGCGCTCCAAGGGCGCCCATCTGGCCGATCGCGAGTTCGACGGCTTCTGCGACCTGGCTGTCCACGCCCTCCGCGAAATACTCCCGGGGCACCCCGATGCGCATTCCGCGCAGGTCCCCGTCAAGGGTGTCCGCGATCGACGGCACTTCGACTTCGGCGGACGTCGAGTCGCGCTGGTCGTGCCCCGAGATGGCCTCGAAGACCAGTGCTGCGTCTCGCGCCGAGCGAGTGAGCGGCCCGATCTGGTCCAGCGATGAAGCGAAGGCGACAAGCCCGAACCGCGAGACCCGCCCGTAGGTGGGCTTGAGCCCAACGACGCCGGACAACGCTGCCGGCTGCCGGATCGAGCCTCCGGTATCCGAGCCGAGGGCGAAGTAAGCCATGCCGGATGCGACGGCTGCCGCCGACCCGGAGGAAGACCCGCCCGGTACGCGGTTCAGCGCCCAGGGGTTGTGCGTCGGACCGTAGGCGGAGTTCTCACCGCTGGACCCCATCGCGAACTCGTCCATGTTTGTCTTGCCCAGCATCACGAACCCGGCTTCCTTCAGCAGGGTGATCACATGGGCGTCATACACGGGCACGAACGGCTCGAGTATCTTCGAGCCGCACGTTGTGCGTACGCCCTGCGTTGAGATCACGTCCTTGATTGCGGCCGGTATCCCGGTCAGCGGCGTCCCGGCGCCCCTGGCGAGCATTTCGTCGGCCCCGCGCGCCTGCTCGAGGGCCTGGTCGGCTGTGACCGTAATAAACGCATGGACCTGTGGATCCAGGGTTGCGATCCGGTCGAGCGCCGCTTCCGTGAGTTCGAGGGAGGACACCTTCCGCTCCCGCAGGAGGCGCCCTGCCTCTGTCATCGTCAGACGGTGCAGTTCGTCAGCCACCATTCACCACCCGGCACTCACCACTCGGAACTCGGCACCCGGCACTCGGCCCTCATCACTCCTCCAGCACCGCCCTCACACGAAAATAGTCTCCCTCCCGAAGCGGCGCGTTTTTGAGCGTATCCGCCTGGGCTGCGCTCGGCGCCTCTTCGTCATCCCGCATCACATTGTGCAAGGGCAGGGGGTACGCCGTGGGCGGCACGCCCTCAGTGTCCACGTCCCGCAGTCGCTGGAAGTAGTCGAGGATGCCGGAAAGCTGGTGCTGGAACTTCTCAACGTCCTCCTCGGTTAGGCCGAGCCGTGCGAGTCGGGCGATATGGCGGACTTCGTCCGGGGTGAGTGACATGTCGTGAATTATGGCGCAGGTGCGGGCGCAGGGGAACGGGGGCTGACGGGAGGGTGCGATCAGGTGGTGCGGCCTGTAGGCCGAAGCCTTACAGGTGCATGGTGCGATGCCCGACTGTTATTGATTGCGCAAAACATCACAATTCCCTGAAAGGAGATGGGCGAAGTCCCATTTGCGGCAATAGCCGAACTCGTCCGGAGGAGTGCGATGGATGACAAGCAGCGTCCGCGTTTCAGGCTAACGAGGCGTGACTTCCTCGGCGCCATCCCCCCGGCGGCAGCAAGCCTCGCGTCTTCCATCATCCTGCCGGGCGATGTGCTGCGGTTTTCCCACCTCGCGCCCATCGAACCCGGCACCAACCCCTTGTCCGAATACCCAAACCGCGAATGGGAAAAGGTCTACCGGGACCTGTACACTCCGGACTCCCAGTTCCATTACCTGTGCGCCCCCAACGACACCCATGGCTGCCTCCTGAAGGCGAACGTGAAGAACGGCGTGGTCGTCTACGCCGATCCCAGCTTCGGCTACGGCAAGGCCAGCGATATGTACGGCAACACCGCCTCATCCCGCTGGGACCCGCGTATCTGCATCAGCGGCATCTCCTACGTCCGGCGTTTCTATTCTGACCGCCGGGTGAAGTCTCCCCTGGTCCGCAAGGGGTACAAGGAGTGGGTGGACGCCGGCTTCCCCCGCGATCCGGAGACAGGGCTGCCGGAGCCAAGATACTTCGAAGGCCGTGGCAAGGAGGAGTTCGAGAAGCTCGACTGGGACGACGCCTTTGACCTGGTCGCGAAGGTGCTGCTCAATATCGGGGAGACGTACAGCGGCGATGAAGGCCGCGCGCGCCTGGAAAAGCAGGGATACGACCCGGCAATGGTAGATGCGACGGAGGGCGCGGGTACGCTGACGATTAAAGCCCGCGGCGGTATGCCGCTCCATGGCCCGATCCGCATAGCCGGGGCCTACCGGTTCACCAACATGATGGCGCTCCTCGATGCCCACGTTCGCGGGGTGGATCAGGAGGAGGCGAAGGGCGCGCGACATCTCGACAGCTACTCCTGGCACACCGACCTGCCGCCTGGACACCCCATGGTCACGGGCCAGCAGACCTGCGACTTCGACCTCTACACCGCCGAAAACGCCAACCTGATCACCCTCTGGGGCAAGAACTGGATTGCCACGAAGATGCCCGATGGGCACTGGCTCACGGAGGCCAAGCTGCACGGCGCGAAGGTCGTCACTATCGCGCCCGAATATCAGTCAGCAAGCTCCAAGGCCGACGAGGTCATCATCATCCGGCCCGGCCATGACGCGGCGTTCTCGATGGGGCTCGCCCATGTGATTGTCAAGGAGAAGCTCTACGACGAGGCGTTCGTCAAGAACTTCACCGACCTGCCCCTGCTGGTGCGGATGGACAACCTGAAGATGCTCCGCGCCAGCGACGTCATCCCGGGATACCAGGCGGCGACCCTCACCGCCGCCAAACTGACCGAGCCGGGCGAGAAGCCTCCCCCGCCGGCCGAACAGGCCGTCCAGTACATCCCCGCCGCGATCCGCGAGGAGTGGAACGACCTCATGGTCTGGGACGCTGCTTCCAGTGAGCCCCGTCCGGTCAGCCGCGAGCAGGTGGGAACCTATTTCGAGGAGCTCGGGGTGGATGCCGTACTCGAGGGCGAGTTCGACGTCACCCTGGTGAACGGAGAAAGGATCAAGGTCCGTCCGAACTTTGACCTGGTCAAGCAGTACCTGATCGACAGCTGCGACCCGGAGACGATCTCGAAGGATACGGGCGCACCCGTGGAGGCGATCGAGAACCTCGCCCGGGAGATCGCCGCGAACAAGACGAAGACGCTCTTCGTCGAGGGGATGGGGCCGAACCACTTCTTCAACAACGACCTGAAGGACCGCACGATCTTCCTGGTGGCGGCTCTCACCAACAACATCGGTCACTTCGGGGGTACCGTCGGGAGCTACGCCGGCAACTATCGCCTCGCCTACTTCGCAGTCGCCCCCTGGATCAAGGAGGACCCCTTCGAGCCCCAGCTCGATCCGGCCGGCAAGGTCGCCCAGCACGGCTACACGCACTCCGAGTCAGCCCACTATTACAACTACGACGATCGCCCTCTGAGAGTGGGGAACAAGCTGTTCACAGGCAGTACGCATATGCCAACTCCCACCAAGACCCTGTTCTGGGCCAACTCCAACTCCCTCCTGGGGAACATCAAGTGGGCACACAACGTGGTGGTCAACACGCTGCCCAGGATCGAACTGCTTTCCGTCAACGAGTACTTCTGGAGCGGCAGTTGCGAGTACGCGGACATCGTCTTCGCCGTGGATAGCTGGATCGAGCGCAAGTCGCCGGACCTGTTTGCGGCGGTGACGAACCCGTTCCTGCAGTCGTGGCCCGCCTCGCCACTCCCGAGGATCTACGACACCCGCGACGACGTGGAGGTCTGGGCCGGGATCGCGGGCGCGCTGGCAAAGGCGACTGGCGACAAACGGTTTGCCGACTACTGGCACTTCATAAACACGGGCCAGCCGGAGGTCTATATCAACCGCATCTTCAAAGCAGGGAACAACACGCGCGGCTACACGTACAAGGACCTGGATGACTCCTGCCAGACGGGCACGCCGTTCTACCTGGCAAGCCGGACCAGCCCCAAGGTGATGGGCTGGGAGCAGACCAACGAGAGCAAGCCCTGGTACACGAAGTCCGGCCGCCTGGAGTTCTACCGCGAAGAGGACGAGTTCATCGAGTACGGCGAGAACCTGCCGGTGGTGCGGGAGCCCGTTGACGGCACGCATCATGAGCCCAACGTCATCCTGGCGCGCCCTCACCCGGCGATCCAGCCGAAAGGGCCGGGGGAATACGGCCTCGATGTGGGTGACCAGAGTACTGAGGTGCGGCAGGTCCGCAACGTCATCAAGTCGCCCGATGAGCTGTCTGACAGCCAGCACCCGCTGATACCGGAGGGCTATACGCACGTTCTGATCACGCCCAAGTACCGCCACGCTTGCCACTCGACGGCCGGGAGCAGCGACCTCGATGTCGCCTTCTGGGGGCCGTTCGGCGACTTCTACCGCCACGATAAGCGAAAGCCCTGGGTCGGCGAAGGCTACATCGACCTCAACCCGGAGGACGCGAAAGAGCTGGGCGTCGAGGACGGAGACTACGTCTGGTGCGACGGCGACCCATCGGACCGGCCTTTCGTCGGCCACGAGGACCGGCCCGAAGACTACAAGGTCCATCGCTGGCTGGTCAGGGCCAGGTATCACCCGAGCATCCGGCGGGGGATCGGGCGTGCCTGGTTCCACTTCTATATGGCCACTTACGGTAGCGTTGAAGGGCACGAGACGCGGCCGGACGGTCTTGCGAAGAACCCCCGCACCAACTATCAGGCCGGCTACCGCTACGGGAGCCACCAGTCCATTACCCGCGCCTGGCTCCGGCCGACTCTCCAGACAGACAGCCTGGTGCGAAAGGACACGAGCGGGCAGGTCATCGGGAAGGGATTTGAGGCGGACGTGCACTGCGTTGTCGGCGCCCCCAAGGAGAGCTTCGTCAAGATCGAGCGGGCCGAACCGGGGGGTGAAGATGCGAAGGGACTCTGGGACCCGGCCGCGAAAGGCTACCGGGCCGGTTACGAGAACGAGGCCGCGCAGCAGTACCTCGCGGGCGAATTCATCAACGGATCGGAGTAAGCCATGGCCAAGGTGAACAACTGGCAGATCGGGCGGGAGATGGATTACCCGTACGAGGAATCCCGCCCGGAGAAGCAGGCGGGCGCCGTATTCGACACCAACAAGTGCATCGCCTGCCAGACCTGCACCATGGCCTGCAAGACGACATGGACGTCCGGCAAGGGCCAGGAGTACATGTTCTGGAACAACGTAGAGACCAAACCCTGGGGTTCGTTTCCCCTGGCTTACGACATGAGGATCCTCGAGAAACTTGGCCCACAATCCTGGGACGGCTCCACGTACAACGGCAAGACCATCTTTGAGGCGGCCCCTCCTGGCGAGAAAGCCCTCGGGTTCATTCCGGAGGACCTGGAGTACGCCTATCCCAACCGCGGCGAGGACGAGATCAACGCCCTGATGACGGAGGACAGGTACTACCTCAGGCTGCCCCACGATGCGTGGTTCTTCTATCTGCCTCGCGTCTGCAACCACTGCACATACCCGGGATGCCTCGGCTCCTGTCCGCGGACCGCGATCTACAAGCGCCCGGAGGACGGCATCGTCCTAGTCGACCAGGAGCGCTGCCGCGGTTACCGCGAGTGCGTGAAGAACTGCCCCTACAAGAAGGTCTTCTACAACCACGTCACCCGCATCTCAGAGAAATGCGTATTTTGCTATCCGGCAGTCGAGAAGGGGATTATGCCCCGCTGCATGCGGACATGCATCGGCAAAATACGCACCTTCGGCTACGTCAACACGCCTGAAAACGCCGACCCCGAAAACCCGGTGGATTTCCTGGTCCATGTCCGCAAAGTCGCGTGCCCTCTGATGCCGCAACTGGGTCTTGAGCCAAACGTCTACTACATCCCGCCCATCCATGTGGGGAACAAACGGTTCCTGCGCATGCTGTTCGGTCCGGGGGCCGAAGACGCGGTCAAGGCGTACATCAACGCTATGGAGGGGAATGATCCAGAACTACTGGGCGTTCTCATGCTCAACGTCTCCACTGACCACATCATCCGCAAGTTCAAGGTTGAGGGCGGTATCGCCTACGGCTTCGACGAGAACGGAGCGGAATTGGTGCGGGTGCCTCTGAAAGAGCCAACCGTCGTGAGGCCATTCTTCGACGAAGCCGTGAAGGCGTACCGCTACAACGTCACTTAGACGGAGGGTGCTGTCCGATGACCGAACAGAACGAGTCGCGCACGATTTCACGCAGGAAGATCCTGGCCGGGCTCGCGGCAACCGCCGGCGTCGGGGCCGCAATCGGAGGCGCCTACGGCATAACTGAACTGGTGAAGAGCACGGAGAAGGCACTGTCGGCCCCGGACCTCACCTCGGCATATATCGGGGAGCCTGTGCCGGCCGCAGATCCCGGATCTGGACTCTGGAACCGGGCGGACGCGCAGAAGGTGCAGCTAGTGGGACAGGCCGTCATCCCGCCACTCAAGCCGGACCCCTCGGTGGCCGACATCCAGGTCCGATCCCTTCACGACGGTGAGAACATCGCGTTCCGGATCGAGTGGGCCGACCCGGAAAGGAGCGAGCACGCGATCAAGATCGACCAGTTCCGCGACTCGTGCGGCGTCTTCCTGGGGCCACACCCGGCTTCCGCTGGCCTGTGGACCATGGGCATGCCGGACAACCCCGTCACCATCCTCCACTGGCGCGCTGACTGGCAGAAGGATATTGACGATGGGTTCCAGGACCTCGAAGTAGCGTTCCCCAACGTGTCCTTCGACTTCTACCCGCCGCTTGTCGGGATCGTCAACCCGAAGATTCCCGACGACTACCCGGAGGAAGCCCGAAGTCGCCTCCCCGGGTGGTATTCCGGCAATCCGCTGTCACAGCCGGGCAAGACCACGCCCGTGGAAAAGCTTCGCGCCATCGGCCCCGGCACTCTCGAGCATCTGGCGACTCAGAACGCCACGGGCAAGGGCTCGTGGGAGGGCGGCAAATGGCGCGTTGTGCTCTCCAAGCCGATGAAGGCGTCTGATGATGAGGAGACGACGATCGAGGCTGGCAAGACCTACTCGCTGGCGTTCACCGTGTGGTCCGGGGCCGTTTCCGACCGGGGCTCCCGGAAGCAGCTCACCAACCTGGGCCAGCTTCAGGTGCAGGCGGCCGGATGAAGACGTCTGTCCGGTCCCGCGACGCTGCGGAGCGCCTGATCTGGCGGGGCCGCGCGCTTGGGCTGCTGGCGGAACTGATCGCTGGGGGTGGTGACACAGGACGCAAGACCGAGGAATTGCAGAGCTTGCTGGATAGGCTGGGACTTCCCTCCGCTGATGGGGATTTGATCACCAACGCAGGTGGCGTGCTGGATCGAGGGGGCGTTCCGGCCTACGAGACGAGCTATGAAGAGGCGCGGACCGCTCGGGGAGGGATGACGTTCCAGATGGCGGACGTCGCCGGCTTCTACCGGGCATTCGGTTTCGAGGTCCAGGGTGAGAGGCCGGATCACCTGCTGCCGGAGCTTGAGTTTGTAGCGCTCACGCTTGCCAAAGAAGCATACGCCCTTCTGTCAGGCGATCAGGATGCGGCGGAGGTCTGCGTCGCTGCTCGGGAGAAGTTCATGGCACAGCACCTCGGAATATGGTTGCCGCTGATGGCTTCCCGTGCGGATTCAGAAGGTCACGCAGGCCTTGGTGCCGCTCTGCGTCTCCTGGATCGCGTGCTGGTCGCGTAGGCGGCACCCCTCCACGGCGCCGGAAATTGCCAAACAAACTCCCCTGCCCGGGGCTGCAAGCGCCTGCAACTCCCAAACGAAGCCACTGCTATCCACACACCGTGCCGCTCCGGCGTTCCGTGCGTCGCCCTGCCCCTGATACCCTGACCGGGTGACAACCAAGCATGTGCCGCGGGGCGCGACCGATAAGCGCGCGATCCTGGGCCACCCAAGCCAGGTGTGGACGAGCGGGCTGGAGCGCCGCCTTGCGTTGATGCGGCAGTACGTGACGCTGGAGGGGAAGCGGATCCTGGACATTGGCTGCGGTGTGGGCGCCTTCGTCCGGCGGCTGCGTGCGTTCACGCCGGACGTCTGCGGCACGGACGTGGACCGCGAGAGCGTGCTGCGCGGCGTGGAGCAGGTGCCAAACCTGGGCCTGGCTGTCGGGGAACGGATGCCGTTCAGGGACGGCGTATTCGACGTGATCCTGCTGCACGAGGTGCTGGAGCACGTCGACAACGACCTGGAGACCCTGCGCGAGGCCCGGCGGCTGCTGACGCCCGGCGGCAAGGTAGTGATCTTCTGCCCGAACCGGCTCTACCCGTTCGAGACGCACGGGATATTCCTGGGCAAGAAGTATGTTTTCGGAAACATCCCGCTTGTGAACTACCTGCCGGATGTTGCGAGGAACCGGCTGGTGCCGCACGCCCGCACCTACACCAGGGGCGGGTTACGCCGGATCTACGGAAGGGCCGGGCTCACGGCCGAGGTTCACTCGTTCGTCTATCCGGGCTTCGACCATATCGCGGCGCGGCGCCAGATCGTCGGCCGCGCGCTGCGGGCCGTCCTGTACCCGCTCGAGAATACGCTCCTGCGAAACTTCGGCCTCTCCCATTTCGTTGTACTTGTACGGAGCGATAATCGCGAGGGCGGCGCCGATGGCGCCGGCCTCTAGCATGTAAGGCAGTATTTGGACACGATCTACCGCACCCGCCGGCGGCGGGCAAGACAGCTCACGGCCCAACGGGGCCGCACATTCCGCAATCGGCTCGTTGCGCTCGGCACCCTCAGCCTCTTCGCGTTTGCACTCAGCACGGTCGCTGTCGGCGTGGCGGGCTTGCTGGTCTACAGGAGCTACGCCGCCGACGTGAGGCCCCCTGAGGAAGAGATCCAGGACGTTAGCATTGGCCAGAGCATCGCGTACGACCGCAATGGCCAGAAGTTGTACGAGTACATCGATCCCTACGGCAGGCTCCGCGACCCGGTCGCGCTGTCTGAGATGTCGCCGTATGTTATCGCTGCCACCATCGCAACTGAAGACGCCAGCTTCTACACGAACCCGGGAGTCAATTTCAGAGGTCTCGCTCGCGCCGCCTGGGAGAACCTCACCCCGTTCGGTCCCGGGATATTCAAGGGCAGCGGTGGCAGTTCCATCACCCAGCAGCTTGCCAAGAACGTGTACGTCGCACAGGCCGAGCGCACTACCAGCGGGGTTAAAGGGGTCAATCGCAAGCTGAGGGAGACGGTGATCGCGCTTGAGCTCAAGCAGAAGTACGAAGACAACCAGATACTGGAGTGGTACCTGAACCAGATCGCGTACGGCGGCCAGATCTACGGGATCGAGGAGGCGGCCGAACGCTACTTCGGAAAGCCGTCGAAAGACCTTACCCTCGCCGAGGCCGCGCTTCTCGCCGGTGTTCCCCAGTCGCCGCTGTACTACAATCCTGCGGACGTCGGTGGCGGCGATGACGGCGACCCCGCTACGCCGGATGCCGGGCGCGATCGCGCCAAGGCTCGTCAGCTGCAGGTGCTCGACTTGATGAAAGAGCACCTCGATGAGATCAGCGACATTAAGAACCCAGCGGATCCATCAAAGGCCCTGCTCAGCCTCACCGTGGACCAGATCGAGGCGGCGAAGAAAGAGCCGCTCAACTATATCAACAATCCGTTCGATATCCAGGCGCCGCATTTCGTCTGGTATGTCGAGGACCAGGTCACCAAGATGTGCCAGGCGGGGCTGTTCGAGCCGCCTTCTGGGATCGCCTGCGACAAGGTGGTGCGCGGCGGCGGTCTACGGATCACGACGACGCTGGACCTGGGACTCAACTCGCTCGCCCAGTCAATCATTGAAGAAGAGATAGCTGGGAGTGAGGCCCGCACCAACGGGCACAACGCCGCGATCGTTGCGATCAAGCCCGCAACAGGCGAAATCCTGGCATACGTGGGCAGCCGCGCCTACGGCCGTGAAGACATCGACGGCAGCGTGGACATAGCCAGTTCTCTCCAGTCGCACGGCTCCAGCATGAAGATGTTCACCTACTTGAAGGCGTTTGAGGACGGATGGGTGCCGTCGACGTTCATCGATGACAAGCCGCTCTACCTGAACGTGGGCAGCGGCAAGAAGCAGGTGAACAACTGGAACTTCAGCCACATGGGCACCATCACCGTCCGGAAGGCGATGTCGGAGTCCGTGAACACGGCGGCGGTGCGGGCGCTGATGGACGTCGGCGAAGACCGCATGCGGGAGCTGGCGCACCGCATGGGTATCACCGACCTCCGCCAGGGGGACTGCGGCCCAACGATAACCCTCGGCGCCTGCGAAGTGAAGCTGGTGGACCAGACATACGCGTATTCTGTCCTCGCCAACAACGGGGCGATGCGCGGCCGGCCAACGTCGGAGGACCTGCCCAGTGGGTTCCGCGAGCTGGACCAGGTGTCGGTCCTGAAGATCACCGATGCATCGGGTGCCACGCTGTACGAATTCACTGCGCCCGAAGAGAAGCAGGTTGTTGATCCGGCGCACGCCTACATGGTCACCGACATCCTGTCGCATGAGGCAATTAGCTGGAGCCGCCTGACCATCGACCGGCCGGCCGCCATCAAGACAGGCACCAGCGAGGAGTTCCGGGATGGTGTCGTGATGGGCTACACGCCGGAGCTGGCGGTGGGTACGTGGATGGGCAACGCGGACAACTCGCCGATGGCGCCGGGGACGTTCTCCTCCGTCGGAGTGGGTCCGATCTGGAAGCGGTTCATGGTGGAGGCCAGCCAGTACCTCAAACTGCCCAAGACGGACTTCAAGGCGCCCAAGGACATCGTGCTGCTAACCTGCGGCGGCCGCAAGGAAGTCTTCCGCAAAGACACGCCCACCGCCAAGAATGGCGCCTGCCGCGGCCCCGCCGGTTCTGGTGGAGAGACGGCCTCGCCGACGCCGAAGGGCCCCGTCTTCCCGGTGAAGAGCGCCACTCCCACACCAACCCCGACGCCCGTGCCGACCGAGACGCCAGTGCCTTCCCCCACCGCGACGGCGACCACGCCCAGCGTCTTCTACTACACGGTTCGCGAAGGCGACACCGTGCAGAGCGTAGCCGCGCTATTCGAGATCAAAGCGGAGGAACTTGCCCAGGCCAACGGCATCACCGTGGACACCGTGCTCGAGCCCGGGACCGTGCTCGTGATTCCCGGCGGTGGCCACTGAACACTGGCGGCCCACTGAGCCCGGTGCTAGCCTGACGGCCAGGAGGCAGAACCCGATTGGACAGCGAACGGCGCGGTTCCTCTTTCTACCGCAGGCCGCGCCAACCACTTGATAAGTCCGCCACGACGCGCTCCCGGGAAACGGAACGTAGCGAGCCACGACCCTCGAGCCAGAAGCCCGGCGTAGGGCCGGAACGGACGCAGGAGGAACGCACCCGGATCGTAGTCCCGCGCCAGGAGCGCGGCACGAGGTACTCCGGCCTGGAGCTGGAGTTGCGCGAGGTCCGTTACGGTGCGACGGCGAAGGCGCCGTACCTGCGCGTGGCGCCGCGCCAGCAGCGTTTCAAACGCTCGGCGCCGGGGACCATAACAGCCACGCGCGCCAGCAGCACGCCGCCCGGTACTGCCGAACGGCTTCTGCAGGCGGTCAAGGGCGTTGTCATCGGCAATCCGTTCGCGAGTGCCCAGGCGATTCATGAGCGATTGAGTAAGGTCAAGGGCCTTGCGATATTCTCGTCCGACGCGCTCTCGTCCTCTGCCTACGCGACCGAGGAGATTCTCCTTGTTCTCGTCCTTGCCGGTTCGGGAGTGCTGACACGGTCGTTGCCCATAGCCCTGGTGATCGCTGCCCTTATCGCGGTCGTCACCCTGTCGTACCGCCAGACGATCCGCGCCTACCCAAGCGGTGGCGGCGCGTACGTCGTCGCACTGACTAACCTTGGCACCACCGCGGGACTTGTCGCAGGGGCGGCCCTCCTCGTTGATTACGTGCTGACTGTGTCGGTAAGCACCGCCGCCGGCGTCGCCGCTGTCACGTCGGCCATACCCGACCTCCATGACTACAAGGTGCCTTTAGGTGCGCTGGTAATCGCCCTCATCACCCTGGGGAACCTGCGGGGTATTCGCGAGGCCGGCTCCATCTTCGCCATACCGACTTACTTCTTCATCTTCGCAATGGGTTCAGTCATCGTGATTGGGTTCGCGAAGGTGATCGCCGGTGACGCGCCCGGCAGCCTGGGTTCCGCAGCGCCACCCGAGGAGTTCGTCAAAGCGGAGCAAGGCCTGTCGCTGTTCTTGATCATGCGGGCGTTTTCGTCCGGGTGCGCGGCGCTGACAGGTATCGAGGCGATCTCCAATGGAGTACCAGCCTTCAAGAGCCCGGAGGTGCCGAACGCGAGAACGACCATGGCGTGGATGGCCGGCATCCTCGCGTTCCTGTTCCTGGGCATCACGTTCTTGAGCAGCCGGTTCGGGTTCGTACCCAGCCACGAGGAGACGATCGTTTCGGAATTAGGGCGCGCGGTCCTCGGGAAGAACGTTTTCTACTATGCGTTCCAGGTGGCGACGGCGACGGTGTTGTTCCTTGCGGCGAACACGAGCTACAGCGCTTTCCCCCCCCTGGGAGCGAACCTCGCACGCGATCATTTCCTGCCGCGCCAGTTCAGCTTTCGTGGCGACCGCCTTGCCTATTCCAACGGGATAATGATCCTTTCGCTGGCGGCTATCGCGCTTGTCATCGCGTTCAACGGTGAGGTCAGTCGCCTCATTCCGCTCTACGCATTGGGTGTATTTATCTCATTCACTCTCTCGCAGGCGGGTATGGTTGTGCACCTCAGGCGAGAACGGCTGGAAGGCTGGAAGCGGGGTGCCTTCGTCAGTGCTTTTGGCGCGGCGGCGACGGCAGTTGTCGCGGTCGTCATCGGTGTGAGCAAGTTTACGGCCGGTGCCTATATCTCGATCATGATGATGGGAGCGATGATGGCAATGTTCGCTCTCATCCGGCGGCACTATGACTGGTACGCCCGCGTGGTTGCCGTTGGCGATGAAGAGGCTGGCCGCGGTGTGCCCGGCGCCTCGCCGACAGAAGCCCCACGGGAGCACGTTGTCGTCCCGGTGGACGACATCAACCGCATAACGATGGGCGCCATCGGCATGGCGCGGGCCATCTCAGGGCACATCACCGCCGTCCACCTGACGGATGACCCCTACGCGTCAGAGGCGTTCCGCGAGCGCTGGTCGCGCGTGGTGCCGGACGTGCCGCTGCTGCTGATCGATTCGCCGTACCGCGCCTTCGCCGCTCCGATGGTTGCGTACTTCGATCTGTTAGAGCAGACGGAGCCGGATATGCGAATCACCGTGATCCTGCCGGGCTTCAAGGCGCATCACTGGTGGGAGAGCCTGCTCCACAACCAGGCGGTCAGGCGGCTGAAGCCTTTCCTGGAGGGCGATGAGCGGATAACGGTGGTGGAGTTCGACTATGACGTGCCGCGTGATGGGCCACCGGCGCCGGTTTAGGGGCCGGCGGCTACCAGCGCATCAAGTTCGTCCTCGGATGTCACGCCGTACAGGAGGCGGATGAAATCGCCCGGAGAGCCAGCTCGTTCGAGAACAGCCTGAAGCTTCGGCCCAATCGGGTCGACCGAGCCGGGCGTGTCCGCGTAGAAGCCGTGGAACGCAAAGTAGGCCTGGTTGATCCGGCGTACATACCGACCGCTGGCCTCGAACTCATCCCTCTTCCGGTTCATCAACGCCTCGGCTCCTTCCACATCCCCGTCTGCCAGCATCTCCTCGACCTGGACCCGCAGCGCGCGCATCTCGGTGGTGAAGTCGAAGCCCGGGGCGGTCGTCGGGCCCGGTGCAACCGGCGTTTCGGCCTCGAGGCCACCGTAGCGTTCGATGTACAGCCGGGCCAGCTCATGACCGGCGAGGTTGGCGACGCTCTCGTTGAGGGTGCGGCCTCTGTCGTTCGAGAAGTACGCCTGGCCGATGGGGTAGAAAACCAGGTGCTGGTGCAGCCACTCGTGGAACACCGTGTCCACCAGGTCCTCGTAGGCTCGGGTCCCCGATATCATGCTCGGGTACGTGGCCACTCCGGCGCTCTGAATCACCAGGGCCGAGGTGTCCCCGTCGGACTCGGCCTCGGCTTCAATCCGCTCGACCGTCTCGCGGTCGAGGCCCGGCTTCAGGAGGTAGTCGGTGCGCAGGGCGATGCGGTCGCGGGGCGAGACGGCCAGCAGGCGCAACGGCGAATCGAACTCGAAGTCGACCGGCGGGAAGATGATGTCCAGGTCTGTGAAGGGGGGCGGACCCATCGTCAGCCCCTCGTCGCGCAGCACGGCAGTGACGCGGCCCTCGATGATGTCTTCGGCGCCGTTTTCCAGCTGTACGCGCTCAGCCTCTGCCGCTTTCAGGCGTGAAGGATCAGATCCCGATGATTGAAGATTGTTGATTTCGTCAACCAGCGTGAAGTACCGGGCGATCCGTTCGTCGTCACTGCCTTCTTCACGGAAGATGTTGCCGAATTTGTAAAGCCATTTCTCGGGAAGGTGGCGTAGCTCCCAGGAAACGAAGTTGAACGAATATCTGGAGGCGGCCGTGTCGGCCGGGCTGGACGGCGCCATGCCGCGTATCAACAGGGCTGAGCCGGCGAGCGTCACCGCTGCGAGGAGCGTGAGAAGCCCCAAGTAGACAGAGAGCAGGATACGCATACTACCAATGGTATCGCGCTGTGCGGGCGATGGCGTGACGACCGTGGAGACGACCGGGCGGGTCGTCTTCACGGTGTGGCTAATGCTCGTTACTTGATGTGGACGCCGGATATGGACCGGGCGATGACGAGGCGCTGGATCTCCGACGTGCCCTCGAAGATGGTGTAGATCTTGGCGTCACGGTGCCATCGCTCGACGGGGTTCTCGCGGACGTACCCGTAACCGCCCATGATCTGGATCGCCTCTTCGGTGACCTTGACCGCGGTTTCGCCGGCGAAGAGCTTGGACATGGAGCCCTCGCCCGCCTCGAATGGCTTGCCGGTCTTGCCCATCCAGGCCGCCCTCCAGACGAGCAGGCGTGAAGCGTCGATAAGCGTCTTCATGTCGGCGAGCTTGAAGGCGATCGCCTGGTTCTCGATGATGGCGCGGCCGAACTGGTGGCGCTCCCTCGCGTAGTCCAGTGCGGCTTCATAGGCGGCGCGGGCGATGCCGACTGCCTGTGAGCCGACGGCCGGCCGGGTCGCCTCGAACGTTGCCATGGCCGCTTGCGACCGCGAGCTCTTCCCTTCGCGGGCCCGGGCCAGACGCTCGTCCAGCTTCTCCTTGCCGCCCAGGAGGCAGCTCCCGGGGACGCGGCAGTTGTCAAGGACGACTTCGGCCGTGTGGCTGGCGCGGATTCCATGCTTCTTGAACTTCTGGCCCTGGCTGCACCCCGGCGTGCCGGGCGGGATGACGAAAGCGGCGTGGCCGCGGGAGCCGAGTTCAGTGTCAACCTGGGCGACGATCACGTGAACATCGGCGATGCCGCCGTTGGTGATCCAGGTCTTCGTGCCGTTGAGGACCCACTCGTCCTTGGCCTGGTCGTAGACCGCTGTAGTCTTGAGCGAGCTCACGTCGGAACCGGCGTCCGGTTCAGAAACAGCGAAGGCGCCCAGTTGCACTTTCTCCGGCGTGCCGAAGCACTGGGGTATCCATTCCACCCATTGCTGCGGCGTACCGTTAGCGACGATCCCGGCCACGGCCAGCGTTGAACCCATGATGGCCAGGCCGATGCCGGCGTCACCCCAGAACAGCTCCTCGTTGGTGATGGGCATCAGCAGCCCTGTCGGGTCGTTGAAATTGTTCTGGACGAACTCCCAGGAGTAGATGCCCACTTTGGCGGCTTCCTGGATGATCGGCCAAGGCGTCTCTTCTCGCTCGTCCCACTCGTGAGCGGCCGGCCGGATCACGTTCCTGGCGAACTCGTGGACCCAGCTCTGCATCTGGCGCTGCTCGTCGTTCAGTTCCATTGAGAACTGTAGAGCCGTGGCGCCCGGTTGTGCTGTCTGTACCATCGCTTTACCTGGCCCCTTCCTGGAGGCGTCCTTTCTGCCTGAATCTCCCCACTTAGTCATATTCAGCGTAATTTAGCGTTCGCTCAGCCAACAAGTCCCGAAATAATACGCGAAATGGAAGTAGTGATGCGTGGTTCTACACGGCGCGAGCCGGTATGAGCTCAGTTCAGTGTGCTGATGCTCTGCCAGCGCGATGCCCGTGCGACCACCACGCGCCGCTGGAGGCGGCTGATCAACCGCGCCAGGATCTCCGTCTCTGATTCGAGCCGGCGCCGGGGCGACAGTTCTTCGAGGAGCCGCTGTCTGGACTGGACGTCCACGGCGAGGCGGCCCGCAATGAAGTCCGACAAAGGGCCAGCCTCGCTGGGTGTTTCGATCGTGCGGGCCCACTGGTTTGAGATGGACAGCTGCAGGCGGATGTACTCGGCGAAGAGCGTCGCCGCTGTTTCGGAGAGGTCGCAAGTGAGCTCGTCATCCTCGTCCAGGGAACTCAGCCTCTCAACGCGGGCGGCCGGATACGGCGTTTCGCGGAGTAGTTGTTCTATACGGAACCTTTCACCACCCACGCACATGATGTTGAGTCGGCCCTCCGGCAGCGGTTCAACGCCGGTTATGAGCGCGGTTGTCCCCACGGGAAACGTCTCTGCTGTCTCTCCCACCTCGCGTCCCGAGCGGATCAGGCAGACACCGAACGGGCGCTGCCCTGACGTACAGTCTTCGACGAGGCGCTTGTAGCGGTCTTCAAAGATGTGGAGCGGCAGGGTGCCGCCCGGGAAGAGGACAGTGTTCAGGGCGAATATCGGCAGTTCCACCCGTTACCTCAGTCCCGTGGGGCGGCCTCTGGAGCGGGCTGAGCGCCCTCACCGATCACCCATCTGGCGCGTTTTTCATCACGCGCCAGGACGAACATCTCGAATCGGTCGAACACGGCCGGCACGCCCATCGGAGCGAGCGGGTCACGGTTCCGGACGAAGGTACGGACGCCCTCCTGTTCAAGCGCATCTCGCCATATCGTCGCTTCAACCTCACTGGAGGCTACTGCGAGAAGGATGATGTCGTCGCTGTTGGGCATTGGGGCACCCGGCCCAATGGTAGCACGCGCGCGAGGTGGAGATTATAGTCAGGCCGAAGTGGATGCAGAGGTGATTATCGCCGACCTGAGGTCACGGGCGAACCCGGACAACGTTGCCGGGATGGCGCGGTTCGGCATCAATCCGCGGGGAACGCTTGGCATCAGCGTGACGGACCTCCGGAGGCTGGCATCACTCCTGCGAAGCGAGTTGCGGAAGCGCCCGGAAGCGGCGCACGACCTGGCTGCGGAGCTGTGGGCTTCCGGCATTCACGAAGCACGGCAGATGGCAGTGATGCTGGAGGTGCCGGCTCTGGTGACCCGCGAGCAGATGGACGACTGGACGGCCGGCGTGGACTCGTGGGACGTGGGCGATGGATTGGCGATGGATCTGTGGGATCGGACGCCCTACGCGGTGGAAAAGGCCATCCGGTGGTCGGCGAGGGAGGAGGAGTTCGTGCGGCGCTGCGCCTTCGCCCTCATGGCGGCGCTGGCGCTGAAGCGGCACGACCTGCTGGATGAGGCCTACGAGCCGTTCTTCGCGCTGATCAAAGAGCGGGCGACGGACGAGCGGAACTTCGTGAAGAAGGCCGTGAACTGGGCGCTCCGCCAGATTGGCAAACGGAACGAAAGGCTGTTGCTGCGGGCGATTGAAGTGGCTCGGGAGATCGAGACTTCGGACTCGCGCTCCGCCCGCTGGATCGCGAAGGATGCGCTAAGGGAATTGCGGCCGAGGCTCAGGCGCGGTTGAGCTCGACGAATGCAACAGCGTCGTCGGCGCCGAGCAGGGCCGCGGGCGCACCTCCATCATGCAGCGCTGAAATCCAGAGTGCTCCCGGCTGGACGGCGTTGGTGACCTCGGTCGCGGCGGTGACCCGGCCAAGATCGTTGTGGAGAGTGACGGTGTCGCCGCTGGTGAGGCCGAGCCTGGCCGCGTCATCCGGGTGGATCCGCACCGCTTCCTCGCGGTGCAGGCGGTCCGCATCGCCGGCATGGACGGTGGCGGCTTCGTAGCTGGTGAAGAGGCCACGGCTGACCGTGAGAGCGAACTTGCCGTTGCGGGCGATCGCCGGCGGCACAACGTCTACGCGCTTCGCGGTCTTGGGGCCGAGCCCGTCGCTCGCCTGCCGGGAACCCGAGTCGAGTTCGCGATAGGTGGCGTTGCGGAAGAGAGGGATGACCTGGGCCATCTCGTCCATCACCTCGGTGGCGCTGGCGTAGTTGATGCGGATCTCGCCGGGGTTCAGGCGGTCCGCGAGGCGGCGGCCCAGTTCTGAGAGGATCTGCCAGGCCTGGCGTGCCTCACCGGTGAGTGCATGAGCCTCGTTGAGCCTGAGGATGCGGCGGTCGGCGCTGACGGTCGTGCCGTCTTTGGCCCAGGCGCCGCTGTCCGGCAAGACGACGTGCGCCATGCCGACGGTGTCCGTGGGCAGAGAGTCGACCACGGCGAGGAAGTCGAGCCCGGCGATCACCTTGCGGACTGCCTCGCGGTCCGGCGCGACCATTGCCGGGTTGTCGTTGAGGACGACGAGAGCCTTGATGCCATCCGACACCATCTGAGTGAAAGATTTACCGGGAGCGGACGGCAACTCCGCCCCCCAGGCACGCTGCATCTCGGACCGGGCGGTGTCATCCTCGGTCGAGCGCTGCCCGGGGAGAAGGGCCGGCGCGCAGCCCGTGTCCCTCATGCCCAGCGTGTTCGCCTCCGCGGGAAGAATGAGAAGGGCCTGGGCCGCGTCATCGCCCACGATGGACTGGCAGATGTTGGCCAGGGCGCCGACCGTGGCATGGGCGAACTCAGGACCGAACGCCGGAACGGCACAGACGGCCGTGAACGGCTGACCGGACTCCGCCGCGGCAGACTTGAGGACCTCAACGGCGCGGTCGAAGGCTGCTTGTCCTTCCGGCGCCAGCAAGCTGCGACCTGATGAGGCATCGCCGCCTTCCAGCAGGGCAGCGAGTGCCGCGACAACGGCCGGCTCGTCGCCTGGCTTCGGCTGCACCCAGACGTCGGCGAAGTCGTTGACCTCGCCGTATGCCGCGCTCACCGTGATGAGGGCCGCGCGGTTTCGGACAACGGCGTCCTTGACACGCAGCGCGTAGACGTTGTGAGTGGCCTCCAGGTCGTGTGCTACGACGAGCAGCGTCCTTGACGTTGCCACGCGGGCGCCATCCGCGGGGAGCACCTCACTGCCAAAGGCGTCGCGCAAAGCGGCGGCCGCCGCGCCTGCGACGGGGCCGGCGGTGGAGTCGATGTTGTTCGTGCCGACGATTGCCCGGGCGATCTTGCCGAGCAGGTAGTTCTCCTCGTTCGTGGCGAGCGGCGAGGCGAGGAAGCCGATAGCCCCCGGGCCGTGCTCTTCACGGATCTGCGCGAGGCGTGCCGCGGTGAACTCCATCGCCTCGTCCCATGATGCTGCGACCTGCCCCCCGTTGCGCCTGATCAGCGGAGTGCCAAGCCGCGCGGCGGGTTTGACGGCGTCGTAGTGGAAGCGGCCCCGCACGCAGATCTGGTCGGCGCTGACGGGGTTGGCCTGTGTATCCGGCCGGACGATCACGGCGCGTCCCTTCTTGCTTCCGATGTGGATCGAGCAGCCGACGGAGCACTGTGTGCAGGTGGTGGCAGTCCAGCGCTCGGTCTGCGTGGCGCTCCACTTGTTGGGGTGTTCCATAAGGGTGGCTGTTGGACAGACGTCGATGCAGGCGCCGCAGAAATCGCAGTTGGAATCGTGGACCGCGCCGCCGGCGCCGAAGGCGATGCGAGTCCTCGGTCCGCGGCCGGCAAGCGTGATGGCGCCGGTGTGGCGGATTTCGTCGCAGGCACGAACGCAGCGGGTGCAGATGATGCACATCTGGGGGTCAAACTCGAGGAAGGGGTTGGCCTGGTCCGCCGGGGGTTGCTCCATCCGGTAGTAGGTGCGCTCGTCGCCGTCCCACGGTTCATAGCCCGCCATCTGCAACTGCTCGCAGGTGGTCTGGAGTTCACAGCGATAGTTCTTGGAGCAGGTGAGGCAGCGGTGGGTGACGGTATCGTCACGCAGGCAGGTGTCGCCGGGCTTGCACTTGACGATGCGGTGGCAGGTCAGGCAGCGGTCCGAATGGTAGGACAGGATGAGCGACAGGACTGCCTGCCGGGTCGAGCCGAGTTCGGGTGTCTGCGTGCGGACGACCATGCCGTCGGCGACCTTAGTGGTGCAGGAGAGCTGGAAGCCGCGCATGCCGTCGATTTCGACGATGCAGGTGCGGCAGCCGGCGTACGGGGGCAGGCCGTCGACGTAGCAAAGGTTCGAGATGAACTCGCCGCGGTTCTTGATGACCTCGACAAGCGGCGTCCCCTCCGCGACCTCGACGTCTTCGCCGTTAATGTTGACGATGGCCATCAGCGAACGCGGTCCCGTTCTACCGGCTTCCCCGTGTGCAGGGGGATCTCGTCCTCAAGCGGTGCCTTCTTGCCGTTCGGGTAGGTGTGGTGATGGGTCCGCAGGTGCTCCTGCGCCATCTTTGTCAGGGCGTGCTTGTCCCGGTAGAGCTGCTCCCAGACGTAAGCCGCGTCGTCCAGCGGTCCACCCGCCTGGATCGCCTCGTACGGGCAGGCCTCTACACAGAGGGCGCAGTACATGCAGAGGCGGAAGTCGATCTCGTAGCGGTCGATGTTGAGGGAGCCGTCCTCGCGAGGCGATGTCTGGACGAGGATGCAGCCGTCAGGGCAGGCCTGGGCGCAGGTGGAGCAGCCCGTGCACCGCTCCTCGAACCAGAGCAGGTTGGTTCGAGCGTTCGGAGGGATCGGCCGGACCTCTTCCGGGTACTGCGTGGTGAACGGCCTCCGGACGAGGTAGCGCAGGGTTACAGAGAGGCCTTTGGCGATGCCGGTACCGAACAAAAGGGGGTTCCTTCCTGACTCGGATTGTATTGGCGCGGGGGCGGGTGATTCAAGTGAAAGAAATCACGAACCCGCTATTCGAGACGCCCTCCGGCGGTTGTGGGGGGTGCTGTGGGCGGGGGCGCCGCTATAATCGCAGGCACCATGGAACTTGTGATTGCGGCCGCTGCCGGGTTTCTGATTGCGGTTCTCTGGTTTGACCTGATGTTTGATGTGCAGGTGCTGCGTCACCGGCGGGAGCCCCAAGTGCCCGAGGACGTGCTCGCGTCGATCGCGGCGTACTACCGGCGAGTGACGACAACTGCGTCTCCCATGGGCCGCCTTGTGGCCGTCGTGATGTCCGTGCTTCTCATCGGGTTGATCGCGCAGGCCGCAGGTGGCGGTACGGCCTGGTGGGTAAGCGCCGTCTCGTTCCCGGCTGCATTCCTTGCGGTCGGCCTGGCGATGGGGAGGGTGTTGGGACGGGCGCGGCGGTTGGGTACGCGGACGGGTTCGCTGTCCGTCCAGAGCGACCTCGCCCGGAGCATCTGCCGCGATCACTTCGTCTGTCTCGCCGCAATGTCTGTGTTGCTGGCGTTTCAGTTGGCAGGTGCTTGAGCTGGGCGCGGCGGCCAGGATGTTATGATGCAGCGCAAACCGCTTTGTGGCACAGGAGGGAAGGTGCTCGAATGATCCGAATGTTTGTCAGGCATGACGTCAACGATTATGACGCGTGGCGGAAGGTCTACGACGATTTCGACTCGACGCGGAGGAGCCTTGGGGTCAAGGACGCTGCCGTCTTCCGCGCGGCTGATAACCCGAACGAGATTACCGTGTGGCACGACTTCGATTCCCTGGAGGCGGCGCAGGTGTTTGCAGGCAGCGGGGAGCTGCGTAAAGCGATGGAGAACGCGGGAGTAGCCTCGCAGCCTTCGATCTGGTTCACGTCCGCGGCATAGCGAAGGGTGCCTCGTACATGCCTGAGAGGGGGTGGAAGGAATAAGATAAGGTGCAATGGCGCGTTTTTCGGAATCCCGGGTTGTCGAGAACAAGGTTCTCGTCCTTGACCTGCTTGAATGGATAGAAGAGCAGCCAAGGTCGTACTCCGAAGCGATGGAAGCCTGGAGAACGTCCTGTCCACGCCTTCCTGTATGGGAAGAGGCGGTGGATGCCGGGCTGATCGCGCGGACCTTTCGGCGGGGCATCGGTGCCACGGTACATTCCACACCTGCCGGGAGGCGATTCTTGCGGCGGCAGGGCCGCAGGGCGCCAACCGACCGCATGCAACAGCGCGGCTGAGAAAGAGGCACTGCAATGCCAGAGGCAACGATCAACGGCGTAAGGCTGAACTACGAGATCCACGGCGAATCCGGCCCGCCGCTGGTACTCGTTCACGGTTATACCGGCGATATCACGGATTGGCGGCACCAGCTCCCCGTCTTCTCACAATCGTTCCAGATACTGATCGTCGACAACCGCGGTCACGGCGAGTCCGACGCGCCGGCCGACCGGGAAGCCTACACGATCGGTCACTTCGCCGACGATATCGAGGCGCTTATCGATGAGCTGGGGATAGGTCGGTACCACCTCCTCGGGCATTCGATGGGTGGGGCGGTCGTCCAGGAGATCGCGTTGCGAAGCCCGGCACGGCTGATGTCCTTAACGCTGCACGACACCACAGACAACTTCAGGGCCGCCGCCTCCAATCCCGTGATGGCTGCGTGGCGAGACTACCGGTTCAACGTCGCGGAGACGCAGGGAATGCGCGCGGTCTCGAACCTGGCCTCGCCGTTTCCTCCGCCTCCGCACATGCCAAAAGAGCGTCTGGAGGAGACGAAGGAGCGGCTGGCGCGGATGTCCGTGGATGCGTTTATCGGCGCGTGGTGTGGCCTGGAGGCATGGGAGGGCACGCTTGACCGCGCCGGTCAGATCAACGTCCCGACGCTTGTGATCTACGGCGGGATCGACACAGGGTTCCTCATCGAGGGATCGAAGCGGCTGGCCGCGGCAATCCCCGGCGCCGAGCTGGCGATGGTCCCGGAAGCGGCTCACTCGCCGCAGTGGGAGCGGCCGCAACTGTTCAACGCGGCGCTGGGCGCCTTCCTGAACCGCGTCTGTGGCGAGCGCTAGTAGATCTTCTCCTCGGCCACCTCGACGATCGTCGGCCCTGACTTGTCCTCGAACCGGTCGAGGATGCCAGCGTCCAGCAGTCGCTGTCGTCCTTCCTTCGCCTCGTCCACTGACTGGAACTCCACGAGGATGAACACCTCGCCCGGGTCCTCGACATTGCGAAGGATGCGGTGGGTGATCGCCGAGCGGCGGGCGCCCGGCCCGTCCGCATCGAACACCGGCTTCCACGCGTCGTAGTCCCCAACCTTGAGCCTGGTGATGAAGAATGCCACGGGGCGGTCCTGCTACGCGGGGACCACGAACTCGCCCCCGGCCGCCTGGTTCGACGAGACTTTCTTCGTGGCTACTCCCTTTGCCTTCCAGAACGCCTCCGCGAACTGGTTCACCAGGTCCAGGAGCTGGTTGGCGGCGTCCATGTCGATGTTCTGCCGCGCCTTCGAGGCCGTCTTCATGATGTTGTCGACAAGCTCCCCGAGACCCTCCGGGCTGTTTTCTGGCTTGAAGAAGTCGCCGCGGATGATACGGATCTCGTGCTTGACAAGCTCAGCGTGGTGCTCTTTGGTGGCGGTGTAACGCGCCAGGGCGTGCATGTACTTATCTCGTGCGGCCTTCTCCATCGCCGGCGCCTCGGCGGCCTCGATCAGTTGGTTCATGCGGATGACGGTGAGGGCGGCCACCTGCGCCAGGTGAGGGTCGTAGATGCCGCAGGGCACGTCGCAATGGGCGTGCGCGTCCTCGTGCGGGAACAGGCGATTGATGAGCGCGAATGCGTTGCGGGCGAGCATTTAGAAACCTCCTTCAGAAAAAACCTTCGCTAGTAGAATCTAGCAGACACGCCGATGAACCGAAAGGTCACACGCACCATCCTGCGCGCCGCTTCGGCTATCCCGGGGCTCTACGCACTCCTGGCCTTCCTGCTCGGGCGGCGGGTCACAGTGTGGGGCCGGAGCATGGCGCCGGCCCTGCTGCCGGGCGAGCGGCTGCTGGCGGATCGCCTGGCGTACATACGAGACAGTCCCGAGCGCGGTGATCTGGTTCTCGTGCGGCACCCGTTGCGGCGCGATCTCCCGATGCTGAAGCGACTGGCAGGCGTGCCGGGCGACGAGGTCGGGGGCCGGACGCTTGGGCAAGACGAATACTGGGTGGTCGGTGACAATTCGGCGGAGAGCACCGACAGCCACGCGTTCGGTCCGGTCGGCATGCGTGACCTCATGGGGAGGGTCTGGGTGCGCTACTGGCCGACTGGGCGGTGGAAGGTGTTTGGCTAGGCTACCGGCTGCGGGTATGCGGTAGAAAGGTTCGCGACGCCGTCGTCGACGAACGGCGGGAACAGCGACTCCAGTTCGCGGCGGACGGGGTCACCCTCGGGCAGATAGCGCGAGAAGTCGCCGGTG
>JBBISJ010000018.1:46685-50958 GCA_037441345.1 Chloroflexota bacterium
TAGTGAGCCTCTCGTGCTTGATCTTCTCCTGCAGCAGCATGAGGCCCTGCAGGAGCGATTCAGGGCGGGGAGGGCAGCCGGGGACGTAGACGTCGACGGGAACGATGAGGTTAACGCCCGGGAGCGTGCTGTAGCCGTAGGCAAAGGGTCCGCCGATGGTGGCGCAACTGCCCATGGAGATGACGTAGCGCGGCTCGGCCATCTGGAGGTAGATGCGCCGGACCGGTATCGCCATCTTCCATGTCACCGTGCCGGCAACGATCATCAGGTCCGCCTGGCGCGGCGACGGCCGGAACAGCTCGGCGCCGAACCGTGAGATGTCGTAGCGTGGCATGGCGGTCGCGATCATCTCGATGGCGCAGCAGGCCAGGCCGAAGGCGGCGGGCCACAGCGAAGAGCGGCGTGCCCAGTTGACGACGCCTTCCAGCGAGGTGAGCAGGACGTTCTGCCGGATCGATTCCTCGACCGATGCTTCGGCGCTGTCTGAGATGCGGATCAGGGGGGTGTCGGCCATGGGTTCGTCGATTGGGAATTGTATCACAAGCGGCCGTTCTGGCCGGGGCCCGCAAGAGGCCCGCTACCTGCTCGACGCTTCCTTCAGCGCCTCGTCCAGGGTGTGCCAGGCGAGCGTTGCGCACTTGATCCGTACCGGGAACTTGCGGACCCCCGCGAGCGCCTCCACGTCGCCGAGGGATTCGGGGTCGATGTCGTCCGAGCCGCGCATCATCGCTGTGAAGTCCTCGATCAACGAGTGCGCGGCTCCGACCGGCTTCCCCGCCATCGCCTCTGTCATCATCGACGCGGAAGACTGGCTGATCGAGCAGCCTGAGCCGGTGTACGCGATCTCGTCGATCGTGCCGTCCCGAAGCGTCACTTCAACCGTGACTTCGTCGCCGCAGAGCGGATTGAGGCCCTCGTGAGTCGCCGTCGGTGATGCGAGGTGTCCGCGGTGCCGGGGGTTGCGGTAGTGATCGATGATTATC
Source organism: Chloroflexota bacterium (assembly GCA_037441345.1). Taxonomy (GTDB): domain Bacteria; phylum Chloroflexota; class Dehalococcoidia; order SM23-28-2; family RBG-16-64-32; genus DATKKM01. The sequence continues at coordinate 47,669 of JBBISJ010000018.1, forward strand.
TCGCGGTAGAGGTCATCGAGTTGGGCTTCCTGCTGGCGGTAGTCGTCGGGCCTGTTCATGTTTGATCGCTGAAGTATGCCCGGGCGGCGTGGATAGCTTCCGCCAGGACATCGACCTCTTCGAAGGTGTTGTAGACGTAGAAGCTGGCGCGCGCGGTCCCGGAAATGCCGAGGCGGCGCATCAGCGGCTGCGTGCAATGGTGCCCGGCGCGGATCGCCACGCCGTGGTGGTCAAGTATCGTGCCCACGTCGTGCGGATGTAGCTCGTCGAAGTTGAACGAGATCACGCCGCCACGGTCTTCCGGGTCGGGCGGCCCGTAGATGGTGATCCCTTCGATTCCGCGCAGCTTCTCGAGGGCATACGCGGTTATCTCGGCTTCGTGTCTGCGCACGTCTTCCATGCCCAGCTCGTTGAGGTAGTCGAGCGCTGCGCCGAAGGCGATGGCGTCGGCAATGTTTGGGGTGCCGGCCTCGAACTTCCAGGGGAGATCGTTCCAGGTGGCGTCCTCGTAGGTGACTTTGCGGATCATTTCGCCGCCGCCGAGGAACGGATCCATCCCTTGGAGAATTTCCTGGCGTCCATACAGGACGCCGATTCCGGTGGGGCCGAGCATCTTGTGCGAGGAGAAGGCGTAGAAGTCGCAGCCGATGGCCTGGACGTCGACCGGCATATGCGGCGCACCCTGGGCGCCGTCGATGAGGACGGTGACGCCGTGACGGCGCGCCTCCGCGGCGATCTTTTCAACAGGGTTGATCGTGCCCAGCGAGTTGGACACGTGCGGCATCGCCACTATCCTCGTGCGGGTGTCAAAGAGGTTCTCGAATCCGTTGAGTTCGAGGATCCCCTGGTCATCCACGGGGATATAGCGAATCGTGGCATTCTTCTCCTTCGCCAGCTGCTGCCAGGGGATGAGGTTGGAGTGGTGCTCCATCTGGGTGAGGAGTATCTCGTCACCCTCGCGTATGTTGGCCCGGCCCCAGGTGCGGGCAACCAGGTTGATTGACTCGGTTGTGTTGCGAGTGAAGATAACGGATTCAGTCGAGGGAGCATTGATGAAGGCGCGGGTCTTCTCGCGGGCGTCTTCGTAGGCTGTGGTGGCCTCTTCGCCCAGGGCATGGACAGCCCGGTGTATGTTGGCGTTGTAGTTCTCGTAGTAGTCAACGAGGGCCTGGATAACCCGGCGCGGCTTCTGAGATGTCGCGGCATTGTCCAGGTAGACCAGCGGCTTGCCGTGTACCTGTCGTCTGAGGATGGGGAAGTCCTCGCGAATTCGGGCGACATCGAGACGCTGGGTCATGCGTCCTCTCCCGCGAATCGCGGCAGTGCGCGGGTGGCGTCTGTTTCAAGCCAGGTCCGCAGGGGTTCTGGAGTCACGGTGTCCAGTATCTCGCTCGCGAATCCGTTGACGAGGAGACGCATCGCGGTATCGGCGTCGATGCCACGGCTCTGCATGTAGAAGAGTGCTTCATCGGCCACTGCGCCCGCTGTCGCTCCGTGACCGGCCTTTACGTCGTCCGCATAGATCTCGAGAGCCGGCTTGCTGTTAACCACAGCATCTTCGGAGAGGAGGAGGTTCTTGTCTTCCTGGTGGGCGTCGGTCTTGTCGGCGCCGGGACGCACGAAGACCGTGCCGCCGAATGCGGCGCTGGACCGGTCGTCCAGTATGCCCTTGTAGTACAGGCGGCTCGTGTTGTGGGGCGCCGCGTGATCGATGCTGACCTCGTTATCCAGGTGCTGGTCGCCGGCCGTGATGTACAACCCTCGGAGATCGGCCATCGAACCCGCATCGCCGAAAACGGTCTCGATATCCAGCCTGCCGAGGCCTGATCCGGTCTCGTATACGAGGCCGCGGTAGGTGCTGTCGCGGCCCTGGCGCACAGTGAGGCGGCCGACGTGGTAGGCGTTGCGGTTCTCCACCAGCAGGCGGTAGTGGTCGAGGGACGCGCCGTCCTCCAGGACGATGTCTGTTACCGCGTTGGTGAAGTGGTTGCCCTCGCCAAGGCTGAGGTATGTCTCGATGAGCGTCAGCTTGCTCGTGGGAGCGGCACTCACCACGGTGCGGGGAAAAGCGACGAGGGGGGCAGCGCTATCCGAGGCGACGTATACGACGTGGACGGGCGAGGTGACTTCGGCTGCGGCTTGCAGGTATGCGCCGTCGGTGAAGAGCGCGGCATTCAGCACCGCAAAGGCACCTGCCTCCGGAGTGGCATCGCGGGTCAGCAGTGAGCACAGGTCGCTCGAATGGGTTGCAAGCGCCTGGCCGATGGGCGTCACGGTCAGACCGTCGACGGCGGGAACGTGGCTCAGGTCAGCCGCGAAGTGCCCGTCGACGAATGTGAGCCGGATGAAGCCGGCATCAAAATTCAGTCGCGCGCTGAGCGCCGCTCCGTTCGCGTTGCCCGGCCTCAGCGGATGCTCGAAGTGCGACTCAGCAATCGGACGCACGTCCGTGTACTTGTAGGGCTCGTTGCCCTTTCGCTGCACCGGGAAGCCCGTCCTGAGGAAGTGCGCAAGGGCATCGCTGCGGAGGGTCTGCAGCCACTCCGGCTCATTGGCGGAAGAAGAGGCGCGCAGCGCCTCGAACGCCGCTGAGTAGGAGTCCGTAGCCGACAGTGTTTGCGTCATCGTCCCACGTTGTCAGGCCGGCTGCGCAGTTTCTGCCTCCTCACGGAGCCAGTCATAGCCGCGCGCTTCGAGCTCCAGGGCCAGGTCGCGCCCGCCGGAGCGGACGATGCGCCCGTCGATAAGCACGTGGACGACATCCGGCGTGATGTAATTGAGGATGCGCTGGTAGTGGGTGACCAGGACGACCGCCTTGCTGGGCCCACGGAAGCGGTTTACGCCTTCGGAGACAACCTTGAGCGCATCGATGTCCAGGCCGGAATCGGTTTCGTCCATCAGGGCGAGCTTCGGGTCCAGCACTGCCAGTTGCAGCACCTCGTTCCGCTTCTTCTCGCCGCCTGAAAAGCCCTCGTTGACGTTGCGCCTCAGCATCTCAGGCTCGAATCCGAGTTCGGCTGCCTTCGCCTCGAGCATCTTGTTGAACTCGCGGACGGGCAACTTGTCTTCGCCGCGCGACTGCCGAAGGGAATCGAGCGCTGTGCGCAGGAACTCGCGGTTGCGGATGCCGGGCAGCTCTACCGGGTACTGGAGGGCGAGGAAGATGCCGGCGCGCGCCCGTTCATCGGCCGTCATTCCGAAGACGTTCTGGCCTTCGAACAGGACTTCTCCGGCCGTGACATCGTACCCCGGGCGGCCCGAGATGACGTTGGTGAGGGTGCTCTTACCGG
>JBBISJ010000019.1:0-47166 GCA_037441345.1 Chloroflexota bacterium
CGGGGATGCACCGGGGATTGCCTGCGGCGCCGGGGATACGGGGATGCACCGGGGATTGCCGTCGGCGCCGGGGATACGGGGATTTGCCCCTCCCCGCCCTACTCTTTCTCCGCCACGATCAGCTTCACCACGTCTAGCCACAGGCTGCGGACTTCGACCAGGGTGAACCCGGCCGCCTCCACGTTGCTCACGGTGTCGCGGTTGATGTTCGCGCCGGCCATCGTGTGGACGACGCCGTTCAGGCACTGCATCGCCCAGCGCAGGGGCTGCTTGCCGCTCAGGACGTGCTCCAGCAGGTAGACGCGACCGCCGGGCGCCAGGACGCGGCGCACTTCGCGCAGCCCCAGCACCGGGTCGGGGACGGAGCAGAACACGAACGTCGACACGGCGCTCCCGAACGAGGAGTCGGGGAACTCGAGCGCCTGGGCGTCCATCAACAGCAGGTCGGCCTCGACGCCCCAGCGGCCGGCGTTCTTGCGGGCGCGCTCCAACATTTTCGGGCTGAAATCGATGGCGGTCACCTGGTGGTTCGGCCGGTAGTGGCGGAGGTTCTTGCCCGTGCCGACGCCGATCTCCAGCACGTGGCCCTCGGGGACCATCTCCCAAAGCATGCGTCGCCACTTCCGGAAGGCCATCCGCTCGGGGAGCCACTCCTGGATGTCGTACCAGCGGGACGCCCGGTCGTAGGCGCGGCGGGCTCGCTCCGTCGCCGGATCGGGCGCTGCGTGGATGTCTGCCGTCGTCATGCCCTGCCTCCTGTCGTCCGCACGTTGTAAGGCACGGCGCGCCGCGGGTTGTCGGCGCCGCCCCGGGTGATCTTGCCGGTGTACACCGTCACGTCGCCGTTCTCGGCGACTTCGACCGCCATCGTGTCCAGCGGTCTCGGGGCCGGGCCGAACACGAGGATCGCCGCGCCTTTCGTGTAGGTCGATCCATGGCACGGGCAGCGGTACCAACCCTTTGTGCCTTTGAACACGAAATCGGGCTGCCAGGGCACGGTGCAACCGAGGTGCGTGCACTTCTGGTACACCGCCAGGATCCCGCCCTCGGAACCCTCCTGTCCCGGCGCGAGGTGGGAGAGGTAGAAGCGTCCAAGGGGGAATCGGACGGGGTCGGCCCCGGCCGACGGCACCTGGGCGGCGGTCACAACCTGCGGCCGGCCGAACAGGCCCAGGTTACGCGGCCAGGCGAAGTCCAGCGGTGCTCCGAAGATGCCGACTGTGACCAGGAAGAGGGAGGACCAGAACCCTCCCAGCACAAATGTCCGGCGCGTGATCAGCCGCCGGGACTGCACCGGCCTGGCGACCGGCGTGTCCACCGTCATCGAACGCAAACTCTGCCCAGTCATATCGCTGCCTCGTTCTGCGGGCTCAGTATCTCCGCCGCGGTATGTGGATGTGGCTGGGCTTGGCCGCCTCGCCGACGACAGGGCCCGCGGGTGGGGCCAGGGCGCTGTCTCCGGTGGCGGGGGAGAGGGTTGTGTGGCTGCTTCGTCCGGGCGTAACGCTCGTCAATGCAGCGAGGACTGCGAAGATGGACGTGGCGGCCGCGAAAAGCTGGTGGTCGCCGCCGCGGGACCGGGCGAACATCCAGCCGGCGATCGCTGCCAGCAGCAACACGAAGCACCAGTGAGCAACCCGGACGAGGTAACCTGTCGCCGCCTTCACGGGTTCACATTCCTCTCTACAGACCCTTGTCGCCGGCGTTCTCAATCCATTCGGATACGTTGTCGTACAGTTCGTCCACCTCCATGTACATCGGCTTACCGTGGCCGATCCAGTCCCATCGCCAGATGATGCGGCCGTACTTGTTCACCAGCACGAACGTGTGGCCGGGCTTCTCGCCGGGGTGCATGCTCGCCTCCATCGCCTCGTACTTGTTGGATGCACTCTTGTCGGGGTCGGAGGCGACGATGCCTCTGATCCCCCGGTCCTGGGCTTCCATGCCGAGTTCGGGAAGGCTGTCCACCATGATGCTCACGAGCTCGATATCCAGGTCCTCAAACCTCATCCAGTCCGCTTCCAGATCCACGATCTGGTCCCAGCAGGCGCCTCACCCCATGCCCTCGTTGAAGTAGAGGAGGACGTTGTGTTCCCCCCGGTGCTGCGACATCACGAAGTCCTCGCCGCTTGTCGTCTCGAGAGTGAAGTCGGGAGCGGCCTCGGTCATGAACACTTCCGGTGCCTGCTCGTTGCCCGTCATCAGGAAGTACCAGCCGGCCACGGCCGCCAGGAAGATGACGACGATCGCGATGCCGGACCGGCGTAGCGTGCGCAGTCGCCGCCGCCACACCGCCTTCTCGATTCGCTTCTTGCTCTTCTTCATCCGCCGTTCTCCTCGCTCGCCATCCTGAACACGAGACGGATCTTGGTGCTCAGTCGGGCTGGGTCGTTGGTACGCAGTTCCGCGATCATCACGTCCTCCATGTCCGCCATCCCGCTCGGCACGCGCAGCTTGAACACCAGTTCGCCGCTGCCGCCCGGGGGCACGTCGCCCGGCCGCACCTCGTAACCCTCGACGCCGCATCCGCAGGCGGCATCAGGCGCCGGCCGCACCTTCACTACCTCCACGCTCAGCGGCTTGCCACCCGGGTTCGTGAAGGGCACCACGCGCTCGACGGTCTCGTCCGCGGGCACGTCACCGAGGTCGAACGACTCGCCCCCGAGTTCCAGCACGGCCCCGTCGGGGTCCGGGCTGTTGCCCCCGGTGGACGTGTGCCCGAAGAACAGCAGTCCGACCGCCGAAAGCCCGGCGATCACGAGCACGGTCAGGGCGCCGCCGATCAGCAGCTTCAATCACTCACTGCCCGGCGTACTTCTCCGGGTCCGAATCGAACGCCTTCTTGCAGCCTTTGGCGCAGAAGTAGTACGTCTTGCCGTTATAGATGGAGGCCGCGGCGGCCGTTGCCGGCTCGACCTCCATCCCGCACACGGGATCTATGACCATCAATTCACTCCTCTCGGCCTGCCGTCGCTACTGCATCATGTGGTGGTTGCAGTTGTGGTTCTTGTTGCGGATCGCGAACCCCCTGGTCCACGCCGTCTCGACGAAGTCGATCTCCACCGCCGGCAGTTCAGGCACCGTCCCCGCGTCCGCGACGAACGGAACGCCGCTAACGTCGAAGACCGTGTCGTCCGGGTTCACGTCGTCTTCGGCGGCCAGCGCGAAGTGCGCCTTGCCGCAGTGGCAGCGGTGATCGATGAAGATGCGAAGGCGGGCGGCGTCAAGGGCGCCCCCGGCTATGGCGGCCTTGAACTGCTCGCCCGCCTTCTCGGTCATATTCAGCATCGTGCGCCTCCTGTCATGAACCCGCTTCCTCCGGCAGGTCCGACCATCTCAGGGATACCTTCTCCCCGTCTTCCAGTTCCAGCAGCAGCTCGGCCGAGGTCGCCCCGTCGGGGCGTTCGAAAATCGCGACGCCCTGGCGGTGATGCGAGTCGTCGTTCAGGGTGACCCAGGCTTCGGCCTTCGCCGAACCGGTTCCAACCTTGAGCGCGGCCACGTCCTCCATCTTGATCTTGTTGAGGTCGCCGGAGTGAGTCGTGAAGGCGATCTCCACTGCGGCGAACCGGTCGAGCGGGTAGTCGCTGAGGTCCGCGTCGATCTCGCCCACTTCCGCCGCCGTCAGCCACGTCGCGTCCACCGTCACGCCGCCCGCTTTCGCCGTCTGCGTCAGCTCCGCCGCGGGATCGTCCATCGTGGCGGTTCCCGCCGTACCCGTTCCGGATCCGCACGCCCAGCCGAGCGCCGCGACCAGCAGGGCTGGCGCTGCAAGAGCGATCAGGCCGCGGCGTGGCACGAGCGTTCCTCCGATGGTGATTGCCTGGCGGTGGCCACGACCAGCCGCAGCATGAACGCCACCCCGGCCGCGTTGATGACCAGGCCGGTTGCCATGACCGGAATCCTGTAGTCATTGAGAAAGATCGCCGCGCCGGAAAGCCCCAGCACCGGCAGCGCGTCCGTCACGTGGTGCGCGCAGCACGCCAGCATCGCCGCCGTCGAGGCGCCCGTCCCGGTCGCCGTCGCCGCCCCCGCCGATCCGCGCGCCCTCAGCGATAGCAGGCGGCGCAGGTAGACGAACAGCCCGGCCTGCAACCCGAACCCGGACGCGATCGCCGCTACGAAGTAGCGGTCATCCCACAGTAGCTCGCGCGCGTGGCCGTATCCCTGTGCCCAAGTAACCAGCCCCAGGTACAGGCCGACGAGCGCTCCGGCCGCGAGGATGCCGGCGGCAACCGCCGGCACGATCGCCCCCAGCCGCGCGCCGACCGCCCGTCCGGGCGCGGCCAGCGACATCGCGCCCACCGCCTCGTTCATCGCGTGGTTTCGCGGACGTATCCGGGCCGCGCGCGGGAGAGAGCACCCGGCCCGGATACGCGTCGCCTGAAGTGACCCGCCATCTCGATGGAGCAATGATCGCGCATACCCACCCCCCCCCGGTATGGGTCTTACGTCCCATCGTTCGCGGGCCGATAGTCACATTCGGGGCTGGTGGAGTGTGCCGGATTGGCGTCGCGAGCTCCGATGCGGGGGTGTGGCCGTGGCGCGCATCGGAGCCGTCATTCCGGCGGAAGCCTGAATCCATTACGCACCAGAGGCCCACGTATCATGACTTCATGCACGCCGACAGGATGATGACCTCGGCCGAGGTAGAACAGGACGGAAGCCGGCTGGCTTTGCCGACGGCCGCACGGGCATGATCCCCTTCAAGGACGTGCCTGATATCGGCCATGCCTCGAAGATCGCCTCGCTGGCGATCCCGGACCCCTACGAAGTGATCGTCCATCTGACGGGGGGCAAGACAACCGAAATCGCGTGGGACTTCGCCTGCCATTGCTGCGACGCGGGGTACGAACCGCGCATCCGCGCCGTCGCCGCGCACGGTCGCGGGGCCATCGGCGCCCGCATCCGCACCCTGCGTGAATCCGCGGGCCTTACCCAGGCGCAATTGGCCGCGCGAGCCGGCATCGGCCGCGTCAGTTCGATTTTCAACCGAGCTTCGTCCGATGACCCCTGGGGGGCTTTGAAGGCGCCTGGGTTTCGGCTTCCGTCACGCAAGGTGACGACCAGGGACGAGCGCAACGGGCGGGACGTCCGGTCGTGGCCATGATCAACGAAGCTGGTGATTTGGTGCTCGAATGGCACGATCTCGGGCCGACCGTGGCAATCATGACCGCCATAAGCCTCAACGAACTATCCCTCCTTCGCTGTTGAGGCGTTATCGACAGAGAATGCAACCAACGCCAAACAAACTCCCCTGCACTCCCCTTGCCCACGCACGGGAGAGGGGCCAGGGTGAGGGCCATCTCAACACTCACCATTCACCATTCACCACTCATCCCGTACGCTAGTACGGATGGACCATTCCCACATCCGCAACTTCTGCATCATCGCCCACATCGACCACGGCAAGTCCACCCTCGCCGACCGCCTCCTCGAGGCCACCGGCACCGTCGAGCCCCGCCAGATGTCCGCCATGGGCGGCGAGCAGATTCTCGACACGATGGACCTCGAACGCGAACGCGGCATTACCATCAAGGCTGCGGCAGTGAGGATGACATGGGAGCAGCCAGCAACCAGCAGCCAGCAGCCAGCAGGCGAGTCATCTTCTGGCTCCTCTATCCTGGCTCCTGGCTCCTTCGAACTGAACCTCATTGACACCCCGGGCCACGTCGACTTCACCTACGAGGTCTCCCGCGCCCTCGCCGCCTGTGAAGGCGCGCTCCTCGTCGTCGACGCCTCGCAGGGCATCGAGGCGCAGACCCTCGCCAACGTCTACATGGCGCTGGAGCTGGACCTGACGATCATCCCCGTCATTAACAAGATCGACCTCGCCTCCGCCGAGCCCGAGCGCGTCGCCCGCGAGCTCTGCGACGTCATCGGCTTCACGATGGACGAGATGATCTACGTCTCCGCCAAGGAGGGTACCAACATCACCGATGTCCTCGACGCCGTCGTCCAGCGCGTTCCCCCGCCCTCCGGCAACCCGGACGCCCCCTGCGCGCGCTGATCTTCGACTCGAAGTACGACTCCTACAAAGGCGTCATCGCCTACGTCCGCGTCGTCGACGGCCGCATCGGGAGCCCCGCGCCCACCCCTGCCGGGCTAAGAGCCCGACCCCCGGAATCTGAGGCTGGCATTCCCATGGGGGGTCAGGCTTCCAGCCTGACCGGGCGCGGGGGGCGCCTTCCCGAACTCCGCCTCATGTCCACCCACCGCACCATCGAACCGCTCGAGACCGGCACCTTCCGGCCCACCTTCTTCCCGACGGACGGCCTCGACACCGGCGAGGTCGGCTACATCGCCACGGGCCTCAAGACCGTGCGCGACTGCCGCGTCGGCGACACCGTGACGACCGAGTCCTATCCCGCCGCGGAACCGCTTCACGGCTACCAACCGGCAAAGTCGATGGTCTTTGCCGGGATCTACCCCTCTAACGCCGAGGACTACGAGGATCTCCGCGACGCCCTTGAGAAGCTCCAGCTCAACGACGCCTCCCTCAACTACCAGCCTGAGCACTCCGCCGCCCTCGGCCCCGGCTTCCGCGCAGGCTTTCTCGGCCTCCTCCACATGGACATCGTCCAGGAGCGGCTGGAGCGCGAGTACGACCTTGACATCCTCAACACGGCCCCGTCCGTCGAGTACCGCGTGCTCACCACGGACGGCGTCGAGCACGCCGTGGACTCCCCGGCCGACATGCCGGACCCCAGCGCGATCGACGAGGTGCGGGAACCGTGGATGAAGGTGAGCATCGTCACCCCGGAGCGCTACATCGGCGCCATCATGGAGCTCGTCACCGGCCGCCGCGGCACTTACAACCACATGGAGTACCTGGAGCACGACACTGGTCCCGCTCACCCTGGGGAGGCCGCAGGCCGTCTCGAAGGGCGAGGCGAGCGGAGGGCCGGCGACCGCCGCGTCCTCCTCGAGTACGAGATGCCCCTCTCCGAAATGCTCGTTGACTTCTACGACGAATTGAAGTCCCGCAGCCAGGGCTACGCCAGCCTCGACTACCACTTCGCCGATTACCGCCCCGAGAAGCTGGTCAAGGTCGACATCCTCGTCAACGCCGTCCCCGTCGACGCCCTTTCGATGCTCATGCACGTGGACCAGGCCCAGCGCCAGGGCCGCCAGCTCGTCGAGCGCCTGCGTTCCCTTATCCCCCGCCAGCTCTTCGAGGTCCCGATCCAGGCGGCGATCGGCGGCCGCATCATCGCCCGCGAAAGCGTCAAGGCCCTCCGCAAGAACGTCCTCGCGAAGTGCTACGGCGGCGACGTTACGCGCAAACGGAAGCTCCTGGAGAAGCAGAAGAAGGGCAAGAAGCGCATGAAGCGCGTTGGCAACGTGGAGATCCCGCAGGAAGCGTTCATGAGCTTATTGCGGATTGGGAAGGAGCGATAGCAGCCAGCAGCCAGAGAATGAGGTACCTTCTGGCTTCTGGCTCCTTTTCTGCTGAACTGCAACATCCATGGCTGTCGAATTGTTCTAGTTTTCGAGGGCGTCGTTTGACGTAAGATTTGCTCGATGGCCAGGGATTTTTACGACCAGATCGATGATGCGCTGTTCCGGCGCGTGGCGGGCCTTCCGCCGGGCGGCCAGCGCTGGCTCAAGACCGCGATCCAGGTGATCCGGACCATGCCCGCGCCGCGGGAAGGTGAGCCCGAGGGCCCGCTCGCGCACGTTGTCCGGGAGACCTCGATGCCCAGCGGCCTCGAGGACGTGATCACCGGCAAAGCCAGCCTGGAGGACCAACTCGAGGCTTACCCGGAGCTTGCCGACGAGTTGAAGGGTATGGGCGACATCATCGACATGCTCCGGAAACAGGGTGAGGAGCGCCGCAAGACCGGCGAGCAGATCCTCCGCGAAGAGATCCTCGGCTCTGCCACCGACGAAGACGAGGCAGAGGACGAAGGCGAAGAGCTAACCTGAGTCCGGCGTATCCTCCACCGGAATAGCCGCGACCTGCCCCGCCAGCACGTGCGTCCCGCTGTCGACGAAAAGGATGTTGCCCGTGATCATCCGGCCCATGTCGCTCGCGAGGAACACCGCCGTGTTGCCCACGTCCTCCAGCGTGATGTTCTCCCGCAGGGGTGCCGCCTCCTCGGTCCACTTCCGCAGCAGCGTGATGCCTTTCACCGCGCTCGCGGAGAGCGTCCGCACCGGCCCAGCCGAGATCGCATTTACACGGATCTTCCTCGGTCCGAGCTCGACGGCCAGGTAGCGCACGCCCGCCTCCAGGGCGGCCTTGGCCGGCGCCATCGCGCTGTACCCGGGCACCGCCCGCTCCACGGCGTTGTAGGTGAGCGTCGAGATGCTGCCGCCCCCGGCGGCTTCGATCAGCGGCGCCGCCGCCCGCGACACGGCGTTGAGGGAGAAGGCGCTGATCTCCATCGCCATCTTGTACCCGCCGCGCGAAATCTGGGTAAACGGCTTGTTCAGGTCGTCGCGGTCGGCGTAGGCGATGGCGTGGACGAGGGCATCCAGGCTCCCCCATTGCTTCTCAATTGTGGTGAATGCCCCAGCGATGGCGTCGTCATCCGTAACGTCGCAGGGGAGCATAAGGAAGGAGCCGGGGTCGCCGAGCGTCGAAGCGAGGTCGCGCACGTTGCGTTCCAGACGCCCCTTCTCCTCTGGCTGGTACGTGAACGCGAGCTGCGCGCCCTGCGCATGCATCTGTTGGGCGATGCCCCAGGCGATGCTGTGCCTGTCTGCCACGCCCATGATCAGCGCCCGCTTTCCGGTCAGTAACCCGTTTGCCATCAAGAGACTCCTGTCTGTTTGCGTGTAGCTGTGGTGTTGCCGGTGCCGTCCCATCGTTCGAGGCACTGGATCATCGCCGCGCTGATCTGCTGCCTGTCCGATTCCGGCTTGTTCACGGCTGGCAGGAAGACGATCGTCCCCTCACCGGCTCGCAACTCAAACCCGATGGCGACCCCTCCGCCGCTGCGGGCGAAGACGCGGCCGTGCTCCCTCATCCCGGCGCCCTCCTCGCTGGCGAACACCCGGTAGCCGACCCGCGGAGCCAGCTCAGAGATGTACGGGGCGAACGGATGCTCCGCATCGACGAGGACAGCCCCTTCGCGGCCGAATCCCGGAGACAGGTCGCGCTCGAAGTTGAACCCCTCCGGCTCCGGCAGCCAGGCGTAGTTGTGCCACTCGTCCAGGCCGACGATCCCGCGGATCCGCGAAAGCGGATGCCCGATGAGTACGAGCAACCCGCCCCCGTCCATCAACCGCGCTGCCTCACGCTTCCTCATCTCCAGCAGGTCGCTCAGCGGAAAAGCGTAGGCGCTGCCGGCTCCGTTGACGACGGCCTGCCCCCCGAAGGTGGTTGCCGTTCCCTCGCGACTCACCACGTCCTGGACAGACGACGCAACCGACGACACGTCGACGACCACCCGCGGGTACTCGCTCATCGAGGGCGCGGAAATGAACGAGGCGTTGTCGAAGCTGACGTGAGGCAGGGAGATGCCGATGATTAGCGTTCGCAAGCGGCTAGCTTCCCACCGCTGTCCTGAGGTAGGCACGCAGATCGTCCGCCAGGTCCGGGCGCCTGAGCGCCTCGTAGATCGAGGCCTTGAGCAGGCCCAGCGGCCGCCCCGCATCGAACCTGTCGCCGGTGTACTCGCAGGCGTAAACATCGCCGCCGCGGTCGAGCAGCATCTGGATCGTGTCCGTCAGGAACATCTCTCCATTCGGCGGCGTTGGCGGGGTCTTTTCGAGGAGGGGCCAGATGTCCGATGTCATGACGTATCGGCCAACGGTGCCCAGCAGGGACGGCGCTTCGCCGGGCCTCGGCTTCTCGATGATCCGCCTGACCTTGTGCATGCGCTCTCCGGCGGGTTCCGCGTCGATCGAACCGTAGTGGACGATCTCCTCGGCGGATACCCGTTCCACCGCGAGGACGCAACCCCCGCGTTCTTCGTTCACGTCGAGCAGTTGGCGCATCGCAGGGGGCTCTCCGAAAATCACGTCGTCCGGGTAATAGAGCGCGAACGGCTCATCGCCGATGAAGGGACGCGTCGCGAGGATGGCGTCTGCCTGGCCCTTCATCTCCTTCTGGCGGATGAAGGCGATGTCTACGTCTCCCGTCCGGCGCACCTCTGCCAGCGCCTCCGGCTTGCCTGCCAGGGCGGCTTCCAGCTCCTTCAGCCGGTCGAAATGGTCCTCAACCGCCCGTTTTGACGTGGCGGTCACGATGTAGATCTGGTCGAGGCCGGACGCCATCGCCTCCTCGACGATGTACTGGATCACCGGCCGGTCAACCAGGGGCAGCATCTCCTTGGGGACGGCTTTCGTGGCAGGGAGGAAGCGGGTGCCGTAGCCCGCGGCGAGGATGAGGGCCTTGCGGATGCGTGCCACCAGGGTGCGGGCTCCTTTCGGGTGAGGCTAGCGGGTAGTCTATCCCACCCCATGATGTGTCTCAAGGCGACTCCGGGCGGGGCTCTGGTAAGCGACATTTTTCACAAGCAGTTGTGGACAAGTCAGTAAGAGGGAGTAAGAAGTAGTGATAGGCATGGAGGGGCAAATAAACGGCGAACGCAGCATTCAGGATATTCAAAAGCGCCGGGTCCAATGGTGCGTACACGGCGCTTGTTGATTTGACACCTTCCAGCGGCCCCCGATACGATGCCGGTGGTCGTGCTAGACGGGGAGCTAGCGGTGCCCTGTACCCGCAACCCGCTATAGCGGGGTCGAATTCCCGCTCGAGGTCCAGGTTCCGCGAGGACTGCCCGCAGTAAGTAGTGTTGATAGTCTGGCCCTGCGCGGCAGGCCACCGCGAACCCCGCCAGGTCCGGAAGGAAGCAACGGTAAACGGGCAGGTCTGGGCGCCGCAGGCCCACCGGGCTGGAGCCGGCTGCTGCGAGCAAGCTCGTCGGGCCGGATCGACAGCGGGTGCACGGCCATACCGCCGCAGGGCGGATGGGCTCGTAGGAGCCCGCATCGGCAGGATCAGGTCAGGACAGGAATTATTCGACGAACACAGACTGAAGGGCCGGAACACTCCCAGCCCGCCCCGCTCGGCCCTCAGCCCTTTAGCGTCCTCCGCAAGTTGCCAAACGGACGCCTCCACGTCGCTCTCGCCGTCGTCCTGGGCGCCGTTGCCCTCGCTGGTGTCGTTTCGCCCGTTCGCGGCGCCGGGCCTGCCGGCCAGGTCAGGGCCGGGGACCCAGCAGCGATCACCGAGGAAGCTGTGGTCTCCGTCCTGCAATCCCAGGCCGAGGGCGTGGCCGAGTTGCTCGAAGAGCGGGCCACAGGTGGGGCCGTTTCCAACGCTGCCGTTTCCGGACCCATTCCGGGTTCGGCCAGCCTCCTTTCCGCAGCCGGCGGTTCCAAGGACCGGTCTCCCGGACCCGTTGTGGACATCCCGCTGTACCAGGAACCCGCTTCCTTCACCGTTCACGAGAACGGCTTCCAGTCCAGCCGGGTCTCCGCCCGGTCAACCGTCGGAGACGCGCTGGCCGACGCTGGAATCAGCCTCAACCCGAAGGACATAGTTGATCCGGCGCCCGCGGAAACGCTTGAACCGGGCATGCATGTCTACATCGATTACGCGACCCGCATCACCCTGGTGGTTGGCGACTCGGAGAGCGAAATCTACACGCAGGCCACTGTTGTCAGGGACGCGCTTGAAGAGCAGGGCGTGGCCATCGAGGAGACGGACGTGGTGTCTCCTGCTGCCGATGCCATGGTCACCCAGGGCATGAAGGTGTCCGTGACGATGGTGCGCGATGGCCACGAAGCGACGGACGAACCGGTGCCGTACGAAACGGAATACGTCTACGACAGCACGCTCCCGGACGGGCAGACGGTAATCCAGCAATACGGTATCGACGGCAACATCCACCGCGAGTACGCCGTGCACCTGGTCAACGGTGCTGAAACCGGGCGCGAGCTGGTCAGCGAAGTCTACGAGGCGCCCGTGCCGGAGATCGTCGTCATCGGCACGTACGTCGAACCGGCGCCAACGCCGGAGCCCGTCTACGTGGAAGGCGCGCCGGCTGAATGCGCAACGACCTTAAACGTCTGGGCCACCTGGTACACAGCGGCAAGTGCTGGCGGCAACGTCACCGCGACCGGCACGGGAGTTTACAAGGGCATAGTGGCCGTCGACCCATCCGTCATCCCGCTCGGAACCAGGATGTGGATCCCGGGCTACGGGTACGGCATCGCCGCCGATACCGGCGGCGCCGTGCAGGGGTACGTGATCGACCTCGGTTATGGGCCGGGCGACGTTTACGACTGGTCCTCTCGCTACCTGGATATCTGCATCCTCTCCTGATACGCCGGGCGGAATCGCTGATAATGCGAGGGTGACTGCGAACATCCGCGCCCGTAAGTCCCTCGGGCAACACTGGCTTGTGGATCAGCGCGTCCTCGCCCGCATCTCCCGGTCGGCTGACTTCAGCAGCCGTGACACCGTGGTGGAGGTCGGCCCCGGCAGGGGCGCGCTCACTCGCCTGCTGGCGCCACGCGCGGGGAAGTTGATCCTCGTGGAGGTCGACAGGGACCTTGCCGCTCGCCTGCGCGACGAGTACGGGGAGTCGGCCACCGTCAATGTCGTTGAGGGAGATGTCACGGAGGTGCCTGTCGTTGACCTGCTGAACCGCGGCCACGGCGGCATCCCGTACGTCGTCGTTGGCAACCTCCCTTACTTTGTCGGCAGCGCCATCGTGCGGAAGTTCCTGACGGACCCGGTCCGGCCCCGCTGGCTGGTTGTGACGCTGCAGGCCGAGGTGGCCCGGCGCATGGCCGCGCCCCCGGGCGAAATGTCATACCTGTCGGTCGAGGTGCAGACCTACGCCGAGGCGCGCGTCCTCTTCACGATCCCTCCTACCGCGTTCAGGCCAAAGCCGAAGGTTAGTTCGGCCGTGTTGCGCCTGGAGGTGCGCGACTCGCCGGCCGTCGAAGTTGATGATCTGGAGCGCTTCCTGGGGCTCGTTCGCGCCGGGTTCGCCACGCCGCGAAAGCTCCTCCGCAATTCACTCGCCCACGGCCTGCGGATAGGTGCCCCGGAAGCCGATGCCATTGTCGCGGGCGCGGGACTCGATGCCGGCCACCGGCCGCAGGACCTGGGTCTGGACGACTGGCGGGCCCTGTACTTCGCGCACCGGCGGCTGACCGGATGATCACCACTGTGGCGCCGGCGAAGATCAACCTAACCCTGGAGGTGCTCGGGAAGCGTGACGATGGGTACCACGAGATTCGGTCCGTCATGCAGGCGATCGACCTGCATGACGAGATAACTCTTGAATCGCCGGCGGACAGCGAATTGCGCGTTTCCGGAACCGGCGTGCCGCCGGACGACGACCTGGTGCTGCGCGCGGCTCGCGCCCTGGATCGCCGGGGCGCCCACATCCGTGTTCGCAAGCGAATTCCAGCCGGGGCCGGTCTCGGCGGTGGAAGCTCGGACGCGGCGGCGACGCTCCGAGGCTTGAGTTGTCTCAAGGATCTTGGCCGGCCCGTCGAGGATCTGGCGGACGTCGGAGCGGGCCTGGGGTCGGACGTCCCGTTCTTCCTCTACGGGGGGACGGCTATGGTCGAAGGCCGCGGCGACCAGGTAACGCCTTTGCCCGATGCTCCGGCGACATGGCTGGTCATCCTCGTGCCCCCGGCTTCGATCGAGGGCAAGACGCGCCGGATGTACGGCGCCCTCCACGCGGAACACTGGAGCTCCGGGTCACGCGCGACCGCGCTGGCCGGCCGTCTTCGCGCGGGAGGAACGATTGAAGAGGGGATGTTGTACAACTGCTTCGAGGCTGTCGCCCTCGAAGTGTTCCCGGGGCTCCGGAAGTACCAGGAGTGGATGATGGACGCCGGGGCGCGGTCCGTTCACCTCTGTGGCGCCGGCCCAGCTCTCTTCGCGCTTGCCAGCGGCGAGTCCGAGGCCCGCGCGATGCGTGGCCGGATGACCCGCCCGAAGATGGGCGAGGGCGTTCACGTCTGCCGCACGATCACGGCCGCCGAGTCGACGCTGGTGTGGGAGACGTGATCAGTCGGACTCCACTTGACCCCTGATGCGCGAGCCGTAACCCTTATCCCCATGCCCGGAACAATCGTGGACATGCACGTGCATACTGTGCGCGGCGCGGCCGACTCTTCGCTTACCCCGGACCAGTTGATCGAAGTGGCGAACGACATTGGGCTGACCGGTGTCAACATCACGGAGCACGACCGCGTCTGGGATGCCCACACGATCCGCGAGTTCCGGGAGCGCAGCGGCCTGTTCGTCAACCCGGGTATCGAGGTTTCGACGGACATGGGCCACATGATCGCGGTCGGCCTCACTCAGTATGTGCCCGGCATCCGCCGTGCCACCGAGTTACGCCGCGTCCTGGATGAAATCGGCGGGTTCATGATCGTCGCGCATCCCTTCCGGCACTTCTTTGACCCCGTTCATTTCCGCCGGGACGGAAAGCCGCCGTTCACGATGTCGCCGGAGGAGGCTGCCGAGCGGATGCCGGTCTTCGCGCTCGTCGATGAGATAGAGGTCGCGAACGGGGGGACGGCGCCGGCCGAGAACCAGTTCGCCTTGAAGGTCGCCCGCGTGCTGGGAAAGACGGGCGTCGGTGCCAGCGACTGCCATTCCACCAGCGGCGTCGGCTACTACGTGACCGTTTTCGACGAGCCGTTGCAGGACACCGGGCACATGCTGGAAATGCTGCACGCCCGGCGCTTCTATGCGGCCCAGGGGCTGCCGGCCGGGGAGTTGTCCGCCTACACACTGGATGCGGAGGGGTCATGACGCTTGCCCGTCCTGAGGGCCCGCACCGATGGTACGATGGTCCTGAATTGCCCACCGAATATGTAGCATTCGACCTCGAGACGACAGGTCTCGACATCACCCGGGCGGAGATCATCGAAGTGGGCGCCGTCCGGTTCACGAGGGACCGGGTCCTCGGCGAGTTCGGCACGTTCGTTAGGCCCCGGCAGCCCGTCCCGGCGGTGGTTCAGCAGCTAACCGGCATCAGCGCGCACGACCTACAGTCCGCGCCGCCGCTCGCGGTCGTCGCCCAGGACATCGAGGAGTTCCTCGCCGGGGGGATCCTCGTCGGCCACAACCTTTGCGGGTTTGACGTGCCCCTCCTGGATACACACGGGATACGGCGCCCCGAGGTGCTCTACGACACGCAGCGGCTGGCGGAGATTCTGTTGCCCGCCGCCGGGCGATATGGCCTGGCGGCCCTCGCCGAGCAATTCGGCATCGATTTCCCCGTCCAGCACCGCGCCACGACCGATGCGGACATGAGCCGGCGCGTCTTCCTCGCGCTGCTGGAGCGGGCGACCCAGCTCCCGGTCCAGATCCTCGCGCAGGCCACGAGGTGGCTCGCCCCCACATCCTTCCCGTGGCGCGGATTCTTCCGTGAGGCGAACGATGCGGCGCAGGCCGCAACCGGCCGCGGGGGTGGGCTGCCTCGGACGCCCGAGTCGGACCCGCGGCCTCTGCGCCTTGAACCGCAGCCGTGTTCCGTGCCCGTTGATCAGCCGCTGACGGTGCTCGCCCTGGCTGCGAAACGCCCCGACCTGTTTGAGGAATTCGATGAACGCCATGAGCAGATGGAGATGCTGGCCGCTGTCAACTCCGCAATGAACAGCGGGACGACGCTCATGGTGGAAGCGGGCACCGGTACCGGCAAGTCGTTGGCTTATCTCATACCCGCTGCCTGCGAGGCCGTCGCCAACGGAACGCGCGTCGTCGTATCCACCTCGACGATTAACCTGCAGGAGCAGTTGACCCGGAAGGACCTGCCGGCCGTGCAGGCATTGATGGGGGCGGGCGCGCCAGAGGTGTGCCAGCTAAAGGGCCGCCGAAACTACCTTTGCCTGCGGCGACTGGACGCCCTCAACCACCTGCCGGCTTTGACCGACGACGAGGCGCTGCTTGCCTCGAAAACGATGGTGTGGCTCACAGAGACTGTGTCCGGCGACCGGGGCGAACTGCGGCTGTCCCAGGAGGAGGAGCGGGTCTGGCCGCGCGTCAGCGCGGAAGGCGCGAACTGCACCGCCGACAGCTGTCCCTACGTCGTCGAGGGTTCCTGCTTCATGGTGCGGGCCCGCAAGCGTGCCGAGGCGTCGCACATCGTCGTCGTCAACCACTCCCTTCTCCTGGCGGATACGGCGGTCGGCGGCCGGGTCATCCCCCAGTACCAGCACCTAGTCGTCGATGAGGCGCACCACCTGGAGGACGAGGCGACGCGGCAGTTCGGTTTCACCGGTAGCCGCCGCGAACTCATCTCGCTGCTGGACCGCTGCGATGGGATCTCGCCGTCGCTCCAGGGGGTGCTGAAGGACTCCGCCGCTTTGCTCCAGGTCCGGCAGGGGATTGCAGACCTGGCGTCTGCGGTGAGGGACTCGTCCCGTCGGGCGCGGCCGGTGGTGGTCGCCTTCTGCGATGCCGCCGCTGCCTTCCTCGGCCAGGTCCTGTCGCCCGGCGGCGACGCCCGGCTGCACGTCACCAACTCCACGCGCGCCCAGCCCGACTGGTCCGGGCTGGAGATCTCCTGGGAGAACGCCCGGGCGGCCCTGAGCGATCTGTCGCGGAACCTTCAGCGGCTCGTGGAGGAGCTGAACGCCGGGGAAGAGACGGGCATGCTTAACGCCGATCTTGTCCTGGCCGATGCGGGCGCCGCTCTTGAGGACGTGGCCGTTATCTGTTCCGGGATATCCGCAGCGCTGGAACACGAAGACCCGCAGCGAGTCGTCTGGATGGAGCTTGACCGCGGAGACGGCGGCGTTGTCCTGTCCTGGGTCCCGCTCGACGTCGCTGCGCAGTTGCAGGCCGGCCTCTACGCCGACCGCCGCAGCGTCGTCCTCACCGGCGCCACTCTGCGCTCACAGGGAAACTTCGCCTACCTCCAGAAACGGTTGGGCCTAGAGGATTGCGAGACCCTGGCAATCGGCTCCCCGTTCGACTACCGGCGCCAGGCGCTGGTACTTGTTCCGCGGGATCTTCCGGATCCGAACTCGCCCCGGTACACGGAGGCGCTGTCACGGACCATCGTGGACATTGCGCGCGCGTCCCGCGGGCGAGCGTTGTTCCTCTTCACCTCCCATTCGCTCCTCCAGGCAACCTGCGCCGCCGCGGCCGCGGACCTCGCGCGCGACGGGATCACTGCCCTGGCGCAAAGTGTCGACGGCTCGCCACGGCAACTGATCAAGGCACTGAAGGCTGATCCCGCGACGGTTCTCTTTGGTACCGCGAGCTTCTGGGAGGGCGTGGACATCCCCGGCGAGGACCTATCTCTGCTCGGGATCACCCGTCTGCCGTTCGCCGTGCCCACGGACCCGGTGCAGGTCGCGCGCGCCGGCCAGTACGAGGACGCGTTCGCGGAGTACTCTCTTCCCCAGGCCGTGCTCCGCTTCAAGCAGGGGTTTGGCCGACTTATTCGCAGCCGCACTGACCGGGGGATAGCAGTTGTCCTCGACCAACGCGTCGTCACGAAGCAGTACGGCCAGGCGTTCCTGGAGTCGTTGCCCGGCTGCCCCCTGCGGGTGGTCGCGGCCCGGGAGATGCCGGACCTGGTGGAACAGTTCCTGGCGCGCGACCCCGCGGCGACGGCATGACCGTGCCGGCCCTGCGCACCACGATCCGGCCGGTCACCGACGAAGACGTGACCGGTAATGAGCCATGGTACCCAGAAGCGGCTGCCGGCGTTAACGGCATCCCGCAGCCCGCGGACCCGATGAACCTCCGCTGTCGGCTCGAAGAAGCACGAGCCTCTGGCAGCGGTGATCTGCTGGCCATCCTTCGGGCCGGTGACCCGGAGCCGATCGGGCTACTCGAGTACCGCCTGGACCACCCCGCCGCCGGGTGGCTCACCATCGGCTTCATCGGTCTCGTGGCACGCCTGCGGGGCCGGGGCCACGGTGCGGAAGCGGTGCGGCTGCTCATGGAGCAGCACCGGATTGGCGCCTGTCTGGCGGAGGTGGCGCCCGCCAACGGCCTGGGGTTGTACTTCTGGCTGCGGCTTGGGTTCCGCCCGGCGCGCCCGAATGAGATCTTCTGGCGGGCGCCCGAAGACGGCGGTACGATGGCGATGGTCCGCTACATCTGACTGCTCTTAGGCTCGCAAGGAGTGTGCCCGTATGGACGACGTGCTCCGCTACATCGACGAACACCATGACGATGCCGTCCAGAAGCTCATCGACCTCTGCCGGTTCGAGACCGTAAGCGCCCAGGGCCGGGCGATCAAGGAGACGGCCGATTGGGTGTCGGCGGAACTCCGGTACCTTGGCTTCGAAGTGCAGGTTCTGCCGAAGCCGGAAGGTCCTCCCGCGCAGCCGGTCGTATACGCCGCCGCGATCGGAAAGTCGCCCCGGACGCTCCTCTTCTACGACCACTACGATGTCCAGCCGGAAGAGCCGATCGAGGAGTGGAAGACGCCGCCCTTCGAGCCGGTGATCAAGGAGGGGAAGCTGTACGGCCGCGGCGCCTTCGACAACAAGGGCAACATCGCCGCCCGCCTCGCCGCGATCCGCGCCTGGCGGGAGACACGGAGTGAGCTGCCGTGCGGCGTCAAGTTCTGCATCGAGGGCGACGAGGAGATCGGTTCACCCCACATGGAGGCATTCGTTGCGCGCCACAAGAACCTCCTGGCGGCGGACGCCTGCATCTGGGAGGGCGGGGGCGTCACCTGGGAAGGCCTGCCCATGATCACCCTCGGCGTGAAGGGCCTTCTCTACGTCCAGCTCGAGGTCGAGTCGATCTCCCATGACGCCCACTCCTCCTACGGCACAGTGCTGCCGAACGCCGCCTGGCGCCTCGCGTGGGCGCTGGCCTCGATCAAGGGGCCCGACGAGCGCATCCTTATCGATGGCTTCTACGACGACGTCCGCCCGCCGACGGCGGACGAGCGCGCAGCCGTCGAGAAACTGCCCCACGAGGCCGCCGCCACGCTCGCCGCCTACGGGGCCGACCGCTCGACGACCGGAGTCACCGGCCTCGACTACAACCTGCGCCACCTGTTCGAGCCCACGGCCACGATCGACGGCCTCTCCTCCGGCTACCAGGGCGAGGGCCCCAAGACCGTGCTGCCGGCGAGGGCGATGGCCAAGATGGACTTCCGGCTCGTGGACGACCAGGACCCGGCCGACATCGAGCGGAAGCTCCGCGCTCACCTCGACCGGCACGGCTTCAGCGACGTCCGCGTCACCAACCTCGGTGGCGAGCACCCGGCCCGCACGCCGGTCATCGCCCCGCTCGTCCAGGTCATGCGGGACGCCCTCAAGCCCGTCTACGGCGACGAGCCCGTAATCGTGCCCACCATGGCCGGCACCGGCCCGCTCTACCCGTTCGTGACAACCCTCGGCCTGCCCACCGCCGACTGCGGCATCGGCTACCCGGACGCGGCCATCCACGCCCCCAACGAGAACATCCGCCTGGAGGACTTCCGCAAAGGCACGAAGGCGATTGCTTCATTGCTGGGGCGGTTCGGGGCGGGTTAGCCAGTCGGTGGCGGCACCCTGCCGTGATGCCGGATAATCCCATCACATGGACCTCGACCTCGTCCGGGAACTGGCGCAGGAGAGCGACACGAAGATCGTCCTGTTCGTCATGGACGGCCTCGGCGGTTTGCCTCACCCGGAGACCGGCCGCACCGAGCTGGAAGCCGCCTGGACACCGCACCTGGACCGAGTCGCCCGGGAGAGCGTTTGCGGCCTGACGGTCCCGGTCGGCACGGGCATTACGCCGGGGAGCGGGCCCGGCCATCTCGCCCTCTTCGGCTATGACCCTCTGAAATACACGATCGGCCGTGGCGTGCTGGAGGCGACTGGCATCGACTTCGACCTCCAGCCCTCCGACGTGGCAGCGCGGGGCAATTTCTGCACCGTTGATACCGAAGGCCGAATCACCGACCGGCGCGCCGGCCGCATCAGCACCGAGCGCTCGACCGAGATCGTGGAGGGCCTGCGGTCAATCTCCCTGAACGGCGCGACGGTGTTCGTCGAGCCGGTCCGCGAGCACCGCTTCGTTCTCGTCCTGCGTGGCGACGGGTTGTCGGATGCGGTCACGGACACCGACCCCCAGGCCGTGGGCGCGAAGCCGCTGCCCGCGCAGGCCACCTCGCCCAGCGGCGAACCGACCGTTGCCCTCGTGAACCGGTGGACCGAAGAAGCCTCGAAGTACCTGGCCGATAAGTCCCCGGCAAACATGGCCCTCCTCCGCGGCTTCGCGAAGAGCCCGGATTGGCCGTCGCTGCCGGAGACGTTCAAGCTACGCGCCGCGGCCGTCGCTCACTACCCGATGTACCGCGGCCTCGCGAAGCTGGTCGGGATGGAGGCCCTCCCCGTCGGCCCGGGGCTCGAGGACAGCATCGCCACCGTAAGGGAGAACTGGGGCCGCTTCGACTTCTTCTTCGTGCATTACAAGTACACGGATACGGCCGGCGAAGACGGCGACTACGACCGCAAGGTCGAAAGGATCGAAGAGGTGGACGCCGCCATCGAGGCGCTCGTCGACCTCGGCCCGGACGTTTTGATGGTGACCGGCGACCACTCGACTCCCGCGATCATGGCAGCGCACTCCTGGCACCCGGTGCCATTCATGCTGCGGTCCAAACTGGGCCGCGCCGACGCCTGCGGCGTGTTCAATGAGCCGGCGCTGGCGTCGGGGGCGCTGGGCACGTTCCCGGCAAAGGAGGCGCTGCCGCTGGCCATGGCACACGCCGGGCGCCTGAAGAAGTACGGAGCGTAATGGACAGGACACCTATCATCGCCGGTAACTGGAAATGCAACATGCGCCTCCAGTCCGCCTACGACCTCGCGAACGCCATCCGCCACCGTGTCGAGGAGGTCGAGGGCGTCGAGACGGTCCTCTGCCCGCCGTTCGTCTACCTGCCGACGGTGGAGAGTGCCATCACCATGAGCCGCCTTAAGCTCGGCGCCCAGAACGTCCACTGGCAGGACGACATCGCGGCGACGGGCGAAGTCGGCCCCCAGCAGCTGAAGGAGCTGGTCGAGTACGTGATCGTCGGCCACTCGGAGCGGCGGCACGTCTTCGGCGAAACGGACGAGGTTGTGAACCGCAAGGTGAGGGCGGCGCTGGATGTGGGCCTGCAGCCTGTGATGTGTGTCGGCGAAACCCTTGAACAGCGGGAAGCGGGCGAGACCGAAGCGGTCCTCGTCCGCCAGACGCGGGCCGGACTGGACGGGATCGAGATCCCGGAGGGCTTCGT
Source organism: Chloroflexota bacterium (assembly GCA_037441345.1). Taxonomy (GTDB): domain Bacteria; phylum Chloroflexota; class Dehalococcoidia; order SM23-28-2; family RBG-16-64-32; genus DATKKM01. The sequence continues at coordinate 21,177 of JBBISJ010000019.1, forward strand.
CATCGCTTACGAGCCGGTCTGGGCGATCGGCACGGGCCGCGCCGCGACTGCTGAAGATGCCGAGGGGGCGATCTCCCGCGTCCGCAGGGAGGTGGCGGCGATCTCCGGCCAGGAGAAGGCGAACACCGTCCGGATGCTGTACGGGGGCAGCGTCACCGCCGAGAACATCGGCCAGTTCATGCAGTCTGACCAGATCGACGGCGGCCTCGTCGGCGGCGCGAGCCTTAAGGCCGAGGCGTTCGCGGGGATCGTCGAAGCCACCGCGCGTATCCGCGGAAGCGGGTGAGGGTGCGCTGACTTGCGTGCTCCGCTCTTCCTTCGAGACGGCCTACGGCCTCCTCAGGATGAGCGGGGCGGGTGCCAGGCGTGACTGGACCTGCCCGGAAGCTCGTCGCTGTTGTCGGTCCCACCGCGTCGGGTAAGACGGCGCTGGCGATTGACATAGGGCACCGGCTCCCCGCGTACGGCTTCGAGGCAGTGAACGCCGACTCCCGCCAGGTCTACCGTCACATGGACATCGGCACGGCCAAGCCCACCGGCGAGGAGCGCGCGACGCTGACGCATCACCTGGTGGACGTCGTTGACCCCGATGAGCCGTTCAGCCTGGCGACCTGGCTGGAGATGGCGCGTTCGGTGCTGGACGACATCTGGTCGCGCGGAATGGTGCCCATTGTCGTCGGCGGGACGGGGCAGTACGTCTGGGCGTTGCTGGAGGGTTGGCGCGTGCCGCAGGTACCTCCGCAGGATGAGTTGCGCCGCGAGCTGGAGGCAGAGCCGGTGGAGGACCTGCTCCGCCAGCTCCGGGAGATCGACCCGGAAGCGCATGCCTTCATTCAGCCCCAAAACGTCCGCCGCATCATCCGGGCGCTGGAGGTCCACCGTGTTACCGGCAAGCCCTTCTCCCACTGGCGCACGAAGGAGCCTCCTGACTTCGAGTGGCTCGCGCTCGGTGTCGCCCTGTCCCGCGAGGAGCTGTACCGCCGCATTGACGTGCGCGTTGACGGGATGATGGAGACCGGGTTCCTCGGCGAGGTCCGCAGTCTCCGCGAGTGCGGCTACGGTCGCGACCTGCCGTCGATGTCGAGCATCGGCTACGGCGAGATGAGCGCCCATCTCGATGGTGAGATCACCCTGGAGGAGGCGGTCTACCGGACGAAAGTCGGGACGCACCGGCTCGCCCGCCACCAGGCGTCCTGGTTCAAGACGTCCGATGACCGGATTCGCTGGGTCGAGAACGCAGATCACGCGGCGGAGTTGGTTCAGAGGTTCCTTGGTGGCGGATGATCGCTCGCCTGAGTCTGGTGATGGCGGACTGCTACAATCGAAAATGCCATGACCCCTGAAATCGACACCGCACGCATGCTCTTGCGCTCGAAAATCAGCGAGATTCTTGCCGCGCTCGAAGACCTGGGCCAAAACGAACTCAACCACGCCCCTGATCTTCCGGGCGCCAACTCCCCCTTCGTCATCGCAACGCATGTCTTCGGGAATATGCGGGCCTGGGTCCTTGGCATCGCCTGCGGCCAGGGTCTTCGGAGGGACCGCCCGGCAGAGTTCCGGTCCCGCGGGAAATTCGATGACCTGGCACTCGCCGCGCAGACTTTGACGACGGACATAAGCCGGGCTCTGGAGGGGCTCGACCCTGCTACTCTCGACGACCGCATCGTGCCGTCCCAGGAGTTGTTTGGTGAGGGTCAGGTTCGCGAGGTCAGCCGACGCGAGGCGCTCCTCCACCCCCTGGAGCACGCGGGCATCCACCTCGGCCACATTCACATGACCGTGACACTGCTGAGGAGTGGGGCATGAAGTTCACGAAGATGCACGGGGCCGGCAACGACTTCCTGGTTGTTGAGTCGTCCGGCGAGGAGCGTGACTGGGCGGCCATTGCCACTGCCATGTGTCACCGAAACCTGGGTGTCGGCGCGGATGGTGTGATGCTGCTGCTGCCGTCAAACCGCGCGGACATCCGGATGCGCCTGTTCAACGCTGATGGCTCGGAGGCGGAGGTCAGCGGCAACGGCGTCCGCTGCCTGGTGAAGTACGCCGTCGAGCGGGGAATTGCCAAGCCGGTTGAGGGCCGGGTGACCATCGAAGCGATCCACGATGTTCTTGAGGCACTGGTTTTCGTGGAGGACGGCCGCGTCGTCCGCTCGCGCCTGTCGATGGGTCGGCCGCGGTTCGATCCGGCGGAGATACCCGTCCGGCTCATCGGCCCAGTACCCATACTTGACGCGCCGGTTGACGTCCGGGGTCAGACAATTCCAGTAAGCTGCATGTCGATCGGCAATCCCCACGCTGTGGCCTTCGTGGACACGGCAGTCGACGAGTACCCCCTGTTGGAAGTCGGCCCCCAGGTGGAGCACCATCCGGCGTTCCCGGCCCGCGTGAACTTCGGCGTCGCCCGCGTCATCTCGCGCGACCGCATGGATGTCCGCGTCTGGGAGCGGGGCGCCGGCGAGACCCTGGCCTGCGGCAGCGGCTGCTGTGCGGCGATGGTGATGGCCCACCTGAAGGGTCTGGTTGACGACCGCGTGGACATAACACAAGCCGGCGGATTCCTGACCGTCGAGTGGGACGGCAAGGGCGACGTGTACCTGACCGGGCCCGCCGAGTTCATCTTCGACGGAGAGTGGCCGGGGAACGAAGAGTGAAGAGTGAAGAGTGAAGTTACCCCCTGAAGAGCGCGCGGTTCTGGTACGGCGGTACAGCGAAGGATCGTCGCGGCTGAGACGGGCGCTTGAGAGCGCGCCTGAGCAGATGCGGAAGTGGCGCCCGGGCCCGGGCGAATTCTCCGTACACGAGATCATCGTCCACTGTGCTGACTCGGAGACGAATTCCCACGGCCGCATCCGCTACCTGCTCGCTGAGGACAACCCGACGATCATCGGCTACGACCCGGACACGTGGGCCGCGAAGTTTAACTACCTGGACCATCCCATTGAGGCTGCGATGGCAACGGTCGAGGCGGTCCGCGCCAACACAGTACCTGTCCTCCGGAGCCTCGCGGAACCTGACTGGCACAGAGCTGGAACGCATACGGAATCCGGCCGGTACACGGTCGAGGACTGGCTCCGCATCTACGCCACGCATTGCCACGAGCACGCGGATCAGATTGACCGGGCTGTCGCTGCATGGTGCGGAGCCGGGGAGCCCGCCTGACCGGCATGTCCCAGAGCGTAAGCTTCGACCGCGCCGCGCACTTTTACGATGCTACGAGGCAGCTACCGACGCATGTGGCCGCGGCGATCACTGATGCCATTGCTGCTGAGCTAGCGGAATCCGGGACGGACATCGTCCTCGAAATCGGCGTTGGCACCGGCCGGATGGCGCGGCCCTTGATGGCGCGCGGATTTCATGTGATCGGGGTAGACATCTCGCGGTTGATGCTGGCCAGACTGGTGGAGCAACTTGAGCCCGGGATGCGCACGCCCGACATCGCGCTCGCGGATGCGACGCGGCTTCCGTTTGTTGACGGGGCGGTCCCGGCCGTGCTCGCGGTTCATGTGCTTCACCTGGTGGCTTCCGCTGAGAAGGCGCTCAGCGAGATCCGCCGCGTACTGGCGCCGGGGGGCGTCTTCCTGCACCAGACCCACCGCGACAATGGCGTGCTGGCGGATAGCGGTGTCTGGTGGGACGAGTTGCTCCGGTCGCGCGGGCTGAATCCCCCACGGCGGTCAAACTTCCAGGACCTGAGAAGCCTGCTGGAGTCATCGGGTGCGGTGTGCGAGGTGAAGGATGTTATCGAGGACGAGATCACCTATGATCCTGCCGCCGTGCTCGCAGAAAACCGCGGACGGATCCACTCCTGGACCTGGCGTATCCCGGATGATCTCTTCTCGGCGGCCTTTCCTGACTACGAACGCTGGTTCGAGGCACACTACGGGTCTGACCCCGTCGTCGAGGAGATAACCTACGAGCTCGAAGGCTGGTCGTGGCCTGAGGGAGCGCGTGGTTAGCGGTCTGTATCGACCCACATCCGGACGCCGTCGGTCGAGATCGTGATGTCCCCGCGTTCGTCCGTCCGGTAGATGAGGCTTCCGTCCAGGCGCTGAAGGACTTCCGGCGCGGGATGGCCGTGGGGATTCCCGTCGGCGACCGAGATCAGGCTTACGCGCGGTGTGACTCGTGCGAGGAACTCCGGCGAGGAGGACGAGCGCGACCCGTGGTGCCCCACCTTCAACACGTCCACGTCGATGCTCTGCCCGGACCGCATCAGCAGGTGCTCGCCGCCCGCTCCGAGATCGCCCGTCATCAGGAACGAAATCCGGCCTGCGGTGAGCCGGAGAACGGTGGAATGGTCGTTGACGCCAAGACCCTTGGAGCGTGCCGAGTCATCGGGTGCGAGCACCTGAAGAACGGCGCCGGCCAGTTCGATTCGCTGGCCGCGGCTAGCCGTCGTGACCGTGGCGCCAGACTGGGAGAGCCTGGCGGCCCACGCTTGTTTCACGGCGGATTCGCTTGCTGCAGTGCTGTCCAGAACCGCGGGAACATCGTAGTAGTCGAGCACGTCCAGCAGCCCCGCGACGTGATCGGCCTGCACGTGTGTGAGGACGACGAGGTCGATCCGCCGGCCATCGAATGGCAGTTGCCGGCCGAGCGCCGCACGCAACGCCTCGCCGCTCGGCCCGCCGTCCACGAGAACGCGGTGCCCTGCCAGATCCTCGATGAGGAGCGCGTCCCCCTGCCCGACGTCCAGCGTGGTCACGGAGACGCGTGCTCCCTGGTCCGGCGAAAGGGCGGGCCAGGCAACAACAATGACAATCGCCATCATGCCCGCCAGGCCGATGGCGGGAACAAGTCGCGCCGCGGGGATTGGCGCCTGCCGGGCGGGCTCATCGTCCACCGGCCGGCGCGCAATCCAGGCCGTGAACGTGAGCAGGCTCGCGTAGAACGGGATGGCCGTCTCCGCCGACGCGATGCCACCGGTGCCGACCGACGCCAACGGTAAGGAAGCGAACCATCCCGCCATCCGCACCATATACTCCGTAGCCGGCCAGGCAGTCCATGCCGCCAGACTCTGCGCCGCGGGAAGAACCGCCACCAGTGCGGCCGCCGCGGCCGAAGTCGCGGCTACAGCTAGGAAGGCCGGAGCAATGAGCAGGTTGGCCACGGGGGAGACCAGGGAGATCCTCCCGAAGGCGATGGCGCTGATGGGGAGGGTGAAGAGGCTGGCCGTGAGGCTGACCGCGAACATGTCACTGACCGCTCTGCTCCACGGCGCGTTCGCCAGGCCAAGGTGTGCGGCCCCCGCCAGCATGTGCCGGCTGAGCGGTGGAGCGAGCACTACGAGGCCGAACGTGGCGGCAAAGCTCAGCTGGAACGACACCTCGTGCACGACCTGCGGGTCGACCGCGGTCATCAGCGCCGCGGCGATTCCCAGCCCGATCGGGGCCGTGTGCTGCCTGCCGGTCGCAATCGCGACGACGTACAGTCCGCCCATGATCGCCGCCCTGACGACGGAAGGCTGGGCGCCGACAATCATCGCGTAACCGGTGATCACAACCAGCGCCATTGCCGCTGCCGGCCGGCGCCCGATCAGCCAGGCGAAGGCGGCGATGATCATGGCGGCCAGGATCGAAACGTTCTGTCCGGACACGGCCACGAGGTGGGCGGTTCCGGTCGCCGCCATGTCCCGCCGCAGTTCCTCGGGCATCGATCCGCCGTCTCCGAGCAGGATGCCGGATGCCAGCGAGGCGTGTGGCTCCGGCAGGGCCAGCGCGAGGTCGCGGGAAATTCCCGAGCGGACGCGGGCCATCATCCGCTGCAGGCCGCCTTGCGTTTGATGGCCGCGAAGCGTGATCTCCGGGTAGTTGGCTATGGACGTAATCCCCCGTCGGAGGAGGTAGGCCTGGTAGTCAAAGCCGTCAATCTCTGCAGGAGTTTCAAGCGTTCCCTCGATTTCCAGTACGTCCCCCAGCTCGAACAGCGAGAACGCCGGCGTCCTGACCAGCGCCCGCCCGGATGCTTCCGTCCAGCGCCCTCGCTCCCGGACACCGGTCACCTTCAGCCGGTAGACCCGCGAGGCGGGTCTCTGGTCCGGTTCGGCGTCAACCACCCCGCGTATCGTGACGTCGCCCCTGTTGTTGAGTGCGCCCACTCCGGACAGGGGGTCGGGCCGCGTGGTTTCGTGACGCCACGCGGCCAACGCGATGAACGTTGCCGCCAACGGCAGGAGAAGTAAGGTCGAAAGCTGTGGCCGCGCCGCGAACGCGATCGCCGCCAGCAGGCCGGTGGCGGCCACGACCGCGGCCGTTTCGCCGCCGGTGTAGGCGGCGGCAGCAGTGCCCAGTAGCCAGGCGGCCGCCAGCAGTGCGGCGGCCATCAGTTCACCGTGATGAGACTGACGATGTCCTCGAAAACAGAGTTCGGCACGAGCTCGCGCGTCAGCAGGTCCTCCACCTGCTGAAACGGGCCGTCGGCCTCCCGCGAGCCGATGATCCGGGTCGCCCGCACTTCGCCGATGCCGGGCAGCTCTTCCAGTTCCGCCTGGGTGGCCGTGTTGATGTTGACAGGGGCAGCGGCGTTCCCGGAAGAACCGTCGGTGGAAGCAGGCGCCTCGCCGATTACCGGGACCACTATCATGTCCTCGTCCTGGGCGCGCCGCGCCAGGTTGACGGCCTCAAGGTTGGCTTCCTCCGTCGCACCTCCTGCGGCTTCGAGAGCGTCGATCCACCGCGCGTCCGGTCCGACCGGGTACACGCCCGGTCTCTTAACCGCCCCCGTGATGTACACGCGCGCATCTGCCGCCGTGTCTTCGGCCGGGACGATAGTCAGTGGTTCCGGGTCGCCGCCGAGACGGTCGGAAATGAGCAGCGCGCTTCCGGCCACAAGGGGGATGGCCAGGATGGCTACGATGAGCCAGCGGTAGGAGTCGAGCCTGTCGCCCATGCGCCGTCCGAGGTACTGGAAACGGGCGAAATATACGTGACCGGCTCAAGCGGCGTCAAGCGCTCGCCGGCACGACCCTGGGCCGTTATAACAAATCGAGCCGGTTGCCCGACCCGCAACCGGCTCGATCATTCTTCTTCAGCGTCGCGTGAGGGGGTCTAGACGCGTCGCTTAAGCTCACGACAACAATAAGCCCCGGATCGCGAAGTCGTGGTTAACGTACGGTGAGAGCGGGGTAAGAGTTCCGTGAAAACCGCCGGAGCGGGTCGCCTCCAGAAAGCGAGAGGCCGGTCAGGGGGTTGACCGGCCTCTTCCAGCGGGCGGGAGGGGGTGTAAACCGCGCCGCTACGACTGCTGATGCACATAATACGAACGGGATCGCCGCCCACGGTTAGACGACGGTTAGAACGGGGTGTGAAGGCGGTGAGATTGCCCCGCTCGCCGTTGCCTGCCCTGGCGGGCCTCCCTTCCATAAAACGTTTGCAATCCTTGCTTAACGGGTGTATGCTTCGCTCGCAATTCAAGTTAAAGGGAGTGGGACCATGACGCAGGCGAGCACCTTCCGCCGGACCTACCCGTGGAAGACGACCATCAACGGCAGAGAAGTGATCTTCCGCCTCATGGACTCTTCCGACCGCGCGGCAATCATCGACTTCGCCAAGGGGCTGGCGGAAGAAGACCTCATGTTCCTGCGGACAGACATCACGCAGGAATCCACTGTCGACAACTGGATGAACTACCTCAAGACCGGCCGGACGATCAGCATCGTCGCGGAAGTCGACGGCCAGATCGCGGGCTACTCCAGCATCCACATGAACGAGGCCGGCTGGACCCGGCACGTCGGGGAGATGCGCGTGCTCGTGGGCCGCGATTTCCGTGGGCTGGGTCTTGGCAAACGGCTCACCAACGAGGCGTTCTCAATGTCGAAGGACCTGGGCCTGAAGAAGGTGACGGCACAGATGGCGACCGACCAGCGCAGCGCGCGCCAGGTGTTCGAACACCTGGGGTTCCGGCCCGAGGCGCTGCTCGCTGACCACGTCATGACCAGGGACGGCCAGACGCACGACCTGCTGATCATGTCCTACGACGTGGACGGCTTCTCGAACGATATCAGCCGCTAGTCAGCCGATCCCGAGGACCCGGCGCGCCAGTTCGATGTCCTTTTCGCGCACCCACAGTTCATACCCGTAGCTGCTGGCGCCGTACCAGCCGAAATCACCGACGTTCTGCACCCTCACCCAGACGCCAGCCGCCCGCAGCGCCGACCGCCAGACCTCGGTCTCGGCCTGTCCCGAAGCCGCGGTCAGCAGTACCACCGATTGCCATGGCCCTTTGCGGGAGGGCGCGGTCAGACGCAGGGCGACAAGTATTAGGATCGTCCCTCCGACTACGAGGCCGAGGAAGAGCAGGTAGCCCAACTCACGCCGTTTAGCCGGCGTCGGCGGCCAGGGCCTCGGACGCCGCGCCTGCCGCGCGCCGTCTCCTGGGCGCGGGCTCTTCCCTGGCGGGCACGCCCATTGCCGGAAGGTCGGACCGGGCCACGCCGGCCGCGTTCCGCAGTTCGATGTAAGCCTGCTCCGTGAACGCCTTCAGGCGCTCGACGTCGGCACCCGCCTCGGAGTCGGCCATGTAGCCGAAGTAGAGCTTCTGGTCATAGCTCGTTACGCCAAGGCTAATACCCATCTCCCAGCCCAGGGGGATCAGTGGGTAGTGGGCCAGGAGCCTGTGGCCCACCGCATAGAGTGGGATCATCGGCCCTGGCACGTTCGTACAGACCATGTTCGCCAGCGTGTTTGGCGGTGTCGGCAGGTTGCCCAGCGTGGCCTGCAGCATCGGCGGGAGCCCGTTGAGCGAATCGCTGAGCCTCTCAACTCCCTCCGCCACGTTCCTCCGCTTCAGGTTGTCCGTCCGCTTCCGAATCACGTCGAGCCTCTCCAGCGGGTCCGGCACCCCGACCGGTACCTCCACGAGTAGCATGGAGACGCGGTTTCCCAGTGCGGCGCGCTCGCTGTCCTTTCGGACGTTGACGGGTGTAAGGACGCGCGCATTCCTCTCGTCGGTCGTCTGGCCGTGCATCTCGAGATATTTGCCCAGTCCTCCGCCGAGCACGGTCAGGACAACGTCGTTTACCGTGCCGCCGACAGCCGCGCGGACCTGGCGGATCTCCTGGAACGAGAACTCGCAGAAGGCGACCTTGCGTCCTCCGGTCAGGGGCCGGTTGAAGGGCGCGCGGGTTACCGGGACTTGCGCGTACGGCACGATGGTCTCGACTGCGCGCAAGACGGCGCGGGACTGGCCGCCCCCTTCCATCGAGTTCACGAACCGGAGGCGCGCGTCGGCGAGGCGGTCGATCGTGTCGCAGGCGTTGTCAAGCAACGCGTCGACCAGCCGCATGAACGGCGGGCCGGCAGGCTCCTTCTCAACCTCCGGCGCCGGAATCGGCGGCGGAGGGTTCGGCGAGACATCCATGACAATCATCAACAGCTCGATGCCCGACACTCCGTCCACCAGGCAGTGATGAACCTTGGACACGAGGGCTGTACGCTCTCCCTCCAGGCCTTCCACCAGGTAGATCTCCCAGAGCGGCTTGTTCCGGTCCAGCATGGGCGCAAACAGGCGGGCCGCGAGCTCGAACAACTGCTCGTCGGTGCCGGGTTCGTCAACCCTGACCCGCATGATGTGGCGGTTCAGGTCGAAGTTGGCGTCCCACTCCCATGTCGGGTGACCGATGTTGAGCGGCGCCGGCAGCACGATCTGCTGGTAACGGGGGATCAGGTGGATCTTCGCCGCGATACTGTCAACGAATGTGTTGAAATCGATGGTGCCCTCGACGACGGCGATGGACCCGATGTGCATCGGGCTTTCTCTGCGCTCGAAATACAGGAAAGAGGCATCCTGGGCGCTGAGCCGTTTGCCCGGGCGCTGCGACATTCGATTCTCCTGTGTTGGACCGGTGCCCCCATCGCACCTGTCCGCGTTGATGCCCCCGCGATTACACGCATTATATACTAGCGTGCAACCGGCTTGTAACGGTTAACGCTGAGTTAAGGTTTTAGAATTGAAGCACGATAGATGACGACGATGCGGAAAAGAAGCGGATTCTATGGGAGAGGCGGGGTGTAACTGATGGCACGGGGAGGATACCTGGAGGAAGAATTTCAGGCCAGCACCACGCTCCCGTTGTGGCGAGAAGCGTTTCTTGGTGTTGACTGGCTATCCCTCAGGGTGTCCCCGGTGTTCCGCGGCGTCGGCATCCCCCGCGGCGATGGCTCTGCTGCTGTCGTCGTCCCCGGCTTCATGGGTTCCGACCAGTACCTGGGTGATATGAACGGCTGGCTGCGCCGGATCGGCTATGCCCCTTACTTGTCCGGCATCGGCCGCAACGCGGAATGCCCGGACGTCCTCAGCCTTCGCCTCCACCAGACTATGGAGCGCGCCTACGAGGAGACCGGCGGGCCCGTTCACCTCATCGGGCACTCGCTTGGCGGCGTTCTTGCGCGCGGGGCTGCCGTGCGCTGGCCGCAGTTGGTTTCTTCCGTTACGACGATGGCATCGCCCTTCCGGGGCGTCAGAGTGCACCCGTTTGTGCTGCAGACCGCATACCTTGTCCGCGGCCGGATCATGCAACGTCGCGAGAACGGAACGGCCGTCACGCCCGGCACGCAGCGGGACGCCCCAAACTGCTACAGCGGCTTCTGCACCTGCGACTTTCTCACCGCCCTGAGGGACGAGTTTCCGAAGGATGTGCCGCAGATCGCCATCTACACGAAGAGCGACGGCGTTGTGGACTGGCGCTGCTGCATTAACGAAATGGACGACGGCACCGATATCGAGGTGCCCGGCACCCACGTGGGCCTGGCCTTCAACCCCCAGGTCTACCGCCACATCGCGAACTTCTTGTCCGCGCCGGAGACCTACCGCCAGAAGGACGTCGCCTGATCACCCCGGCCTGAGGCTAAAAACAGGCGGGAGGCTCCGAGTTTCGGAGCCTCCCGCCCCATTCCGGGGGTGTCACCCGGCCGGGCCGGGTGTCGGCGGTCTAGGCGCTTTCGGACTTCGTGGCGCGGCGCGCCGGGGCGGTGCGCGCGCGCACTCCGTTCACTGCCTGCTGGGCCACCTGCTGGGCCGCCGGGGCGGCCCGCTGGACGCCCTCGCGGGTGGCGGAGATGACGGCCTGGCCGGCCTCGCGGTTGGCCTCGATTACCTTGCGCGCTGTGTCACGGGCCTCGCGGCCGCTGTCGGTCAGCTCGTCCAGGAACTGGCGGGTCAGGTCCAGCGTCCGGCCCTGCACGTCGGTGACGTTCCGGACGGCGGCGGTGTAGAAGCCCGCCACATCGCGCGGGGCGGTTGCCAGGCGGCGGGTCAGGTCGACCGCGTCTCGCTGCCCGCGCTCCACCTCATCGATCAACTTGCGGCTTACTCGATATCCCCGGTCGTTCGCGGTCTTCACCGCGTCCAGGAGCGCGTCGTACGCCTCGTTGATCGCGTCGAAAAACTTGTCGATGTTGTCATTGCTTGCCATTTTGTTTGGGCACCTCCTTGACATGGACTAACATCTATGTGCAAAATACACATAGCAAGTTTCCCTGTCAAGGGGGCAACCCGGGGAAATCGGTAATTCATCTGGCGAATAGAGCGGAGGCCAAGCGGCGTGCAAATGGACAGCGACGAACAGACCAACGGTGCACGTAAGCGCGGCGGGCGGGAGGCCTCGGGTGGCATGCGCCCCCGACTGACCGGGGACCTGCTTACCTCCAGCCTGCTCGCCTACCTCCGCCGCTGGAACGCCTATGGCTACCAATTGGTCCAGGAGTTGGGGAAGGCGGGTCTTCCCGGTTTCGATTCCACTACGGTTTACAGAACTTTGCGGCAACTGGAGCGGGCCGGGCTGGTATCATCGTTCTGGGACACGTCAGAGTCGGGACCGGCCAGGCGCAGGTACTCTCTGACGACTGCGGGGGAGACCTTCCTGGACCTGTGGTACGAGATGTTCGGGAAGTACCAGGAGATATTGCAGTCCGCATGGAAATCGTTGGACAATTCCGACCGCACCCGAGGGGATGCGGCCGTGTCCGATGAGCAGAAGCCACGACCACGGAGGAGGCAAGCCAATGCCAGGCCAGAACGGTAGCGTTGAGACGGGCACCCCCGATGTCGCTCAAATGTGGAGGAGCTGGCTGTCCGAGACTGAAAGGCAGCTAAACGGTTTCTTCGGGGAAGTCTTGGGAACGGACCAGTTCGCGAAGATGTCCGGTAGCTTCGTGGACGGCTACGCAGTTGTGCAGAGGGCGCTCAACCAGAGCATGGAGCGCTACCTCAACACGTTTAACCTGCCGACGCACAGCGACATCACCGAGCTCGCCGAGCGCATGCACGCAATCGAGGAGCGGATCGCTTCCCTGGAGGCGACCGTGCGGACCGTTGCCGAGCGGGCGGGCGTCAACCCAGGCGCCACCGTGACCCGCCTGCAGCCCCGAAGGACGCGGAAGCCGCGGCCCGTCAACGGCCCCGCCGCCGGATAGAAGAAGGCTCCGGCACAGTGGTCACCATTCGCAGTACCCCCGTCCAGACCGTCATCGATACCGCGCAGGAGGAGGCGGTACGCACACGCGAGCGCGTCAAGAAGGGGATCGACATCCTCCTCGCTCGTAACGAACCGCCCGTGGGGGTGACTCCCAAGGACATCATCTATTCCCGGGGAACCCTCAAGTTGTACCACTATCGGCCGATGTCGGACGAGGTGTACCGGGTGCCGGTGGTCTTTGTCATGTCTCTCGTCAGCAAGCCGTGGATTCTGGATCTGACCTTTGGTCAGAGCTTCGTGCAGTATCTGCTGGCCCAGGGCTTCGACGTTTTCATGATCGACTGGGGGATACCCCGCCCGGAGGACCGCAGGCTGCGGCTTGAGGACTACGTCAGCGACTTCATGCCGGCCTGCTTCGAAGAGGTGCAAAAGGCAACCGGCGAGCAGGACTTTTCGATCCTGGGCTACTGCATGGGCGGCCTCTTCGGACTGATGTACGCCGCGCTCTACCCGGAATCGCCCCTGAAGAACCTCGCCTGTGCGGCAACGCCGGTTGACATGAACGGGATGGGGCTCTTCCGCAAGTGGTGTGATCCCAAATACTTCGACGTCGATCGGCTCGTGGACACCGTTGGCAACATCCCGCCCGACCTTATGCTCCGCTCTTTCGAGATGCTGCGCCCCATGGATCGCTGGGGCGGGTACATCCGCCTGCTCGATAACCTGTGGGACCCACAGTTCGTCTACGGCTTCCGCATCATGTACAAGTGGACGAACGAGCAGATTCCGTTCCCGGGCGAGGCCTACCGGCAGTACATCAAGGACCTGATGTGGGGAAACAAGCTCGTGACGGGCCAGATGCAACTGGGGAACAAGCGGGTTGATCTCCAGAACGTGAAGGTACCCGTCCTCCACGCCATGGCGGAGCACGACCACATCGCTCCCTTCGCTGCCACCAAGCCCCTGCTCGACCTCGTGGGCAGCGTGGAGAAGGAAGAGATCATCCTCAAAGGCGGCCACGTCAGTCTCGTCGCCGGCAAGAACGCCGTCGGACGCCTGTGGCCCCGGGTCGCCGACTGGCTGTCACACCGATCGGTCTGAACGATGCAGGTCCGCGGCCGCACCGTCGTCGTAACCGGGGCGTCTTCCGGGATCGGGAAGGCGACCGCCAAGGAGTTCGCGCGCCGCGGCGCCAACATCGTCCTCGCCTCCCGCAACAGGGCGAAGCTCGAGCGGCTGGCCGGGGACCTGCTTCCGCTCGCGACGCGGGTCATCCCCGTCGACGTCACCGAGCGGCTCTCAGTTGAGGCGCTCATGCGTAAGTCCGTCGAGGAGTTTGGCTCGGTCGACATCCTCGTCAACAACGCCGGCGTCGCGCTGTTCGCTCCTGTCGCGGATGGGAACCTGGACAACGCGAGATACCTCTTCGACGTGAACTTCTGGGGAGCGGTCAACTGCATCCAGGCCGCCGTCCCTTATATGCGGGACCAGGGCAGGGGACACATCGCGAACGTGTCGTCGATTGCCGGGCGCGTCTCACCCCCCTACATGGGCATGTACTCCGCCACCAAGCACGCCCTCGCCGCCGTCTCGAATTCGCTGCGGAATGAACTGGCCGGCTCCGGCATTGGCGTCAGCACGGTCTATCCCGGCCTCACGCAGACCTCGATCACCGAGAACATGCTCCAGGAAGTCGAGGCGCCGGACATCCCGCTCTTCATCCGCTGGGCCTCGGCCGAAGTCGTGGCGCGGCGCGTCTACCAGGCGGTGAGATGGAACATCCGCGACGTCTTCGTGTCGCCCGAAGACATCTTCTCGATGGTCGCCGATGCGGTTACCCCGCAGCTGTCTGACCTCGTCATGCGGTATTTCATAAAGCCGGGCCCGCGCCGACATGTCTCGTTCCGGCCGCCCGCGGGCGATCGCGAACAGTCCTCCGAAACTGCCGAGTAGCCCCGTCCTGCACAGCCGTAGCCAGCAATCGCCGCGCCTGGTCCTGGCGTCCGCATCGCCACGCCGGCGGGAACTGCTGGCGCTCTTGAACGTCGATTTCGACGTCACGCCTGTGGAAGTCGATGAGAGCTTTGGGCCTGCTGCGCGCGATCCCCGGATCCTCGCCCGGCGGCTCGCCCGCGAGAAGGCGGAAGCGGCCCGGTTCGTGGTCCCTGATTCTCCGGTGCTCGCCGCCGACACCATCGTCTGGCTCGACGGCCGCGCTTTTGGGAAGCCGTCGGATGCCGACGAGGCCCGCGAAATGCTTCGTTCCCTCCGCGGCCGGACGCACCGGGTGGTGACCGCTGTCGCCCTCATCCCGGGACGGCACCGCAGCGCACTCGTGCGCGAGCCTGTTACCGAAGTGGAGATGCGGGACTACAGCGACGCCGAGATCGAGCAATCGGTCCGGCGTGGCGACCCGTTCGATAAGGCGGGCGGGTACGGCATCCAGGATGAGGGCCTGAAGCCGGTTGCCGCATACAGCGGCTGCTACTGCAACGTCGTTGGCCTCTCGCTCTGGGCAACGCTGGAGTTGATGCGGAAGGCAGGGATCCTTCCCGCGGGCACGACGCGGTTCTTGCCGCAGTGTCAGCAATGCCCGGAACGCCCCGGCTAACACGGCTGCCGCGAAGGTCTTCCGCCCCGCACGTCAACCGATTCTTAACCTGTATTCACCGTTGGTGGCGCTGACTCGACATAAATAGCCCTTTACGATTCCTTTACCAGACCACAACCGGCTCTTAACGTTTCTGGTCCGAGCGGTGGCCTGGATACCTGGGAGGGAATTATGGACAGTCGGGGTCGCAGGATTGGTGAAGAGGGCGGACAGACGCTCGTCCTCTTCGCGCTCATGTTCATGGCGCTGGTGATGTTCCTCGTTCTTACGATAGACGTTGGCATGCTGCTGGCGAAGAAAGGGAACGCCCAGAACGTGGCGGACGCTGCCGCCCTCGCGGGCGCCCAGGAGCTCCCTGAGGATCCTTTGAACGCGGAGAAGGTGGCGCGGGATTACGTCACCCAGAACGGGCTGGACCCTAGCGAGTTCGTGTTCAGCTTCTCTTGCACCAGCGCGTCCGTCCTGTCCTGTGATCCATCAAAGGGAACGTTCGACACCATCAAGGTTGAGACCAACCAGAAGGCGCCCGCGCTCTTCGGTCCTATCCTTGGATTGCTGGGATCGGACTCCTGCTGGACGAGCGGCTGCAGCTCCACGGTCAAGGCGGCCGCCTGCCGCGGCTCGTGCGGCGCATCCGGCTCCGAACTTGACGTTGTGCTTGCGCTGGACCACACCGCCAGCATGACCGCGACCGACATGGCCAACGCCAAGTCAGGCGCCCGCACCTTCATGCAAGCGTTCGATTACCGCGTCCACAAGCTCGGCCTGGCGGTGACTCCGCCCGTGGATCCCCTGAACCACTGCGACTCCATCAACGCCTGGACGGACCCGAAGGTCTGGCTGCCGGTGCCCCTGACCTCTGCCTACCAGAGCGCCCCGCAGGTGCTCGACAACACCAGCGCGCTGGTCTCGAACGTGGACTGCCTTGATGTGCCGGAGCGGAACGTGGAACTGTCCGGGCCGCACACCAACCTCGGAGATCCGCTCAAGGCTGCGCTTCGGGAGTTGCAGACCAACGGCCGCGGAACCGCGAAGTGGGCCATCGTGCTTGAGTCGGACGGCGCGGCGAATATCATGGATACCACCGCGGCCGCGCTGATCGGCGCTACCGGGCCGTGTGACTATGCGGCAAAGGTAGCGCAACAGGTGAAGAGCCTGGGGATCGAGCTTTACACAATCGCCTACGGCGCCGACGACCTATGCAGCCGCGACAAGGTGGGGACCTACTGGTACAACAAGCCCGCCACGGAACTGCTGCGCGCCATCGCTACCGATCCCGCGCACGCCTACCTCGAACCGAAGACCGGCGATCTGGACGCCATCTTCCAGGCGGTCGGGCAGCAGCTCGCCAGCGGGTCCAGCCTCGTCGAGTAGACGGGGCCTGCCGGGGCGTCGCTGGATTATTGGCAACGCCCGGTACCGTCCCTCCGGCGGACACACGCCTGTAGAATTGGGGTGTGACTACCTCAACTTCCGCCATCCTCGATAACCTCAATCCACGGCAGCGCGAGGCCGCCGAAAACACCGAGGGTCCGCTCCTCATCATCGCCGGCCCCGGCTCTGGCAAGACGCGCGTCATCGCCCACCGCATCGCCTATCTGGTCCGTGAGCGCCGCGTCCACCCGCGTCGCATCCTGGCCGTGACGTTCACCAACAAGGCTGCCCGCGAGATGCGCGACAGGGTGTACGCGCTCGTCGGCGAGGAGGCCGGCCGCGACATCAGCCTGGGCACCTTCCACGCCATCTGCTCGCGTATCCTCCGGATCGACGGCGAGGCGATCGGCGTGCCGCGCACGTTCACGATCCAGGACACGATGGACCAGCTCGCGGTCGTCAAGCGGGCGCTGGAAGACCTGGGTCTCGACCCTCGCCGGCACCCGCCGCGTGCCATCCTCTCCGCCATCTCGAAGGCCAAGAGCGAGCTGCAGGGCCCGCGGCAATTCGCGGCCCTCGTCGCGGACTACTTCCAGGAGGTCACGTCCCGGGTCTTCCAGCGCTACCAGGAGATCCTCGAGCAGGCCGGCGGCCTGGACTTCGACGACATCCTGACGAAGACGGTGGAGCTCTACCAGGAGCGGGAAGACGTCCTGGAGAAGTACGCGGATCGCTGGGAGTACGTCCACATCGACGAGTTCCAGGACACCAACATCGCGCAGTACGTCCTCAGCAAGTACTGGGCGTCGATGTACCGCAACATCTGCGTCGTCGGCGACCCCGACCAGTCCATCTACACCTGGCGCTCGGCTGACATCCGCAACATCCTGAACTTCGAGCACGACTACTCGGACGCGAAGGTCGTGATCCTGGATCAGAACTACCGGTCCACCCAGACGATCATCGATTCCGCCCACTCCGTCATCGCCCTTAACAAGCAGCGCAAGGAGAAGAATCTCTGGACTGAAAACGGCCCCGGCGATGCGGTGGTGATGCACGAGGGGTACGACGAGGAAGAAGAGGCGGCGTTCACGGCGGACGAGATCAGGACGCTCCTCAAGGAGGAGATGCGGCGCCACCAGGACATCGCCGTGATGTACCGAACAAACGCGCAGTCTCGCCCGGTCGAGGAGGCGCTGATCCGTCGGGGCATCCCCTACCGCCTCGTCGGGGGTACGCGCTTCTACGAGCGGCGGGAGGTGAAGGACCTGCTCGCGTACCTGCGCCTCGTCCAGAACCCGTTCGATTCGGTCGCTCTGATGCGTGTCATCAACACGCCTCACCGCGGCATCGGCGACCGCACCCTCTCGGAGTTGACTGCCTGGTCGCGGGGGAAGGACGTCCCCGCCTACGCCGCTCTCCAGATCGTCGCCGACAGCGAACGCGACTCGCCGGAGGGCATCACAGGTGCCCACCCATTCCAGAAGCGGACGGCGGGCGCGCTGCTGCGCTTCCTCGGGCTCCTCAACGAGCTGATCGAGATCTCGAAGCAGAGTGCTCTCGCCGAACTGCTGGACGCCGTTATTGACCAGACGGACTTCAAGCCGTACATCATGGCCGACGATGATGGCGAGGAACGCTGGGAGAACGTCCAGGAACTGCGCGCCGTCACCACCCAGTACGACGAACTAAAGCCGGAGCACGCCCTTGCCTCATTCCTGGAAGACGTCGCCCTGATCACCGACGTCGATGAGATGGAGGAGTCTGACTCCGTCACGCTCATCACACTGCACGCAGCCAAGGGGCTGGAGTTCCCGGTCGTCTTCATCCTCGGCCTGGAGGAAGGTATCCTGCCGCACATGCGCTCAATCGAGAGCGGCAACCCGGAACAGTTGGAGGAGGAGCGCCGCCTCTGCTACGTCGGCATGACCCGGGCGAAAGAGCGCCTCTACCTGCTGCGGGCCTTCCGGCGGCCGTTCAGCGGCCACAACCCGCCGTCCCGCTTCCTGGCTGACATCCCGCCGCACCTCGTCAAGGCGGGCCAGCGCGCGAGCCAGCGCCAGATGTTCGGGGAGCGGCGATATGGCGTCGGCAAACGCGACGAGGAGGCTGCGCGCCCGCTGGTCTCCGGTGACGCGTTTAAGGCGGGCGACAAGGTCCAGCACGACAAGTTCGGCACTGGCATCGTCGTCTCCTGCGAACCCTCCGGGACCGACTACCAGGTCGTCGTCGCCTTTCAGGGTGAGGCCGGCATCAAGAAGCTGCTCCTCTCGTTCGCCCCGCTGGAAAAGCTTGCGTAGAGACGACCCGTGGGGTCGTCTCCTGTCGTCTCGCCGTCTGCCACCAGCCGCGCCCTCCTGATAGTCTTTCGCTATGCACCGCGGCTGGCAGGTACTCAGCGCCCAGGTCATCGCGGGGGTCGGTATCGTCGTCGCCCTCGTCTTCGCAGTGGACCTTGAGGACGTCAGGAAGGTATTCACGGACGCCGACTATGCCTGGGTGCTGCTGGCGCTGCCCTTCTTCCTCGCCGCCAACCTGATCGGCGCGACGCGGTCCCGGCTGGCCGTGCGCCGGATGGGAGAGGTGCCCCTGACGCCGCTGTTTGAGACCTACCTGGTCGCTTTCATGGTGAACTCGCTTGTTCCTCTGCGGATCGGCGACATCCTGCGCATCCAGATCCTCTCGCGCCGGTACGAACTGCCTGCCCCCGGCGTGACCAGTTCCATCTTCATCACCGAGACGCTCTTCGATGGCGCCGCCTACACGCTCATGTTCCTCTGGACGCTCGCTGTCTTCGGTGTCCCCGGCGTCCTGCTAAGCCTCGCCTGGACGCTCAGTGCCCTCATCCTGGCCGGGGTGCTGATCGCCGCCGTCTTCGCCCGCCTCGAGCTCGAGGACGGCTGGGTGGACCGTGGCCCGGTGCGCTGGCTACCGGAACGGCTGCGGAACGTGGTCGGGAGGCTGTTTCCCGAGATTCTCGAGGGGCTGGCGCTGCTGGCCGACTGGCAGCCGGCGGTCCGGGCGTTCGCGCTGACGCTGGCTGGCTGGATGGTCCAGGCCGCGATGTACTGGACGTTCGGTCGGGCCTTCGGCCTGGATATGTCGCTGGCCGACGCCATCCTCGTGATGATGGCTGCGTCATTCATCGTCTCGGCGCACTTCATCCCGACCAGCATCGGCATCTACGAGGGAACGATCACCGGTCTGCTCGTCATTCTCGGCCTCTCCAGCGGTGAGGCGTTGGCCTACTCCGTTGGGACGCATGTCCTCATGATCTTCTTCGGCGTGGTGTGCGGCGTTGTCGGGATGTGGCGGCTGCGCCTCGGGCTGCACGACCTGGTCGTGATGGGCCGCAAGGGCGTGGAAGAAACCGAAGGCATGCTCGCGCTGACGGAACCCTCGGACCAGGCCACCCCCGTGGGCTCAGGGCCCCAGCCCTGAGCGCCTGATCGGCCTATTCCCCACCTCTGTGGGCCTAGGGCCCCAGCCCTGAGCGTCGGGCTGTCTCGCTTGGCCAAGCCGGCGGGACTATCGGGGAGCGCAGAGGGGCGCAGCACCTTTGACGGGGGTCCGGGGGTGTCCCCCGGGTGCTTCTTCTTTCTTTGGGGAGGGGGTGGCGGAGTGGCCCTCAGCGCGCCACGTATCGTGTGTACAGGCGCCAGGCGAACACGACCGTCATTACCGCGGCGATGATGCCCAACGAATACGGGTCGCTGCTCCTGCCGCCCATTCCGTCGTCGGCCACGTGCGCGGCCCAGTGCGTCACCGTGCCCGCCGTCGCCCCACCGAGCACCGCCAGGATGGCGTCGCCACGCCAGACGAGCGCGAATAACAGCGCCGCGCCGAGCCCCACCTGGAACGCCCCGATGTCATGCAACAGGTGCCGGTTGTACGGCGGGAACTCCGCGATATTGTCGTAGAACGACGATGTGTCGGCCAGCGCCCAGGCGCCGAGGGCCAGCGTGAATAGCCCGAGGGCACCGATGACGATGGACGACACCAGGTCGTTGCGGACGGAACTGCGTGGGTCATCCATGTTGGCGGCGATTGTAGCACCTCTCGATTTCCGCTCATGCTGAGGCGCGGAGACCGCCGCTGGCGGACGCAGCGTCTCGAAGGGCGAGTGGTGCACGGCGCCGGGGCATCTCTACGGCAGTTGATTCACGGCCCAGCGCAGGAAACCCAGCGCCTCTTCCACGCGCGTCGTGTCCCGGGTCATCTCTTTCTTGTGCTCCTGCGACCACTCGATCAACCCGTGCCAACGCTCTGGAAATGCGGCCAACGCCCATGCCACGGCCGCAGGCTTGGATGCCACTCGCCCGATTTCCGCGGTGTGCAGGGCACGGCAAACCGTCTCGACATCGAACGCCTGCGCGCCACGGTGCGCCAGTTCAGAGATGGGCCAGGAGCCGTCGCTCCAGTTCCGGAGGCGCGGCCGCAGCTCGCCTGCCGCTGCCTCGCGCAGGGCATCGGGCGGCACCGGGTCGATCAGCGTTTTCGGGTCCGGCCCGCAGAGCGTGACCCCGTGCTCGCGCACGATCCACCGTTCCCCTGACCCATCCCGGCCGGTGCTCCGTCCGACCCAACGGGTCATCCGGGCCCACCTTCACGTGCTGCTGCCCGGGTTCGAACCGGCGCAGGGTCTCCCGGTCCATGTGGTAGACCTCGTAGTCGCGCTCTCGAACGTGGAAGCTGGGAGGGATCGCTTCGTAGACGACCGCGAGTGCGCGGAGTTCGGTATCGGTCAGAGGACGTTCTGTCACCACCAGCAAGTCGATGTCGCTGGTCTCCGGGTCGTAGCCGCCGAGGGCTAGCGAGGGGCAGAGGTAAACGCCGGTCAGGTTATCGCCGAGAGCGTCGCGGATACCGGGAACGACAGGCGGACAGCCAAGTCTGTTCGTGACTCCGCCACCAAATCCGGAGCGCTGAGAGTGGCCCGCATGCGCTCCTCCTGCGACAACATTTCGTTCCGCAGGAAGACGTGTTCGAGGCGCTCCCGCGACACGCGGATGCGAGCGCCCTCATAGTCAGTCCAATTATTCGGTAACGCTAGTCCTCCAGCGTGCTCGTGTCTCCCTCCGGCAGGCCCAGCTCGCGGGCCTTCAGGAGGCGGCGCATGATCTTGCCGGAGCGGGTCTTGGGCAGCGACGGCACGAAGTCGATCTCGCGCGGTGCGACGCCCGCGCCCAGCTTCTCGCGGGCGAAGCGGATCAGCTCCCGCCGCAGCTTCTCGTCCGCCTCGTAGCCGTCTTTGAGCGCCACGAACGCCTTCACGATCTCCATAGCGACGGGGTCCGGCTTGCCGATGACGCCGGCCTCGGCGACCGCCGGGTGTTCGATCAGCGCGCTCTCCACCTCGAATGGGCCGACGAGGTGGCCGGCGGTGTTGATCACGTCGTCCGCCCGCCCGACGAACCAGAAGTAGCCGTCCTTGTCCATGCGGGCGCGGTCGCCGGTGATGTACCAGCCGTTCTGGAAGCGCGAGTTGTAGAAATCCTCGCGCTTCCAGTAGGTGCGGAACATGGACGGCCACCCCGGTTTCACACCCAGGTTTCCTTCCTCGCCGGGCGGCACTTCGCGCCCCTCTTCGTCGATGATCGCGGGGTAGATGCCAGGCATCGGCCTGCCCATGCTGCCGGGCCGGATCTCCATGCTGGGGTAGTTCGCGATCATAATCGCTCCGGTCTCCGTCTGCCACCAGTTGTCGTGGAAGGGCAGGCCGAGGACACGCTCGCTCCAGACGACCGCCTCCGGGTTGAGCGGCTCGCCGACGGACATCGTATAGCGAAGGCTCGACAGGTCGTACTTCCGGGGCACCTCGTCCCCGGCCTTCATCAGCATCCGGATCGCGGTCGGCGCCGTGTACCAGACCGTCACGTTGTACTTTTCGATCAGCGAGTACCAGTGCCCGGCGCCGAAGCCGCCCTCGTAGACCAGGCTTGTGACGCCGTTGCTCCAGGGCGCGAACATGCCGTAGGACGTTCCGGTCACCCAACCCGGGTCGGCGGTGCACCAGTAGATGTCGTCCTCGTGGAAGTCGAGGACGTACTTCCCCGTCGCGTAGTGCCCGATGATCGCGTTGTGGACGTGCGCCGCGCCCTTCGGCTTGCCCGTGGTGCCGGACGTGTAATGCATGACCGACCAGTCCTCCGGGTCCGTGTCAAGGGTCTGAAACTCGCCGGACTGGTGGGCAACAACGTCGTCCCACAGGACGGTCCCGTCCTCGGGCTGGGCCTCGTGCCGCCGCGTAACGAGGACCACGTGCTGCAGGTCCGGCAGGTCCGCGCGGATGTGCTTGATCCGGCCCCAGAGGTCCGGGCTGGTGACGAGCGCCTTCGCACCGCTGTCCTCGAGACGGTCCTTAACTGCGTCCGGCCCGAAGGCGGAGAACAGGGGGCCCGTGATTGCGCCCAGCTTCAGCGTGCCGAAGACCGCGAAGTAGCACTCCGGGATGCGCTCCAGGAAGACGAAGACGCGGTCGCCCTTCTCGACTCCGAGGGCCCGGAGCCCGTTGGCGGCCCTGTTCGCGCCCTTCACCATGTCCGCGAAGGTGTAGGTCTCCTGCTCGCCGTTCTTCCCCTCCCACAGCATCGCCACCTTATCGCCGTGCCCGTGTGCCACGTGCCGGTCCAGGCACTCGTACGCCTTGTTGAGGCCGCCGCCGGGGGTGCCGTCGAGTTCGGACCGGACCTGCTCCCAGGTGAACGCTTTGCTGGTCTCCCCGTAGTCCCGGAGGTTGGGTTTCACGGCGAAGTCGGGGTATGCGGGCTTGCGAATCGGGTCGTAGTCCATTCTGTTCCTGTCCTCCGGGGTGGTTGAGTCTGAAGTGGCACCAATTTAGCGCAGGGCCGATTGGGGGGTCAAAGTGAGGGACGAAGGGCCGGTTGTGCCGTGTGGAGCGGCGAATCTAAGATGGAATCAAGGCCGTAACCCCTGCAGGATCAAGTATGGACATTCTCGAGATCGGCGGCGTCAGCATATTCGTGGCGTTTATCGCCGGCCTGCTGTCGGTCGCGTCACCCTGCGTCCTGCCGCTCGTCCCGGCGTACCTCGGCTACCTGACCGGCGCCGCACTGGAAGGTCCGGCCGCGGGGCGGGTCGTGACCGTCCAGTCGAGCGTGGGGGGCGCCGCCGTCGCGACGGTACAGCCGCGGGCAACGGTCCCGTCGCCGTTCTTGCATTCGGTGGCGTTCGTCGCCGGGTTTTCGACGATCTTCATCCTTTTCGGCATCTCTCTTGGGATCATCGGCTACTTCCTGAAGGACAACGACGACATCATCCTGAAGGTCGCCGGCACGCTCCTTATCGTCATGGGCCTGCACCTGTCCGGCGTCATTACGATCCCCTGGCTGGAACAGGAGCGGCGCCTTGACGTCGGCCGCGGCGCGAACGTCGGCTATGCGCGGTCGTTCGTTGTCGGCTCGGCGTTCTCCGCCGGTTGGAGCCCGTGCATCGGCCCGACGCTGGGGGCTATCTTCGCGCTGGCCGTGTCGAGCGGGACGGTTCTGGAGGCCGGCGTGCTGCTGGCCGTCTACTCCGCGGGGCTGGCCGTGCCGTTCCTCGCCATGGGCGCGGCGTACAACGGCGTGAAGCCTCTTTACAACCGGCTGAAGCGCTACGTGGGAGTGGTCAACTACCTGAGCGGCGCGCTGCTGATCGTCATCGGCATCCTCGTCTTCACGGACAGCCTGATCAACCTGAACAACTACTTCAACTTCGGGTTCCTCAACGACCTGTCCGGGGACGCCTGATGTCCCTCGACCAGGGCCGCACGCTGAAGCAGCGGCTCATCGCGCTGGCGGGACTCGGCGTAATCGTGGGAGCTGTAGTGGGCGGCCTGTTGCTGGTGGGCGTCCTCGGCGGCAACAACGATGTCCGCGCCGTGGAACTTCTGCACACCCCGGCGACCGGCGGCGACGACAACGTCGGTCCCGAAGCCGGCAAGTTCGCGCCCGACTTCGAAATTTCGGATTTCGACGACAACCGCCACCGCTTGAGCGACTACCGCGGGCAGGTCGTCTACATCAACTTCTGGGCTACGTGGTGTGTTCCCTGCCAGAAGGAGATGCCGGACATCGCGCAACTCCAGAAGGAGTACGGCGACGGCCTTGCCGTGATCAGCGTGAACCGCCGCGAGCCGCTGGCGCGGGCAAGGGACTTCCTGGAGAACGTCCCGAACCTCGACGGCGGAAAGGGCGTCAGCTTTACCGTGAACGGGCTCGACCCCGACGACACTCTGTACGAGCACTACCGCGGCCTCGGCATGCCGACCAGTATCTTCGTCGACGCGAACGGCCTGATAACGCGCCGGGCGGACGGCATCATGACGCTGGATGAGATGCGGGAAGCGGTGGCGAACAGTGAATCGTGAATGGTGAGGGTTCCGGGTTCTCGGTTCCGATGTTCCATTGTTCGATTGTGCAACTGCCCAGTCCCTCCCCTTGTCTTAGCGTATACTTAGCTCCGCGGACGACGATGTCCGCATCCCAACCCCCAAGGAGGACGCAATGAGAGACGTCGCCATCGCCGGCGCCGGCATGACAAACTTCGGCAAGTTCCTGGACCGCAGCATGAAGGACCTCGCCGCTGAGGCTGTGAATGGAGCGTTGAGTGCCGCCGGCATCGACAAGTCGAAGCTGCAGGTCGCTGTCGTCGGCAACGCCACGGCCGGCCTGATCACCGGCCAGGAGATGATCCGCGGCCAGGTGGCCCTGCGAGAGATGGGCATCGGCGGCATCCCGATCATCAACACGGAGAACGCCTGCGCCAGCTCCTCCACGGCGTTCCACGTCGCCTGGATGTACGTCGCCTCCGGCATGTATGACGTGGCCCTGGCCGTCGGCATGGAGAAGCTCTACCACGAGGACAAGACCCGCTCCTTCAAGGCGATCGGCGCTGCGGTGGACGTCGAGTGGGTGGCGCAGATGCAGGCCGCGGCGGCCGCCGCGAAGGAACGTGCCGCGCAGGACAACCCCGGCGTTGCCGAGGGCGCGGGCGAGAAGCGCTCGATGTTCATGGACTTCTACGCCGCCTTTGCCCGTGCGCACATGGCAAAGTACGGGACGACGAAGGAGCAGTTCGCGCGCGTCGCGGTCAAGAACCACTACCACGGCTCGCTCAACCCGCACGCCCAGTACCGCGAGGTCTACTCCCTGGAGGACGTGCTCGCCTCGCCACCTGTCGCCGAGCCGCTCACTCGCCTGATGTGCTCGCCGATCGGCGACGGTGCGGCGGCCGCGGTGCTGGTGTCGCCTGAGATTGCGAGGCAGATCACGACGAAGCCGGTCTGGGTGAAGGCGTCGGTCCTTGGCTCCGGTTTTGACCGCCAGCCCGGCGCGGACGATGTGACGGTAACGGTAGCGAAGAAGGCGTACGAGATGGCCGGCGTCGGCCCGGAGGACCTGAACGTCGTGGAGTGTCATGACGCATCGGCCCCGGCGGAGCTGGTGCTGTACGAGGAGCTTGGACTCTGCGCGCCCGGCGAGGGCGGGAAGCTGATCGACTCGAAGGCGACCTACGTCGACGGGCCCATCCCCGTGAACACGAGCGGCGGTCTGATCTCCAAGGGCCACCCGATCGGCGCTACGGGCGTT
>JBBISJ010000020.1:0-40321 GCA_037441345.1 Chloroflexota bacterium
GAGCTGGCTCAGGAGTACCTCGAGACGAAGGCAAAGGATCTGAAGGCCGCCGGGTTTGCGAACGTGCGCACACGAGTGACGCGGGGTGACGCGGCCGAGGCGATCCTGAGCCTGGCCCAGGCGGAGGGCGCCGAC
The DNA here is from genome assembly GCA_037441345.1 of Chloroflexota bacterium. Taxonomy (GTDB): domain Bacteria; phylum Chloroflexota; class Dehalococcoidia; order SM23-28-2; family RBG-16-64-32; genus DATKKM01. Next base: position 136 of record JBBISJ010000020.1, read on the forward strand.
CTCCTCGCCATCAGCACGCACGGGCGCTCCGGCATCACGCGCTGGTTGTTCGGGAGCGTGGCGACGCGGATTCTCGAAACGTCCACCGTGCCAGTGCTGTTCCTGCACCCGAAAGCCGGCGCCGACAAGGGCGCCGCAGGCCCGCGGGTCAACAAGATCCTCGTTCCGCTCGACGGCTCCGATCTCGCGATGAGCATCCTGGAGCCGGTGCAGCAGTTCGCGAAGACGATGGGCGCCTCACTGGTCCTCTTCCATGCCGTGGCGCCGATCGCCTCGTACCCCGGTTTCGAGACGGCGCAGGCGGCGACGATCGGCAAGGTGGTGGAGGAACTGCAGGAGCAGGCGAAGGCGATCCTCAACCGCGCGGCCGCGAAGGTAAAGGCGAGCGGCGTAGAGGCGACGATGGTGGTGACGCTGGACGTGGCGGTGGACGGCGTCCTGCGCGCGGCGGAAGAGCTGGACGCGGACATGATCGCCATTGCGTCGCACGGCCGCGGCGGGTTCGGCCGCATGGTGCTGGGGAGCGTCGCGGACGGTGTCGTGCGGCGAAGCACGGACCGGCCGGTGCTGGTTATCCGGCCGCCTTCCGGGAAGTAGGCGACGGGCCTAGCGTACCGTCGCTGCTAAAGCCGCTCCTACAGGCCGCGCTTGTTGCCGCCATCAGGCGTACCTTCGTGAAGCCATTTCCGGGACACTACACTAATGCTTCGCCACCTCGCGGCGCTGGTCGATCAACTCGCGGCACTCGCCGTCGCGCACTTCGTACACGTGCGTCGCCACCTTCTCGAGTATCCCGGGGTCGTGAGCGGCGCAGATAATCGTGCCCTCGTACTTCGCCAGCACGTCGATGAGCTTGCGGCGGGTGGTACGATCAAGATGGTTAGTCGGCTCGTCGAGGATGAGTACGTTCGTCGGCTGAAGCACGAGCTTTGCCAGCGCGACGCGACTGCGCTCCCCGCCTGACAGCGCCGAGACGCGCTTGTGGACGTCGTCGCCGCGAAAGAGGAAGTTGCCGAGCACCGTCCGCACCCGCGTGTCGGTTTCGTCGGGCGCCACCAGGCGCACCTCTTCGAGCGGCGTCAGCGCCGGGTCCAGCGCCTCGTCCTGGTGCTGGTCGTAGTAGCCGACGCGCGCCAGGCCGGCCCAGGAGACTGTGCCCTCGGCCGGTTCGATGTGGCCGGCGGCGATCTTGAGGAGGGTGCTCTTGCCGCTGCCGTTCGGACCGACCAGGACGACCTTCTGGCCGCGCTCCACGTGCAGGTTCACGTCGATGAGCACGACGTTGTCAGCGCCGCGGCCGTCCGGGTAGGCGTGGCCGATGTGCTCCAGCACGAGGACGTCGTTCTCCGTGCGGCCGTGGGCCTCGAGGCCGATATGCACCTCGGACTCCCCGCGTGGCCGCTCGATGCGTTCAATGCGCGCCACCATCTTCTCGCGGCTCTTCACAACGGTGGCCTTGCTCTGCTTGGCCCGGAAGCGGTCGATGAAGCGCTGCTGCTTCGCCAGCTCGCGCTCCTGGCGAGCGGCGGCGCGGTCCTGCTGCTGCAGGCGTGCGGCCTTGGTGCGCTGGTATTCGGAGTAGTTGCCGGAGTAGACGTCCACCTCTCCGTCCCGCAGCTCCAGGATCTGCGTCGCGACGCGATCCAGGAATTCGCCGTCGTGGGTGACGATCAGGAGGCTGCCCCTGTAGTCGCCCAGCTCCTGCGCCAGGAACTCGCGCGAGGCGGCGTCGAGGTGGTTTGTCGGCTCGTCCAGCAGCATGTTACCGGGCCGCCGCACGAGCACCTTCGCGAGGGCGATGCGCATCTGCCAGCCCCCGCTGAACTCGCCACACCTCTTATGCCGGTCGGACACCTCGAAGCCGAGGCCGTCGAGCACCCGGCCGATGCGCGACTCGATACGGTAGCCGTCCAGCCGATCGAACTCGGCGAAGAGATCCGCCTGCTCGTGGATCAGCGCATCGGCATTGCCTGTGCCGTGCTCAAGCAGATCCGCGATCTCCTGCAATCTCAGTTCGGCGCTCCGGGCTTCGGGGAACGCGCTCCACATCTCTTCGAGGAGAGGCCGGCCGGAATCGAGCCCGGCCTCCTGCCGCAGGTAGCCAAGGGATTCGCCGCCGGTGACTGCGGCGCGTCCGGAGTCGGGCTCCTCATCGCCGGCAATGATGCGGAGCAGCGTCGTCTTGCCGGCGCCGTTCGGCCCGACGAGGCCGGCGCGCTGGCCCTTGCCGACGATGAAGGAAGCGCCACGCAGGACCTCCAGCGGCCCGAACGCCTTATGTACGGATTCAGCGAAGAGCATGGGGAGAGTGTAGCAAGCGCTTCGGCGGGGGGCCCAAGGGATAGGGCGAAGGGTCGAGGGTCGAAGATCGGGCGAACCCGCAAACCTGCAAACCGGCAAACCTGCAAACCGGCAAACCAAGAACCAAGAACCACCCTGTCATCCCGAGCGCAGCCGAGGGATCTGGCGGGGCCGGGGGGCCGCCGTCCGCCGGCACGGGTTCGACCGATTCTCGCGAAAAACGCGCATTTTCGGCGATTTTCTGCGTTACCGTTGCTATCTGGAAATCGATAGAACGTAGCATTCGCTTCCTGCTCTTTGATTGTCGGGAGCGAAAAACCAACTGTTTTGCTGCCCACCTGTAAATTTCCTTGATTGAACGTCCATCCAGGTTCGGGACGCTGCCATCAATCAGAGCGGGGGTTTGGTACACACATGGCACAGATGACACGGATGGGGTGATGAGTGGAGGGTCGAGGGTCATGGGTTGAGGGTACGGGGTGCGGGACGGGAAGTCCGCGGGGGAAGTGGCACAGGGTTCATTCCGGCCGCACGGGTGTATATTGCCCCGGACAGGCAGGCAACGGCGTGTATGAGAGAAACCGGCTCACCGGCCTAACGAATGTCGGCCCTGGCCCGCCGACGATCAAGCGGGCAGACTCCAGGGGCGGGCCGGAGAACGAGAGCGACCCCTCAGCGCGACCCTGAGCGAGAACGGCCTCCAGCCACGTCTCGTTGAGGTCGAGGAACGTGATCACTGCCTGCCGCATCGACACCGGTAGGGTGTGTTGTTCCGCGGCCAGCATGACTGGTTCGGGGCCAGCAACTACGCGGAGCAGGGCTGATCGCGCCGGATGGCGGGAGTGCATGGGAGTCGAACCCACCTGCCGCCTGACAGACGGCACACACGGTTTTGAAGACCGGGAGGCCCACCGGGACCCTTCCACTCCCGAGGGATAGGGTCGTGGGTTGAGGGTTGCGGGTCAAGGGTTAGGGTTGAGGGGCAAGGGATAACCGGGAGGCCCATGCTTCGAGAGCCTCAGCATGAGCGGGGTGAGATGCACCGGCACCTCGACCCTCGATCTTGAACCCTCCACCCGAAGGTGAAACGCCGCCCGCGAGGGGGTGATTCGCGGGCGGCGCGGGTTATCGAGGTTATCCGGTCGCGGCGGACTGGGCGGCCGTTACGGCCGGTTCGTGGAACTTTGCGGCGATGTAGTGCTCTGCGGCGATAGCGGCAGTGACGCCGTCGCCGACGGAACTCGCGACCTGGCGGGCGGAGTTCTGGCGTACGTCGCCCGCGGCGTACAGGCCCGGGAGCTTCGTCGCCATCCACTCATCGACGACGACGTGACCGCCCGGGTCCTTCGCGACGAGGTCGCCGAGGAAGTCGGTATTCGGGTGCTGGCCGATGAAGATGAAGACGGCGGCAACGTCTTTCGTCGATTCCTCGCCGGTCACCACGTCCCTCAGCTTCACGCTCTGCACCTGGTCGTCGCCGATGATCTCCGTGACGACGGTGTTCCAGGCGAAGGAGAGCTTCGGGTCGGCGAAGGCGCGTTCCTGGAGTATGGCACTCGCCCGCAGCTCTTCGCGCCGGTGGACGAGCGTGGCGCTGGAGACGTAGCGGGTGGTGAAGAGGCCCTCCTCGACGGCGGCGTCGCCACCGCCGACAACGATGACGTCCTGGTCCTTGAAGAACGCGGCATCACAGGTGGCGCAGTAGCTGACGCCTTTGCCGGTCAGCCGCTCTTCGCCGGGGACGCCGAGCTTGTTGTACTCGGCGCCGGCGGTGATGATCACGCTCTTCGCGAGGAAGTCCGCGGCCTCTGTCCTGACGAGCCACGTGTCACCCTGCTGAGCGATTCCGAGCACTTGGGTGTACTCGGTCTCCATGCCGTAGCTTTCGGCCTGCTGAAGCATCGCCTGTGCGAGGTCGAACCCGTTGATCTGCGGGATGCCGGGGTAGTTCTCGACGAGTTCGGTCAAGGCGATCTGGCCGCCGACGACACCTTTTTCGATGAGCACGGTCTTGCGGCGGCCGCGCGCGCCGTAGAGGCCGGCTGCAAGCCCGGCCGGGCCGCCGCCGATGATCACGATGTCGTAATCGCGGGTCTCTGCCATTTCCTTACGAGAGCGCCTTCTCGAGGCTCTGCTTGAGCTGGTTCTTCGGGCGGAACCCGATCAGCTGATCGACCGCCTGGCCGCCCTTGAAGACCATCATGGTCGGGATGCTGCGGATGCCGTAGCGGGCGGCGGTCTGGACGTTGTCGTCCGTGTTCAGCTTCACGAACTTGACCTTGCCGTCGTATTCGGAGGCGAGTTCGTCAACCAGGGGCGCCACCATACGGCAGGGGCCGCACCAGGGAGCCCAGAAATCGACGAAGACGGGCTTGTCGCTGCCGAGGACTTCGGTGTCCCACTCGTTGTCCGTTACTTCTGCGGGCTTGGCCATTTGCGATTCCTCCTGAAGTTTGTTTCGCAGAATTGCTGTTTGCATCCCTTGCTGCGGGTATGCTAGCATACCCCCGAGGGGTATGTCAAACGAGGGAACTGCGAGGCACTATGACTCAGACTTCTGAAGAGCCGAAGGCCGCGGGTGATGTCGATGCCCTGCTCGCCCGTCTCCGGAGGGTGGAGGGGCAGATCCGGGGGATCCAGCGAATGCTGGAGGAGGACCGCGTGTGCGAAGACATTGTCACGCAGGTGATGGCGGCGCGCACGGCGCTGGACCAGGTGAGCGTGCTGATCCTGGACCATCACGTGCAGCGCTGCGTGTGCTCCGACCAGTCGGCCGAGGACGCGATGCGGGCGATGCAGGCGGCGCTGCGGATGTGGATGCGGCTGGGAGCGCCGACCGCGGGTGATGCAGGAAATGGGGACACGGATGACATCACTGAATGACTGGAACCAGTCGATCATCGACGAGTTCCGGGCGAACGAGGGGATCGTCGGCGGGCCTTTCCAGGGCATGACGGTCCTCTTGCTGACTCACACCGGCCGCAAGACGGGGAAGCAGCGGACGAACCCGCTTGTCTACCTCGGCGACGGCGACCGCTACGTGATCTTCGCCTCGAAGGGCGGTGCCGACACCCACCCCGACTGGTACCGGAACCTCCTGGCAGAGCCGCGGGCAACTATCGAGGTGGGTACCGAGAAGTTCGAGGTGGTTGCCGCCGAGATCGTGGGCGAAGAGCGGGACCGGCTCTACGCAAAGAATGCGGAGATGCGGCCGATGTTCGCGCAGTACCAGGAGAAGACGACGCGGCGGATCCCGGTTGTGGCGCTGACGCGAGTCTGATCCGCCCCCCGGGGGGGCAGGTCAGATGTCAGCCCGCGGTGGTGCGCGGCGCGGCTTCGCGGACGGCCTCAAGCATGCCAGACCTCGCCGCTTCTCTTGCAACCCGCAACGCGCTGTAGATCGCTTTGGCGTCGCTGCGGCCGTGGCCGATGAAGACGAGGCCGTTGACCCCAAGCAGCGGCCCCGCCCCGTATTCGCGGTAGTCCGTCTTCTTCCGGACCTTTCCGAACGCCGGCAGGAGAAGGGCGCCCGCTGCCATAAACCAGGGGCGCGATTTGATCGCTTCCTTGATCTCGCCCATGACGTAGTCGGCCATGCCTTCCATCGTCTTCACCACGACGTTCCCGGTGAAGCCGTCGGTGACCAGGACATCGGCCCGGGCAAAGGGGACGTCACGGCCTTCCAGGTTGCCGATGAAGTTGAGCCTGGTTTCCTTCAGCAGCGCGAACGTCTCCTGGGCCAGCTGGTTCCCCTTCGAATCCTCCTCGCCGATGTTGAGGAGGGCGACGGTGGGGTTCTCGCGCTTCCAGACGCGGGCCATGTACGCAGAAGCCATCTCGGCCCACTGGACCAGGTACTCCGGTTTCGCGTCGGCGTTGGCGCCGACGTCCAGCAGCACGGTGAGTTTGCCGGACAGCGGCATCAGGCCGGCGAGCGAGGGGCGCTCGATGCCGCGGATGCGGTGGAGGTAGAGGATGGAGGCGGCCATGACGGCGCCGGTGTTACCGGCGGACACGAAGGCGTCGGCCTCGCCATTCTTCACGAGCCGCATGCCGACGACGATGGATGAGTCCTTCCTGGCGCGGGCAGCCCGCGCGGGCTCCTCGTCCATCTCTATCACGTCGGGAGCGTGGACCACCGTGAGAGTCTCGGGGCGCGGCTGGTTCCTGGCGAGTTCGGCCTCGATCACGTCCCGCGGACCGACGAGCGCGACGCGCACTCCGAGGTCGCGCGCCGCCCAGCAGGCGCCCTGGACGATCGCGCCGGGGGCGTTATCGCCGCCCACGGCGTCCAGGGCGATAACGGGGTCGTCAGGCATGTTACAGACGTGCCGCCGACTGAAGTCGGCGGCTTGAGACGCAGCAGTTCAAGGCGCTGTTGTGGCCCTTATCCAGAGGCACTTTCGAACTCTTCCTTCATGCGGCGCCTGAGGTCCGGATCGACAAGGGCATCGATGCCTGTCATCGCGAGGGCTTTGGCGCCGTCGAGCAGGCCCTTATGACCGGCGTCGCTCTTCGCCAGCTCCCGGAACTCGACCGTGTGGATCGGGATTTCCGGCGGTGCGATGGAGATGGCGGGGTGGATGCCGGGTACGTGCTGGCTGACGTTGCCCATGTCGGTGGAGCCCATCGAGCGGCTGGAGTCGGGCGCGACGGTCTTGCGGCCGAGCGACTCAACGTTGGCGCGATAGGCCTCCGCAAGGGCCATGTTCGTGCGCATCGTCTTGTAGCGCGCCTCGTCGTTCCAGCGGTGCACAAGCTCGCAGCCGGTGGCCCGGGCCGCGCCCTCGAAGCACGCCAGGACTTTGGGCTTCAGCACCTCGTCCATGTAGTCGTCCTGCTCGGTGCGGACGAGGAACCTGGCGGCGGTGTGGTGCGGGATAACGTTAACGGCCTGGCCGCCATCGGTGATGATGCCGTGGATACGGGCCGAGTCCCTGACCTGCTGGCGGAGCAGGCCGATGTTCACGAAGGCGGCCACCATGGCATCCAGCGCGTTGAGGCCGGCCTCCGGCCGGGCGGCAGCGTGCGCCGCGCGGCCGTTGAACTCGACTTCCAGCTCCAGGCAGGCGAGGGCGTAGGCTACTGAGGTGTCCCGGTTCCCGGGGTGGATCATCATGGCGCAGTCCAGGCCATCGAAGGCGCCGCGGGCGATCATATAGACCTTGCCACCCGCTGCTTCCTCGGCCGGCGTGCCGATGACCAGCACCGAGCCGCCGCCGGCATCGGCGAGCACATCCTTGACCGCGATCCCTGCGGCACAGGCGGCGGTGCCGATGATGTTGTGGCCGCAGCCGTGGCCGACGCCCGGCAGAGCGTCGTACTCGGCGACGAATGCGACGCGGGGCGAGCCTGATCCATACGTCGCGCGGAACGCGGTCGGCAGCTCGCAGACGCCGCGCTCGACCGCGAATCCCTCACCTTCGAGAAAGTCCTCCAGCATCGCCGCAGACCGGTGCTCTTCAAAGGCGATTTCGGGGGTCGAGTGAATTCGGAGAGAAAGTTCGATCAGGGAGTCGCGGCGGCGGTCAATGTCCTGCGTTGCGCGGCGCTTGAGTTCTTCGCGGTCCGGCATGTGTCCCCTTGCCGCGATTCTAGGCTTCCGCACCGTGAAGCTACAAGGCTGGTGGGATATACTCGGTCGCGATGTCCGTGCCGATCGCTTCGCCAGAGGACCTGAAGCAGTTCATCCGCGACATACCGGACTTTCCGCAGCCGGGCATCCTGTTCCGGGATATTACGCCGCTCCTCCAGTTCCCCGAGGCGACTCGTTACGTGGTTGACAGCTTCACCAGCATGTACAGGCCGATGAACCTGAAGGCGATCGTGTCGATCGAATCGCGCGGGTTCCTGTTCGGCGCACCGCTGGCATACAACCTGGCCCTACCGCTCATCCCGGTCCGAAAGCCCGGGAAGCTGCCCGCGGCGACGATGAGCGTCGAGTACTCGCTGGAGTACGGCACCGGTCAGCTCGATATCCACAAAGACGCGCTGGAGCAGGGCGACCCCGTGGTGATCATCGATGACCTGCTGGCAACGGGCGGCACCGCGATGGCGGCGGCCAAGCTGGTTGAGCTGGTGGGCGGCAGGGTAAAGAGCTTTGCGTTCCTGGTGGAACTGGGCTTCCTCGGCGGCCGCAAGAGGCTGGCGGGCTACAGCATAGACGCGTTGATCCGCTACGACTGAGTCGCCTTGACAGTTACGTCGAGCCGAAATAGCATCCGAACAAGAACTGAATAGCAGCGTTCTCATCGAGAGCGGTGGAGGGAACGGCCCGCTGAAGCCCGGCAACCGATCCAGGATTCATCAAGGACACGGTGCCAACTCCGGCCCCCGCAAGGGGGACAGATGAGAATGTAGTTGAGGACTTCTCCACCGCGAGAAGTCTTTTTGTTGCCTGTTCGTTCGGGCCATGCCGATGAAGGACCTGTTCACACCGATCAAGTGGCTTCCGGAAGGGAAGGTTTGCTTCCTGGAGCAGACCCGCCTCCCCCGGGAGGAGGTGTGGGTCGAGACCAGCGATTGCGCCCGGATCGCCGACGCTATCGAGCGGTTGGCGATACGTGGCGCTCCGCTGATCGGCATCGCGGCCGCCTACGGACTGGCCCTGGCCGCTCTTTCCACTCAAGCGACAGACTACGAAAGCTTCCGCAGCGACCTCCTGAAGTCCGCCGTGAGGCTGCGCTCGACGCGGCCGACAGCGGTCAATCTCGGTTGGGCGCTGGACCGGGTGATGCGGGCGGTCGATGGGGTGCGCGACGTTTCCGACGCGCGTGAGGTGACCATCCGGACAGCACAGGCGATCCACCAGGATGACATCGGCGCCTGCCGGCGCATCGGCGAATACGGCGCACCGCTGCTGCCGGCCGGGGCGAGGGTCATGACCCACTGTAATGCGGGCGCGCTGGCGACCGGGGGATACGGCACGGCGCTGGGGGTGATCCGCAGCGCGTGGAAGGCCGGCCGCCTCAAACACGTCCTGGCCAACGAGACGCGGCCGTTGCTGCAAGGAGCGCGGCTCACGGCGTGGGAGCTGCGCGAAGAGGGAATCCCCTTCACCTTGATCCCGGACAGTGCCGCCGGCCTGATGATGCAGCGTGGCAAGGTGGACGCGGTGGTAACGGGAGCGGACCGGATCGCGGCAAACGGGGACACGGCGAACAAGGTGGGCACATACCATCTCGCTGTACTCTCGCAGGCCAATCGCATACCGTTCTACATCGCCGCCCCGACGAGCACAGTTGACCTTTCCATTGCCTCCGGCGCAGGCATTCCAATAGAGGAACGCTCGCCCAGCGAGGTGCGTGAAGTCCACGGCGTGCCAGTAGCTCCGGATGGTGTGGACGCCGCGAATCCGGCGTTCGACGTCACACCAGGCGAGTACATCGCCGCCATTGTGACGGAGGCCGGTGTGGGGCGGGCGCCGTACGGTGAAAGCCTGCGGTCCCTCTGCCAGCGGGGAGTGGCCGCGCATGCCTAGCGCCGGGACGGTTCGAGCGGCGGTTATCGGTGGTAGCGGCTTCTACCAGATGGACGGCCTGACCGACACCGAAGCGATCGACATTGACACGCCGTACGGGCCAACGAGCGACTCCATAACCGTGGGAACCCTCGATGGGCAGCGCGTGGCCTTCCTGCCACGGCATGGCGTTGGACACCGCCTGCTCCCGTCGGAGATACCGGCACGGGCTAACTTCTGGGCCCTGAAGACACTGGGCGTTGAGTTCGTGATCAGCGTCAGCGCCGTCGGCAGCCTTCGCGAGGACATCGAGCCGTTGCACATGGTGGTGCCGAACCAGCTCATCGACCGCACGCGGGGCAGGGAGTCGACGTTCTTCGGGGATGGGCTCGTGGCGCACGTGGGATTCGCGGACCCGTTCTGCGAGAGGCTGCGTTCCGGACTGGGCGAGGCGACGCGGGAGACCGACGCGGTCGTGCACTACGGCGGCACATACGTCGTGATGGAAGGGCCCGCGTTCTCCACGAGGGCCGAGTCCAACCTCTACCGCTCATGGGGAGCGGACGTTATCGGCATGACGGCGCTGCCGGAAGCGAAGCTGGCCCGCGAGGCCGAGATGTGCTTCGCGCTGCTGGCCTGCGCGACAGACTACGACTGCTGGCACGACACGCATGAGGACGTCACCGCCGAGATGATCGTTGCTAACCTGCTGCACAACGTCGAAGTCTCCCGGCAGGCGGTCCGCAAGGCACTGGAGCGCCTGCCCGCCACACGGGAGTGCCCCTGCGCGGCGGCGCTGCAGACAGCCCTGGTCACTTCGTTCGACATCGTGCCCAAAGCGACAAAGGAGCGGCTAGCGCCGCTCATCGGCAAGTACATGACTACGAGGGTGGGGGCGTGACGGCCGTTTCGAGGAGGAGTGCGGCAGCGCCGGCTGTGTTCACGGTGGAAAGGCTGCGGGACCCGGCCGCGATCCGGACGATGCTGGAGTCGGAGCGGGCCTACTCGGCATACGCGCTGGCGCAACTTGACCCCGCGGCATTCCCATTCAACGAATGGGTCTTCTCGCGCGGCCCGGCAGGAAGACAGGCGCTACTGGTACATTCGCGAGGCGGACTCGGGCCCGCGCTGTTCGCCATCGGCGACGCGGCGGCTTTGGACGCGGCCATCGGCCTGCACCCCGGACCACGGTACTCGTTCGGCAGCCTGCGCCTGGAGCACAAGCGTGTGGTGGAGAAGTACTTCCTTATGATGCGGCCGCAGATCATGCAGAGGATGCAAGTCACACCGTCCGGCTTTCAGCCGGCGCCTGGCAGGGCAAGGCGCCTGAGGGGCGCTGACGTGGGCGCCGTCAATCGCCTGTATTCGATGGAGGGGGGCGCCACGGCATATCGGCCCGAACACCTCGATCGGGCCGTGTATTACGGGGTGTTCACGGGCGATGAACTCGTGTCGATAGCCGGCACGCACGTCGTATCCGCCGCTGAGCGGACGGCGGTTGTCGGCAATGTGTTCACTCACCCCCGCCGCCGCGGGATCGGTCTGGCGACGATGGCGACGAGCGCCGTAACGGAACACCTGCTGGGCTTCTGCGATCTCATTGCGCTGACCGTTGAGGTCACCAACACGCCGGCGGTGAGGATCTATGAGAAGCTGGGCTACACGGCGATCTGCAACCTGCACGAGACGCCGCTGGTGCGCAAGGCGCCGCTGGGGGTTCTCAGTTACGCCCGGCGCGCGATCGCCGGCTGGCGTGGCCGGAGGCAGGGGAAGGAGGTGGTGGTACGGTGAGCAAACGCCATAGCACCATTGACCGGACTGTGGCCGAACAGATCCGCAGACTGCACAGGAAGCACCCGAGTCTCGGCCATGAGGGGCTGTTCAAGTTGCTCAAGGAATCGGGAACCACGGTAGACGAGACAGACCTCCGCCTGTTCATGAAGGAGAAGAAGATTCAACCGGAATCCGGAGGAACCGCCGTGCCTGCGTCGTCGTTTCCTGTCGGCCTCTCCTGGCCAGAGGCACACCACACACCGTGGGACGCGACGATAGAATCGGACGGTGGCGCCGGAGTGGGGTGCACGTGAGCAAGTACATCGGCATCGTCCTGTTCCCGGACTTCGAGGACCTGGACGCCATCGGGCCCAGGGAGGCGTTGACGATGATGGCGAAGGGCAGCGGCGGCGAATGGGAGGTCGTGCTGATCTCGGAGGACGGCGGGCCTGTGAGGTCGTTCCTGGGGACGGGGTACCTCGCGGACTACAGTTATGAGAGCTGCCCGCCGCTCGACGTCATTCTCGTTCCGGGCGGGATTGGCACGCGCACCCAGATGAAGAACCCGAAGCACCTGGAGTTTGTGAAACGGCAAGGCGCCCGGGCATCGTGGGTGACGTCCGTCTGCACCGGGGCGCTGGTCCTGCACCAGGCGGGCTTCCTTGAGGGCCGGCGGGCGACGACTTACTGGGGTTCGATCGGCGAACTCCAGAACCTCGGCGGCAACACCACCGTTGTTAATGACGAGCGGTGGGTGCACGACGGCAACGTCATCACGGCTGCCGGAGTGTCGGCGGGGATTGACATGGCGCTGTACCTGATCAGCCTGCTGACGGACCCGGAGACCGCGCGCCGCGTCCAACAGATGATGGAGTACTATCCGAAGCCGCCCGTGTTCCCCCAGGCGGGAGGCATCCCGGCCGGAGAAGCGTCCACATGACGTTCTCAATCGTCGCCCGGTGTTCGCGCACGGGGATGCTGGGCGTCGGCACTTCGAGCAAGGCGCTGGCCGCCGGGGCGATCGTTCCGTTCGCGCGGGCCGGCGTGGGCGCAATCGCCAGCCAATCGTTCGCCAATCCATACCTGGGCATCGACGGACTGACGCTGTTATCCCAGGGTTTGCCGGCGGAGCGGGCGCTGGAGCGCCTGGTGGAGGAAGACGGCGGCCGCGACCTCCGGCAGATCGGCCTCGTTGACCACGAGGGACGAACAGCCGCCTACACGGGCGAGCGTTGCATTCCGTGGGCGGGGTCGGTGAGCGGGCCGGGCTATCTTTGCCTCGGCAACATCCTCGCCGGTGAGCAGGTGGTGAGGGCGATGGCGGCGGCGTTTGAGCTGACGTCCGATGAGGAGCTGCCAGACCGGCTGCTGCAGGCGCTGGAGGCGGGGCAGGATGCGGGAGGCGACCGACGCGGCCGCCAGTCGGCCGGAATCCACGTGGTCAACGAGGAAGAGTACCCCTGGTGCGACCTGCGCGTGGACGACCACGCTGATCCCATCACGGAGCTTCGCCGTGTCTTCGAGGTCTGGCAAAGCGAAGAGCTGGCGTTCATGCGGTTCATGCCCACGCGGTCGAACTACACGCCGGGATGGGATGCCGTGGGCAGGTTGCGAGATCAGATCGAACAAGAGCTGGAAGAAGTTTCACTAGTAAAGGAGTCTTAATGGTCAACGTTAATTCTGTGGTGGAGCACGATGTGAAAGACCTCGCGCTCGCCAACGGTGGTGTGGACCGCATCGAGTGGGCTGCCCGCGAAATGCCGGTCCTGCGGCTGATCCGGGAGCACTTCGAACGGGACAGGCCACTGAAGGGGCTGCGAATCGCGGCCTGTCTGCACGTCACCACCGAGACAGCGAACTTGATGATCACACTGCAGGCCGGCGGCGCGGAGATCGCGCTCTGCGCAAGCAACCCACTCTCAACGCAGGACGATGTCGCCGCGGCGCTCGTGTCGCGGTACGACATTCCCGTCTTCGCGGTCCGCGGCGAGGACGACGCACGTTACTACAGCCACATCCACAGCGTCCTGGCCAATCAGCCGCAGCTGACGATGGATGACGGCGCAGACCTTGTTGCCGTGCTGCACAAGGAGCGCCGGGATGTGCTGGACTCGGTGATCGGCGGGACAGAGGAAACGACAACGGGCGTCATCCGGCTTAAGGCGATGGCGCAGGCGGGGGCACTGGGATACCCGATCATCGCCGTCAACGAGGCACTGACGAAGCACCTGTTCGACAATCGCTACGGCACCGGGCAGAGCACGATTGACGGCATCACCCGCGCCACGAACGTCCTCTGGGCGGCGAAACACGTGGTGATAGCCGGCTACGGCTGGTGCGGCAAGGGCGTCGCGATGCGGGCTCGCGGCCTGGGTTCCCGGGTGATCGTGACAGAGGTGGACCCGATACGGGCGCTGGAAGCGACGATGGACGGGCACGAGGTGATGACCATGGACCAGGCGGCCCGGCTCGGCGACATCTTCATCACTCTGACCGGCGACATCAACGTCCTGGACAGGCAGCACTTCGAGGCGATGAAAGACGGTGCGATCGTCGCCAACAGCGGTCACTTCAACGTTGAGATCAACATCGCCGGCCTGAAGGACATGAGCGAGTCGCAGAGGCGGGCGCGGGAAAACGTGGACGAGTACCGCCTGATGGACGGGCGCAAGATCTTCCTGCTCGGCGAGGGGCGCCTGATCAACCTGGCGGCGGCGGAAGGCCACCCGGCCAGCGTGATGGACATGAGTTTCGCCAACCAGGCCCTCGCCGCTCAATACCTGGCGAGCCGCGACGAGCGGCTGCCGGTCGACGTTCACGTCGTGCCAATGGAGATCGACAGGGAAGTGGCGAACCTGAAGCTGCGCTCGATGGGAATCGCGATCGACCAACTAACGGAGGAGCAGCAGCGCTACCTCTCAAGCTGGGAAGAAGGGACTTGAAAACAGGACCGGTGGCGAAAAGGAAAGGAACAGGCTTTCGCCTGTTCCCACCGGCCAAGGGCCAGCCCCACCTGATACGCCTTCAGTGTCGGTCCGAACGCTTGCGTTGTCAACGCGGGCGAGCGGAGAGCGGGGGACTCGCACCCCATCCGCTTGCGCGGACCCTCCATTTATCAGGTGGGGCCGGTCACTCGACCGATTCACTCTCCACCGTGAGCGGCGCTCTCGCTCGACGAAAGGCTAGCCCAGCTCCACCCGCAAACGGAATAACTAAATGGCACTCTGGCACAACAAAGGAGGAATCACCCAGATGACAATGACATTCATGAGCAGCCCATCGCTGCTCGTCACATCGGAAAGCGTTACGGAGGGACATCCGGACAAGGTCTGCGACCAGATCGCAGATGCGATCCTGGACGAGATCATCGCCCATGACCCCGAGGCGCATGTGGCCTGTGAGGTCGTGGCGACAACCGGGCTGGTGATGATCACTGGCGAGATCTCCACGCACCACCACGTGGACTACACGGGCCTGGCGCGGAAGGTCATTGCCGAAATCGGATACACGAAGCCGGAGTACCGCTTCGACGCGGAGAGCTGCGGGGTGATCGTTTCCGTCAAGGAGCAGTCGCGGGAGATCGCCAAAGCAGTCGGCGAGGATGAAGGCGCAGGCGACCAGGGAATCATGCTGGGTTTTGCCTGCAACGAGACGCCCGAGTTGATGCCACTGCCGATCCACCTGTCGCATGCCCTTTGTCTGCGGCTGGCGCAGGTGCGGAAGGACCGCCAGCTAAGCTACCTGCGGCCGGACGGCAAGTCCCAGGTGACGATCGAGTACGAATTCGGCAAGCCGAAGCGCGCCAAGGCGGTGGTTATCGCGGCACAGCACGACGACGGCGTCCCGCCGAAGCAGCTGTGGGATGAGATCAACGATCTGGTCATCCGTCCCGTCCTGGGCCACTGGATCGATGACAGGACGGAGATTCACGTCAACCGCAGCGGCTCGTTCGTCCTGGGCGGTCCGGCAGCGGACTCGGGCCTGTCCGGCCGGAAGAACATCGTGGACACCTATGGCGGCGTGGGCCGGCACGGCGGCGGTTCATACTCCGGGAAGGACCCATCCAAGGTGGACCGCTCCGCCTCGTATGCCGCGCGCTGGGTCGCCAAGAACCTGGTGGCCGCGGGCCTGGCCGACCGCTGCGAGGTCGAGCTCTCGTACGCTATCGGGCATCCCCAGCCGCTGGGCGTCTCCGTGGAGACGTTTGGGACGCACCACGTGGACCACGGCGGCATTGACCAACTGGTGCGGGAGCACTTCGACCTGAGCCCGCACGGCATCATCCGCGACCTGCGACTGCGCCGGCCGATCTACCGGCCCACCGCTTCCTACGGCCACTTTGGCCGGCTGGATATCGACGCGCCGTGGGAGGAGACAACGCGGGCAGAGCAACTCCGGACAGCGGCGCAGTCACTGGGGACAGCTCCCGCGGCCCAGACGCAACCCGCATAGCCGGTGTACGCGCTCATAATCGCCGGGGGCGAAGGAGAGCGCCTTCGCCCCCTGACGAACGACAGGCCGAAGAACATGGTGCCCGTCGCCGGCAAGCCTATCGCCGAACGACAGATCGAATGGCTGCGCTCTGGCGGGGTCAGTGACGTGGTATTCCTGTGCGGGTACAAGGCCGAGGTGCTGGAGGCGCACGTCGGCGACGGCTCGGCCTTTGGCCTGCGCGCTTCGTATTCACACGAGCGCGAGCCCCTGGGCAGAGGGGGGGCCCTGAAACTGGGCTGGTCGCTGGTGCCACCCGGCGAGGAGATGGTGATCGCTTGCAACGGGGATATCCTGACCGACCAGCCGATAGACGCGTTGATCGAGTTCCACCGAGAAAAGCACGCGTGCGCGACGGTGATGCTGGCGCCGCTTAAGAGCCCCTACGGGATCATTGACGCCGGCGATGACGGCCGCATTACCTCGTTCCGGGAGAAGCCCGTGCTGCCGTACTGGATCAACGCCGGGATCTACGTGCTCTCGAGCGAGTTCTTCGCGCTCCTTCCCGATAAGGGCGACCACGAAATCACAACGTTCCCGCTACTGGCCGCCGAGGGCCGTCTCTTTGGGTTCAAGAGCGACGCCTACTGGCGGCCCGTGGACAGCATCAAGGACCTCTCCGAGGCAACGAAAGAGCTGATCGGTCAGGGCGGCTGAGGACCCCATGCAGAGCGCGCGAGAGAACCCGATAAGGTTCGGTACAGACGGCTGGCGGGCCATCATCGCCGAGGACTTCACTTTCGACAACGTTCGTGTGTGCGCACAGGCGACGGCCGAGTACTTCAAACGTGCCGGCACAGCCGGTCGCGGCATCGTCGTGGGCTACGACACGCGTTTCGAGTCGGACGCTTTCGCGGCGGCTGTGGCCGAGGTGCTGGCGGCGAACGGCGTGCCGGTATTCCTGTGTGACCGGGCCGCGCCTACGCCGGTGATCGGCTATGCGATTCTTACGCACGAGGCGGCGGGATCGATCGTAATCACGTCCAGCCACAACCCGGCTGCGTACTCGGGCTTCAAACTGCGGACGGAGCACGCCAGCGCGGCGCCGCCGGATGTCATCGCGGAAGTCGAGCGGCTGGTGGCCGAAACGGCGGACCGCGACGTACCACGTCTTCCCCTGGAGGATGCGAAGTTACAGGGTCTGGTCCGGATGATCGATCCCCGCCCCGCCTATCTTGAGCACGTGGGGAAGCTCGTCGACCTGGACCGCCTGAAGAGCGCCGGGTTGCGCATCGTCATCGACCCGATGCACGGGGCGGGAGCGGGCTACCTGGCCGAGATGCTGTCCGGCGGCAGCGATGAGATCACTGAGATCCGCGGCGAGGTGAATCCCGCCTTCCCCGGGATGCACAACCCGGAGCCGATACCGCGAAACCTTGACGTTACCGTTCAGGCCGTCCGCGCCAGCGGGGCGCAGGTGGCGCTGTGCACGGACGGGGACGCGGACAGGATCGGGGTGATTGACGGGAACGGTGAATTCGTCAACCAGCTTCAGGTCTTCGCCCTCCTGGCCTATTACTTGCTGGAAGTGCGCGGCCTTCGCGGGCCGATGGTCAAGTCGGTGACCACGACGAGCATGATCGGTAAGCTCGGCGCCATCTACGGTGTCGACGTGCACGAGACCGGTGTGGGATTCAAGTTCCTGGGCCCGAAAATGCGCGAGACGGACGCGTTGATTGCCGGTGAAGAGTCCGGCGGCTTCGCGTTCCGCGGCCACCTGCCGGAGCGCGATGGCGTACTTTCGGGCCTGTACGTGCTCGACCTGATAGCGCAACGCGGCAAGGACCTACCGGCAATCATTGAGGAGGTCTACGCGAAAGTCGGCCCGCATTACTACGACCGGATCGATGTCACGATGACCGGTGATGAGCGGGACCGGATCGCGGCGCTTCTGCCGGAGCTTGGGCCGCGCGAGATCGCGGGGATTGCCGTAACCGGCACAGATCGCACCGACGGCCTGCGGTTCCTGCTTGAGGACGGCCAGTGGGCGCTGATCCGGCTGTCCGGGACGGAGCCGCTGATGCGGATCTATACGGAGGTTCACTCCCGGGACCGTGTTCAGCCGGTGTTAGAGGCGGTCCGCGGCCTGACAGGCGCCTGATGCCATAGATTATTGTGGAATACGCTCTGCGCTGATGAGAGAGGCGTGCGTGGAATACGTTGCCAACGCGGAGGAAGCCGAGCGTGACCGGCAATACGCGAAGCGTATCGGACCATGCCGTCAGCGCGGAGGAGAAGGCCTGGACTGAATTCGGCGCGCGGCGGTTAGAGCGATACTTCGCCCGGGAAAACGGCGATGTTGAAGAGGGCGATGGACGCGCTCAGGCTCGCCCTGGCGCTGCCTCACTACAAGCGGTGATCTGCCGCCGGGCGGCCGTCTGCTAGCGCTTGGTGTACTGCGGTGCCTTGCGGGCGCGCTTGAGGCCGACCTTCTTGCGCTCTTTCACGCGCGGGTCGCGAGTGAGTAGCCCGGCTGCGCGCAGTTCCTTGCGGAGAGCTTCGTTATGCTGGAGGAGCGCGCGGGCCGTTCCGTGCGCCAGGGCGTCTGCCCAGGCGCTGACGCCGCCACCCTGGATCCGGGCAACGATGTCCAGTTTCGAACTGGCACCCGCAATCTCAAGCGGCTTGCGAATCTTGATCTGGTGTAGCGGCCGCGTGAAGAGCTCCAGGTAGGGCCGTCCGTTGACCTCGATTTCGCCAGAGCCGTCGTACAGCCTGACGCGGGCCACGGCTTCCTTGCGGCGGCCCGTGCCGTAGAAGTACTTTCCTGTCCGGAGGTTGGTCGGTGTGTCTTCCTGGGTCATGATTGCTTCTCCGCGGCTGAACTGGCGCTGGTTGAGAGCTGGCGTGTGCGCTTCCTGGATGCGTTGACCTGGGCTTCGTGTGGGTGCTCAGCGCCGGCGTACACCTTCAGGTGGCGCAGCAGGTGCCGGGACAGTTTGTTGCGCGGCAGCAT
The DNA here is from genome assembly GCA_037441345.1 of Chloroflexota bacterium. Taxonomy (GTDB): domain Bacteria; phylum Chloroflexota; class Dehalococcoidia; order SM23-28-2; family RBG-16-64-32; genus DATKKM01. The sequence continues at coordinate 19,116 of JBBISJ010000020.1, forward strand.
GCCCTTGACAGCCTTCTCAATAACCTGTTCAGGGCGCTTCTCCATAAGCTGGCGCAGTGTGGCCTCCTTGAGGCCCCCCATGTAGCCGGTGTGGCGGTAGTAGATCTTGCCTTCCAGCTTGTTGCCGGTGACGCGGACGTTCGCGGCGTTTGTGACGATCACAAAATCACCCATGTCGAGGTGCGGGGAGTAGCTGGGCTTGTGCTTGCCCTGGAGCAGGGCGGCCACGCGTGTGGCCAGCCGGCCCAGGGTGTGCTCACCGGCATCGATCACGTGCCAGTCCTTCTGTATTTCGCCCGCCTTAAGGCTGAACGTCTTCGTTTGCGTTGTCATCGAACAACCCACTTTCATAGTGAACCTTCATCAGGCAGAGGCCCGATGGCGGGGCGGTCCTGCTCGCCGCTCCGGGTGGCGCGTCGCTCAGCAACCGACGGAACTCCGCTTCTGTCATTCGGCCGGCCGCAAGTTCGACGAGAGTTCCGACGATCCGCCTCACCATGTGCGGCAGGAAGGCGTTGGCCTCGATGTCGAACACGGCGCCGCCCGGCGTGGTCACCAGTCCGGCCCGGAACACCTGGCGTTCCGTCACGGTCCGTCGCGCTTCCGAAGGCGCGGTGAACGCGGCGAAGTCGTGGCGGCCCTTGAGCAGGGCCGCGGCGCGGGCCATGACCTGGAGGTCCAGGGTAGCAGCGACGTGCCAGACGAAGTGCCGTCGCAGCGCCGGCCTGGGCTCCCGCAGGTGGAGCGTGTAGCGGTACCATCGCGAGCGTGCATCCCGCCGGGGGTTGAACGCCAGCGGCACCTCCGCTGCGGCTTGAACGGCTATGTCGCCGGGAAGCAGGGCGTTGGCCCCGCGCACGAACACGTCGGGGCCGTGGCGGCTCTCCGTCCTGAAGGACGCCACCTGTCCCGCGGCGTGTACGCCGGCGTCGGTGCGACCGGCCATCGCCACCCGTATAGGTTCACCTGTTAATTTGCCAAGGGCCCGCTCCAGCGAGCCCTGCACAGTCTGTGCGTTCTTCTGGTACTGGGAGCCTCCGTACGCGGTGCCCTGGTACTCCACCAGGAGGGCTATCCGCCGTTCGGGCGACCCCCGGTTTCCATTCAATCGGGTTGCGGCCTGCGGGCCGGCCGCTACTCCTCCACCAGCTCCAGTTGGGCCATCCTGGCGCCGTCTCCGACCCGCGGTTCGAGCTTTATAAGCCGCGTGTACCCGCCCGGCCTTTCGGAGTAGCGCGGGCCGAGTTCATCGAAGACCTTCTCTACGACGTGCTTGTCGTAGACAAAGCCGAGGGCCTGGCGCCGCGAGTGGAGGTCGCCACGCTTGCCCAGGGTGATCATCTTCTCGGCGAGGCCGCGGACCTCCCTGGCCTTGGCTTCGGTCGTGATGATCTTCTCGTAGCGGAGGAGGTCGGTCACCTGGTTGCGGAACAGGGCAAGGCGGTGGTCAGTGGGGCGGCCGAGCTTACGTCCGGCGACGCGATGGGCCATCCTACTTCTCCTCCTCGCTTGTCAACTCGAGAAGTTTGCGCTTCCAGTCGGGTATCTCTTCGCCGCCCTCATCTTCCGTAGCCAGCGCCGCGGCTGCCGCCGCTTTCCTGGACTTGCGGCCAACGGGTGCGGGCTCGATGCCGGGCTCGATATCGGCGACGGGCGCGACGGAGCGGCCGATGGGCGCCTCGTCATCTTCGAGCGGCGGGGCCGGCTCGATGGCGCCGAGGTCGTCGCCGCGACCAACGTCTGCGGGCAGCAGGCTCATCTCGTCCAGGCGCTCGCGCAGTTCATCGTAGGACTTGCGCCCGAAGTTACGCAGGGCAAGCAGCTCCTCTTCGCTCTTCTCGAGGACCTGCCCGACGGTCATGAGGCCGCTGCGGCGCAGGCAGTTGTATGCGCGCATGGACAGGCTGAGGTCTTCGATGGGCATGTTGTAGCGGTCCGGGGGTAGCTGGATCCCGGCTCCCAGGCCTCGTTCGACGGTCGGCATTGCGGGCCGTCCCATGTGCGAGAAGAGGCGGAACTGCTCGATGAGCACCTCGGCGCTCTTGCTCACCGCCTCGACGGCAGTCATCGTCCCATCAGTCCACACCTCGACGGTCAGCCGGTCGTAATTGGTCGCCTGGCCCACACGGGTGTGCTCGATGTGGTAGTTGACCTTGCGCACCGGGGAGAAGATGGCGTCCACCGGGATCACGCCGATGGTCGTGCCGTCAACAGCGCCTGCAGGCTGGTAGCCGCGACCCTGGTCCACGTTGAGTTCGACGTAGAGCTTGGCGTCCCTGGCGTCGAGGGTGGCAAGGTACAACTCCGGGTTGATGATCTCGTAGTGCTCCGGCACCTGGATATCGCCGGCAACGACCGGGCCCGGGCGACCGCTGATGTCGAGGACGAGCGTACCCGGCCGGTCAGACAGGGCGCGCAGGCGGATCTCCTTGACGTTCAGGAGGAACTCGATGGTGTCCTCTTTGACGCTGGGGATCGTTGAGAATTCGTGCTGGACGCCATCGATGCGCACGGAGGTGACCGCCGCGCCCCTCAGGGAGCTGAGCAGCACGCGCCGGAGAGCGTTCCCCAGCGTGATGCCGAATCCGGGGGGGAGCGGCGTTGCCACGATACGGGCGTATCCGTCCGTGGACTCCTCGATCTCGATCTGGGGCTCATCCGGGGGCTGCTGCGCGATCGCACTCGCCCCCCTGTACAACTGGGGCTCTAGCATTTCCACCTCTAACGCGAGTAGTACTCGACGATAGTTGCTGCGTTGAAGTTTGCGGCGATTTCGTCGATCTCCGGCAACTGGTTAACGCGTCCGGACATCGCATCGAGATCGCGGCTCAGCCAGGACGGGACCGACCTGCTGGACACCGTGTCGATAAGGTTCGTGTAGTACCGGGATTTCCGCCCCCGCTCCGTCCAGCCGACTGAGTCGCCGATCTTCAGGACGCGGGAGGGGATGGTGATCCGGCGGCCGTTCACCGCCAGGAGGCCGTGTGAGACCAGCTGGCGCGCCTGCTGGCGTGAGCCGGCAAATCCCAGCCGGTAGACGACGTTGTCGGCCCGCTGCTCAAGAGTCCGGAGCAGCGTATCGCCGGTGACTCCGGGTCGGCGGACAGCGTCTTCGTAATATTTGCGGAACTGCGACTCGAGCACGCCGTAGACGGCGCGCGCCTTTTGCTTCTCGCGCCACTGGAGACCGCGGTCAGAGACCTTGCGGCGCCGCGTCTGGCGGGGCCCCGGCGGGTAAGGCCGCTTATCGAACACGCAGCTGGTAAAGCACTTGTCACCCTTCAGGTAGAGCTTTTCGCCCAGCCGCCGGCAGAGACGGCAGCGGGCGTCTGTGTATCGGGCCATGGACTAGACCCTCCGCCTCTTGGGTGGGCGGCAGCCGTTATGGGGTATCGGCGTGACGTCCCGGATGCTTGTCACCTGGAGGCCGGCGGCCTGCAGTGAGCGGATCGCCGCTTCTCGCCCGCTCCCGGGCCCCTTAACGCGGACCTCGATCTGCCGCAGACCGTGCTCCATGGCCTTTCGGGCCGCGTTCTCGGCGGCGAGGCCGGCCGCGTAGGGGGTGCTCTTGCGGGAGCCCTTGAAGCCGGCGGTGCCGGCGGAGGCCCACGAGAGCACCGCGCCGTTGGGATCGGTCAGCGTGATCGTGGTGTTGTTGAACGTGGAGGAGATGAAGGCCTTCCCAACGGGGACGTTCTTCTTCTCCCTCCGGCGCGTCCGGGTCTTCTTTTCCGCCATTCGCTATCCTCAGTCCTACTTCTTCGCCATTGCGCGCCGCTTGCCGGCCACTGTGCGCCGTGGGCCACGCTTGGTCCGGGCGTTGGTCTTGGTCCGCTGGCCACGCACCGGCAGGCCGCGGCGGTGCCGGATGCCGCGGTAGCTGCTGATTTCGATCAGCCGCTGAATATCCTGCCGCACCTGCTTTCGCAGCTCGCCTTCAACCAGGTGGTTCTTGTCGATCAGATCGCGGATGCGGTTGATCTCCTCGTCCGTCAAGTCGCGAACCTTGGTGTCACGGTTGACGGCGGCCTGGTCGAGAAGCTTGATCGAAGTTGGGCGGCCGATCCCGTAGATGTAGGTCAGCGAGACCTCCACCTTCTTATCGCGCGGGATATCAACACCCGAGATACGGGCCATTAACGCCTCCTACCCCTGCCTCTGCTTGTGGCGGGGATTAGAGCAGATAACGCGCACCACGCCTTCGCGGCGCACTATCTTGCACTTTTCACAACGCTTCTTTACGGACGCTTGTACTTTCATGGTTTACCTGAATCGGTAGGTGATCCGGCCCCGGCTGAGGTCATATGGAGACAGCTCTACAAGGACCTTATCCCCGGGGAGAATGCGGATGAAGTGCATCCTGATCTTGCCGGACGCGTGGGCGAGCACCTTGTGCCCGTTAGCCAATTCTACACGAAACATCGCGTTGGGCAAGTTCTCCTTGACCGTTCCTTCTACTTCTATATTGTCTTTTTTTGCCATTAAGGGCCGGGGCCAAATACCTCCTGGGAAACTGTCACCCGAAAATTTAATTTTACGGAACCGTGGGGCTTACGGCAATGTGAGCACTTCCGCTTCGCCATCGGTTATCGCCAGGGTGTGCTCGAAGTGCGCGGAGAGAGAGCCATCCTGTGTTCGCACTGTCCAGTTGTCCGCGTCTTTCTTAGTCTGCCACGTCCCCGCGTTCACCATCGGCTCGATCGCGATCACCATACCCGGCCGGAGCACGGGGCCGGTACCAGGTGCGCCGTAGTTCGGGATTTGCGGGTCCTCGTGCATTTGCCGGCCTACGCCGTGCCCCACGTATTCCCTGACGACCGAAAAACCTTCGCCTTCAACGTAGGCCTGGATCGCGTGGCCGATGTCGCCCACGCGGGCGCCGCCGTTGGCCGCCGCGATCCCGCGGTTGAGGGACTCACGGCAGACGTCGATCAGGCGCTGCTTTTCGGGGGAGACGACACCGACTCCGACAGTCACCGCTGAATCGGCGACGAATCCTTTGTGAGTGCAGCCGAGGTCTATGCTGACGACGTCGCCGTCGCTGATCTCGCGCTTGCCGGGGATGCCGTGCACGATCTCATCGTTGATCGAGACGCAAACGGTTGCCGGGTAGCCGTAGTAGCCGAGGAAGGTGGGGACAAGGTTTCGCTTCTTGTATTCCCTCCGTACGATTTCGTCCAGTTCCTTTTCGACGAGGCCGGGCCGGAGGGCATCGACGAGCATCTGGAGCACCTCCGCCAGGTGACGGCCGGCCTCCCTCATGATGGCTATCTCGTCCCGTGATTTAACAACGATTGGCATGGCTTCTCACTCTGCGATCAGGCGCAGGAGGTCCGCTGTTACGGCCTCGGCGTCGCGGGCGCCATCCACTTCACTGAGTTTTCCCTGGCGCCTGTAGTATTCGAGCAGCGGTTCCAGGTTTTCGAATTGGATCTCGATTCGCTTCCTGACCACGTCGGCCCTGTCATCCTCGCGCTGCGACAGGGCAGCTCCGCAGTTGTCGCAGACACCGGGCTGCTTCGGCGGATGGTTCACTTCGTGATAGACGGCGCCGCAGCCTGTGCACGTCCAGCGTCCCGCCAGGCGGTTGACAAGGTCTTCCTTGCCCACTTTGATGTAGAGCGTCCGATCGATCGCCCGACCGCTGCCGGTGAGCGCCGTGTCAAGCGCCTCGGCCTGGCCGGTGTTGCGCGGGAAGCCGTCCAGCATGAATCCCCCGGCGCAGTCGGGCCGGGCGATGCGGTCCAGGATCATGCCAATGGTGATCTCGTCAGGGACGAGGAGGCCGCCGTCAACGTACTCTTTCGCGCGCTTGCCGAGGTCTGTGCCCTTGCCGATGTTCTCGCGGAAGAGGTCACCGCTGCTGATGTGAGCGAGGCCGGTGGCTTGTTTGAGGCGCTGCGCCTGCGTGCCTTTGCCAGCGCCGGGCAGGCCGAGTAGTACTACGTACACCCGGGCGGCTTACCTGATGAAGCCTTCATACTGCCGCATGAGCAGTTGAGCTTCAATCTGGCGCATCGTGTCCAGCACGACACCGACGACGATGATGAGGCCGGAACTGGTGATGCCAAACGCGGTCGCCCGGCCGCTGCCACCGAAGTTCCCGGCACCGACGACGTGGGAGAAGATATACGGCGCCACGGCAACGACACCCAGGAAGAAGGCGCCACCCCAGGTGATGCGGACGAGCACCCTGTTGATGTACTGTTCCGTCGGCCGGCCGGGCCTGATTCCGGGCACAAACCCGCCCTGCCGCTGCAGGTTCTCCGCCAGGTTCTGCTGCTGGAAGACGACCATCGTGTAGAAGAACGTGAAGACGATGACGGTGATAAACACGAAGACCCAGTAGCCCGGGTTGTCCGGGTTGAACAGCGATTGGAGGAGGTCGCCGATGCTGGCGACCGTGTTGTTGCTCGAAGCAGCCATCGCCTGGCCGACGAAGGCGGGGAAGATGATGATCGAGAAGGCGAAGATCAGCGGGATCATGCCCGATGTGTTCACTTTGAGGGGGATGTGAGTCGCCCCCGACTGACGGTACATCCTGCCGGAGCGGAACACGCTGCGCGAGTACTGCACCGGTATCCGGCGCTGCGCTTCCTGGAAGTAGACGATGAAGGCGACGAGACCGACCATCAACGCCGCGAGGAACACGGTTGTGGCGATCCCCTCCCCTGTGCCGGAATAGAGGCGTCCGGCAACGAACTGGGGAATACCGGCGATGATGCCGGCGAAGATGATGACCGAGATGCCGTTCCCGATACCCTTCTCGCTGATCAGCTCCCCGATCCAGACGAGGAACATGGTCCCCGCGGTCATGGTAATGACGGCGGCGAAGGTCGGCAGCGCGTTTGGACCTGTCAGCTCTATGCCGGTGATGCCCCCCTGGCTCTGCACGATGATGAGCTGCCCGTAACCCTGGACGAACGCCATGGGGACGGCCATCCAGTGCGTGTAAATGTTGATCTGTTTCCGACCTTGCTCGCCTTCCTTGGTCAGCGCCTGAAGCGTCGGCACGAGCGGCACCATCAGCTGCATGACGATGGACGCGGTGATGTATGGATATACGCCCATTGCGGCGATGCTCATGTTGGACAGGGCGCCGCCGCTGAAGATGTTGAGGAAGCCGAGAACGGTGCTCTGGCGAAAGAGGTTGTCCAGCGCCAGCGGGTTAACGCCGGGGACCGGCATGTTGGACACGAACCGGAAGATGACGAGCATGGCGAAGGTGAACACCAGCTTCTGGCGGATGTCCGGCTGAGACAGCGCGGCGATGGCGGCCTGCAGGAGTTGAGGGGCCTGGCGGCGCGGCGGTTGCGCTCTAGTCGCTGTCGCCACTGGTCTCGCCCTCGCTGCTCTGAGACTCGCCAGGTTCAGGCGCTTCCGCCGGTTCTTCGGCTTTCGCCTCAGGCTTTGCGGCCTTGCCGGCTTTCGCCTTCTTGCGCTTTTCCTTCGGTGGCTCGTCCGGCATAAGCGCTGTGGCGGTGCCGCCGGCGGCTTCGATCTTCTGGCGGGCGGTTTTGGAGAACCTGTGGGCGGTGACGTTCAGCTTCTTGGTGAGGTCGCCGGTGGCCAGCACCTTCACGGGGTTTCGCAATGTGCTGACGAGTCCGGACTCCTTCAGCAGCTCCAGGGTCACTTCGCTGCCGTCATCGAATCGGTCCAGGTCCCGCAGGTTGACGGGTGAGAACTCGACGCGGAAGCGGTTGGTGAATCCGCGCTTCCGCGGCAGCCGCCTCATCAGTTCGGTCTGGCCGCCTTCGAAGAAGCGGCGGGGCTTGCGCCCGGCGCGGGCCTTCTGGCCCTTGAGGCCGCGTCCCGAATAGGTGCCGGTACCGCTGGCGTTGCCGCGGCCGATGCGCTTACGCGCGTGCCTGGCCCCTTTCGGGGGTTTCAAATCGTGGGCTTGCATCAGTCCTGAGGGTCCTCTGTTACTTCAACGAGATGGCGGACCGTGTTGATCATACCACGCACCGCCCGGTTGTCCGGCTGGTCCACGCAGTGGCCCAGCCGCTTGAGACCGAGCGCCTTGATCGTCCGCTTCTGGTTCTCCTTGTAGCCGATCGCGCTCTTCTTCCAGGTGACTCGCAGCTTATCGGCCAATGCTCGCCTCCGGGGAGAAGCCGCGGCGCTTCTCGAGTACGTCCGCGGGGTCGCGCAGCATCGAAAGCGCCAGCATTGTGGCCTTGACGGTGTTAGCGGGGTTGCTGGAACCGAGCGACTTGGCAACGGCGTCCTTGACGCCGGCCATTTCCAGGACAGCGCGGACGCCGCCGCCGGCGATCAGGCCGGTGCCAGCGGGAGCCGGCTTGATGAGCACCCTGGACGCCCCGAACCGCACGAGGAGCGGGTGTGGGATTGTGGTCTTGACCATCGGGACGTTGATCATGTGCTTGCGGGCGATAGTCGCCGCCTTGCGGATGGACTCCGGGACCTCGGTCGCCTTGGCGAGTGCGGCGCCGACGTGGCCGTTCATGTCGCCGACGACGACGATGGCGGTGAAGTGAAACCGGCGGCCGCCTTTCATAACCTTGGCGACGCGGTTGATGAACACCACCTTCTCCTGGAGCTCCAGGTCGGTGGCATCCACCCGTTGGTTCTTGGCGATGTACTTTCGTGGGTTTGACATACGTTCCTCTGCCTAGAAGGAGATCCCGCCCTTGCGGACGGCTTCGGCCAGCGCCTTGACGCGTCCGTGGTACTTGAAACCACCGCGATCAAAGACAACGGCCTTGATCCCCTTCTCCTTCGCGCGCTTCACGAGCGCCTCGCCGACGACGGCGGCGACTTCGCTCTTCTTCTGTCCGGCCTTAATCCCGGACCGGACAGCCTTTTCGGTGTCCGACGCGGCGGCCAGCGTGTGGCCGGCCACATCATCGATGACCTGGGCGTAGATGTGGTTCAGGCTGCGGAACACGGCGAGCCGCGGCCGTTCCGTCGTACCGGAGATGGTTTCCCGGACCCGGCGGTGCCTGCGCACCCGTGCAGCTCTTGCCGTCTTGTTGCCCTTCATCTCATCCGTCCTAGTGAGCGGCCTTGCCGGCCTTGCCGGCCTTGCGCCGCACGTACTCGCCCGCGTAGCGGATGCCCTTGCCCTTGTAGGGCTCCGGGGGACGAATCTTCCTGACATCCGCCGCGACCTGGCCGACCAGCTCCTTGTTGATTCCCTTGATGATGATCTTCGACGTGCCGTCGACCTCGAATTCGATATTCGCGGGCGGCGGCACTTCCACCGGATGCGAGAAGCCGATGTTGAGCACGAGGTTCGTTCCCTGCATCTGGGCGCGGTAGCCCACGCCCTGCATCTCCAGGGTCCTGGAGAAGCCTTCGCTGACTCCGGTTACCATGTTCGCGATCAGGGTGCGGTAGAGGCCGTGCATCGCGCGGTGGCGGGGCTGATCCGTCGGCCGCTTCACCAGCAGCTGGCCGTCCTGCTGTTCGAGCGCGAGTTCAGCGTGGATGCGCTGCGACAGCTGTCCCCTGGGCCCCTTGACCGTGACGTCTACACCGTCGATGCGGACTTCAACGCCCTTTGGCAATGTGATTGGTTGCTTACCGATACGTGACATCTCTCAAATCACCAGACGTAGCAGAGGACTTCGCCTCCGACCCCGCGCTTGCGGGCTTCCTTGCCGGTCATTATCCCCTGCGGCGTGGACAGGATCGCGATGCCGAGCCCGCCGTACACGCGCGGGATCTCGCCGCGGGAGGTGTAGACGCGCAGTCCCGGCTTGCTTACGCGGTCCAGGCCGGCGATCGCCGGGTCTCGCTTGCCGGTGTAGGCCAGGTGGATGCGGATGGCGCCCCTGGCGCCTTCCTTCTTGACCTGGAGGTCCTTGACGTAGCCTTCCTTCTTCAGCACCTCGGCGATGCCAAGCTTAAGCCTGGACAGAGGTATATCCGTGTAGTCGTGCCGCGCCGTTTGCGCGTTCCGGATGCGGGCAAGCATATCAGCGATCGGATCAGTGACCATGTCTTCTACCAGCTCGACTTCTTAACCCCGGGTATGTGCCCCAGCAGCGCGAGCTGGCGGAAGCATATCCGGCACAGGCCGAACTTTCGGATGTAGGCGCGCGGGCGGCCACACTGGCGGCACCGGTTGCGCTGCCTCACCGCGAATTTCGGTTCTTTGTTGAAGGTCTTCTCGTAAAGCGCTTTTCGGGTCACGTTTCGCTCCAGTTATCCTCGCCGGGCGAAGGGCATGCCCAGCAGCTCCAGCAGCCGCTTCGCCTCTTCATCCGACCGCGCCGTGGTCTGGATTGTTACCTGCATACCACGGACCTTGTCGATCTTGTCGTATTCGATCTCCGGGAAGATCATCTGTTCCCTGACGCCCAGGCTGTAGTTTCCGCGCCCGTCGAAGGAGTTCGGCGAGACGCCGTTGAAGTCGCGGATGCGCGGGAGGGCGGCGTTGATAAGCCGGTCCAGGAACTCCCACATCCGGTCCCCACGCAACGTCACGGCGACTCCGATAGGCATTCCCTCGCGGAGCTTGAAGTTGGAGATTGACTTCTTGGCGCGCGTGATCACCGGGTGCTGTCCAGTGATTGTCGCGATGTCAGCCGAGGCCGAATCCAGCGCCTTGGCGTCCTGGACAGCCTCTCCGAGACCGATGTTCAGGTTCACCTTGACCACGCGTGGCACCTGCATCACGTTGGCATAGCTGAACTCCCGCACCATTGCGGGCACGATCTCGGACTGGAACCGTTCTTTTAGCCTGGGGGGAACTCGGGTTACCACTTCCTGCTCTCTTTAGTCCAAACTCGCATCGCACTGTTTGCAGTAGCGCACCTTGCGGCCGTCTGCCAGCAACCGGAACCCGACGCGGGCGGGCTTACCGCAGGAGGCGCAGACGAGTGCCACGTTGGCCCACGAGATGGGCGCCTCGCGTTCGATGATACCGCCGGGGTGCTGGGCGCTGCGCGGCCGCTGGTGGCGTTTGACCATGTTCACGCCAGTCACGATGACCCGGGGGGCTTTCGGGTTGCCGTACTTGTCGGTCTTCTTGCCGGAAGGTAGCACCTTACGCACCTGGCCGGTGCGGCCGCGGTCGGCTCCCTTCATGACAACGACGTTGTCGTCTCGCCTGATCTTCTGCACTTCTACACCACTTCCGGGGCCAGTGAAACTATCTTCATGAAGTTGCGCTCTCGAAGTTCGCGGGCGACCGGCCCGAAGATGCGCGTGCCACGGGGGTTTGAGGCGTCCGAGAGGACCACCGCTGCGTTCTCGTCGAAGCGGATGTACGAACCATCCGTGCGCCGCCACGGCTGGGAGGCGCGCACGACGACGGCGCGCACGACCTCGCCCTTCTTGACGCCGCCGCCCGGCGCCGCCTGTTTGACGGATGCGACGATGGTGTCGCCCACGCTGCCGTAGCGCCTGCGCGACCCACCCATCACCTGGATCACCATTAACTGCTTGGCGCCCGAGTTGTCCGCAACCCGGAGCCGGGAGTACTGCTGGATCACTCCTTTTCCTCCCCGGCTTCCGCAGCGGCGTCGTCACCGGCTTCCTCACTCGCATCTTCAGCGGCCTCGTCGGGGGCACCGCCGGCCTTGGGCTCGACGTCAGCCTCGGGCTCGACGTCAGCCACGGGCTCGCCAGCAGTCTCTTCGTCACCGGCCGGCTCCTGTTCGGTTGCCTCCGGCGCCGGTTCTTCCGCCTCCGCAACAACGGCTGATTCGTCCGGAGCCACTTCGTCAGCTGGCCCAGGCTGCGCCGGGGCCGCTTCAGCAGCCACTTCCTCGACTTCGGCAGATGCCTCGGCGGTTGGTTCTTCTTCTGGTTTCACCTCACCAAGGATGTCGAGGTCGATCGACTCCGGCGCCACTTCGGGTAGCTCCACCCGGCTGAGAACGCCGGCGAGTTGCCACCGCTTGCGGCGGGATGTCGGCGCGGCCTCAACGATTCGGACCCGGTCGCCGGTCCTGGCCTGGCCGTCCTCGTCGTGCGCCATGAATTTATGCACCCGGCGAATGATCTTCTTGTACAGCGGGTGGCGGATGTTGGACTGCACGGCGACAACGATGGTCTTCTCCATCCTGTCGCTGATGACCACGCCCTCGCGTGTCTTCCGGCCACCGTGGATTCCGCGCTCAACGGTCATGCGCCACCTCCGCCCTTAGCCATCTGCCGCTCACGCTCGATCGTCTTGAGGCGCGCGATGTTTCGGCGCATTCGAGGGATCTCGCGGTGGTTCTGGAGCTGGAGGGTTTCCTTTTGCAGGCGCAGCGAAAACAGGCGCCTGTAGGACTCATCCACTTCCTTGCCCAGATCAGCCTCGGATAGTTTCCTGAGGTCGGCCGTCTTTGTCTTTATCTTCTTTGCCATTTATCCCTCCGACCTCACGACGAAGCGCGTGGGGATGGGGAGCTTCTGCGCTGCCAGGCGCATCGCCTCGCGCGCGACGTCTTCGCGCACGCCGGACATCTCGTAGATCATGCGCCCCGGCTTGACGACGGCCACCCAGGCTTCCACCGGGCCCTTACCGCTGCCCTGGCGCACTTCCAGAGGCTTCTTGGTTATCGGCTTGTCCGGGAAGACCCGGATCCAGAGCTTGCCGCCACGGCGGACGTAGCGCGTGATCGCGCGGCGGCCGGCCTCTATCTGGCGGGAAGTCATCCACGCCGGGGAAAGCGCCTGGAGGCCGAAGTCACCGAAGGAGATCGAGCTGCCGGCGTGGGCCATTCCGCGCATGCGGCCCCGCTGCATTTTCCTGTACTTCGTTCGCTTAGGCTGAAGCATCGCTCTCTATTTCCGTTTCGGTGCTGTCGGCAACTTCCGGGGCAGGCTCTGTTGGGGCAGCCGGTGGCGCGGGGTCTTCCGGCGCCGGCGCGGTCGCCGGGGGCTCCGGCGCCACGGCAGCCTGGGCACCCTCTTCGGCCGCTTCCGCTTCTGCCTCCGGCGCTGCTGCCCTGCGGCGGCGTTCGACGGGGGCATCGCCCTTGTAGATCCAAACCTTGACGCCGATCCGCCCCATGGTGGTGCGCGCTTCCGAGGTGCCGTAGTCCACGTCCGCCCTCAGCGTGTGCAGGGGGACCCGGCCCTGGCGTTCCTGCTCCTTCCGGGACATGTCAGCGCCGCCGAGGCGCCCGCTGACCTTGATGCGCACGCCCTGGGCGCCGCGCTGCATCGCTCGCAGCGCCGCCTGCTTGATGGCGCGCCGGTGGGCGACCCTGCGTTCAAGCTGCTCGGCAACCGCGCGCGCCACGAGGGGCGCCTCGGTCTCGGGGATTCGGATCTCGTTGATGTTCACTCGCACCTTGTGGCCGGTCAGCTTCTCCAGGTTGGTCCGCAGTTCGTCCACGCGCTGGCCGCCGCGGCCGATAACGATGCCGGGGCGCGCGGTGTGGATGCTCACGGTCACCTGGTTGGCGTTCCGCTCGATCTCCACACGGGCGATGCCCGCATCCGGCAGCGCCTTCCTGATGGAATCGCGAATCGCCAGGTCCTGGTGCAGTTGATCGGTGTAGGTCCTGTCCGCGAACCACTTGCTGCTCCAGTCGTAGATATAGCCCAGGCGGAAACCGTGGGGGTGAACCTTCTGTCCCATTACCTGGACTCCTCTTCCACGACGATGGTCAGGTTGCTCTTTCTTCGATGGGTTATGTCGCCGCGGCCGCGGGCGCGAGGCTGCATGCGTCGCAGCTTTTCGCCGTCGCCGGCGAACGCCTGCGTCACCCGCAGGAGGCGAGGGTTCAGGTTGTAGTTGTTCTCCGCGTTGGCCGCCGCAGACCGCACCGTCTTGGCCACAAGCCGGGCGTGCGGCGAGGTCATGAAGCGCAACAGGGCCATGGCCTCGTCAACGCGCTTCCCGCGCACTTCTTCCAGGATGACGCGCATCTTCTTCGGGGGCACGGGTGTGCTGCGGGAGAAAGCCCGGACTGCTACCATGCTACTTTCTCCTCACCCCGGCCGTCTGGGCGGACTTACTGGTGTGCCCGCGGAACGTGCGGGTCGGTGCGAACTCTCCCAGCTTGTGTCCGACCATGTTCTCAGTGATGAAGATGGGCACGTGCCGGCGGCCGTCGTGAACGGCAATGGTCAGGCCGACCATTTCGGGGAGAACGGTGGAGCGCCGCGACCACGTCTTGATCACGGCCTTCTGGCCGGAAGCCAGCACTTTCTGCACCTTTTCGATCAGGTGGGCGTCGGCGAATGGGCCCTTCTTGGTCGATCGAGACATTAGACCTGATACCTCCGCCGCACGATGTACTTGTTCGTGTCCTTGCGCCGCCGGGTACGGGCGCCGAGCGTGGGCTTGCCCCACGGGGACTTTGGGCCGGGCAGGCCGATCGGCGCGCGGCCCTCGCCGCCGCCGTGGGGGTGGTCCACCGGGTTCATGACGGTGCCGCGGACATGCGGTCTCCTGCCGAGGAGCCGCTTTCGCCCCGCGCGTCCCAGCTTGATCTGGCTGTGTTCCACGTTGCCGACCTGGCCGATTGTCGCCATGCACTCCGCGAAGACCCGGCGCACTTCGCCGGAAGGCAGCCGCACGATGGCGTACTCCTCGTCTCGTCCCAGGAGTTGCGCGGAGCCGCCGGCGCCGCGCACCAGCTGCGCGCCCTTGCCCAGGTTAATCTCAAGGTTGTGGATGATCGTGCCGGAAGGCATGCTGCGCAGCGCCATGGCGTTGCCCGGCTTGATCTCGGCTTCGGGTCCGGACATCACGGTCTCGCCCACCTTCAGGCCGACGGGCCAGAGGATGTAGCGCTTCTCGCCGTCGGCGTAGTGGATCAGCGCGATACGTGCGCTGCGGTTGGGGTCATACTCGATGGACGCCACCTTGCCGGGGATCCCGACTTTGTCCCGGCGGAAATCGATGATCCGGAACTGGCGCTTGTGGCCGCCGCCGCGGTGGCGCACGGTGATACGGCCCTGGTTGTTGCGGCCGGCCTTCTTCCGGACGGGCGCGAGCAGGGACTTCTCCGGCTTCTTCCGGGTGATCTCCTCGAAGGTGTAGCCGGTGGCCGACTTACGGCCGGGCGATGTGGGCTTGTACTGCTTGACGGTCATTCTTACATACCCTCGAACAGCTCTAGCTTGTCATCGGGCGCCAGGGTGACCACAGCTTTCTTCCAGTCACCTTTGTGCTTGATACGGTTGCCGCGCACGCGGTACGGCTTGCCCTTCATCTTCATCACGTTGACTGCAGTGACCTTGACGTTGAAGCCCTTCTCGACAGCTTCCTTGACCTGAGCCTTGTTGGAGTGGGCCTGTACCTCGAACGCGTACTTGTTTTCGCCGTGCAGGCGCGTGGCCTTCTCGGTGATGAGCGGCCGCACGAGAACGGACAGCGGGTTCAGCGCCTTCATCTAGTCGCCCTCCGCCTTCTTCGTGGTCCGCCGCTTCGGCTTCTCTTCTGCGGGCTTCTCGGCCTTCGGGGCCGCAGCCTCTGGAGCCGTACGGCGCTTTGTCGCTTTCGCCGCAGCCTTCGGTTTCGCTTCCGCTTTCGGCTTTGCCGTCCGGGCCGGCTTCTCAACCGGCGGTTCTGCGGCGGCTTCGGCTTTCGGGGCGGTCTGCCGGCGAGCAGGCGCCTTCGGTGCGGGCTCGGGCTCAGGTTCGGGCGTTACTTCCGCAACAGGCTGCGGTTCGGGCGCAGCCTTGGCCCTGGCCTTTCGCGGCGCCGGCTCGGCCTTGACGGCCGGCTGGACCCGCTCCTTCTTGCCCCAGAGTCCTTCAGCGATCCTGACAGCTTCCTCAGTGATCACGAGCCCGGCGTGGTTCATCATGTCGCCAACGTTGAGGTACGCGGCCGGTAGGGCCTTGGTGCGCTCGAGGTTGCGGACGCTGGCCAGTACGCCCCGGTCCGGGTTCGCCGTGACGACCAACGCCGAGCGGTTGAACCCGAGGTTGCCGAGGATGCGCACAATTTCCTTTGTCCGTGGGGTCTCGAAGGCGAGCTGGTCGACGACCACAAGCTGGCCGTCGGCCACCTTGCCCGAGAGCGCCGAGCGGATGGCGAGCCGCCGCATCTTCTTGGGCATGTCCTGGCTGTAGTCGCGAGGACGGGGGCCGAAGACGAGACCTCCGCCGACGCGGTGCGGCGCGCGGGCGCTGCCCTGGCGGGAGCGGCCGGTGTACTTCTGCATGCGTACCTTGCGCGTGCTGCCCTGGACCTCCCCGCGGGTCTTTGTCTTGACCGTACCACCACGCTGGTTGTTGCGCTGGGCGACGTAGGCCTGGTGGAGGACGGCGACGTTCGGCTCAATGCCGAACACGCTCTCGTCTACGTCCAGCGAACGCAGTTCTTTGCCTTCAACGCTCAGGACCGGCAGTTTCATCGCTTCGCCTTACCTCGCGGTGATTTGCGGATCTGGAGAAGGACGCCCTCGTTCCCGGGCACAGGGCCGCGAACGATGAGCACGCCACGGTCGGTGTCTGAGCGCACGACCTTCAAGTTCCTGGAAGTGGCGTTGCCGGTTCCCATATGCCCGGCCATCTTCAGGCCCTTGATCACGCGCCCGGGACTGGTGCCAGCGCCGATGGAACCTGGGGCCCGTGCGCGGTCTGACTGGCCGTGCGTCTTGGGGCCGCCACGGAAGTTATGGCGCTTCATCACACCTGCGAAACCGCG
Organism: Chloroflexota bacterium; assembly: GCA_037441345.1. GTDB lineage: Bacteria > Chloroflexota > Dehalococcoidia > SM23-28-2 > RBG-16-64-32 > DATKKM01. Next base: position 35,692 of record JBBISJ010000020.1, read on the forward strand.
GCCCTTGGTCACGCCGGTCACGTCCACGAGGTCGCCGGGCTCGAAGATCTCGCAGCCGACCTTCTGGCCGACTTCCCAGGCGGAGATGTCATCAACCTTAACTTCCCGCAGATAGGCGAACGCGCCCAGGTCTTTCATGTGCCCTTTCAGGGGCTTCGTAACTTGCTTCCGTTCGCCGATCCCGAGTTGCACCGCGTCGTAGCCGTCGGTGTCGCGGGTCTTAACCTGGACGACGGTGCACGGCGGCATTTCGATCACCGTCACCGGGACGGCGTCGCCGTTGTCTTCGAACAGCTGGGTCATGCCGACCTTGCGGCCGAAGATTCCCTGAACGCTCATAGCTTGATCTCGATGTCGACGCCGGAGGGCAACTGCAGCCGCATGAGAGCGTCGACGGTCTTGGAGGTCGTTTCCAGGATGTCGATGATCCGCTTGTGGGTACGGATCTCGAACTGCTCCTGGGAGTCTTTATCGATGTGGGGGGAGCGGATCACGCAGAACTTCTTGATCTCGGTGGGCAGGGGGATCGGGCCCGCGACCTGCGCGCCCGTCCTCTCGGCGGCCTCTACGATGAGGACAGCCGACTGGTCCAGGATGCGGTGGTCAAATGCCTTGAGGCGGATCCGGATCTTCTGCCTTGCCATCAGTCTCTATCTCCGAACCGCTCCCTGCACCCGGCCGCGCACCTGGTCCGCGATCGACGCTGGAACTTCCTGGTAATGATCAAACTCCATCGTGTAGCTTGCGCGGCCCTGAGTTATTGAGCGCAGCGCAGTCGCGTAGCCGAACGTCTCGGCCAGCGGGACGTGCGCTGAGATCACCCGCAGGTGACCGCGGTGGTCGACATCCGAAACTTGCCCGCGGCGCGAACTCACGTCGCTCAGGACATCGCCGAAGAACTCGTCCGGGGTGGCGATCTCCACCTTCATGACGGGCTCAAGCAGCACCGGGCGGGCCTTTTTCAGCGCTTCCTGGATCCCCAGGGAGCCCGCCATCTTGAACGCCAACTCGGAAGAGTCTACAGGGTGATACTGCCCATCCACAAGGTCTACCCTGACATCAATCACGGGATATCCGGCCAGAACGCCCGTGTCGAGCGCCTCGCGGATGCCCTGTTCAACCGCCGGCACGTACTCCCTGGGGATAGCGCCGCCGATGATCTTGTTCTCGAACTGGAAGCCGTGGCCGCGCTCCTGGGGCTGAACCTCCAGGCGGACAACTCCGAATTGGCCGCGGCCGCCGCTCTGGCGGACGAACCGGCCCTCGGACTTGGACGAGGCGGTGATCGTCTCCTTGTAGGCGACCTCCGGCCGGCCCACGTCTGCCTGGACGTTGAATTCGCGGACCATGCGGTCGACGATGATCTCGAGGTGCAACTCGCCCATGCCGGAGATGATCGTCTGGCCGGTCTCCTGGTCGAAACGGGCGTGGAACGTGGGGTCTTCCTCCACCAGCCGGGCGAGCACGTCTCCCATGCGCTCCTGGTCGTCCTTGGTCTTGGGCTCGATGGAGACGGCGATTACGGGCTCCGGGAACTTGATGGCCTCAAGGACGATCGGGCTGTTCTCGTCGCAGAGGGTGTCGCCGGTGAACGTGTTCTTCAGGGCCACTGTTGCCGCGATCTGACCGGCTTCGATCTCCGAGACCTCTTCGCGACGGTTGGCGTGCATGCGGAGGATACGGCCGAGGCGTTCCCGCTGGCCGCGCGTGGTGTTCATCACCATGGCGCCCTGCCTGGCGACGCCGGAATAGACGCGGAAGTAGACAAGACGGCCCACGTAGGGGTCCGCCACGACCTTGAACGCGAGCGCCGAAAACGGCTCGTCTTTGTCGGGGCCGCGATGCAGCTCTTCGTGCGTCTTCGGGTCGGTACCCGCGACGGCGGGCACCTCTACCGGGGAAGGCAGGTAGTCTACGACTGCGTCCAGCAGCGGCTGAACGCCCTTATTCTTGAGCGCTGTGCCGCAGAGGACCGGGTTGACGAGCCCCGCAATGGTCGCGCGGCGGATCGCCTTCTTCAGCTCTACGGGGGTGACCTCGTGCTGCTCCACGAAGCTGATCAGCATCTGGTCGTCCACTTCGGCAATCGCTTCGATTAGCTCTTCGCGGTGGAGCTTCGCGTCGTCCAGCAGATCCGCGGGGATTTCGCCGGTCACCGGCGGGACGTCGCCCTCCGGGAAGTTGATGGCGCGCATCTCGACAAGATCGATGGCGCCGCTGAACTTGTCCTCCTGGCCGATCGGGATCTGGACGAGCACCGGCCGGGCGTTAAGGCGGTCACGGATGCTCTGCACGGCCTTGTAGTAGTCGGCGCCGACGCGGTCCATCTTGTTGATGAAGCAGATGCGGGGGATGTGGTACCGGTCGGCCTGGCGCCAGACGGTCTCGGACTGGCTTTGCACACCGGCCACCGCGTCGAAGACGACAACACCGCCGTCCAGCACGCGCAGGCTGCGCTCCACCTCCACGGTGAAGTCCACGTGGCCGGGGGTATCGACGATGTTGACCTGGTGGTCCGCCCAGCTTGCCGTGGTCGCGGCAGCGGTGATCGTGATGCCCCGCTCGCGCTCCTGGGCCATCCAGTCCATGACGGCAGTACCGGCGTCCACGTCCCCGATCTTGTAGGTGATCCCCGTGTGAAAGAGGATCCTCTCGGTGACGGTGGTCTTCCCGGCATCTATGTGGGCGATAATCCCGATGTTTCGCACCCGTTCAACGGGCACAGAGTCACTCATTGCCTCTACCTTGCTTTCGTTGGGAAAGCTAATCCAGTTGCGCGCTCCGCATGGCCGGCCTGCCTACCACCGGTAGTGGACGAACGCCTTGTTCGCCTCAGCCATGCGGTGCGTGTCTTCGCGCTTCTTGATCGCGGAGCCCTGCTCCCGGTACGCGTCTATCAGTTCAGCCGCAAGTTTCTCGGACATCGGCCGGCCGCTGCGGCCACGCGCGGCGCCGAGGATCCAGCGCATCGCGAGCGATGTCTGCCGGGCGGGGCGCACTTCCAGCGGAATCTGGTACGTGGCGCCGCCGACCCGGCGGGGCCGGACTTCGAGGATGGGCATGGCGTTCCGCATGGCCTGCTCGAACACCTGCCGCGGATCTTCTTTCGTGCGCTCGCCGATCATGCCCATGGCGTCGTAGACGATCCGCTCGGCGACGCTCTTCTTGCCGTCGCGCATGACCTTGTTGATCATGACCTGCACCAGGGTGCTGCCGTACCTGGCGTCCGGCGGCGTGCGTTGTCTGCGAACTAGTCCTCGGCGTGGCATCGTCGTTATTCCTTGCGTGTCCCGTACTTACTGCGCTGTTGCTTCCGGCCGACGACGCCACCGGCGTCAAGCGCGCCACGCACGATGTGATAGCGCACGCCGGACAGGTCCTTGACGCGGCCGCCGCGGATCAGCACGACGGAGTGCTCCTGGAGCGTGTGCCCCTCGCCGGGGATGTAGGCCGTGACCTCCATCTGGTTGGTGAGGCGAACGCGGGCCACCTTGCGCAGCGCCGAGTTCGGCTTACGCGGGGTGACCGTGCGCACGTTGGTGCAGACACCCCGCTTTTGCGGGCTGCCCTCACCGCGGATCATGCGGTTCTTCAGTGCGTTAAAGTTGAAACGCAGGGCAGGCGCCTTTGTCTTGCTGGACAACGGCTTCCGTCCCTTGCGCACAAGCTGGTTGATCGTTGGCATATGTTCCTCTTTGAATTTCGCCTGTACTCAAGCAAAAGGCCGGATCCCTGCCTTACCTGGCCAGGTCTTCCGACCGAGTCAAGCGCACACGGGCACGTCCGTACTAACGGAGCGCCAAGGTGAAATGTTAACGGGAGGGTACCCCACTGTCAACAGATTTCCGGCTGTCGCTGAACTCACGAACAAGGCTCGGATGGCAAGCATCCCCAAGCCTTCGCCGAACCTCCTGGCTCCCGATCAGCGGCGCGATGCGTGTTGTTGGCTTGGTCAGTAGTTGAGGGTCCCGCTCCGGGTGAACTGGTAATTCGCCGATTGTGTGACGCTGTATTCCCAGTAGCACAAGGTGCACTGACTGGCGGTGGGATACCCGGTGTTCTCGCTCCACTGGCTGGAGTCATCTGCCTGGTGGATATGCGGTCCGTCCCACGGGCGACTCTGGAATTCAGAACTTCGGACAGTTGCAATCGAGGATTTCGTGTATGCCCAAGATGACGACCCCAAGACGTTTCGCGTTGCACCGTTGGATTGGGTGTGAGTGAAGTAGACGTATCCCATGAATTGGCCGGTCTGAACGCTGACCAGCCGGACGCGTGTTCGATAACAGATGGCCGTGTTGCTCTGGGTGGAGTACGCGTACGCGACCGTGGTGCCTGGCGATGCATCCTGGTGGTACAGCCATGAGCGCCAGTAAACGGTCGCGCTGCCGGCACCGTTCCAGTCCAGGGCCACCGAACCGCTGCCGGGGCACCCGCTGGCGTGCCAACCACAGTTGAGAACCCCCGGTATCAGAGGGCGACCCAGGCAAGTTCCTGATAGTGTAGCTTGCGGAGATTGATTGCTTCCGTCCCCGGCACAAAGAGCGCCCCAAGTGCGCCTGAGAGAGCAGCCAGGACGAGAAGGAGCCCCAGACGAGGAAGCATTGTCATGGTTGGCGGATCGATTCTG
>JBBISJ010000020.1:40342-46207 GCA_037441345.1 Chloroflexota bacterium
GATTGTCTCGGCGACTGTGAGGTCGGCACGAACTACAAGGGAGCTCACAATTCGCGGCCTCTCGCCATCGGCCGCCAGCGCTGCATTGATCTCGTCGGTAGTAGGGCGCCCTGCAGCTGCTCGGCCGTCATCATTCAGTGACCTCACAACGAGATATGCCGCCGTTCCGGCGGCAGCAATGACGCCCACAGCCACGATACCGACAGCCACGCCCCGGATCATGTGGGTTGGGCCAGCCACACGCAAATCACTCACGACCGCACGAATTCTACCCCCCAGCAAACCCTGTCAATGCATCCGATCAATTTCGCTTATGAACACGCGATCCGGCGCTGGCGTACGGCGACCCCAGATCACCCTGCCGCCCTACTACGGCGCCTCGATCGGCTCGGACGGTGGCCGCAGGTACGCCACCGCCGAAGCGTGGGCTCCGGCCTCAACCTCCGCCTTCGTTGGCGCCGGGTATTCGATGCGCGGGTGGTAGATGCCGCGCAGGGTCGCCTTGAAGGACTCCGCGATCGTGCGGAGGTCGCGCAGCGTGAGGTCGCTCTCGTCCAGTTGGCCCTCCTGCACGCGCTCGTTGATCACGCCGTCCACCAGCTCGTCGATGCGTTCGAACGAGCGGTCCTTGCTGGCGCGCACCACCGCCTCGACTGAGTCGGCGAGCATAATGATCGCCGTTTCCTTGCTCTGCGGCTTCGGGCCGGGGTAGCGGAACCGGTCCGGGTCGACAGCCGGGTCGGCCGCGCTGGCCTTGCGGTAGAAGTAGGTCACAAGACGCGTCCCGTGGTGCTCCGGAACGAAGGCGCGGACGCGCGCCGGGATGCGGTACCGCGCCGTAAGCTTCATGCCGGCGCGGACGTGCTCGGAGACCATCCTGGCGCTGGCGCCGGGATCGAGCCGGTCGTGGGGGTTCTCGCCGCCCATCTGGTTCTCGATGTAGAAGGCGGGCTTGGTGATCTTGCCGATGTCGTGGAAGTAGGCGCCAACGCGCACGAGCAGCGAGTCGGCGCCGGTGAGGTCAGCGGCGCGCTCCGCGAGGTTGCCGACGATGACGCTGTGGTGGAACGTGCCGGGCGCCTTCTCCTGCAGTTCGCGCAGGAGCGGGTGGGTGAGCTGGGCGAGCTCCATGAGCTGGATCCGCGTGGCGACGCCGAACGCGGCGCCGAGGACGTATGAGCCGCCCATGATGATGATCACGGAGCCGATCCCCGTGACGACCGAGGCGATCAGGATCATCAGCAGGTCCACGCCGTCCCGGTCGGGCAGGAGCAGCCAGAATGCGAAGAGCGCCAGGAGCGTGACCGCGCCGACGCTGACGCCGGCCGTCGCGTAGTTGTTGACCCGGTCCGCGTTGCGGACAGCGAAGATCCCCGCGAGCCCGGAAAGAGCGAGGGCGCTGACCATCTGCAGCGACTCCACCGGCCCGGTCGAGAGGCCGTTACGGGAATCGGGCAGGTGGAACGCGCCGAAGGCCGCGAGGAACGCGAGCAGTCCCGCCAGCAGCACCGCGAGGCCGCCGTCGAGGAGCGACGCAACGAGCATCGGCGCGGCGGCCACGGGGAGCATGTAGCCGAGATAGAGCCGGTCCGTGTCCGGCAAGGTGAGCGAGAAGAACACCTTGGACGCGGCCGTCCAGAGGACGATGATGAGGCCGAGCATCACCAGCCTTCGCATGCCCTTGAGTTCGGGCGGCTGGAACAGGTAAAGGTAGAGTCCGACCATCGCCCCGGACAGCGCCGCGATGATGAGGGCCGACAGGACGCCGGCGAACCCCATGTCGTTGTCGAGGAGGCCCGCTCCCCTGATGCGCTCGAGCGCTGCCTGGTCGACGACGGCGCCCTCTTTGACGATCGTCTCACCGCCCACGGCAAACGTCCTGTACGCGACGTCTCCTTGGTGGAGCGGAGTCTCACCGGGGAAGACCGGGACAAGGACGACGGAGAGCGCGATGGCCAGCGCCACGGCGAACAGGAAGGCCTGTCCGGCGGTCACGCTGGGCGTTGCGCGGAGCCTGGTGAACATTTGTTATCCGTCTACCCGCTTAAACAGAATCGGGGCTGGATCAATGATAACAGACACGGGAGGCACAGAGGTGGCGGCGGTTGCACCGCCCGGCCTTAGCCGGAGGCGCCGGTGAGGAGGGCGGTGACGACGTCGTTAATGTCGCGGCCTTCCGCCCGGCCGGCGAGGCGCGGCATCAGTTCCTTCATCACCTTGCCTTTGTCCGCGGGGCCCTGGGCGCCGGTCTCGGCGATCACCTTCTTCGCTTCGTCGGCGATCTCGTCGCGCCCCATCTGGGCGGGGAGATACGCCTGGAGCACGGCCATCTCCGCCGCTTCCTTGTCCACAAGGTCCTGGCGGCCGGCTTTCTTGAATTCGTCGATGCTCTCGCGCCGCTGCTTCACCTGTTTCGCGATGACCTGCATCACCTCAGCGTCGTTCAGTTCGTGCCGGGTAGAACCGGCCACTTCGGCGGTGCCGATCGCGGCCATGAGCATGCGGAGGGTGCTCTTGCGTACCTCGTCGCCGGCGCGCATGGCGTCCTTGAGGTCGCTGGAAAGCTGCTCTTTGACGGGCATGAGAGGTGAGGGGTGGGGAAAGGGGAGTCGGTGTGGAGTAGGGGTTTAGCCGCGCTGGGCGTTCTTCATGCTCTTGCGCCGTTTCGCCGCGGCCTTCTTCTTGCGGCGGATGCTGGGGGGCTCGTAGTGCTCCCTGCGGCGCGCTTCGGCCAGGATGCCGGTCTGCTGGACTATCTTGTTAAACCGGCGCAGAGCCTGGTCGAAGTTGTCGCTGCTCGTGATTATGACTTCAGCCAAAAAGATCCCTCCTCGGATCGGAACTCAGCGGTCATTGTAGGAATTTTCACGTTTGCCTGTCAAACCGAGCAGGTGCTCGCGAAAGCTCCACCAGATAGAGGATCACAGGGGCCACGACGTCACCGGTGGCTAATCGTAGCCGAGCTTCCGGTCCTTCATGCTGACGAAACCGCCGCGCGCGATCACGACGTGGTCGAGCACCCCGATTCCGAGCATCTTGCCGGCATCGAGCACCTGCCGCGTCAGCGCCACGTCTTCGGCGCTCGGCGATGGGTCACCGGACGGGTGGTTGTGCGCCAGGACGATGCTGGGGGAGGACTCGCGGACGGCATCGCGGAACACTTCCGACACCCGCACGATGGCGGCGCTGACGTTGCCGCGGTACACGTCCCGCACGCTCATCACCTCGTTCCGGGTCGTCAGGAGGAGCACCTTCAGTTCCTCCTGCTCCAGCAGCGCCATCTCGGCAAAGAGCATGGCGTGCACGTCCTCCGGGCAGCGGATGATGCGCCGTTCGGGCGGCTGCGCGTGGGCGACGCGCTTGCCGAGCTCGATCGCCGCCATGACCTGGCACGCCTTGGCTTCTCCCATGGCGGCCATCTCCACCAGCTCGCCGAAGCTGGCCCTGCCCAGCCCGCGCAACCCCTGGACCTGTGCCAGCAGCCGCTCCGCCAGCCGGACAACGTTCTCACCCCTGCCCCCGGTCCGCAGAAGGATGGCGATCAGTTCGGCGTTGGTCAGCGCCTCGGGCCCGCGCATCCGCAGGCGCTCTCGCGGGCGCTCCTCTGCGGGCATGTCCCGCACAAGGGCGTATTCGAGCAGCTGCGTCACGGCAGGAGCGTAGGTCAGAGCGCAGAGCGTTTGGAAGGGGGAAGTGGCACTCCGTCGCGCGGCTACGCGGACGCGACAGAGGGCGCGAGCGAGCCGAGCGCTTTGGCGACGCGCTTCCAGGCTTCGGCGACAAAGGCAGCCCGGCTTGCCGGATCGCCAGCCACCTCGTCCGCCTCCGCCCACAGCTTCGACTCAAGCGGGCCGAAGACACCGCGTATCTCCGCAAGGGCTTCCCCGTCCGCTTCGACGCGGTCTCGCAGGGCGGCAAACGAGCGCCAGACCGCGGGATCACCGAGCGCCGGGGGCACGGCGTCAGGCGGGAATACCGGGACATAGACGCTGACACAGGGCTGCCCGGGAGCGACCCAGGCCCGCAGCGGCTGCCCGGGATCGGCTGGCAGCTCCGCGATCATTGACGACGTGGTGTTCTGGAAGTGGCGGATGTGCATGCACACCGTGACGCCCGTGCCGTCGATTGGAGAGAACTCCGTTGGTACAGGCGAAACCCGCCCGGTGCTGTCTCCCGGGGCGCCCCACGGGCCCTCGCCGTGATCGCGCAGGTGCGCCGCGAGGTCCGCCGGCGTTATGTCGCCGGCGCGTTCGGTAATGCAGGCGCGGCTTGCCGCCAGGCGGACGTCCGCGTGGCCGGTGGGGGCGCGCTGGTGGCGGTACGCGTCCCAGTCTGAGCCGGACGGGACATCCGGCGAGGAGCGCGTCCACTCGCGGCGCAGGGTCAGCCGGTTGGAGATGGCGGCGCGCTCACTGACCGGCGCCGCGACCCAGCTCCTGCCGCTCGTCTCAAGGACCCAGGCCGATCTCGGGTCGGCGATGATGAACGATGAGAAGTACGACTCGCGCGTCGTCTGGTCGCACATGCCGCCCTGCCCGTGCTGGGCCAGCAGGCCGGTCATCGCTTGAAGCGCCTCGTCCGCGGTGCGGCCCCTCTCCAGGCCGAGGCGCACGAGGTCCATGCCGATGAGACCTTCCGGTTCCTGGTTGGGGTTCAGCACCGTGAAGACCTTCTCGTTGCCGATCGCCACGCGGTACTCGTTAACGCCGTGTTCCATCCCCCACAGCCAGGAGGGCCGTGCGCCCAGCACTGCCATGGCGCCCCGATCGGCGATGTCAAGGTACTGGGTCCGGAGAGCTGCGCCGGACGGGCGTGCGACATGGGCTTCGACGAGCTGGACTTCGGAACAGGGTCTGTCGGAGTTCTTCGCGAAGAGTGCACCGCGCGGCGTGATGGCGCAAAGGGTGTCACACATGCGGGCTACTGAGGTATGACAAGCACGTCGCCGGGCTGAAGGACATAGTCGAGTGTTTGGCCGTTGACGGCCGCCAGGTCCGCGGCGTCGACACCGAACGCTTCCGCGATGCCGTTCCAGGTGTCGCCCTCGACGACGGTGTACTCGAGTTGACCGGGTGGCTGCGTCGGCGCGGCTGTTGGAGCCTCGGTGGGGGCAGCGGTCGGCGTTGCCGTCGGGGTGCCCGGCGCAGGGGTAGCGGTGGGCGAAGACGGCTGGCCGTTTCCCTGTGGGGTCAGAGCCGGCGTGGCGCTGGGGTCGATCCGGATGATGTCGGAGGATTCGCCCGGGACGGACGGAGGCCGGACTAGCAGCCAGAGGGCGAGGACGCTGCCCACGAGCAACCCGCCGAGCGCCAGCCGGAAGACACCGCTCGACGGCGCCGCGTTCAGCGGGTCAAGACACCGCGCACACAGCTCCCCGCCGTGTTCGTCGCAGTAGTCGTTGCCGCAGCGCGAGCAGCGCTGCGTCGCCGGGCGGTCGCACGAGTAGCAGGTCATCGGAAATAAAACGCCGGACCGGCCGCCACAGATTCCGGCATTCCCATCGATGGGCCCGTGCGAATCCGTGGCCGGACATCCGGCCCGGCCATTTTATACCCCTACTGGAGCTCGACGGTAGCGCCTGCCTCCTGCAGCTTCTTCTGCGCGGCCTCCGCGTCGGCCTTGGAGATGCCTTCCTTGACGTTCGTCGGGGCGGCTTCCACCAGGTCCTTCGCTTCCTTCAGGCCAAGCGTCGTGATCTCGCGCACAGCCTTGATCACGTTGATCTTGTTGGCGCCTGCGTCCTTGAGGACGACGTTGAACTCGGTCTTCTCTTCCGCAGCCGCCGGGGCCGCGCCGTCGCCGCCCGCGGCAGCCGGGGCGGCGGGGGCGGCGGCCACCGCAACGGGCGCCGCGGCCGTGATGCCG
>JBBISJ010000021.1:0-45141 GCA_037441345.1 Chloroflexota bacterium
CTTCCACGACATCCCCCTCATCTCCCCTCGCCCGCGCACGGGAAGGCCTGTCCTGAGCCCGGCCCAAGCCGGAGTCGAAGGGAGGCCGGGGGTGAGGGCACCCCCCACTATCCCGCACCGTCGCCCACACCTCCAATACCCAACCGTCACCGCTCCACACCGTCATTCCCGCGCACGCGGGAATCCATGAATTACTCAATATCCTGGGCAAAATTACTCAACGCGTTGGGCAAAATCCCCCTGATTAACCATCTGAGCAATCTGTGTCATCTGTGGGCCAATTCTAGAATCCGTACGTATCCGAAAAACACGAGTCTCCAAAACGAACTTCGCGATGCCCACCGTCGCCGTAGCTGCAGAGCCAGCCCTGAGCGCAGTCGAAGGGTCATCGTGACCTGCCCCTTGAACACGCAACCTCCCACCCGCTCGACTCGCCCTTCGAGACGCCTCGCTCCCCAGGGTGAGCGGAAAAATCCTGTGCGGTCCCGCCCTGAGCCGCGCACCGAAGTGCGCGGCACTCCTCTCCCCCTCGCCCTGCGGGAGAGGGGGCCGGGGGGCGAGGCCCTCAGGCCGTCAGCTGCCGGTACAACGTCGTGATCCTGCTCGGCAGGCTCTCAATGTCCGGCACCACCTCGTAGCCGATGTCTTCGCACATGGTCTTGAGGTAGTCGTGGCCGTAGCGGTCGACGGTGAGGCAGAAGGGGGTGATGCCCTTGCGGCGGGCCTCCATGAGCGCCTGGTGGGTGTCGTGGATGGCGTACTCTTTCTCGGTGCGGTCGCGGCCGTAGCCGTGGTCCTGCGGGCGGCCGTCGGAGACGAGGAAGAGGATGCGGACCTTGCTGTCGTGGGCCTCGAGCTTGGCGGCGGCGTGGCGGATGGCCGGGCCCATGCGGGTCGAGCGGACGGGCGCGATCTTGTCGATGCGCTTCTTGACGACGTCGCTGAACGCTTCCTCCAGGTCCTTCACGACGTAGAACTCGACGTTGTCGCGGCCGTAGCCGGAGAAGCCGTAGATACCGTAGGCGTCGCCGATCGTCTCCAGTGCCTTGATGAGGAGGACCATGCTCTCCTTCTCGAGGTCGATGATGCGCTTGGGCGGGGTGAGGAGCTCCTGGGCACGGCGGGCCATCCACCAGGAGAAATAGCGTCGGGGATCGTCGTCGAAGTCGTCCTGCTGGTACTTCTTCTCGTGCTTGGCGATCTCCTCGTCGGTGGAGGCGGACATATCGAGGAGGAAGGCGACGCTGACGTCGCGCTCGATCTTGTTGCGGCGCCAGTAGATCTTGTCGGTGGGCGTGACGCCGACGCGGCGGTCGACCGTGTAGTCGATGACGGCGTCGAAGTCGATGTCCTCGCCGTCGTAGAGGCGCTTGATCTTGCGGAACATCTCGGGGCGGAGGAGCTCGAACTGGCGGCGGGTCTGTCCGACAAGCGACGCGTACTTCTCCAGCGTCTGGTCGAAGTACTGGGCCTGGCCTTCGCCGACCGCGTACTCGACGATGCGGCACCAGCGGGGGCGGTAGTCGCCGGCGCGGAAGTCCCACTCGTCGTAGAAGAAGTACTGGGGCTCGCCGGGTAGCTGGTGCTCGTCGTCGCCGGTGGACATGCCAGTGACGGGCTGGCCGTCCTTCATCGGCATCGGCTGGGGCTCTTTCGGCTGGTTCTGCTGCTGGAGCTCCTTGATCAGGTTCGTGAGGAACAGCTCCGAGGACTGGGTGAGGTCCGCCTCCGCCATGTCGGCGATGGAGATCTCGACGGACTTCTCGAGCATCTGGCGGAGTTGCTCCGGCGAGATCGGGGAGGCCTGCTCCTTGTCGTAGCGCTGGTTACGGAGCTTCATCAGGAGCTGGACGGTCTCCGGCTTGAAGTCGCCGCGGAAGTCGACGGGGGGCGGGCTCTCGTAGGGCTGCTGCTCCCCTTGCGGCATGTCGATGTCCATGTCCTGGCCCATGGCGCCGCCGGACATCGTGTCGACGCGGATGTTCTCGCCGTCGATCTCCTGCCAGTCGAGTGAGGCGTCCGGGAACAGGTTCGGAATGCGGTCGGCGATGGCATAGAGGCGCAGGGTGGCTTCGGCGGCGTCTTCGACGGTGGCAGTGTGAGTGGTGAGTGGTGAGTGGTGAGCAGCGAGTTCGCCCATTCCCTCGCCGGCGGCGTCAGGTCGGAAACCTGACCCCCCGGATTCCGGGGAGGCGTGCTGGAGGGTGCGGATGACGGAGGCCGCTTCTTCGAGGAATGGCATGAGGGGGCGCGGCCAGAGGACGTAGTCGGTGCCGCCGAGGCTGATGCGGACGAGGTTCTCGACGAAGGCCTGCTTGAGGGGCATCTGGCTGACGTCGGGGCGGCGGGCGAGCTCGCGTTCCTGGCGCTCGCCGTAGGGGCGGCGGATGCCAGTGTACTCGCCGGAGATGAGGACGTCGATGCGGGCGTCCTCGACGATGGCGAAGAGGTCGGAGGCGAGGCGGCGGTCCGGGAAGAGGTCGAAGAAGCGCTCCATGTCGGTGAGGGGCTCGTGGGCGGATCCTCCGGGGAGCTCGGGATGAGCGGAGCCGCCGGGCGCGTCGACGTGGCCGTCGGAGTCGAGGGGGCCCTCACCCCCGGGCCCGCTCCCGCGCGCGGGAGCGCGGAATGAGGCGGCATCGGCCTCGGCTTCGAGACGGAGCGTGGGGAAGATGGCGCCTTCGCGCTCGAACTCGAAGTCGAAGGTGCCGAACTCGAGGTGGCCGGCCTGGTGGGTGCAGTAGACCTTGTAGACGCGGAAGTTGTCGTCCTTGTCGGGGAACTCCTCGACGAAGGGCGGCAGAAAGATGGCGGACCCCTCGGTGGAGGGGGCCTCGGTCTCGACCCAGCCGATGCCTTTCTCGGCGAGGGCCTCTGCCGAGTGAACTGCGACCTCGGCGCCGGTGAGGGCCTTGCCGTACATGCGGAGGATGTCAGCGACCTTGTTCAGCTCGATGCGGGAAGAGAGCGACTCCAACATCTCCTCGCCTCGGCTCGATTCGAGGCGGAAATAAGCCTCGCCGCCCTCCTGGCTCTGCTCGAGGAGGAGCATGCCCTCGGCGTGCCATTCGGGCACGGTGTCGGCGGGGATGCGCTCGAGGACGTGGGCGGCGGTCTTGAGGAACTCCATCGCGGCGAGAGGCGATAGCGGCATGAGGTCTTCGGCGAGGGAGAGGAGCATGCCGTGGTTCTCGCTATCGACCTGGCCGAGGGCACGGGCGGCTTCGGCGAAGAACGTGAAGGCCTGGCGACCTTCGCGCCGGGCAAGCTCGCGGGAAAGGTCGAGGAAGCGGCCGCGGCCGCCGCCGGCGGACTGGATGTGCGCGAGGAGCGCAGGGCCCTTTTCGAGATAGGAGCGCGCGTCGGCCCAGCCGGTGGAGGCGAGCGCCTCGGCGAAGGTCAGAAAGGCGATGCGATCCTCGCCGGTCAGAGGCTGCAGGCTCGTCGGGGCGATAGTCAGGCAGTGGGAGGCGAGGTCGTAGGACCGATCGCAGAGGGTGTCGACGAAGCGGACGAGGACGCGCACTTCGTCCAGAGTGAGCTTTGAGAAGAGCTGGGGGCTGGCGTCGAAGAACTGGACGGCGAGGGAGGCGGAGCGCCAGGTGCCCTTGTAGAGCACGCGCCCGAGGCCCATCCAGTCGCCCAGGTGGGCGTAGCCGACTTTGGGAATGGTGGAGGGTGAGGCGCGGAAGTATGACGCGGCGAGCGCGGATGACATCTCGGCCAGCTCGCGGCCGTGGCGCGCCCACTCGCGGAAGCCTTCCGTGCCGAGCATGGGAATGACCTGCGGGGTGACGCGGTAGTACTCGCCGGCGGCCTCCCAGGAGCGCCAGGACTGCTTGGCAAGATCGAGGCCGGCCTCGGCCCATTCCTTGAGTTCGGCGTCGGTCAGCCGATCGCCGACGGCGTCAGCGGCCTGCCGGAACTCCACAGAGAGGCTGGTGGAGAAGGGCGTGAGGAGTTCTTCGTACTGGTTGTAGAGCGTGCGACGTAGGTCAGTCATTGGTGCCAGCAGCCAGAAGCCAACAGCCAGGAGCCAGCGGCCCCGGGGCAGACGATTGGTCTACTCAAAGATGGAGGAGACCACCTCTTCAATGCTCCGCTGGACGTCGCGGTCGTCGGTGAGGGCCCAGATGACGGCGACCTGGCAGGCGCGCCGGGGCGTGATTCCCTGGTGGATTAGCTTGCCGGCGTAGATCAGGAGGCGCGTGCTGACGCCTTCGGCGAGGCCGTGCTCTTTGAGGTGGCGGACTTTCTCGCCCAGCTTGGCCAGGTCCATGGCAACGGCGTCGTCCACTTCCGCTTCGTGACCGATGATGTTGGCCTCGAGGTCGCGAGGCGGGTAGCCGAACTCGATGGACATGAACCGCTGGCGCGTGCTGTGCTTCAGGTCTTTGAGCGCGCTCTGATAGCCGGGGTTGTAGGAGATGACGAGAACGAAGCCGTCCTTCGCTTCCACGATCTGGCCGAGCTTCTCGATGGGAAGCAGGCGGCGGTGGTCCGTAAGCGGGTGGACGAGAACGGTCGTGTCTTTGCGCGCCTCAACGATCTCGTCGAGGTAGCAGATGGCGCCGGCTTTCACGGCGCGGGTCAACGGGCCGTCCACCCAGCGGGTGGTCTCGCCCTCAAGGAGGTAACGGCCCACCAGGTCCGATGCGGTCAGGTCCTCGTGGCAGGCAACGGTGACCAGCGGGCGGCCGGTCTCCTCGGCGCTCTGGCCGTTGCCGTCGACGGCGCGGACGACGCTGACCGGGCGGCTGAGCTTGTACGCCATATACTCAACGAAGCGCGTTTTGCCGCAACCAGTAGGGCCCTTGAGGAGGACAGGGATCTTCTCGCGGTAGGCGGCCTCGAACAGCTCGATCTCGTCCTTGACGGGCTTGTAGAACGGTTCGGCGGTGACTACGTATTCTTCAATGGCGTATTGCCGGAAGGTGGGCTCGGTGGTCATTGGGACTCTCTCTTCGGACGCTGCTTAATTAAGCATACACTCAGGCGGTTCATTGCGAAGCCAGGCGCCCCTGCAGATCGTCCCATTTCTCACGGGCGTGGCGGATCGTGGACGCCATGTCGCCGGAGGTGTCAATCACCCCGTCCGCGCGACTCACGCGATCTTCGTTGGACATCTGGGACTTGATGCGTTCCATCACCTGCTCCTGCGAGAGGCCGCTGCGCTCGGCGACGCGCTGCGCCGCGATCTCCGGCGGCGCGGATGTGACCCACACCTCGTCCGCGAGGTCATCCCAGCGCGCCTCGAACAGGATGGCCGCCTCGATTACTGCGATTGCGGTGCCCTTCCTGGCGAGGTCCTGCAACTTCTCGCGCATGATCCCCTTCATCCGGGGATGGACAACGGAGTTCAAGCGGGCCATCTGTTTCTGGTCGCCAAAGACGATGGCACCGAGTTTCTTGCGGTCGATATTGCCGTCCTCGCCGATGATCTCCTGCCCAAAGGCCTCGACCAACTCGTGAAAGGCGGGGCGGCCGGGGACGTACACTTCGTGGCCAATCTGGTCAGCGTTGAGGACTACAGCGCCCTGCTCCTGGAGAAAGGCGGCCACGGTGGACTTGCCGGTGCCAATGCCGCCAGTGAGACCAATTACGTGCATGCGGGTAATCTCGAGGAGGGAGTCACACGCGGTTTCGCGCGCTTCCAGCGCGATTGTAGGCGGCACGCGCGAAGCGGGTCAAGGAAAGGAACAGGGCGGCCGAGCCCGGCGACACGGGCCAGCCGGGACCAGTGACACGGCGCAGGTTGCAGCGGACCTGGGATTCGGGGTACCGCGCACTGAAGTGTGCGGCTTCAGGTAGGGCGGGGGCGGATGCGGCGCAGGCCTGGGCAACTGACAAGCCAGGGCCTGTGTGCAGACCTGAGGGGGTGAGTTGCTCAGCCTTACAGGTCAGTCCATGAATGTGCGCACCGTGTTACCGTGCACCGATGTGCGCGGCGTCGTATGGCCCCTACAGCTCAGGCCGCGCGAACCTTCTTCACTTCTTCGATGAAGGCGGGTAGGAATTCTTTCCAATCGCTCACGACCGCCCAGCGAGAAGCCTTGAAGATGCTGGCGTCCGGGTCCTTGTTGACGGCGGCGATGTTCTTGACGGAGGAGATTCCGGCCATGTGCTGGCTGGCGCCGGAGATGCCGACTGCGATGTAAAGGTCCGGCGTCACGACTTTGCCGGTGAGTCCGATCTGGGCGGCAACCGGGTACCAGCCGAGGTCGCAGACGGCCCGTGATGCGCCAACGGCGCCGTTCAGGATGCCGGCCAGCTCTTCGAGTGACTGGAACCCTTCCGGGCCACCGACACCACGTCCGCCGCCGACGACGCTCTTGGCGTCTTCCAGGCGGATGCCCTCGGCCTGCTCCTTGCGCCGGTTGACGAGCTTCGTTCGTACGGCCGATGCGTCCACTCCGGCGGCCTGTTTCACGATCTCGGCGCTGGACGCGCCGGGCTCAGGCGCTTCGAGGGCCTTCACACGGACAGTGGCGATCTGGGGAGTGCCGTTGATTGTGTAGCGGGCGCGCGCGTTACCGCCGAAGCAGGGGCGCTCGGCGACGAGCTTATCACCTTGCTTGTCGAGGCCGACGCAGTCCATGGCCACGGCCGTGCCGAGGCGTTGCGCCAGGCGCGGCGCGATCTCGCGACCCATCATGGTCTGGCCGATGAGAATGACGGCCGGGTCGACTTCCTTCGCGACACGCTCGGCGGCCGGGACGATAGCGTCGCCCAGGCCGTCCGCGAGGATTGGATCATCAACAAGGATCACCTTGTTGGCGCCAAATGCGCCAGCCTTCTCGCCCAGCCCATCTATGCCGGACCCGAGGACGGCCACCGTAACGGGGTCGCCGAGGCGCACCCCCGCGCCGATGAGCTCGCCTGTCACAGGATGAAGCTGACCGTCTGCCGTCGCTTCTCCGATTACCAGTACTCCACTAGCCATGATTCGTGCTCCGTTTTCCTTAGATCAGCTTTGCTTCTTGCAGGCGCTGAACAAGCTTCTGCGCCTTCTCCTGGGCAGTCTCGCCCTCGATGACCTCGGTCTCAACGGAGGTGTCGGGGATGAAGAGGGCCTCCAGGTTGAGCCGGGCGGCAGGAGTGGATATGCCGAGATCCGCCAGGGTCCAGTTCTTTACTTCCTTCTTCGCCGCCATCATGATCTGGCGGAGCTGTGGGTAGCGTGGCTCGCCGAGTTCGTTGGATACGGTGACAACGGCAGGCGTCGGCGCCTGCACGGTCTCGAAGCCATCGAGCAGCACACGTTCAACCGTTACCTGTCCTCCATCCAACTGGACATCCTTAGCGAGAGTGGCAACGGGGACGCCCAGGATCTCTGCGATGGTAGAACCGACAACGCCCATGTCCCAGTCGGTGGATTGGCGCCCGGCGATGACCAGGTCGTAGGGCGCCAGTTTCTGGACGGCAGCAGCCAGGACTTCCGCCGTGACCCATTGATCGGCTTCGTTGACGGCGGGGTCGTTGATATGCACGCCCTCGTCAGCACCCATCGCCAGGGAATGCTTGATGCTGTCCCGGAACGAGTCCGGTCCGAGGGAGAGGATAGTGATGGTGGTGTCGGGCGACTTGTCCTTGATCCGCAGGGCCGCCTCAACGCCGATGGTGTCGAACTGGCTCGGGGTGGGCTGGACGCCGGGGGCCGGTATGACCTTCTTCGCGGCTTCGTCAACCTTGAACTGAGAGGCCGGCGTTTCGGGGTCTGGCACCTGCTTGACCAGGCAGATGATATGGGGCATTTGGACCTCCTGCTGAGGGGTTTAACCTGCGCTGTTTCGGGGGGTGATCAGGGATGCAAAGTTCGTGAAATTTATCACCGGCCCAAAGTATAGCACTCGCTAAGTTAGTGACAAGCGAACGGAAAAGCGCGAACCATGACGCCGGAAACCGGGTTGCAGCAGGCAGCGTCTAAACCGACCGAAGACTGGGGGCTACTGACTCGCTTGTCAGCAGCGGGACCACGTGCGCCCCGTCCACCTGAGCGCAGTAGGCGACGTCATCGCCCAGACCGGCATCCACCAGCTCCTGCGCGTGATAAGCGGAGCGCACGGCGGCGTCGATGTCGCGCAAGGCCACATTGAAGGCGTCGGCAGTGAAGCGGGCGGCGTCCGCGGCGTTAAGGGCGGGTTCCGCTCGGAGCGCGGCATCGACGATGGCGCCGGCGCCAAGGGCGTCCTCGAGGACGAACACAGAACCTCCGTATGCGGCCGAGCAGACGACGGCGACATCGAGCGACCGCTCCCTCGCGATGCGCAGGGCGGTGCGGGCAACGGCGGTGCGGTTGAGCAGGCAACCGACGAGGACAACGGGAGATTCGGCGGCGAGGGACGCAAGGACGCGCGTACCGTTGGAGGTGGCAAGGATAGCGGAGCGGCCCGTGAGGTCGAGGCGCGAGAACTCGACGGGCGAGTTGCCGTAATCGAAGCCCGGCGGCGGGAGGCCATCCTTTTCGCCGCAGAGGAGGTGATCGGGCAGACGCCGGTGGAGAAGCCTCGCCTCCTCGATGTCCGCCGCCGCGGCGACGGTCTCGCAGCCGCGTTCCAGGAGCGTGACTATGCTGGAGGAAGCGCGCAGAACATCGACGACGACGCAGACGGATCTCGCAGGGTCGAAGCGCTGGCCGGAGAGAAGGGCGACGTCGATGCGGGTCACGATGGCGCGGCCCCGGTTCGCTTGTTCGGGTGTTCCATGTTCACGTATTATGCCGACAAAGCGGTTTGGATACGCCAGACGACCGAGCGCGCGATACCGGGGCAGCCCCGGCCGGGGAGCCGTTTACAATGGCTGCACCTTCGATGTTTGCCGAGAAGCTCAGGGCAGCACAGCAGACGAACAACAGCTATCTCTGCATCGGCCTGGACCCCGACCCGGAGAGAATGGCGCATCCACACGTGCCATCGTTCTTTGCGGACGTCATCAACGAGACGAAGGACCTGGTCTGCGCGTACAAGCCCAACTTCGCATTCTTCGAAGCGCTGGGCATGTCCGGCATGCAGGTGATGCTTGAGGCGTTGCGAGCGGTGCCGAAGCACATCCCGATCATCGCCGACGCAAAGCGCGGGGATATCGGCAACACGGCGCGCTTCTACGCGAGGACGATCTTCGACATTTACAAGTTCGACGCCTGCACCGTGAACGCGTACGGCGGAAGGGACGCCGTGGAGCCCTTCATCGATTACAGGGAGAAGGGCGTGATCGTGTGGTGCCGCAGTTCCAATGAAGGCGCCGCGGACCTGCAGGACCTTCAACTGGCGGACGGCCGCGCAGTCTACCAGGCGGTGGCCGAGCGGGCACGGGAATGGAATGTGCACGGCAACGTGGGCGTGGTAGCGGGCGCGACATGGCCCCGCCAGATCGAGCGGGTGCGCGAGATCTGCCCGGACCAGGTGATTCTTGTGCCGGGCGTGGGCGAACAGGAGGGTGAACTGGAGGCAGCGGTGGAAGCGGCGATGGACGGGACTTGTGGCGGCTTCATCGTCAACTCCTCGCGTTCCGTACTGTACGCGTCTCGTGGAGACGACTACGCCGAGGCTGCCCGTAAGCAAGCGCAGCGCCTGCGGAACCGCATTAACGTCATGCGCGAAGCGGCGCTCGCCCGGGGCTAAGACATTGGCGGTGATGGAGGTCCGACTGGGGGATGTTGTGCGCCTGAGAAAGCCCCATCCGTGTGGCGGCTACGAGTGGCAGATTGTCCGGCTGGGAGCAGACATCGGCATAACATGCACGACCTGCAAACGGCGGGTGCTGCTGGACCGTTCGACCCTTGAGAAGCGCGTGAAGGCGTTTGTGTCGCGCGGACCTGAGGAGGCGGTCAACTGAGACCGGGCCCGGCCCTGTACGAGGGAGACATGCGGTCGGTCGTGCGCTCCGGGGCGCTGCTGTCCGAGCCGCGATTCCTGAGCCTGTGGTTAAGCCAGGGGCTGGCCCAGACGGCGCAAAACGCCCTGCTGTTCTCGCTGCTGGTGGTGGTCCTCCAGATAACGGGGTCATCGATCCACACGAGTTTGCTCGTGTTGTCGTTCATCCTGCCATCGATCCCGCTGGGGTTCCTGGTGGGAGTAATGCTGGACAGGGTGAACAAGACGTCCGTGCTGGTCACAACGAGCCTGGTACGGGCCGGAGCATGCGCCCTCTTCTTCTTCTTTCACGGCAACGAATGGACGATCTACCTGATAAGCATCTCCGTGGCAACGGCGGGCCTGTTCTTCAATCCGGCGGTGGTATCCCTCGTTCCGTCGCTCGTGCCGCGCGACCGGCTGGTGCCGGCGAACAGCCTTTACAACTTCACGCTGACGGCGTCTCAGATGATCGGGATCGTCTTCCTCGCGCCCACCGTGCTCAAGATCTTCGGCGCGGACGGGATGTTCGTGACCGCCGGCGCCCTGTTTGTGCTTGCCGCCCTGTCAGCGGCGCGGATCGGCGCCGTTCACCAGGCCCTCGACGGGCGTCCCGCCCCGCCGGCCACGATGTCGAGCATCCCGACCGAGTTCAGGGAGAGCTGGCACGCGCTGACATCAGACCGCTACTCCGTGCTGGCGCTTTCCCAGCTCATCATTAGCAGCACGCTGGTGTTGCTGTTCGCGATCCTGATCCCTCGCTACATGCAGGAGGTGCTGGACGTGCCGGCGGACAGCGCAGCGCTGGTGTTCGCACCCACTGGGATAGGGGCGCTGGTGGGCCTGCGGTTCGTGCCGTGGTTTGCCCGCCGGGGAAAGAACCACGCAGTGGTTGTTGGGCTGTTCGGGCTCGCGGCGTGCCTCACTCTCCTGGCGCTGGTGGAGCCGATCGCGGAGCTGTGGAAGAGTGCGCCGGGAGGGATTGACCCGAGCAGGCTGCTGAGGGTGTCGCTGCTGCAGGCGCTGGTGATGTCGTTTGCGGCGCCGATGGGGTTCTTTTACGCGCTGCTCAACGCACCGGCGCAGACGATCCTGCATGAACGCGCGCCGCCCGAGATGCGGGGCAGGATTTTCGCGACGCAGGTCGTTTCGGCGAACTTCATCTCGTTGCTGCCCTTGCTCCTCGTCGGAGCGATCACGGACATCGTGAATATCATGCCGGTGCTGTTGCTCCTCGCGGCGTTCATGGCCTCCATGGGGTTCGTCAGCCACTCAGTCGGAAGCCCGCCGGAGCGGCGGCGGTCAGAGGAACGCGAGCCAGAGGGGGTGGGGGCGCGAAATTGACACCCCATAGGGGCGACCTTAGACTCGAATTGAATAGAAAGCGGAGGTGGCATACGGCGTGGTCGAGATGACCATCGAGAGCATCCGGGTAAGCCTGATGAACTACCAGCGAGTGGTCATCTTGAAGGAGAAGGACTCAGACCGTTACCTGCCGATCTGGATCGGCCCGGCCGAGGCTGATGCGATTGCCGTGCGCCTGCAGGACGTGCAGGTTGCGCGTCCGTTGAGCCACGACCTGCTCAAGGGCGTGATTGAGCAACTGGGCGGCGTCATCGAGTACGTGGTCGTGAACGACCTGTCCAACGACACGTTCTTTGCGCGCATCATGTTGCAGGTGGACGGAAAGAGCATGGAGGTGGACTCCCGGCCGAGCGACGCCATCGCCCTGGCGGTGCGGGCACAGGTGCCGATCTTTGCGGACGAAACGGTACTGGAGAAAGCCGGGGTGCGCCTGGACGAAGAGGGGCAGCAGCTCGAGGGACTCGAGAGTCAGACGCTGGAGACGCCTAAAGAGGTATCGGCAGAGGAACTGGAGAAGCTGAGCCCGTTCCGCGACGTTATCGAAGGCCTGGACCTGGAAGACTTCGGCAAGAAGTAGGGGCGGAAGTGCTCCAGCCCCGCACGTTTCCCCACCCCGGATCCCGCGGGAACCAGCGTCAACCAGCCCCGGGACATTACGCTCCGCGGAATACAGACGAGCGCACCGGTACGGCTGTTTGCCCTAAGAATAGTTTGTGATATTCTTCGCAAGGCAAGAAAACCGTACCCGTGGAAAGACTCGCGCCCCAATGATGACGAGGCTGCCGCGGGCGATGCGATTGATGGGGATCGGGTGGTATTTCGCCCTGTCAATCGTGGCAGGAATTGCTGGCGGGATCGCCCTTGATAGCTGGCTGGAGACGAAGCCCGTCTTCACGCTAATCGGGCTGTTCGGAGGGCTGTTGCTTGCGTTCTGGGGCGGCTACTTCTTGCTGATGGAAGCCATAGGTAAAGGCAGAGGGAGCAGAGCAGAAAGGGCCGATGAATAGCCGGCTGATCGCTATTGGAGCAGTGGTCCTGTTCCTCGTGGGGTTCCTCTTCCTGCGGGGCCCGACCCCTCATATCGCCATCAAAGCGGAGGCGCTGACAAGCGTGGGGTCAGTAGCCATCACCAACACGATGATCACGGGCTGGGTGGTCGTCGCGTTGATCGCCCTGGGAGTATTGCTTTCAACGCGCAAGTGGACGTTGGTGCCCTCGGGACTCCAGAACTGGGTAGAGGGGGCGCTTGAGGCCTTCTACACTCTCGTTACCAACATTGCCGGCGAGGAGAACGGGCGCCGGTTCTTCCCGGTGGTGGCGACGATCTTCTTCTTCATCGTGATCTCGAACTGGCTGTCGCTAACGCCTGTGTTCAACGTCTTCGGCTGGGTCGGACACGAGGACAGCGTGGAGACGCAACTGGAGCAACACGGATTTGTCCACGGCATAATCTTTGAGGACGCCGGACCGTTTCACGTAATCCCTTTCTCCAGTCCGTCCAACCTTCGTGTCACCAGCGATGAGAACGTCATCGAGAAGGATGACCACGAAGGCGTGGAGAAGTACGAGAAGGCCGTGGGCGAAGGCAAGACAGTGGGTGAGCTAATCCCGCTGTTCCGCGGCATCAACACCGACCTCAACACGCCGCTGGCGATCGCAATCATCGCGGTGATCTCGGTCGAGTGGTGGGGCATCAGCACGCTGGGCCTGTTCACTTACGGCGGTAAGTTCTTCAACTTCCACGGCCCGATCGACTTCTTCGTCGGAATCCTGGAGCTTGTGTCAGAGATCGTGAGGCTCGTGAGCTTCACGTTCCGTCTCTTCGGGAACATGTTCGCGGGCGAGGTCGTGATCCTGATGTTCACGTTCCTCACGCCGTTGGTGCTGACGCTCCCGTTCTACGGGCTGGAGATCTTCGTGGGGGCGATCCAGGCGTTCATCTTCTCCATGCTCACCCTGGTGTTCGGGGTGATGGCAGTAAGCCACCACGGCGATCACGACACGGAGGAAGCACACCACGAGGTTGCGCACCCAATACAGGAAGCTGCTCATTCATGAAACCAGGGAACCCAGCCACATACCAAGGAGGTTTGTGATCAATGGACATTCTGCTCTCGCTCGTCCCGCCGGCTGTTGACGCCGCCCGGATGACGTTCCAGGAGGCCGCGGCCGGCGGCGACATCACGGACGACGGCATCAAGTTTCTTGCCGCCGCGATCGTGATGGGCATCGGGGCCATCGGCCCGTCGCTCGCCATCGGCAACCTGGTAGGCCGGGCGATGGACGCCCTCGGCCGCAACCCGGAGGCGCAGCCCGTGATCCAGACGAACATGATCCTGGGCCTGGCGTTCGCCGAGGCTATCGGCATCTACGCCCTGGTCGTCGCGATCATGATCGGCTTCGTGTTCTAGGAACCGGAGTGAATCCAGTTAGCATCGGAAGGTAGCCATGGCACCAGTATTGCTGGAGGCTGAGGGGATCGGAGCGCTCGGCATTAACCTGCCGGGGCTGGTCGCGCAGCTGGTCAATTTCCTGATCCTGCTGCTCCTCTTCAGCTGGCTCTTCAAGAAGTTCCTGTTCCCCATGATGGACGAGCGGAAGCGCCGCATCGAAGAGGGGTTGCAGGCGTCCGAGGAGGCGAAGCTCCGGCTCTCCCAAACAGAGCAGGAAGTCGCCCAGGAGATCGCGAAGGCGCGGCAGGAGGCGCAGGGGCTTGTTGCCCAGGCGCAGCAGGCATCGGCGCGAATCCAGGAAGAGGGAAGGCAGGCGGCCCGAGTGGAAGCAGAGCAACTAATCGAACGCGCACGCGGAGAGATCCAGCTCGAGCGTGACAGCGCGATCGCCGACCTGCGCCGCGAGTTCGCGGACATGACGATCAACGCCGCCGAGAAGGTGATCCGCCGCAGCCTGGACCGCAAGGCGCACTCCGACATCATCGAGCAGGTGCTGGCGGAAGCGCCCACGAGCGACGGGCAGTAGGGATAGACGACGGTGATACCCGAGCCAGCGGCGCGGCGCTACGCGGAAGCGGCATACCTTATCGCGCAGGAGGAAGGGAAGCAGGACGAATGGCTTTCGGGCCTCCGATCGATGGGAACGCTGTACGCCGACCCGGAAGCGCAGGCCTTCCTGGTCAATGCCCGCGTGCCCGCCGACCGCAAGCGCGACCTGGTGGAGAAGGCGCTGAGTGGCGATGACCGGAACGTGGTTAACCTCGCGCTGCTGCTGCTGCGCCGCGGCCGCACGGCGCTTGGACCGCAGATCGCGCAGGCGTACCAGGAGATACTGGACCGCCAGAAGGGCATCTCCCATGCAACAGTGACCAGCGCCGTCGCCCTGAGCGATTCCGAGCTGGCGGCCGTCAGGGACAAGCTGACCGAGATTACGGGCGGCGAGGTCGTAGTCGGCACTCAGGTAGACGAGCGCATCATCGGAGGACTGGTGGTGCGGATCGGAGACAGGCTGATAGACGGCAGCACGCGCAGCCGCCTGTCGGCCCTGAAGCAGAGGCTCGCAGGGATGCAGCCGTGACTACCGAGTCGGTGGTGCACCTCCAGTCGCGCATGGACTCGGTCTGGCCGGAGTTTCGGTCGATCGTGGGATCTGTGCCGCAGGGCGAAATGGAGACGCCGGGCGTCGTGGACGAATGGTGCATGAAAGAGTTGCTGGGACACGTGAGCTTCTGGGCGCAAAAAGCCGCCCGCGCCGTGCGCTCGGCCACAGCAGGGAAGATCGCGGAGATCGATGTGCCGCAAGGGCAGTCGATGGTCGACGAGTGGAATGCGCGGGCAGCCGCTCGCGGGAAGGCGATGAGCGCCGAAGCCGTGATTACGGACCTCGAACTGAGCCACGAGGACGCCCGCCGGGCGCTTGATGAGGCAACCGACGAGGCGGTGTCGATCGAGATCGAAGGATGGACGGTCGGCGTGCGCTTCGCCGAAGACACTTACAGACACTACCGGGAGCACGGTGAGCAGATCCGCTCCTGGCAGAGACGATTAGAGACGAGCGAGGAATAGTGGGGAAGCTGGAAATGGGAAACAGGAGATGGGAAGCCCCCGCTTCCCCGGAGGACAGCGATGGCAGTTAAACCGGAAGAGATCGCTTCGATCATAAAGCAGCAGATCGAGCAGTTCGGCAGCGCCGTCACGGCCGTGGACGTCGGCAGCGTGGTGGAAGCCGGCGACGGGATCGCGCGGATCTACGGGCTGCGAAACGCGCAGTACAGCGAGCTTCTCGAGTTCCGGGCCAAGGACGCAGCCGGCAACGAGAAGTCGATCATGGGCCTTGCGCTGAACCTTGAAGAAGACACGGTGGGCGCGATCGTCCTCGGGGATTACACAGACATTGCGGAGGGCGACGAGGTCCGCTCGACCGGGCGCATCATCCAGGTGCCAGTCGGCGACGGGCTAATCGGGCGCGTGGTAGACCCGCTGGGCCAGCCGCTCGATGGCAAGGGCCCGGTGGCATCCACCAGCACCCGTCCCGTGGAAAAGATCGCGCCGGGTGTGGTAGAGCGCGAGAGCGTGAGCCAGAGCCTGCACACCGGCGTCAAGGCGATCGACGCAATGGTGCCGATCGGCCGGGGCCAGCGCGAGCTGGTTATCGGCGACCGCTTCACGGGGAAGACGGCGATCTGCCTGGACTCGATCATCGCCCAGAAGGGCGGCGACGTGATCTGCATCTACGTCGCGATTGGCCAGCAGGCGTCGAAAGTGGCGCAGGTGGTGGGCATCCTGGAAGAGAACGGGGCGATGGAGCACACGATCGTCGTGGCGGCCAATGCGGCCGACCCGGCGGCGCTGCAGTATATCGCTCCCTACGCCGGCTGCGCGATGGGCGAAGAGTTCATGAACGCCGGCAAGGACTGCCTGATCATCTACGACGACCTCTCCAAGCATGCATGGGCCTACCGTCAGATGTCTCTGCTGCTGCGGCGTCCCCCGGGCCGCGAGGCGTACCCGGGCGACGTCTTCTATCTGCACAGCCGCCTGCTGGAGCGCGCGGCGAAGCTGGCGCCAGAGTACGGCGGCGGGTCGCTCACGGCGCTGCCGATCATCGAAACGCAGGCAGGCGACGTGTCCGCCTACGTGCCGACGAACGTGATCTCGATCACGGACGGCCAGATCTACCTGGAGACGGACCTGTTCGCGTCCGGCATCCGGCCGGCGATCAACGCCGGTCTCTCGGTTTCCCGTGTCGGTGGCGCGGCCCAGACGAAGGCGATGCGCAAGGTGGCCGGCGGCATGCGCCTGGGCCTGGCCCAGTACCGCGAGCTGCAGGCGTTCGCGCAGTTCGGCACGGCCGAGCTTGACGCCGCGACGCGCCGCCAGCTGGAGCTGGGGCAGCGGCTGACGGAGATCCTCAAGCAGGTGCAGTACCAGCCGCTGACGCTGGCGCGCGAAGTGACCATCATCTACGCGGTGGTCAACGGCTACACGAACGACGTGGAGCCGGCGAAGATACGCGCCTTCGAGGACGCGTTCCACCGGTACCTGGAATCGAACAACCCGGAGATCATCAAGGCGATCGGCGAAAGCGGCCTGATTGACGATGAGACGGAGCCGAAGCTGCAGAAGGCGATCGAGGCGTTCAAGGAGACAGGGGCGTGGTGAGGCGCTTACTGGAAATGGGAAATAGGAAATAGGGTATGGCAGCGGGACAGCTTCGCCTGATCAGGCGGCGGATCCGATCGATCCAGAGCACCGCAAAGATCACGCGGGCGATGGAGCTGGTTGCGGCTTCCAAGATGAGGCGCGCCCAGCTGAATGCGCTGGCCTCGCGGCCTTACGCGGAGCGGATGCGCTGGGTGCTTGCCGACCTGGCGGAGACACTGCCACAGATCGAGCCGGGGGACCGCCACCCGCTGCTGCAGGTCAGACCAGAGGTCAAGTCCGTTGAACTGATTATCGTAACGCCCAACCGTGGACTGTCAGGCGGCCTGCCGGCGAACCTGAACCGCAGGGCCGCGCAGTTCGTACTCGACGCCGGGAACCCTGTGCGCGTGGTCGCCGTGGGACGGAAGGGGCGCGACTTCCTGCGCAGGACGGGCCAGAGCATCGTGGCGGAGTTCCTGGAGCTGGGGGACTACCCGGCGTATGCGCAGGTGCAACCCGTGGCGCGAGTGGCCATGGACGACTTCATCAACGGCGAAGCAGACGAGGTGCACATACTGTACGCGGAGTTCGTGAACATGGTGACGCAGCGGCCGACGGTGCGGAAGCTACTGCCGATCGAAGCGCCTGAAGAGGCCGAGACGCTGGGGGTGGACTACATCTACGAGCCGGGCCGCACCGCCGTGCTCGCGGAGCTGCTGCCGCGCTACATCGAGCGGGAGGTGTACGCCGCGGTGCTGGAAGCCGCGGCGAGCGAACAATCCGCGCGCATGGTGGCGATGCGCAGCGCCACGGACAACGCAAACGAGCTGATGCGCGACCTGACGCTGGTGTACAACAAGGCCCGCCAGGAGAGCATCACAAGCGAGCTACTGGATATCGTCGGCGGCGTGGAAGCGCTGGCGGGATGAGGAATGCAGTGAGGAGCCAGCAGCCAGCAGCCAGAAGCCAGAAGACGTTGGAGAGCCAGAGGCCCGCACGACAGCAGGCGGCAGCCAGCGGCCAACAACCGGCGGGCTATCGGAAGTTGGTGGCATGGCAGAAGGCCGATCTGCTGGCGTCCCGGTGTTACGCCGTAGCGAGAGTGCTGGCAGCACGCGACCCGTGGCTGGCAAGTCAACTCAGGAGAGCGGCTCTGTCGGCACCACTGAATATCGTTGAGGGGCACAGCAGGGGCACTGTGCGGGACTTCCTCCGGTTCCTGGAGACAGCCAGCGCATCGCTTACCGAGCTTGAGTACCTGATTTCATTCATCGTTGAGAATGACATCCTGAACAACCGCGAAGTCCGGGAGCTCCAGCCTCTTCAACATGAGGCATCGCGCGTACTGCTAGGGCTTGCGAAGGCGCTGAGGAAGAAGCTGCAGGTCAGCAACGACTGGCAGCGGACAATCATCGCGGACGGGATTTCTGAATACATCGCAGGTGAGTATCGAACCGATGACGACTAATGAATCTGGCTGCTGGCTGCCGGCTCCTGGATGCTCCAGGCGAAGCGCGGCCACGGGAGGTAGTTAATGGCAAAGGGAAGCAAGGGACAGGTCGTGCAGGTGATCGGGACCGTCGTGGACGTCGAGTTCCCGGCGGAGCAACTGCCGGACATCTACAGCGCTATCGAGGTTGACATGCCCGGCGGCGGGAAGCTGATCGCCGAAGTCCAGCAGCACCTGGGCAACAACTGGGTGCGCTGCCTGGCTATGGACTCCACGGACGGACTGGCCCGCGGAGCGGCTGCGATGGACCAGGGCGCGCCGATCGCTGTGCCGGTTGGAGAGCCCACGCTTGGCCGGCTGTTCAACGTGCTGGGCACGGCAATCGACAACCTGGGCGAGGTGAAGTCGGACGAGCACTGGCCGATCCACAGGCCGGCGCCGACGCTGGAGGAGCGCGAGACGACGCCACAGGTGCTGGAGACCGGGATTAAGGTGCTCGACCTCGTCTCCCCCTTCACCAAGGGAGGCAAGGTTGGCGCCTACGGCGGCGCAGGCACCGGGAAGACAGTCATCATCCAGGAGCTGATCCGAAACATCGCCACCGAGCACGGTGGTTATTCGGTGTTTGCCGGCGTGGGCGAGCGGTCCCGCGAAGGCAACGACATGTGGAACGAGATGAAGGAGTCCGGTGTCATCGAGAAGACGGCCCTGGTCTTCGGGCAGATGAACGAGCCGCCGGGGGTGCGTGCGCGGATCGCGCTGACGGGCATCACGATGGCGGAGTACTTCCGTGACACGATGGGCCAGGACGTGCTGATCTTCATCGACAACATCTACCGCTACATCCTGGCCAACATGGAAGTTTCTGCGCTCCTGGGACGCATGCCCTCCGCGGTTGGCTACCAGCCGACCCTGGCAACAGACATGGGTGTGCTGGAGGAGCGGATCACGTCGACGAAGCGCGGCTCGATCACGTCGTTCCAGGCGATTTACGTGCCGGCAGACGACTACACGGACCCCGGAATCGTGACGACGTTCGGCCACCTGGATGCAGTGATCTCGCTTGACCGGGCGCTGGTGGAGCAGGGGCTGTACCCGGCGGTCGACCCGCTGTCATCGTTCTCCCGCATCCTCGACCCGCGGCTCGTCGGCGACGACCACTACCGGGCGGCGCGCGGCGTCCAGGCGGTGCTGCAGCGGTACAAAGACCTGCAGGACATCATCGCGATCCTGGGTGTCGAGGAGCTATCCGAAGAGGACAAGCTGGCGGTGGCGCGGGCGCGCCGGATCCAGCGATTCCTGACCCAACCATTCAACGTCGCGGAAGTGTTCACGGGCAGGCCGGGGCGCTACGTGCCGGTCAAGGAGACGGTACGAGGCTTCCTGGAGATCCTGGAAGGCAAGTGGGACCATCTGCCGGAGCAGGCGTTCTACATGGTCGGCACGATCGAAGAGGCGGCCGAGGCGGCCGAGAAGATGGCCGCTGAGGAGAAGGCGGCGTAAGGTGAGGAGCCAGGAGCCGGCAGCCAGGAGCCAGATTGCGTAATGCCTCTTAACGTGCACGTTGTGACCGCGGAACGAGAAGTCTTCGCCGAAGAGGGCGTGGACGAGGTCGTGGCGCCAGGGAGCGAGGGCGAACTAACCGTACTGCCCAGCCACGCGCCCCTGCTGACGATGATCAAGCCGGGGATCATGCGGCTTGTGAAAAGCGGCGAGGATATCGACGTGGCGATCACGGGCGGCTTCCTGGAAGTGCGCGACGACCGGGTCACGATACTCGCGGACGCCGCGGAGCGAGCGGAGGAGATCGATGCCGTGCGCGCCGAGGAGGCGCGCAGGCGCGCAGAGACGGCTCTGCAAGAGCGGGAGAGCACGGAGCTACTGATTGAGGCGGCTGCCGCCCTGCAGCGCTCCCTGCTGCGCCTCAAGGCAGTCGAGCGGCGCAGGCGCAGGACCGGGACGCGGCCGCCGGGATCGCCTCCCGCGTAAACGAACCCCCGGGCCATCCGCCGGCGTTCCCCCTTGCGGGTTCTGGCGTTGCGACTTTCCCTCAGATGGGTGCAGGCCTTAGCCTGACAGGAGCCGATGATCACTGAGACACGAGAGCAGACCTTCGTCCTTCGCGGCGGCCGCTCGTTGCGCGGCGCGGTAGAGGTCGGCGGCTCCAAGAACGCCACGCTGGGGGCGATGGCCGCCTGCCTCCTCGCGAACGGCGATTGCCATCTCGAGAATGTTCCGCGCATCGGCGACATCGAGCAGATGGCCGCGGTGCTCCGCAGCCTCGGCGCGGAAGTGGAATGGGAGGCCGAACGATCGCTGCGGATTAACGCGGCGGGCGTGAACTCATCCTGCCCGGACCGTGACCTTGTCGCAACGCTGCGAGGCAGCTTCCTTGTCATGGGAGCGCTCCTGGGGCGCCTCGGAGAGGCATCGTGCCCACCCCCGGGAGGGGACGTAATCGGGCAGCGGCCGATTGACGTGCACCTTGAGGGGTTTCGGGCGCTGGGCGCACAGACCGAGGTTGACGGCGACACGTTCCGGGCGCGGGCGCGGGAGCTGCGCGGCAACGTCTTCGTCGCGGATTATCCCAGCGTTCTGGGCAGCCAGAACACGATGATGGCCGCGGTGCTGGCGCCGGGGACGACCCAGATCGTCAACGCGGCGGCCGAGCCCGAGGTGCAGGGACTGGCGTCGATGTTGAACGCGATGGGCGCCCGCATCAGCGGCGCCGGGACCCACACGATCACCGTTGAAGGCGTCAACAAATTGGGGCCGGTGCGCTACGCGATGATCCCGGACCGGCTGGAAGCGGGAACGTACGCGCTGGCGGGCGCGATCACCGGCGGCGACATCGAGGTGCGCGGCGCGAACCCGGAGCACCTCACTTCCTTCATATACAAGTTGCGCGAAACTGGAGCGTCGGTGCAGGCGAGTGGCGACAGCATTCGCGTGACCGGCAACGGCGAGCTCAACCCGATCACCGTGCAGGCGCTGCCCTACCCCGGATTCCCGACGGACCTGCAGGCGCCGATGGCAGTCCTCCTCACCCAGGCAAAGGGCGTGAGCTACGTGCACGAGCGAGTCTTCGACAACCGGCTGACTTACATCGGCGAGCTGCGGAAGATGGGCGCGGAAATAGTGACTACGGGTACGACGGTTGCTATCATTAGCGGGCCGACCGCCCTGACAGGAGCGAGCCTGCACGCGCTCGACGTTCGCGCGGGCGCGGCGTTTGTCCTGGCGGGCCTGGCTGCACGCGGGCAAACGGAGATATCCGACATCTATCACGTGGAAAGAGGATACGAACGGATCGACGAGAAGCTGCGGTCGCTCGGGGCGGATATCGAGAGAGTCTGAATGTTTGGTAAGCGGATCGGGGTAGACCTGGGCACAGCCAACGTCCTCGTGTACGTAAAGGGCCGCGGTATCGTAATCGCAGAGCCGGCCGTCGTCGCGGTGGCCCAGAGGGACAACAGCATTGTGGCGGTGGGCACTGAGGCGCGGGAGATGCTGGGACGGACGCCCGGGGCGATCCAGGTGATCAGGCCGATGCGTGAAGGCGTGATCGCGGACTACGTCACGACGGAAGCGATGCTGCGCTACTTCATCGGTAAGGTTATCGGGCGTGTGTCGCTCATTAAGCCAGAGGTGATGATCTGTGTGCCGGCGGGTGTAACGGGAGTGGAGCAGCGGGCGGTGCAGGACGCGGCTGAGGCGGCAGGGGCTCGAAGGCCCGCGCACCTGATCCCGGAGCCGCTGGCGGCCGCTATCGGCGCGCGCATCCCCGTAAACGTGCCGCAGGGGCATATGATCGTCGACATCGGCGGTGGACGCACCGAAGCGGCGGTCATCTCCATGTACGGGATCGTCGTGAGCGAGTCAGTGCGGGTTGCCGGCGACCGGCTGGACGATGCCATCGCCGCCTATGTGAAGCGCCGGCATAACCTGGTGGTCGGCGACCGAACGGCCGAGGAATTGAAGGTCGCCATTGGCTCGGCGCTACCACTCGAAGAGGAGATGACCTACCAGGTGCGCGGGCGCGACCAGATCAGCGGGCTGCCGCGGACGATCACAGTCTCGTCCACGGACGTGACCAATGCGATTCAGGACTCCCTGCAATCGATCGTGGGCGCCGTGAGGACGGTCCTGGAAAGAACCCCCCCGGAGCTGGCATCGGACGTGGTGGACCGGGGGATCGTCCTATCCGGCGGTACGGCCCTGCTCCGCAACCTTGACCGGTTGATCACGGAGGAGATCGGCATTCCCGCCCACGTGGCGGAGAACCCGATGGAGTGCGTGGCGATGGGGGCAGGGATCGCGCTGGACCACCTGGACCTGATCAAGCGTTCGATGCCAGCCGAGGGCGAGTGGCTCGTTAGCTTCTGAACTCTGCTACGCGGCGGAGCCGGCCCTGGCCTTCAGGTGATAGGTCATGCTCTGGAGGTGGAGCACCGGGTCGATTGGCTTAAGTTCGACACCTTCCGGGACCCTCGCCGTAATCGGAGCGTAGTTGAGAATGGCGCGGATACCGCACTTGACGAGCCGGTTGATGACATCCTGAGCCGTCTCAGCCGGGACCGCCACGATCCCGATGTCGACAGGATCCCGGGCCAGCACCTTTTCGATCTCATCCGTGCTGCGGACGGTCAACCCGCCGGCGTCCTTGCCGATCATCTCATTATCAGAATCAAAGGCGTGCACAATGCGAAACCCCTGCGGTTCGAAGCCCTCGTAACCGAGGATCGCCATTCCCAGCCTTCCGGTGCCGACAAGGGCCATCTTCCACTGGCGGTTTAGACCGAGGATCCGGCGTAGCTCCTCCAGGAGTTTGCGGACGTTATAGCCTCTTCCCTGCTTGCCGAAGCGTCCGAAGTAGCTGAGGTCCTTGCGCACCTGGGCCGCCGAGGTGCGCCCGGGCCGCCTGAGAGCATCGCCTATTTCTTGCGAACTGACTACCTCCCTGCCACGCGATTCGAACTGGGCAAGGACTCGTGCGTACTCTGGCAAGCGCTCGATTACTACTTCAGGGATGGACATCACGCCCCAACAATCGACTCAATCGATGGTCATCATTGTGATGGAAAGCGCCCGGTTTGTGCAATCTGTTACAAACCATCGGAGTGCACGGCGCTCAAGCACGGGTAACAGGTCATAGACAAGCACGTCTTAATGTCTGACGGTCTCCCACCAGGCGGAGGCTGAATCAGCATGAGGTAATGCATGGACACAGATCCTGAACTGCACAGCGAACCGGAAGCCCAAGACGAATCAGCCGCAACCCCAAGCGAACCGGCGGAATCGCCGGCAAAGGAAGCGATAGCTCCGGTGCCCTCGTTCTTCAGCCGGGTGGCACTGCCGGACGACGAGGGAGGCGCCGAGGAACCGGGGGATTCGATGTCGGCGTTCATCACCAGGACGACGTCGGCCGTCGCGGACCTCGCTGAAGAGGACGACGACCACATTCTCCCGTCTGCGCCGCGCTCATTCACGGAGATCGGCCTGTCGAAGGCGTTCCTGACGGACCTGACCCTGAAGATCATCCACTACTCGGGCACGCCGACCATGACGCAGCTCGTGCGGCGCCTGGGACTGAACAACGATATCGTTTCGCAACTGCTGGCGACGCTATCCGAAGAGCGGCACGTAGAGGTGTTGAGCCAGTCTGACCTTTACACCGGCAACTACCGCTACCGGCTTTCGGAGCGCGGTCAGGGCCGTGTTGCGGAAGCGCTGGAACGCTCTCGTTACGCTGGTCCGGCGCCGGTGACGGCCGAGCAGTACAGCGACGTAATTCGAAGGGTACTGGAGTCGGAGCCGCAGGGCACGACACGCGTGCGCATCAAGACGATCCTGAACGACCTGGTGCTCTCGCCCGATGTCGCGGACTCCCTGGGCCGCGCCCTGTTCTCCGGAAAGCCGACGATCATCCACGGACCATCGGGAAACGGCAAGACGATCCTCCTCCAGCGGTTCGCACAGGACATCGGCGGACTCACGATCGTCCCGTACGCAATCTACGCCTACGGGCAGGTCATCCGGGTTTTCGACGCGTCGATCCACAGAGCCGCGGAGAAGCCAGAAGACCTTTCTGCGAAAGACGAGGCGAAGCGGGACAGGCGGTGGGTGCTGGTCAAGCGCCCGACGATCACTCTAGGCGCGGAGATGGACCGGGAAGCGCTGGAACTGGCGTACGATCCGGCCGCACGCTTCTACCAGGCACCTCCACACCTGAAGGCGCAGCACGGCGCGCTGATCGTCGACGATTTTGGCCGCCAGCGGGTCACCACGGACGAACTGCTAACACGGTGGCTAATCCCCCTGGACCGCGGTTGGGACAGTCTCACCCTGGTCACGGGCGAGAAACTTGTCGTACCGTTCTCCATCCAGCTCCTCTTTTCCACGAACCTCCGGCTGCAGGACCTGGCGGACGATGCGCTCCGGCGCCGCGTGCTGTACAAGATCCAGATCCCCAATCCGACACGGGAAAACTTCGGCGAGATCCTCCGGCGCGAGTGCCTGTCACGGCGTATCCAGGTCGCGGAGGGCGCGCTGGAGTACGCGGTGTCGCGGCTGTACGCGCAGACCGACGTGCAACCCCGGGGCTCATATGCCGGAGACCTGCTGGAGATCCTGGCGCAGAGCGCTTCGTTCGACGACAGAGAGCCGATCCTGGACCAGCAGTCGTTCGACCGGGTGTTCGCGCTGTTCCTCGCGAGCGAGGCGGGGAACGAAGAGGACGAGGCTGCCTAGCACTCGTCCTTAACGAACTCCAGAATCGCGCTCACCAGCTCCTCTGGACGCTGAATTGGCACGTCGTGGATGGTGTCTTCCATGACGTGTACGCGCACGGACGGCGCGATCTCCGCCAACCGGGCAAGACCGTGGCTGCGGTACTCCTGCCATTGTCTTTCTGCGTCGTTGACGGGCTCGCGCCGGCAGGAGATGGCCAGCGCAGGACAGGGGAGGCGAGACAGCCGATCGCGGGCGTTGAAGCCGTAGAGGGCGCGGGCGATCTTCATGTGGTTCGGGATGGACAGGCGGCGATAGATTCCGCCATCGCGCACGTCAAAGTTAGCCAGGACCATATCCGCCAACTCGTCATTCCAGCGACCGGCGAACTGCGGCAATTTCCGCATGAACCCCACGAAGGTCTCCACCGGGACTCCATCGATCTCCGGTGGACGCATCACACGCTCCGCCTCTTCCCAGGACAGCCGCTCCGACAGCGAGATAAAGCCCCCGTCCACCATGACGAGCGCCGTAGCGGCGTCCGGATTCGCGGCGGCGAAATGGAGGGCGACGCTTCCTCCCCAGGAGTGACCGACCATGACCGCCTTTTCCACGCCGACCGCCTCCAGAAACGCGCCAACGTCCACCGACACCGAGCCGAAGTCGTAGCCGTCATCCGGGCAGTCGCTGAGGCCATGCCCACGGAGATCGAGGGCGATCACCCGGAAATCGCCTGTCAGTAGAGGCGCCGTCCAGTCCCAGATGCGGGAGCTGGAAGAAAGGCCGTGCAGGAGGAGCACCGTCTCACCGGCACCACCCCAATCCCGGTAATGCAGGCGGATGCCGCGCCCGGACAGGTCGACGAATTCGCCCTCCACCGTTGGCATCGCGCAGCTAGGCCTTCTTCAATTCGGAGATGAGGAACTGGAGGCGCTCGTGGTCCTCCTGGGAGCGGGCGGCGAAGCCCACGTCCAGCGTTGTGACCACGCCAGCGTATCGCTCCTTGATCTTCGGGACGAGCTCGTCGTAGGTACCGATGATCGCGAACTCGTCCAGCATTTCATCGGTGATGCCGGCGGCCATCTCCGGCCATTTGCCCTCCATGGACAGCCGGAACAGCTTTGCGCCGGCGTCCTGCCAGCCATGCACTTCGAGGACAGGGTGGTAGGCGCGGGTGGAGGCGTAGAAAGAGAGCTGCTGACGAATGGGCGCCTTCGCTCGCTCCACATCCTCCTCGTTCTTGCCGGTGATGATGAATGCACCGCCGACGATGTCGATGTCTGACAGGTTGCGTCCGGCTTTCTTTGCCCCGGCCTCGATCTCAGGGATGATCACTTCGGCGGTGTACTTCGGCGTGTTGAAGGCGTGCATGCGGATGCCGTCGCAAAGTTCGCCGACAAGGCGGCAGTTGTAGCGGTTAACCGCGGAAATGTAGATGGGGACATGGCCGTCCTTATTCGGGCCGGGGTTGAAGAACGGCGACATGAGCGTGAACTGGTAGTGCGGCCCCTGGTAGGCAGGGCGGGCGTTGTTCTGGAAGGTCTGGAAGATCGCCTTCAGTGTCAGGATGTAGTCGCGGAGGCGCGGGCCGGGTGGCGAGGGCCAGGCGGTGGAATAGCGCCGCTCGTTGTGCCCCTTCACCTGGGTGCCGAGGCCCAGCATGAAGCGGCCGCCTGAGAAGCGCTGCAGGTCCCAGGCGATCTGGGCCGTAACCATGGGGCTGCGCGGGAAGGCGATGGCGACACCGGTGCCGAAGCGGAGGCGGCGCGTGTGCTCGGCGACGGTCATGAGGGGCAGGAACGGATCGTGGCCGGCCTCCGGTGTGACGACCGAGTCGTAGCCGGCTTCCTCGATCCTGCGCGCGGTCTCGGCCAGCGACTGGAAGTCGCTGGCCATGATGGTTGTTTCGAGCTTCATCGGGGCGCTCCTTCCGAGCGGCCATGGCGGGCCGGTCATCCGAATCTTAGGCAGCACTGACAGCCGCGTAAAGCACGGGACAGATCGCGGCGACGATCCGGGGGCGCAGCACGCTGCGCACCTATGGGTCAGGCTCCGCGTCGGCCCTGAAGGATGTACCCTGCCCCCTGTGCCAGGAGGACGGTGGACGGCGCCATGAGAAACGGGATGCCGTAATCCAGCGGGAGGCTGAGAAGCGCGACGAGAAGCGCGGCCACGGTTGATGCGCGCAGAACTGGACGCCGGCGCACGGAGTCTGCCTGCGACACGACGACAGCCGGGACAAAGATCGCTGACAGCGGGCCGTAGACGAAAGCCCAGATCTCGCGGTCGCTCCGGGCGAAGCTGACGGCGATCACCAGGAGCGTGCCGACGGCCAGCGCGCCACCGAAGAGACCGGAGTAGGAGATGCCCCGCGAGTCGGGGGTCGTTGCCTGCGATGGACGAACAGGAAGACCGGCCTGCTCCGCCTGAAGGCGTCGCTCCTGCCGCTCAATTCGCTGACGGCGGGAGCCGCGCCGGCCGGGTCTGCTGGGGTTCTTCAATGCGATGTCACCATCTGCGGTCGCAGGGCGCGGCATCGGCAGGCTCTGCCGTCGTGGCTGGGTCCTTCGACAGGCTCAGGATGAGCGGTTTGCAGGCTGAGATTGCGGGCGTGGCTTAACCCCGATGACCCGCTCGCCGGGTCATGAACCACATCGGCACGTCGAGCACCTGGGCTTCGTTCTCGACCCGGAAGCCAAACCGCTCGTAGAGGCGAACGTTGCGCGACTGGTCGGTTTCGAGATGCGAGACGGCGCCGATGGCGTCCATCCGGGCACAGAACTCGCTCACCATGCGACTGCCTATGCCCGACCCTTGCAGGTCGGGCGACACAGCGACGGGCCCCAGTCTCCAGTGCGGTTCGGCGGGACGATGCTTCACGAACTCGGCGAGCATGTGCTGCGCCCGGGCAAGGACGCCCTCGCCCACTTCGTCGAGCGCCGTCAGCATTTCGTGCTGGAGACCAGGCGCCATCGGCCGAGGGTCAGGGGGCTCGTATGCGCAGACTCCGACAACAGCGCCGTTGCTGCGCGCGCCAAGCGGCGCGCAGTCGAGTGCGGCGATTCGAATGGAGTGGATGCGTTCGACGGCGTTCTGGCGGCGCTCGGTTTCTTCCCCCAGGAGTGCGATGGAGAGCGGGTTGTCCCGGTAGGCACGGCCGAGCAGGGCTGCGACAGCCGGGAACTCGTCCTTCAGCAGCTCGGCCACGGCGAGACTGGCCACGCTTGAGTCCACGAGGCCTACTTTGCCTCGCCGTGCTGCTTGCGCAGGTCCGTCTTGAGTACCTTGCCCAGGTAGTTGCGGGGCAGGTCGTCCACAAAAGCGTAGTACTTCGGGGCCTTAAAGCTGGCCAGACGCTCCTTGACGAACCCGGTCAACTCCTCCGGCGTGGCCGTGGCGCCGGGCCTGAAAACGATGATCGCCTTCACTTCCTCGCCCCATTCGACGTCCGGGACGCCGATCACGGCCGCGTCCTCGACCGCCGGGTGCTGCTGGAGGACGCCTTCGATCTCGCCGGGCGCGATGTTCTCGCCGCCACGAATTATCAGGTCCTTGGTGCGGCCCGTGATGTAGAGGTAGCTGTCCTCGTCCATCCAGCCCACGTCTCCGGTGTGGAGCCAGCCGTCTTTGATCGCGGCGGAGGTCTCTTCTTCGCGGTTGAGGTAACCGGACATGACGCGCGCGCCCTGGGCAACGATCTCGCCCTCCTGGCCGGGACCGAGGATGTTCCCGTCCGGATCCATGATGCCGACGACGATGTCATCCATCGGCCGGCCCACCGAGCGGAGGCGCTGCAACCTGCGGTCGCGCTCCTCGCCGGGCTCCGCAGGAATCTGGTGGTCGTCAGGGCCGAGGAATGTGAGCGAGGAGGTGCTCTCCGTCTGGCCATAGGCGTTCATCAGGCCGCACGGCATGACCTCGACGGCCCTGGTGACGACTTCGTAGGGCATGGGTGCGGCGCCGTAGGCGACGAGCTTGAGGGAACTGAGGTCGGTCTTCTCGAAGTCGGCGTGCTCCATGATGCGCTTGAGCATCGTCGGCACGACGA
Organism: Chloroflexota bacterium; assembly: GCA_037441345.1. GTDB lineage: Bacteria > Chloroflexota > Dehalococcoidia > SM23-28-2 > RBG-16-64-32 > DATKKM01. The sequence goes on from JBBISJ010000021.1 coordinate 29,041, forward strand.
AGCTGTGCGTGACCCGGTGCTCCTGGACGGCCCTCAACCAGGCGCCCGGGTCAAACTGGGGCAGGATGACCATCTTGCGTCCGCCCCAGACCGCGGAGAGCATCGTAGTGGCGCCGGCGACGTGGTAGAAGGGGACGGAGACGAGCAAAACATCGACGTTCTCGGCGCTGGGGTCGGCTGGTTCGACCGTGTTCGTGACGTAGACGGACATACCCAGGTAGGTGAGCACCACGCCCTTCGGCAGCGCGGTGGTGCCGCTGGTGTAGATGACGATCGTCGGGTCCATGTCCTGGACGTCGGTAAAGATCTCGTCCGGCTCCTGCTGAGCGATGAGATCGCCGATGTAGACCAGGCCGTCCGCGTACTTGTCGATGGCGACGAAGTGTTTCACAGTCTTGAGTTCGGGGCGGATGAAGTTGGCGAGGTCGAGGTAGCGCTCGCCGACGAAGAGGGCAACAGCTTCCGAGTTGTTGCACATGTAGATGATCTCTTCCTGCTTCGCCCGGTAGTTGAGGGGAACGAAGACGCCGCCCAGCTTCGCGGTCGCGTAATAGGTCTCGACGTATTCCATGGAGTTGAGCGCCATGACAGCGACCCTGTCGCCCTGGCCAATGCCCATCGCCTGCATGGCGTTGGCGAGCCGGTTCACGCGGTCCTGCATCTCCGCGAACGTGCGGCCGGTTCCCTCGCAGGACATGGCCGTCCGGTCCGGGACGACGGACGAGGCGATCATCAGGAATTCGGCGGTGTTCATGTTTCCTCCTGGCGGCGAGTGCGGAGCGGCCGCGGGTGCTGTGCGATTCGGGGCCGTCGATCCGGGGCGATCACCACCCGGGCTGACGGACAGGGATAAAAGTACCCGAAAGTGGGCGCTGCCCGCCAGTCCGTTTTGGGCTACTGCGGCGGGTTCACCGGATCGCCGTTTTGACTGCGGAGCATGCCACGGCTGCCATGGCGGGGATCGACGACGACCTCGCCGTTCTCAACCTTCAGGTCGTACGTGTTCAGCCCGATCTCGCAGGGGCCGTCGAAGCAGGCGCCGGTGAGGTCGTAAGTGGAGCCGGTGCAGGGATCGCGGAACCAACCCGTGGCACCCATCAGCTCGTAGGCGGAGCCCCAGACGAGCGAACAGCCACTGATGGGGTCGCGGTCGTAGATCGCGGCGAACTCCTCGCCCCGGACGCGGACGAGCCAGAAGTCGTCGTTCTCGAATGCAACTGGTTCGCCTGCGCGGTAGTCCGTGACGCGGCCCACGTTAAGGGACTTCGGCGCCTCGTACATGTTCGACGCGAGGGTGATGAGGACGAGAACGACGAGAGCGGCGCCGACCGTAAGGGGGATGGCCAAACCCATGGACGAGAGCCAGCGCCAGCCGCGGGCGAAAGGGGTAATGCGGTGAATCTCTGCGGTCATAGCGATTGGCGATCTCCAAACCAGGTTCTGTTCAGCAAGTAGTTTAGACCCTCAGCGAGCCACGAAATCCCCGGGCGGCATAGTAAGATTCTGCACCGTTGTGATACATGAACACGGTCCCGTAGCGACGATCGCAAAAGATGGCGCCGCCGAGTTTCCTGATATCGGGAGGTGTCTTCACCCAGCTCGACGTCTTCGTATCGAAACTCCCTAGTTCCTGTAGCTCACGATATTGTTCCTCCGTCAGAAGCTCAATGCCCATGGCGGCTGCCATATCAAGTGCGCTGTTCGCTGGTTTGTGTTCCTTCCTTGCGTCCAGAGCTTCACGATCGTAACAAACGCTCCTGCGGCCTTTAGGACTTTCGGCGGAACAATCATAGAAGATGTATTCGCCCGTCTTCCTGTCATGGCCAACAACGTCCGGTTCACCGCCGGTCATTTCCATTTCATGCAGTGACCGGAGTCGCGCGGCATCAGCTTCCAGCCTGGCATGGACACCGTCCCATTCGAGTCCTTCGTGGCGGTTCATGTTCTGCTCGAAGCGGGTCTTCAATGTCCTGAGCAGTTCTTCACGCTGTTCTGGTGACAATTTGTTGCTCCGCAAGTCTCGATTCTAGTGCGATGCCGTCCTCCAGCGACAGTTCGCAGGCGGCGTGCACAGCCCGTTTCGCGAACGCAACGGACTCCGACGGCATCCGGGCGATCCGGTGCGCCAGCGATTCAGCCTCCGCCCGCAAACGCGCGCGCGGCACCGTTCGCTGCACCAGGCCGTAGCGGAACGCGGTCGCCGCGTCGATGGCGTCGCCGGTCAGGACCATCTGCGCCGCGAGCCCCCGGGGGACGAGGCGGGGCAGCGTCTGGGTGCCGCCGGCCGACGGGATGTAGCCGAGCGACACCTCCGGCAGACCGATCACGGCGTCATCCGAGGCGATCCGGATATCGCAGCACATCGGCAACTCGACCCCCGCTCCCAGGGCGTAGCCGTGGATCGCGGCGATCAGCGGCTTCTCCAACGTCAGCATCAGGTGCCAGAGATCACGCTCGTGCCGGGCCTGCCTGGACTCGATGACGGTCGGCGCGGTGCCGAACTCGGTTATGTCTGCGCCCGCGGAGAAGGCGCGGTCGCCCGCGCCGCGGAAGCTCACGACGCGCACGTCCGGGTCGTCCCGGACGGCGTTAAGATACTCCCAGAGAAGGTCGCGCATCTCCATGTTGATGGCATTGAGCGCCTGCGGGCGGTTCAGGGTTATCCAGGCGATGCCGCCTTCGGCCTTCTCGTAGAGGACGGGCGGTTCGGTCATTAGCGCCAGTCTGCCTTGACCAGGGCGCTGCGCTTCTTCGTCTCGAGCACGCGCGCCAGGTCCGCATTGATCTTGTCGGTCAGATCGCGCGCGGTCTCCGAGCCGGGAGTCGCGTCGCTCCGCCACTTCCGGAGCAGTGCCCGGTCGGAATCCGGCAGCGCGGCCTCCTCTAGAAGCCGCTCAACGACCACCACCAGCAGTTCCCTGGCCTCCTCGCGCTCTAGTTCGACCCTCATCGCAGTTCCTTCGCGCGGACGTAGCGCCCCTTACGACGGATCGTCCGGTCCGTCGCCGCATCGAAATGTTCGCCGAGCGCTTCGTTCATGGCCGACCCAAGCGCGGCCATCGGCGCCGACCCCACTGCACGATCGTTGCGCCAGCGGCGCACGGCCTGTTTTGCGTCCTGTGACAGGCCCGCCCGGTCGATGACGAACGACGTGATGACGGACATGAGCGACCAGGCCTCGTCTGTTTCCAGGATCAGTTGCAAATGTCTTCTCCGCTATTCGCCCTTGAACGCCGGGCCATCCTTCTTCAGGAACGCCCGCACACCTTCCGCCCTATCCTGCGTTGTTTGCAGAATCACGGTCAGGTCCGTTTCGTACCGCAGCGCCTGCTCCAGCGGCATCTCAGGCCCCCGCTGGAGGGCTTCTTTGGCGAACTGGACCGCAATCGGACCGCGCCCAGCGATGCGAGACGCGATGGCGTTCGCGCGGGCCAGGAGAACGTCTCGACTCACCACTTCCGTGACGAGGCCGAGTCGCAGTGCGTCCGCCGCTGTCAGCGACTCGCGGGAGAGAATCATTGCCATCGCACCAGCGCGACCGATCGCGCGGACAAGGCGCTGAGTTACACCACCAACCAGCGGCATCTCCCCGTCCGCCTCCTGCACACAGAATGTGGCCCCTTCCGCGGCGACACGGATGTCGGCTGCCAGTGCCAGTGCGAGGCCGCCGCCGGTCACGCTGCCGTGGAGGGCGGCGATCACCGGTTGGGGGAGAGCCACCAGACACCCGAACGGGTCGTCCAGGACTCCCGCTGAGCGCAGGCTCCCGGCCGTGACGGCGCCGGACTCGTCAGCGAACGAAGGCCAGTCCCAGCCGCCGGAGAAATCGTCGCCGGCGCCGACGAGCACGACGGCCCGCACCTCGCGGTCATCATGGATGGCTTCGCAGGCTTCTTGCAGCTCCCGGACCAGGCGCGGGGAGACGCGGTTGGCAGCTTCCGGCCGGTTAGACGTCAGCCAGGCAACCGGTCCATCCCTTTCGATCAGTACACAGTCAGGCATGCTCAGGCGACCGAATTGTAGCAAACGGGGGCGCTATTGTTGCTTGTCCCGCGGTTACTGGTATTATCCAACTCCGAAACTCCGGGAGAATCTTCTTGGCAGAACGGGCGCTCGACGGGATCCGAATAGTCGAACTGGCACAGGGCATAGCCGGTCCTTACTGTGCGCGCCTGTGCGCCGACCTGGGCGCGGAGGTGATCAAGGTGGAGCCGCCGGGAGGTGATTACACGCGGCGGCTCGGACCCTTCCCGGGGGACATCCCCGACCCTGACAGGTCCGGTCTGTTCATCCACCTCAACGGCAACAAGAAGGGCATTGCCCTCGACATGGCGACGGACGGCGGCAAGGCCGCGCTCGGGAAGCTCCTGGCGAATGCGGACGTGCTGATCGAGAGCGAGACGCCGGGCCGAATGAGCGAACTGGGCCTGGGCTACGAAGACCTGAAGGCGGAGTTCCCGGAACTGGTCTACTGCTCGGTGACGCCGTTCGGGCAGACGGGGCCGTACGCGAAGTTCAAGGGGAACTCGCTGACGGCGATGGCCCTTTCCGGGCTGATGTACATCACTGGCGACCCGGACAAGGAGCCCCTGTGCACGGGAGGCGAGCCGGCCGAGTACTTCGGGGCGCTCCATGCCTGGGTGGCGATGCTGGCGGCGCTGGAGCACCGCGCGAAGACGGGGGCCGGCCAGCACGTCGACGTTTCGCTACTGGAGGCGCTGGGGTCGGCCGACGAATACAACACGACGATGTACGCGTGGATGGGGGCGATCCGCAAGCGCTACTACTCGCGGCACCACATCCCGACCTACCCGAGCGAGATCTTCCCCTGTCGCGACGGCCACGTGGTGGTGATCGGCGGCGCGACGGGGTTTCCGCTGATGATGGCGATCTTGATCGAGCGGCCGGAACTGGAGGACGACCCGCTGTTCACCAACCTCTGGCTGCGGACGATGCAGTGGCAGAAGTTCGAGGAGATCCTGCGCCCGTACCTGCTGGAGCACGACTGGGAGGACCTGGTGGTCCGCGCCCAGGAGTTGCGGGTGCCGTTCGCGCCGGTGCTCAACCCGCAGACCCTGCTGGAGAACGCTCACCTGCGGGAGCGCGGTTTCTTCGGTGAGATCGACCAGCCAGGGGCCGGTAAGCTGCCGTCGGCCTGCAACGTCTTCCGCATGAGCGAAACGCCGCTGCAGTGCGGGCCGGCGCCGGTGCTGGGCGAGGTGCAGAAGGAAGTGGGGCCGTGACGCTGCCTTTGGAAGGCATCCGCGTGCTCGATTTTACGCAGGTGTACGCCGGGCCCACGTGCGCCCGGTTGCTGTCTGACCTCGGCGCAGACGTGATCAAGGTGGAGGGCGTCCGCCGGATGGACATCACGCGCAATTTCGTGATGCCGGAAAACGACAGCTCGGACGACTACTGGAACAAGGCTGGGTATTTCCTCCTGCGGAACGGGGGCAAGCGGTCCCTGACCCTGGACTTCAGCGAGGAGTCCGGCGGCGCTGGGGTGGAGATCGTGAAGAAGCTCATCCCCCACTGCGACATCGTGATGGAGAGCTTCACGCCGCACGTCATGGAGAAGTTCGGCCTCGACTACGAATCGCTGAAGGGGATCCGGCGGGACATCATCATGATCAGCCTTTCCGGGTACGGCCAGGACGGCCCCTGGCGCGACTGGTCGGCCTACGGGATGGGACTGGAACCGGCGTCCGGGATCTCTTCGATCACCGGGTATCGTGGCGGCGATCCGCTGCGTACGGGTATCTCGTTCACGGACCCGTACTCCGGCATCGTGGGCGCGGGGGCGGTGCTGTCGGCGCTTATCTACCGGCGGCGAACTGGCAAGGGACAGTACATCGACCTGTCGGAGCAGGAAGCCGCAATTCCAGTGGTGGGCTACGCGCTGATGGACTACGCGATGAATGGACGGCCACCAAGAAGAATGGGAAACCGCAGCCAGTGGTACGCGCCGCAGGGATGCTACCGCTGCCAGGGGGAAGACAGGTGGCTCGTGCTGACCATCCGAGACGATGCGGAGTGGCAGGCGTTCTGCGAGGCGACGGGCCACCCGGAATGGTCTACAGACCGACGTTTCGCTGACGTGCTCTCGCGGTTCGAAAACCATGACGAACTGGACCGGGTCATCACATCCTGGACGGAGCAGCAGGGCCACATCGAGGCGATGCACAAGCTGCAAGCGGCGGGGGTGATGGCGGCGGCCGTGCTGAGCCCCAAGGAGGAACTACTGGACCAGCACCTCAAGGAGCGCGGCTTCTTCGACATGGTTGAAACCGACGGGAACGGCGTCCGGCCGGTTCCGCACCAGCTCGGCGCGAAGTTCTCGGCGTTCGAAATGGACACCGGCCGGCGTGCGCCGCGGCTCGGCGAGCACAACGGCGAGATCCTCGAAGGTCTGCTGGGGATGAGCCCTGAGGAGGTCTCGCAGCTCAAGGAACAGAACGTGATCGGCGAGGAGCCAATCCTGGGGTTGCCGATCCCGGTGATGCGGATGTTCGTCCAGTGGCCGACGACGTCGTACCTGCAGATGGGCGCGCTGGCGGCGATCGAGACGGACTATCGGGAGCAGCTAGGAATAGTGAATGGTGAAGAGTGAGCGGTGAGTACAGTGCCGAGTGGTGAGTGGTGAGAGGAGGCGGGATGACTGAGACAGGTAGCGGAGGGTCTTCAGCCCTCCACGGGGCTCGGAGGGAGTCACATGAAGTTCGGAGCAGTTCCTAACCAATCGGGGACCACGTGGGGTGAACTCCTCGACACGTGGCAGGAGCTGGACGCCTCGTCCAACTTCGATTCGCTGTGGTTGATGGACCACTTCGTCACGGGCTTCGGCGTGGAGTTTGGATCGGAGGGGCCCTGCTTCGAAGGGTGGACGGCGCTGGCCGCGCTGGCGCAGGCGACTTCGCGCGTGCGGCTCGGCATCCTGGTGACGGGCAACACCTACCGGCTGCCATTCGTGCTGGCGAAGCAGGCGACGACGGTCGACCATGTCTCCGGCGGGCGGCTGATCTTCGGCCTGGGTGCAGCGTGGCACGAGTACGAGCACCACGCTTTCGGCATCGGTCTGCCCTCCGCGAAAGAGCGGCTCGACCGGCTGGACGAGGCGGCCTCGTTGATCAAGAAGCTGTGGACGGAAGACCGACCTTCGATGGGTGGGGCCTATTACCGGCTGGACCGGCCGCCCTACAATCCGCAGAACGTCCAGCGGCCGCACCCGCCGTTCCTGATCGGCGGTGGCGGCGAGAAGCGGACGCTGCGCATCGTAGCGCAGTACGCGGACGTGGCGAACGTCCAGGGAACGCCGGAGGAGGTGGCGCACAAGTTCTCAGTGCTGGATGAGCATTGCCGCGCCATCGGCCGGGATCCGGCTACGATCAAGCGAACGATCCAGGCGCCGCTCTGGCTGACCGAAGACGACGCGTTCAAGCAACGAGTGGCGCAGGGGATGGCGGCGGCGAGCGGGAAGAGCCCCGAGGAGGCCGTCCGCTCGGTGCTACTTGGAAACGTGGAGGAGATCAGGCGGCAGGTCCAGGCGTACAAGGACGCGGGCGTGCAGGAGATCTACTGCGCCCAGTGGCCGCGGATTCACATGGAGAGCCTGCGCACGCTCAGCGAGAAGGTGATCCCGGAGTTCGCGGCGTGACCTGGAGGGGCGGCCCCAGATGACAACTGTTCTGCTCACCGGAGGCACCGGGACGCTGGGCCGGGAACTCGCCCCCCGACTGGCGAACGCCGGGTACAGGGTGCGCATCATGAGCAGGCGGAAGGGCGAGGGGAATGTCGCGGGACACACCGAATGGGCGCAGGCGGACCTGCGCACAGGCGAAGGGCTGACGGACGCGGCGCGCGGCGCGGAAATCATCATCCACGCGGCGTCCAGTCCGATGAAGCAGACGCGGGAGACCGACGTGGACGGCACAACGCGGCTGCTGAATGCCGCGCGAGACGCTGGAGCGCAGAACTTCTACTACATCTCCATCGTCGGGGTGGACCGGGTGCGCTATGCGTACTACGCGTCGAAGCTGGCAGCCGAGGAGGCCATCGCGGCGTCCGGCGTGCCGTACACGATCCTGCGGGCGACGCAGTTCCACCCGCTGCTCGACACGTTTCTCGGCACGCTGTTCAGGCGGGGGCCGTTCCTCCTGCTGCCGGGCGCAGCGAAGTTCCAGTTGATCGATGTCGGCGAGGTGGCGGACCACATGGTCGCGTCACTGGCGAAGGGCGCCGCCGGGCGGCTGCCGGACATCGGGGGCCCAAAGGTGCAGACCGCGAAGGAGATAGCACGGGTGTGGCTGAAGGCCAGCGGCCGAAGGCTCATCACGGTGTCGATCCCGGCCCGGGGCGGACTGAGCGACATGGCGAAGGGCTACCTGACGTGCCCGGACCATGCGATCGGCGAGATCACCTGGGAGCAGTGGCTCCGGGCACGGTACCCCCGCCGCCAGAACTAAACTGGGCAGAGCAGGGGCTTGCCAACTTACACCGCGCACGCCCTATTATAGAAACCCCGTATTTGGACACCGGGGACTCATAGCCATGGGAAGTTGCCTTAGCTGCGGACACGAATACGAACGCCACCTGTTCGGCGGGATGTGCTTCTACTGCGACTGCAAGAAGGCGGCTTACAACACCGGCGAACTGGTCTTCTTCCATCCCCATAATGAAGAAGCCAGGGCCGAGCGTAAGAACGGCGCGCCAAAACACGCGAAGAAATCGGCGCCGCGCCTCGGCAATAAGTAGCCGCTTTCCGGCATCTCCGGACGATTGACAGGCGCGGCGGAACCTCCCTACCCTTACGTGCACGTGAGATTCCGCCAAGGAGGTTTGTCATGGCTGACGCCATCACGAAGGCCCGGCTGATCGAGGAGCTGCGCTCCAGCGGCCAGGAGGTAGCCCAGAAGCTGCGAGCACTCCCGCCTGAGAGCTTCGAGCGTGGCTGCTACGAGAACGGCTGGAACGGACGCCAGGTACTGGCCCATGTCGCGGGTATCGAATGGACGTACCCGCGGCTGCTGGACGTGGCGCGAAACGCGGGGCAGCAGCCAGGCGGCAAGGAGAAGCCGAAGGATACGGCAGCCAAGCCCGCCCAGGGGGGGATAGGCTCCTACAACGACCGGACGGTGGCGCGTTATGCCGACACGCCGGTGGCCGAACTGCTGGACATCTTCGAAGAGAACCGCCAGTCCACGATATCGGCCGTCGAAGCAGCCGATGATGAGCTGCTGCAGGTACCCGTGCGCAGCGCCGGGGGCATCCCTGGACCCGTGGCGACCGTCCTCAACTACGTCGCGGTGCTTCACGTGAGGGGGCACGTAAACGATATCGTCCAGGCCGCGAGCGAGGCGTAACGCCATGGCGACGGGCAAAGTCAGCACCGCTCGCCACGACCGCGCCTTCGTCGTCGCCATCAACCGTCCGGAAGTCCGCAATTGCGTCGACGGCGAGACCGCGCAGGGGCTGTTCGAGGCCGTCGAGGAGTTCAAGCAAGACGATTCGCTCGACGTGCTGGTCCTGACGGGTGCCCCCACGGAGGATACGGCGGCTCGTGCCTTCTGCGCCGGGGCCGACCTGAAGAACACGCCGTCGCTCGGCGCGAGGCCAGGCGCTGCGGAGTCCGGACCGATGGGCATATCGCGAATCACGGACGTGCAGAAGCCAACGATCGCAGCCGTGGACGGCTACTGCACAGCCGGCGGGCTGGAGCTGGCGTGCTGGTGCGACTTCCGGATTGCCACGGTCACGTCGCAGTTTGGCGTGCTCAACCGGCGCTGGGGAGTGCCGCTGGTGGACGGCGGGACCCAACGCCTCCCACAGATTGTAGGCCTGGGCAACGCCCTCTATCTGATCGTCACCGGTGCGTTGATCGATGCACGGCACGCGTTGCGGATGGGACTGGTGCAGGAGGTGGTGCCGGAGGGAACGGCGCTGGCGCGGGCACTGGATATCGCAGCGACCCTGAGCACTTACCCTCAGATTGCGATGCGAAACGACCGGCAGGCCGCGCTGAAGGCCTTCGAGCTGCCCATCGACCAGGGTCTGCGGTTCGAGGTGGAGGCGACCCGCACCTCGCTGGCGGACCCGGCGATGGCGGAGTGGCTGGGGCGTTTCGCGAAGGGCGAGCGGCCGCAACCGATAACGCCGCCGCCTGCTGCTTGACGGCCCGGCGCGTTCGGCGCGACGATGCGCCCGCCATGTCCCACTCCATAATCCTTGCGCCGCATGACCCTGTCTGGGCGACGATGTTCAACGAGGAACGCACCCGGCTGCAGAACGCCATCGGCCGGTGGGCCGTCGCCATCGAGCACGTCGGGAGCACATCCATCCCGGGGCTCGCCGCCAAACCGATCATCGATATTGGCGTCGCGCTGCGCTCGCTCGAGGACGCGCTCTACTGCATCACGCCGCTCGTCGAAATCGGATACGAGTGCGTGGGCGAGTCCGGTATCCCCGGCCGCATCTACTTCCGCAAGCGAACCGACACCCCGTTGCCGGGCCAGGTCCACAACAGCGGGATCGGGAGGACGCACCAGGTGCACATGTACGAGCAGACGCACGAGCAGTTCGTGAACCACCTGCTGTTCCGGGATTACCTGCGGGCTCACCCCAGCGCCGCACGGGAGTACGAGGACCTGAAGCGCCGCCTGGCGGCCGAGTACGATGACGTCGAGGCCTATGCCGAGGCCAAGTCCGGGTTCGTGCTGGGAATCCTGGATATCGCGAGGGGCAGGTCACTCTGACCTGCGGCTACGGCGGGCTTGACGGGCAGGTCACGATGACCTGCAGCTACAGCGCGCCGCCTGCTCCTTGACAGGCCTTGCACCCGACGCAATCATGGCGCTTACCATGCCTCTGCCCGCCCCCGAACCGGTCGTCATCGCCGACTACAGCTCGGAATGGCCGCGCATGTACGAGGACGAGCGCGCCCGCATCGTCGAGGCGATCGGCGAATGGCTGGTGGAGATCCAGCACGTCGGCAGCACCTCGGTTCCCGGGCTGGCCGCCAAGCCGGTGATCGACATCATGCCGGGGATTCGCTCGCTCGCCGATGACCGCGAGATCATCCCGAGGCTGGAGGCGCTGGGATACGAGCACGTTCCGGTGTACGAGGACGAGATCCCGGAACGACGGTACTTTCGGCGCGGCGTGCCGCGGCTCTTCCACGTGCACGTCGTTGAGGCGACGAGCGACTTCTGGCTCCGCCACATCGCCTTTCGCGACTACCTGCGGGCGCATCCGCAGACCGCGGCCGAGTACGCGGCGCTGAAACGGCGCCTGGCCGCGCAATATGGCAGCGACCGGCTGGGTTACGTGCACGCGAAGACGGACTTCATCCGCAGTATCGAAGACCTTGCCCTGAGCACAGAGTCCAGCTGATGCCAACACGTCGGTTCAAGCAGGTGGACGTCTTCACGTCGCGGCCGCAATTCGGCAACCCCGTGGCTGTGGTCTTCGACGCCGTCGGCCTGACGGACGAACAGATGATGAGGGTGGCGGCGTGGACGAACCTGTCTGAGACGACGTTCCTCTGCCGCCCCACGACAGCAGACGCGGATTACCGGCTTCGCATCTTCCACCCGACTGGCGAGCTGCCTTTCGCCGGCCACCCAACGGTGGGCTCCGCGCATGCGGCGCTGGAGGCTGGCGTAGTGACGAAGGTGGAGTTCGTACAGGAGTGTGGGTCCGGGCTGCTACCGCTGCGCATCGAGGGTACGGGAGCGGGACGACGCATATACGTCCGCGCACCCGAGGCGCGAGTCGTGCACGAGTACGGCACATCCGTCGATGCGATCTCCGAGGTGCTGGGGGCGGCTGTAACGGGCGATCCCCCGCCCACTTCTGTCAGCAATGGCCCGGTGTGGGTATTCTGCCGGATGGAATCGGCGGACATTGTCGGAGATCTGAAGCCCGATATGACGGCGGTGGCCCGTCTAAGCCAGAACTTCCACGCGACCGGGATCGCCGCTTTCGCACTTACAGAGGGTGAGACGGCGGTACGCATCCGCTGCTTCGCACCCTCTGTGGGCGTACAGGAGGACCCCGTGACCGGCAGCGCCAACGCCGCCCTGCCGGCGTTCCTCGCGCATCACGGGATGCTGGATTGCACGGGCCGCGAATACGTGGCAAGTCAGGGCACGGAGTTGGGCCGCGACGGGCGCGTGTACGTGCGAGTGTTGGACGATGCCGGGCGGGCGGAGATTGGCGGGCAGGCTGTGACGGTGATCGACGGGGAGATCAGACTGTGACGGCCCTCACCCCCGGCCCCTCTCCAGTGCGCGGGCGATGGGGGATTACGAGGTACTGCACACTGAGGTGTGCGTCTTGAGACGATGACGGAGTACAGGCTGTACCTGGAGTCCGGGCCGAAGATGAAGACGACGATGGTGCACGTGCTGGACCTGCTCGGCTGCATCGCGAACGCCCGCACCACGGAGGCTGCGCTGGAGGCGACGCCGGGCGAGATCCGCCGGTTCTTACGCTTCCTTGCAAAGCACGGAGAGGATGTCGACCCGGAGGCGGAGTTCGCCACGGTGATCGAGCAGCACGTGATGGAAGGGCCGTGGATCGGCTACGGCGACCCGGCGCCGGGCTTCGAGCCGGACTTCGAGCCGCTGGGTCGCGATGAGCTGGCGGTACACCTGTTGCGGTTGCGGTGGATGGGCGAAGAGCTGGCGGCGATCGTAGCCCAACTGACGGATGAGGATCTGGACCGAAGACCGGAAGCCGGTCGCCCCATCCGCGAGATCATCCGCCACGTGTGCGAGGCGGAGCCGGAGTACGGGCGGACAGGCGGTGTGGGCAAGCCGGATGCCCTGCGCGATATCATGCGGGCGATCGAGGCGGGCGACGATTTGCCCGGGACCGTCGCGCGGCTGTGGGACGCCATCGTCGCCTGCTTCGAACGCGCGACGGACGGGCAGATGTCCGCCGTGTTTCAGCGGGGGCAGTCGCCGTACTCGGCACGGCGGGGCCTGCGGCGGGCGCTGGAGCACCCGTGGGAGCATTTGCGGGAGATCGAGCGGAGGCTGGACGAAGAAGCCAGCAGCCAGTAGCCTGCAGCCAGAAGTGAGGAACCGGTAGCCCAGCAGCCAGGAGCCAGCAAAATGACACAACAACTCCAGATTCTTGCCGAAGGGCACGGCGACTTCCTGCCCGTCGACCCGGACGGGTTCCGCGAGTACGTCCGCGACCACAAGCAGCGGGCGATGACGTCGAAGCTGATGTCCGAGAAGGAGGCGATCGAGAAGTTCGTCTCGGACGGGGACTACCTGGTGTACGAGTGCAACTACCTGCAGCGGGGTCCGGCGGCGCTGATCCGCGAGGTGATCCGGCAGGGGAAGAAGGACCTCTGGCTCGGGGCGAAGTTCACATGGGTGGCGGCTGCTTTGCTCGTGGGCGGAGGGTGCGTCTCGAAGCTGGACGTCGGGTTCTTCCTGTTCGGGCCGGTGGTCGAGGAGGCGATCCGGTCGGGGAAGGTGAAGGCGTACGAGTACTCCAACGTGGTGATGACGAACCGGATCATGGCCGGGGCGATGGGGCTACCGTTCATCCCGGTGCGCTCGTTCGGGGGGACGGACGGGTTCGAGCACTCGGGCGCGAAGCTGATCGAGGACCCCTACACGGGGCAGCCGATCACGCTGGTGCCGGCGCTGAACCCGGACGTGGCGCTGATCCACGTGCACCAGGCGGACGTGTACGGGAACGCGCGCATCTTCGGGACGGGGATCTCGCACGTCGAGGCGGCGATGGCGTCGAAGAAGGTGATCCTCTCGGCGGAGGAGATCATCGACACGGAGGAGATCAAGCGGGACCCGGCGCGGACGACGATCCCGTATCACGTCGTGGACGCGGTGGTGCACCTGCCGTACGGCGCCTATCCGGGCGAGTGCCAGGGGCGCTACGCGAGCGACGTGGGGCACGTTGTGGAGGTGGTGGGCGCGACGATGCGCGGGTTCATCCCGCAGTACCTCGACAAGTACGTGCACGGTGTGGCGAACCACGCGGAGTTCATGGACAAGCTGGTGGGCTACCAGCGGGTGCGGGAGATCACGTCGCGGGCGACGATCAAGGAGGGGTACGGGGTGTGACATGTCATGCGTGGATTATCATGAGTCGGTCTGGACACGGTTGAAATGGTCTGTTCAGTGCCTTGCGGCACCTGCCGATGTACAACTTAGTATCTACGGTGAGAATGGAGGACCTGACGAACTTGCGCTTGACTATGACCATTGGCAGCGCTCCTGTCAGCGATTCATGACGGCTGAGCAACGACAGGCGCTTGCCCCAATCGATTCTCTGCTCGATGAGATGAGTGGGCCAGAAGGCCCTTGGGATAATGACGATCTACGCGCTGAACCCAGATGGGGTCGTGTTCGTGTCCTGGCTGTTGCGGCACTCGAAGTATTCGGGTGGCCCGTCGAGAATCCGCCGCCGAGTTCTCAATTCTTCGGACCGCTAATTGGAGAATCATCATGACAGGCACACCAGCAACTTACTTCAATGAACGCGAGCACCAGATCTGCCTGGTGGCGCGGATGGTAGAGGACGCGCGGACGTACTGGGTGGCCGGCGGTGGGTCGCCGATGGCGAGCATCCTGCTGGCGAAGAAGCTGTACGCGCCGAACGCGGTGTACGTGACCGAGGACGGGGTCGTGAACCCGGAGCCGGCGCTGCCGCTGGACCCGCTGATGACGATGGTCAGTTCGCGGGCATCGTACCGCGCGCTGCAGTGGGGGACGATGAACAGCGTCGGGTTCCAGGCGCAGACGGGGCTGATGGACTACGGCCTGCTGAACACGCTGCAGGTGGATCCGTACGGGAACATCAACTCGACGGCGCTGGGCGACTACAACGGCGAGCACCGCCGCTTCGGCGGGCCCGGCGGGGCGGACTCGATCGCGGCGCTGTGCTGGAAGACGATCCTGATGACGGACCAGCAGAAGCGGAAGTTCGTGCCACGCGTCGACTTCATCTCGTCGCCGGGCTGGCTCGACGGTACGGAGGGCGCGCGGGAGCGGGCAGGCCTGCCGCGCGGGACAGGGCCACACAAGGTGGTGACGCCCTGGGCGCTGTTCGGGTACGAGGACCGCTATCTGCGGCTGGAGGGCGTCTCGCCGTTCGTGACGGTGGAGCAGGTGCTGGCGGAGATGTCATTCGAGCCGAAGATGGCGCCGGAGATCGAGTCGCTGCAGACGCCGACGGAGGAGGAGCTGGCGATCCTGCGGAGCGAGCTGGACCAGCGGGGCCAGATCACGGACGTCGGGAAGCCGATCATCCGGCTCGACGACGGGACGTACCAGTTCGTGGAGGAAGAGAAGGCGGTGAAGGAGTTGCCGAGTAGCTGGTAGGGGGCGGGACAGGTGGCGGGAAATAGGAAATGGGAAATGGGGGGTGCCTCCGCGCGCGTCCGCGATGGATTCCGGCTTTCGCCGGAATGACCGATCAGGCGGTTGTCCTGACCTGCCGCGCCCCCGGTAGGGCATAGCCCTAATGACGTGGATTCGGGAACGGTCTTACGATGCCGATAAGGAATCTTCCCGCGAGGAGGTTTATGCCCCATGCCGACCGATAAGACCGTAGTATTCTACTCCGACACGCACCGGCTGGCGGGAGTGCTTACGCTCCCGGATGGAGCCGGGCCGCACCCGGGGGTCGTGCTCTGCCACGGTTTCACGGGGATCAAGGAGCTTATCCTGCCGTATTATGCCCGGCGGTTCGCGGAGGCGGGGTTCGCGGCGCTGGCCTTTGATTACCGGGGTTTCGGTGAAAGCGCGGGACCTCGCGGGCGGCTGATCCCGCTGGAGCAAGTTAGCGACATCCGCAACGCGATCACGTTCATGGAAGCACAGCCGGAGGTGGACTCCGGGCGGATTGGCCTTTGGGGCACGAGCTTCGGCGGCGCGCACGTGCCCTACGTCGCGGGCATCGACGAGAGGGTGAAGGCGGCGGTGGCGCAGGTGGGCTTCGGCGACGGCGAACGCCTCTTCCGCCGGAAATCCGATGAGACGCGCATCGCGATGATGCAATCGATGCTCGCTGCCGACCGGCGCCAGCGCGTGCTGACCGGGCAGGGCGCGACGGTCGATCCGTTCA
>JBBISJ010000022.1:0-36320 GCA_037441345.1 Chloroflexota bacterium
GGCCGCTCAGGATGACTGGGCGACTGGGGGACTCCTCAAGACGACGGCGCGGATTCGTAGTGCCGCACCGCGGCCGTGACGCCGGCGCCCTTTTCGAGGCCGTGGCCGAGGGCGGCGAACTCCTGCTCCAGCGCGAAGAGGAGGGCGAGGACGTTCTGCTCGGTGGAGCCGAAGCCCATGAGGCCGATGCGCAGGACCTGGCCCGCCAGGGCGCCGATGCCGCCGCCGACCTCGATGTTGTGGTTGCGGAGGAGGGCCTGTCGCAGCTTCATCTCCTCGATGCCCTCGGGGACGCGGACGGTGGTGAGCGGGGGCAGCCGGTAGCCTTCCTGGGCGTGGAGGGTGAGGCCGATCGCCTCGCAGCCGGCGGCGAGGGCCGCGGCGTTGCGCTTGTGCCGGGCGATGCGCGCCTCCATCCCCTCCTCGAGGACGATGCGCAGGCCCTCGCGCAAGGCGTAGAGCATCGTCATTGGCGGCGTGTGGTGGTACATGCGCGCGCCACCGCCCGAGGGCGCGGTCCAGTAGCGGCCGAGGATGGCGAGGTCGAGGTACCACGACCGGACGGGCTCGCTTCGGTTGGCGACGACTTCCATGGCGGCGGCGCTCATCGTCAGCGGCGCCATGCCGGGCGGCGCGGACAGGCACTTCTGCGTGCCGGCGTAGCAGACGTCGATGCCCCACTCGTCGATCAGCAGCTCGCAGCCGGAGAGGCTGGTGACGGCGTCGACGAGGAGGAGCGCGCCGTGCTCGTGGGTGATGCGGGAGATCTCCTCCAGCGGCTGGAGGATGCCGGTGCTGGTCTCGCCGTGGACGATCATCACCGCCTTGACCCTGCGGCCGGCGGACTTGAGGGCGGACTCTATCTGCTCCGGCTCGATAATCCGGCCCCACTCCTGCTCGACGGTGATGACGTCGGCGCCGCAGCGCTTCGCCATGTCGGCCATGCGGGTGCCGAAGAAGCCGTTGAGGCAGACGATGACGGTGTCGCCGGGCTCGGTGATGTTGTAGACGGCGGCCTCCATGCCGGCGGTGCCGGTGCCGGAGACCGGCATCGTCATGTCGTTCTCGGTGCGGAAGAGGGTGCGCAGGGGGCGCTGGGTGTCGTCCATGAGCTGGATGAAGGCAGGGTCCAGGTAGCCGATGACGGGCGCGGTCATGGCCCGGTAGACGCGGGGGTGGACGAGGGAGGGCCCGGGGCCGAGGAGGAGTCGGTAGGGGACGTTGAGTTCGCCGAGGTCGGTCATGGAGGGAATTATGAATGGTGAATGGTGAAGAGTGAAGGGTGGGCGGCCCTCACCTGAACGCCGGGATGATCTCCTCGCCGAAGAGGCGGATTGTTTGCAGGCAGGACTCGTGGGAGATGCGGCCGGCCTGGACGAGGAGGATGAGCTGGTCGATGCCGGCGTCGGCGTACTTCTGGACGACGCCGCGGACGCGCTCGGGGGAGCCGATGGCGATGGCGCCCGACTGCCAGGCCTGCTCGAACTCGGAGCCGTCGGACTGGGCGAGGCGCTGCTCGACCATGGCGGCGAGGGTCTGGTAGTACTGGTAGGAGGGCGGGACGTTCTGGGCCTTCGCCCAGGGGACGAAGAGGATGCCTAGCGACTCCTGGAAGAACTCGGCGGCAGGCCGGCCGTGCTCCAGGGCTTCTTCGTCGGTGGGGGCGACACAGGCGAAGGTGGTGGCGGCGAACTGGTTGTTGACGAAGGCACCCACTGGATCGGCGGAGGCGCCGCCGCTGCGGTAGACGCCGAGGGAAGCTTCGAGGATGCCGGGGGCGATGAAGCCGAAGGAGAGCGCGCCGAGCCCCTTCGAGCCGGCGAGCCGGAAAGATTCGGGCTGGGTGCAGGCCATCCACATCGGCGGGTGGGGCTTCTGGACGGGCTTGGGGATGACGTTGCGCGGCGGGATGGAGAAGTAGTCGCCCTCCCAGGAGAAGGTGTCCGTGGTCCACATCTTCGGGATCATCTGGATCGCCTCCTCCCACATCGGGCGCGAGTCCGCCGGGTCGATGCCGAAGCCGCCGAGCTCCTGCTCGGTGATCGAGCGGCCCGTGCCGAGGTCGACGCGGCCGTTGGAGAGGATGTCGAGGGCGGCGGCGCGCTCGGCGACGCGGATGGGGTGGTTGAAGGGGTAGGGGAGGAGGGCGACGCCGTGGCCGAGGCGGATCTTCTTCGTGCGCTGGCTGGCGGCCGCGAGGAAGACCTCCGGCGCGGAGGAGTGGGAGTACTCGACGAGGAAGTGGTGCTCGACCTCCCAGACGTAGTCGAAGCCGAGCCTGTCGGCGAGCTCGACCTGCTCCAGGGCCTCGTGGAAGATGTTGAACTCCTGGTTCTCCTTCCACGGCTTCTGCATCTGCATTTCGTAGATGATGCCGAATTTCAAGGTGGTGCTCCCTCCAGTGCCAACTGCCAGTGGGAGACATTATGGCGGGAACGGCGGAGCATTGGAACAATGGAACAGTTGAACAAGGGAGCATGGCCGGCCGCGCGGCTGTTCCATTGTTCACTTGTTCACTTGTTCACATCCCCCCTGCTCGCCTGCTCCCCTGCTCGCCCGCTAGGATTACTGCCAAATGAGCACGGAAGAGATCATCATCGTGATCGTGCGGGTGCTGGGGTCGCTGCCGGTGCTGATCTGGCCGTTCCCGGGGGCGATCATCGCGATCGCGTCGGACGCCAGCGACGTGTTCATCATGAGCCTGTTCGACCTGGGCGGGGTGAGCGATTATCACCGGCTGGACAAGGCGCTGGACCAGATCTACATGGTGACGTTCCTGATCGTGACGCTGCGCTGGCCGCCGAAGCTGCGGAACATCTCGATCGCGCTGTTCGTGTTCAGGCTGATCGGGGTGGCGGTGTTCGAGTTAACCGGCGAGCGGGACGCTCTGTGGCTGGCGCCGAATATCTTCGATTTCTGGTTCGTGCTGATCGCCGGGATCATGTTCTTCCGGCTGGACGCGCGGGAGGGCGAGGAGCGGCGGCCGTGGCTGTGGGGGTTCGTACCGTTCCGGCAGTCGACGGGTCAGCTGGCGGTGGCGCTGCTGGCGGCGACGTTAGCGAAGGCGCCGGTGGAGTACGTGCTGCACACGAAGGAGTGGTTCGACCGGTTCACGGCGACGGAGGCGGTGGAGTGGATCTGGAAGACGCTGACGCCGCCGTGGTGAGGTTCACCAGGGATTGCCTGCGGCGCCGGGGATACGGGGATGAGTGGTGAGTGAGGCCTACTTCGGCTTGCGGCCGACGGAGCGTTCGTAGCGGGCGATCATGTCTTGCTCGGCCTGCTTGCGCGCTTCTCTGGCTTCGGTGACGGCCTCGCTGAGACGTTCCTTCACGGAGTCTACGAGGCCCGCGCCGTTTTCCGAGTGCTCGCCGGCGGTGTGCGGGGGCCAGCCGCCCCTGTGCTTCTTTTCGGGGGCCATGAGGATAGCGCCGGCGAGGCCGATGCCGAAGCCGAGGACGACGCCGATGGCGAAGGGCATGGCTATCCTCCGTCCTTCTTGCTGAAGCGGGCGACGACGGTGACGAAGCGTTTGCCGGCGGCGGCGAACCCGTAGGCGCTGACGACGGGCTTTACGGCGGTGTCGGAGATGTACTCGACGGTGCCCTTGATGTTCTGGGCGGTGTTCTTGACGTTCTCGGTGGCGGGCTGGACGTTGTCCTTGAGGATGCGGCGGACGCGCATGAGGATGCCGACGGTGAGGAAGCCGATGACCAGGGTGAAGATGGTCACGAGGAGGAAGACGAGCACCCCGGCGACGGCGTAGGCCATGATGAAGAGGTCTCGCCACTCTTCCGGCGTATCCAGGTATCCGATCTCCAAGCGAGCTAACCTCCGTTGGCGCGGGCGCGAAATGAGGCGGAACGAACGGTGCGGATTATAGCAGATGCGCGGGTCGTGGAGGCTAGAGCCGTACGGACGTCATAACCGCCGGGCGATGGTGCCGCCGCCGAGGACGCGGTCGCCTTCGTAGAAGACGACGGCCTGGCCGGGGGTGACGGCGCGCTGCGGCGTGTCGAAGCGGACTTCGGCGGTGCGGTCCGGGCCGGGGACGAGAGTTGCCGGGACGGCCTCGCTGCGGTAGCGGATCTTCGCCTGAACGTTGAGGGGGGCATCCGGGAGGGCGCCGCTGATGAAGGTAAGGTCTTCGGCGAGAAGAGCGTCTGCCATCAGCATGTCGTGCGGGCCGACGACGACGCGGTTCTCCGCCGCGTCGATATCGACGACGAAGAGGGGCTCGGCGTCGCCGCGCGCGGGCAGGCGGCGGCGCTGGCCGACGGTGTAGCCGGTGATGCCGTCGTGCTCGCCGAGAGTGCGGCCAGTGGTGTCGACGATGGCGCCGGCGGCGACGGGGACGCGCTCGCGAACGAACTTTCGGTAGTCGCCGGAGGGGATGAAGCAGATGTCGGCGGAGTCTGGCTTGTCGGCGTTGGGCAGGCGCCACTCGCGGGCCATGTCGCGGATCGCATCCTTGGGGTACTCGCCGACGGGGAAGAGCGTGCGCCGGAGCTCGTCCTGGCCGAGGGTGTAGAGGACGTAGGACTGGTCCTTGTCGCGGTCCAGTGAAGAGTGAAGAGTAAAGAGTGAAGAGTGAAAGTTGATTCGCGCGTAGTGGCCGGTGGCGAGGTAGTCGGCGCCGAGTGCCACGGTATGGTCGAGGAGGGGGCGGAACTTGACCTTGTCGTTGCAGGCGAGGCAGGGGTTGGGGGTGCGGCCGGCGGCGTACTCCTGGACGAAGCGGTCGACGACCTCCTCGGAGAACTCACGCTCCAGGTTGATGACGTAGTGGCGGATGCCGAGGGCATCGGCGGCGGCGCGGGCGTCGTCGGTGTCCTCGACGGAGCAGCAGCGCTTGTGGTGGCGAGATGCGGCGGCGTCCTCCTCGGTCCAGAGACGCATGGTGACGCCGATCACCTCGAAACCCTGCCGGGCGAGGAGACCGGCGGCGACGGAGGAGTCGACTCCCCCGGACATGGCGACAACGACGCGCTGCTTATTCACGGTACGTTCAATGTTATACTGGCGGCGAGTAGAACGGGCGCTTCGCGTAAGCGCCCGAGGTTTGTGAGGGGGCACCTGCAACCAGAAGAACTGGCACACAAGATCACGGATATTCTTTCCGACATGCAGGCGGAGGACATCCTGTTGCTGGACATCAGCAACGCCGCGTCCTTCGCCGATTATTTTGTGATTGCCAGCGCGGGCAGCGAGCGCCAGCTGGGCGCGATCCTGGACGAGATCGACCAGAAGATCGGCAAGGCGGAGAAGCTGCGGCCGATGGGACGCGAAGGCGACCCGGCGGCGGGATGGGTGCTGCTGGACTACGGGGACGTGATCGTGCACGTGTTTTCGCCGGAGCAGCGGGAGTACTACGATCTGGAAGGGCTGTGGGCGACGGCTGTGCCGGTGGTGCGGATACAGTAGAAGAGTGAAGAGTGAAGTGAGGATTTCCGGTAGGGTGTGACGGCTGAGCTATGGGCGGGGATCCGGTCATAGTGTTCGCGGGCAGCTTGATTGAGGCGGGCCTCGTGAAGAGTCTGCTGGAGGCCGCCGGTATCAGGGTCGCCCTGCTCAACGAGGCGATGGGAACGCTGGAGCCATGGGTCGTCGATCCGGGTGGTGTCAGTGCAGTCAAGGTGATGGTCCCCGCGGGCCAGGCCGACGAGGCGATCAGGATCGTTCGGGGATACGAGGAGAACCGGGCGTAGCAGGGACGGGGCGGAAGTCTGTGAACTGCCGCCGGCCCTTCCAAGACAAACGTTCACCGCGCCTCACAGGTCGCGGGTAGCGTGGCGGCTTTCTATACTGAGTTTCGATTCTGGACTGAGAGGGTAAGGGCTTGGAACGCACGTTGATTCTTGTGAAGCCGGACGGGATGCAGCGGGGGCTGGCGGGCGAGATCATCTCGCGGCTGGAGCGGCGCGGGTTGCGCATCGTGGGGATGAAGATGCTGCAGGTGGACACGGCGATGGCGAAGCGGCACTACGCGGAGCATGAGGGGAAGCCGTTCTTCAACGGGCTGGTGGAGTACATCACCGCCTGCCCGATCATCGCCGCGGTGGTGGAAGGCACCGGGGCGATCGCGACGGTACGGAAGACGATGGGCAAGACGAACCCGGCCGACGCCGAGCCGGGGACGATCCGGGGCGATCTGGGGCTGGAGATGGGACGCAACCTGATCCACGGCTCGGATGGGCCGGAGTCCGCGGCGCGGGAGATCGCGCTGTTCTTCTCGGCCGGCGAGTTATTCAGCTATGAACGGGACGTTGACCGCTGGATCTTTGAGTAGGAAGAAGGGTCAGGCTGCCGATCCGTTCGCGGCCGTAGAGGCAGCGGCGGTGGCTGTCTTCGCCTTTCACGATTCTCAGGGCCGGCCGATAGCGGTGCCGGTGACACCGTACCTGGACCGCTGGCTGGGTAACCGCTGGCTCGGACGCGTGGTGGTGACCTCGACGCTTGCCTATATCCGCAAGGCAGAGCTGGTGAAGGATGACGGTCGTGTCGCGATGCTGGCTACGGGCGTGCACATGAACGGCGGCGCCGAAGTCACGGCGGACCTGACCGGCGACGCGTTCGTAGAGCGGTACCTGGAACAGGAGAAGGCGAAGTACCCGCCGGCACGGAAGCTCACGCTGGTGCCTCTGCACCGCAAACTCTTCGCCTGGTACTTCGGGCGGGCGATCATCAGGTTTGCGCCGGAGAACGTGCGTGAGGTGAGCGGGTCCGACGGGGCCACCGTCATAGACCACGATGATGAGGGAATTCTGCGCATCCGGCCGGTCGGCGCGATCGATCCGCAGGCCGACGAGATGGAGCTCGACGTCGCGGACCTCAGAAACGGACCGGCGTCGATCCTGATTCATCGCGAGTCGCTCGACATGTCTGACCTGCGCTGGCTGCGGCTGGGCGGCTCGATCGGGAACGGCGTGTTTCGCGTGACATCGCGCACGGGGAGCCTCGAGGAAGGCAACCGGGACTCGGAGTCTACGCGCCGGCGCAACGCACGGCTGGCGCGGGTGAAGATGGCGGGGTGGGTAAGCGCATGACAGAGGAAGGCGCCGGCAGACGGCCGGTCCCGCTCGAGAAGCTGCGGGCGGTCTGCGATGCAGCCGCTCTGCCGTTCGAATGCACGGCGGACGTGGCGCCACTGACCGATTTCATCGGTCAGGACCGGGCGGTGCGGGCGCTACAGTTCGGGCTGGGGCTGCAAAGGCCCGGGTACAACATCTTCGTGACCGGGATGACCGGCACGGGGCGGGCGACGGCGATCCTGGACTACATCAAGCGGCAGGTGGAGCAGCGCAAAGAGGCGGGGAACCACGTCGTCAACGACTGGTGCTACGTCTACAACTTCGACGACCCGGACCGGCCGAACGCGATCCCGCTGCCGCCGGGAGTGGGCCGCCACCTGCGCGACGAACTGGAGGTGCTCCTGACGGCGAT
Source organism: Chloroflexota bacterium (assembly GCA_037441345.1). Taxonomy (GTDB): domain Bacteria; phylum Chloroflexota; class Dehalococcoidia; order SM23-28-2; family RBG-16-64-32; genus DATKKM01. The sequence goes on from JBBISJ010000022.1 coordinate 7,444, forward strand.
CCGCTCCAACCTGTCGCGCATCTTCACCAGCGAGGAGTACGAGCGACAGCGGCGGATGATCGTCGAGCGGGGACAGGCTTCGGCGCAGGAGCAGATGGACGCGGCCCAGCGGCAGGCAGAAGCGGCCGGGTTCTCGCTCAACTTCTTCCCGACGGGGATCAACCTGCTGCCCCTGAAGGACGGGCGGGTGATGACGCCGGAGGAGTTCGCGGCGCTTTCCCTGGAGGAGCGCCAGGGGATCGGCGAACGGGAGCGGGCGCTGGGGCAGATGCTCGCCGAGGTGACGGAGCACCTGCGGGCGATTGAGCGGGAGGTGTCGACGACGATTCAGAAGATGGACCGGCAGGTGGTGGAGGCGGTGGTGCGGGCGCCGTTCGACCAGCTCGACAAGGAGTACGGTGAGCACGAAGAGGTGGCGGAGTTCCTCTCGCAGTTGCGGGGCTTCACGCTGAAGAACGCCGACTTCCTGCGGCACCTTGCGGTGCACCCGGAGGCGGCGCAAACCGCGGAGCCGGGAGCGCCGGGAGGCGGGATCGATCCGTTCCTGGCGTTCCGGGTGAACCTTCTGGTGGACAACACCTCGACGGAAGGGCCGCCGATCATCATCGAGGCGAACCCGACGTGGTCCAACCTGTTCGGCCGGATCGACCGCAAGGCGTACATGGGGACGTACCTGAGCGACCACACGATGCTGAAGCCGGGGGCGGTGCACCGGGCGAACGGCGGTTACCTGATCCTGAACTTCGCGGACGTGGCGATGAAGCCGGGCTCCTGGGAGGGGCTGAAGCGGATGGTGCGGACGCAGGAGGTGCGGATCGAGGATCCGATGGAGCAGTACGGCTTCCTGACGCCGCAGGGGCTGCGGCCGGAGCCGATCCCGACGGATGTGAAGCTGGTGATCACCGGCGACCCGGTGGCGTATTTCCTGCTCTCGGCGTACGAGGAGCAGTTCTGGGAGATGTTCAAGGTGAAGGCGGACTTCGACTACCAGATACCGCGGACGCCCGAAAACGTCGTTGCCTACGCCGGGTTCGTCTGCGCGATCTGCCAGCGTGATGGGTTGCGGCACTTCGACCGGACAGCAGTGGCGCGGCTGGTGGAGTGGGGGAGCCGCTCCGTCGATGACCAGGCAAAGCTCTCGGCGCGGTTCGGGCGGCTGCGGGACGTGGTGATCGAGGCGGACTACTGGGCGGGGCTCGACGGCGCCGACCTGGTGCGCGGCGAGCACGTGGACCGGGCGATCAACGAGAAGATATTCCGCTCGAACCTCGTAGAGGAGCGGCTGCGGGAGATGATCACGCAGGGGACGCTGATGATCGATACCGATGGCGCCGTCGTGGGCCAGGTGAACGGGCTGGCGGTGCTGGACTACGGCGACGTGCGCTTCGGACGGCCGATGCGGATCACGGCAAAGACGTACCCCGGCCAGCGGGGGATTGTGAGCATCGACCGGGAGTCGCAGCTTTCGGGGAAGATCCACGACAAGGGCGTGCTGACGCTGAGCGGGTTCCTGGGCTGGAAGTACGGGCAGGAGCGACCGCTGTCGCTCTCGGCGACAGTGTCGTTCGAGCAGGGGTACGAGGCGGTGGAGGGGGACAGCGCTTCGCTGGCGGAGACGTGCGCGGTGCTGTCGGCGCTGGCGGACATCCCGATCCGGCAGGACATCGCGATCACGGGCTCGGTGAACCAGAAGGGCGAGGTGCAGCCGATCGGCGGGGCGAACGCGAAGGTGGAGGGGTTCCACGACGTGTGCCGGGCGATCGGGTTCACGGGTAAGCAGGGTGTGATCGTGCCGTCGCGCAACGTGCGGAACCTGATGCTGCGGGACGACGTGGTGGCCTCGGTGAACGAGGGCAAGTTCGCGGTCTACGAGGTGAGCACTGTGGACGAGGCGCTCGAAGCGCTGACGGGCGTGCCGGCCGGAGAGCGCGGCACGGACGGGAAGTACCCGGAAGGCACGGTGCACCACGCCGTGACCCAGAAGCTGCGGGAGATGGCCGACGCCTTGAAGCGGGCGGGCGGCCCACAACGCCGCGCCAGGGGCGCAAACGGCGAAGGGGACGGCGAGAAGGCTCCGAAGGCGCCGGGCAAGGGCCCGCCGCGGCCGCCAGAGCCGCCGGACGCGCCGGTGGGGGAGAGTGGAGAGCGAAGAGTGCAGAGTGCAGAGTGAAGAGTGAAGAGTGCAGAGTGCAGAGTGCAGAGTGGAGAGCGAAGAGTGAAGGGTGAAGAGGCCGTCATCCTGAGGTAGGCGCGGCCGGGCCGTGTATCCCGCAACCCCACCAGATCCTTCGGCAAGCCTCAGGATGACAAGAGTCAGCCCCCTATGTAGGACATCTCCACTTTCGGGAGGTCCGGGGTGCCCGCGGTGCGCTGTTCGGAGTAGCGGTCTTTGCGGGCGGTCCAGATCTTCGTCATGAGGGTTGCGAGCTCCTCGTCCGTGGCGCCGGAGCGGAGGGGAGTGCGGAGGTCGTGGCCGCGGACGGCGAAGAGGCAGGTGTAGAGCTTGCCGTCGGCGGAGAGGCGGAGGCGGGTGCAGTCGCCGCAGAAGGGCCGGGTGACGGAGGAGATGACGCCGATTTCGCCGCCGCCGTCCTTGAAGCGCCAGCGCTTCGCGACCTCGCCGCGGTAGTTCGGGTCGGCGGGCTCGATCGGCATCTCGGCGTTGAGGCGCTCCAGCACTTCCGCGGCGGGGACGACGTCGTCGAGGCGCCAGCCGTTGGTGGCGCCGACGTCCATGTACTCGATGAAGCGGACGATGTAGTCCGGGCCATGGAAGCGGCGGGGGATCTCGGTGATCGACGATTCGTTCATGCCGCGGCGGGCGACGACGTTGATCTTGACCGGCGAGAAGCCGGCATCGTGCGCGGCCTGGATGCCCTCGAGGACCTGCGAGACCGGGAAGTCGACGTCGTTCATCGAGCGGAAGGTGGCGTCGTCGAGGGAGTCGAGAGAGACGGTGATGCGCTGGAGACCGGCATCGCGCAGGTCCGCAGCCATTTCGCGGAGGCGAGTGCCGTTGGTAGTCATCGTGAGGTCGCGGAGTCCATCGATGCCGGCGAGCATCTCGATGAGGCTGGTCAGGCCCTTGCGGACGGTGGGCTCGCCGCCGGTGAGGCGCACTTTCTCAACGCCGAGGCCGACGGCGACGCGGGCGACGCGGGCGATCTCCTCCAGGGCGAGGATTTCGTCGCGGTCCAGGAACTTGTAGGCGCGCCCGAAGACTTCCTTGGGCATGCAGTAGGTGCAGCGGAAGTTACAGCGGTCCGTGACGGAGATGCGGAGGTCGTGCAGGGGGCGGGAGAGGGTGTCGGTGATCATGAAGAGTGAAGAGTGAAGAGAGAAGAGTAAAGAGTAAAGAGTAAAGAGTGAATGGCTCCCCTGCGCACGCGCCTAATGGCGGGTGTAGGAGGCATCGGGTTCGCGGTGTTCATGGAGTAGTTCCTTCAGCACCTGGACGGCGAGGGCGGCCGCGCGGGCCCTGTGACTGATTATAGCCTTCTCGTGCTCGGGGAGTTCGGCCATGGTGGCGGTGTGCTGGGGGAGCCAGAAGATGGGGTCGTAGCCGAAGCCGCCGCTGCCGCGGGGTTCGTCGGCGATGAGGCCGCGGACCTCGCCGAGGACGGTGTGGACGTGGCCGGTGCGTGGGTCGGCGATGGCGATGACGGCGACGAAGCGGGCGTTGCGCTGCGAGCGGGGGAGGCCGGCGAGACGGCGCTGGATCTCGGCGAAGCGCTCGGGGTACGCAGCGTCCGGGCCGAGGAAGCGGGCGGAGTGGATGCCGGGCTCGCCGCCCATCGCCTCGATCTCGAGGCCGGAGTCGTCGGCGAGAGTGACGAGGCCGGAGGCGCGCATGCCGGCGAGGGCCTTGGCGCGGGCGTTCTCTTCGTAGGTGGCGCCGGTCTCCTCGACGTCGAGGTCCAGGCCGAGGTCAGCGGGGGTGACGATCTCCCAGCCGGACGTGGCGAGGAGGCCGCGGAGTTCGGCGATCTTGCCGGGGTTGTTGGTGGCGACGAGGAGCCGGGGCATGGGGGAAGTATACGAGTGGAGAGTGAAGGGAGTGGTGAGTGGTGAGTGGTGAGTAATCAAGCAGACGATAAGTCTGATCGCAAACCCGAACGCAACTGAGATCTGCGGGCACGTCACCTCCCTGTCACCCTTCGTGGTAGTGCAGGCCGCCCCCGCGGGCGGCGTGGTCGACCTGGTCGGAAGTGGCGGAGGCAACGATGCCGGGACAAGCGAGGCTGTCAACGTTGTCGGCGGAATAGCAGCGGTGCTGGGCTTGTTCGGAGGTCTTGGTCTCTGGTACCGGCGCAGCGCGCGGCGCCACGCGCTGTAGAGACGTCCCGGCGGAACGTCTCTACGTTGCGGTGCTGCTGACAGGGCGGGCTCAGTCGAGGAGGGTGAAGTTGCCGGCGGTGTCGGTGTGGTATTCGTACTGGGTGCCGGCGGCTTCGAGGATGAACTTGAAGCCGGGGGTGATGACCTCGGCGTAGGCCATGCCGGGTTCTGGGTTGCCGAGGCCGGCGTCCGGCCACTCGACGAATTCGGCGCTGAGGAGGTCGGGCACGGCGCCGGTGCGGGCGGCGAGGTCCTCGGTCACGAGCGCGGCGGCCTGCTCCTGGCAGGCGTCGATGTTGTGGGTGAGGCTGCACTCGCCGGGGTCGACGAGGTCGCCTGAGTTCGGGACGCTGCCGGGGTCGTCGCTGCTGACGGGCTCGCCGGGCGGCGCGTCTGGGTCGGCGACACCCCCGTCCGGGTTCACGATCATGTCCACGCAGTCCGGGACGCCTTCGACGCACATCCCGGCAACGGAGCCACCGCCCGGGGTGTCGCTGTTGGGGTCGGCGCAACCGGCCGCGTCTGCCGCGCACTTCTCGTCGCCGGAGAGTTCGGCGACGGCGTCCGTGTCGTCTTCGTCGCCTCCGCCGGTGAGGGCGAAGGCCGCGCCGGCCGCGAGGGCGAGGATCACCGCGACAGCGGCGACCGGAAAGATGATCCGCTTCATTTCTGTCTCCCTTCTGTGTGCCGTTAGGATGGAGACGGAACCGGCGGTGAAAAAGTTCCAGGTTTGCGAGCCAGCTATCGCTGCAAACCAGCGAGCCCATGAGAACCCAGAACCAAGAACCGAGAACCGACGATGTGAACCCAGAGATTGACGCCCTTTGCGGCTGCTATTATGTGCCGGGAGACGAGAAAAGGAGACCAGAGGATGACCGAACAGGCCACTCGAACGGCGGTAATCAGCGACCTGGCGCTGGGGCTGGCGCGCGTGACGGAGGAGGGGGCGATCGCCGCGGTTGACTGGGCGGGGAAGGGGGACAAGACGCAGGTGGATGCGGCGGCGGTGGACGCGATGCGCGCACGTCTGCAGACGATGGCGATCGATGGGACGGTGGTGATCGGCGAGGGGGAGAAGGACGAGGCGCCGATGCTGTACAACGGCGAGCGCGTCGGCGCGGGCGGCGTGGCGGTGGACATCGCGGTGGACCCGATCGACGGGACGACGCTGCTCTCGAAGGGGCTGGCGGGCGCGATCTCGGTGATCGCGCTCTCACAGCGGGGGACGATGAACCTGCCGATCGAGGTGTTCTACATGGACAAGATCGCGGTGGGCCCAGGGGCAGCGGGCGCCGTGGATATCAACGCGCCGGTGGCGGACAACCTGAAGGCGGTGGCGAAGGCGCTGGGGAAGTCGGTGCCGGACGTAACGGTGGTGATCCTGGACAGGCCGCGTCACGAGCAGTTAATCAAGGACGTGCGGGCGGCCGGCGGGCGCGTGAAGCTGATCTCGGACGGGGACGTGGCGGCGGGCATCCAGACGGCGCTCTGGGAGAGCGAGATCGACGTGCTGATGGGGATCGGCGGCACGCCCGAGGGAGTGATCGCGGCGGCGGCGCTGCGCTGCACTGGCGGCGAGATCCAGTGCAAGGCGTGGCCGCGCGACGACGAAGAGCGGCAGAAGTGCATCGACGCGGGGCTGGACCTGGCGCGCGTCTACAGGACGGAGGAGCTGTGCGGCGGGGACGACGTGCTGTTCTCGGCGACGGGGGCGAGCACGGGGGAGATGCTGAAGGGTGTGAAGTTGTTCCCCGGCGGGGCGTGGACGCAGACGGTGGTGATGGATTCGCGCACCGGTACGGTCCGGCGCATCGACACGACGCACCGGCTGTAGGGGAGCCAGGAGCCGGGAGCCAGGAGCCAGGAGCCGGGAGCCAGTAGCCGGGAGCCAGTAGCCGGGAGCCAGTAGCGCAGAGCTGCCCCGCGACTCACCTCGTCGGCCGGCGAGGTTCGCGTCATGGATTCCCGCGTGCGGGATATGGAGGGCTGAAGCCCCTCCGCTACGGGTGGCGTGCGTTACCGGGTGACCGGGGGTGGGTCAGGCGGTGGTGCCGGCCGGTTCCATGGAGGCTGAGTACTTGCCCTGGCGGGCGGCGGCTGTGACCTCGGCGCGGTGATAGGCGGCTTTCTGGGCGGCGGCGGTGTTGGCGGGGTTGCCCCCCCAGGCCTTGAGGGGGGCCGCCTGGAGGCCGCGGCCGTAGGAGAAGCTGAGCTCCCAGGGCACGCCTATTTCCTGCGCGTGGCGGTTGATGGCATCGAGGTTGACGGTGGCTTCGTCGTCACCCTGGCCGCCGGAGAGGAAGACGACGCCGGGGACGGCGGCGGGGACGGACAGCTTGAAGCACTCAACTGTGCGGCGGGCGACTTCCTCCGGCGCGGCGCGGTTGGGCGCGGTCTTGCCGGAGAGGACCATGCTGCTCTTCAGGAGGAGGCCCGGGAGGTCGACGTTCTGCCGTGCGAGCTGGTGGAACATCTCGCGCAGGGTGGCGGTGGTCACCTCGAAGGCGCGGTCGATGCCGTGGTCGCCGTCCATGAGCACCTCGGGCTCGACGATGGGGACGAGGCCGGCTTCCTGGCTGAGGGCGGCGTAGCGGGCAAGGGCGTGGGAGTTGACGTCGATGCAATAGTCGGTGGGTATGCCGTCGCCAATCGTGATGACGGCGCGCCACTTGGTGAACTTCGCGCCGAGGCCGTGGTACTCGTTGAGGCGGTCGCGGAGACCGTCGAGGCCCTCGGTGACGAGTTCGCCGTTGCTGCCGGCGAGGGCGGAGGTGCCCTTGTCTACCTTGATGCCGGGGATGATGCCCTGGTCGCTGAGGACCTGGCGCAAAGGCGTGCCGTCGGCGGCGTTCTGGCGGATCGTCTCGTCGAAGAGGATGACGCCGCTGATGAAAGCGTTGATGCCGGGAGTGCGGAAGAGGAGTTCGCGATAGTCGCGGCGGTTCGTCTCGGTGCTTTCGGCGCCGATGCTATCGAAGCGCTTCTTGATTGTTCCTGAGCTTTCGTCGGCGGCGAGGATGCCCTTACCGGGGGCAACGAGGGCGCGGGCGATGCGGGACAGTTCCATCGAGTCAACCATTGTCGATCCTCCTTCTTGCAGGGGTGAAGTCTATCGCAGGTGCGCTGTTATGGTCATGAGCCGAAAGGACGGAGTTGCAGTCCAGGAGCCAGGAGCCAGCAGCCAGGAGCCAGCAGCCAGGAGCCAGGATTGAGAACCCAGAACAGAGAACCCAGGGATTAAGGTTGGCAGCGTGTGTTGACCCCGTAACACTGAACCGTTGCGGGCGGTTTTGGCGTACAGGAATATGTCTGACCTATAATGATCTGGGTGCATCCGAGTATCCGAGCCCGCCACCGGTGAGTTTTCCTTTGCGCATTGCCCTTGGAAGTGACGAGCATTCGCACGTCGTTGACTTTGTAGCGGAGGACCTGCGCCGGCGCGGCCACCAGGTGCGTGCGTACGACGGCGCATGGCCGGACGTCGCGGCGGCCGTGGCGCGCGGAGTGGCCGACGGGAGCGTCGACGAGGGCGTCCTGTTCTGCTGGACCGGCACCGGCGTGTCGATCGCGGCGAACAAGGTGCCGGGCGTCAGAGCGGCACTCTGCGCGGACGCGGAGACGGCGCGCGGCGCGAAGGCCTGGAACCAGGCCAACGTGCTGTGCCTGAGCCTGCGGACGGCGACGGAGGCGGTGGCGCGGGAGATACTCGATGCGTGGTTCTCGACCGCGGCCGATGCGTCGGAGGAGGAGAACATCCGGAAAGTAGACGACCTTGACGGTCAGCGGCGCGCCGGGGGCAAGGCCCCGGTCCGTGGCAGGGCCGGATAAGGGAAAGGAAGCACACAAGTGGCGGACGAAGAGCAAGGGAAGCGAAAACGCGGGCGGCGAAGGGGCGGGAGGCCGATCCGGCCGGAAGAGCCGGCAGGCGGCGCCGCGCCGGACCAGGGGAGCGGCGACGTCTCCGGAGAGGACTACAGCACCGGTGACGTATCCCCTGCATCAGGCGGGAGGTCGAGGCGAGAGCGCCATGCCTCCAGCCGGGCCCAGGCGCCGGACGTGTCTCCGATGGACTTCTGGCGCAGCGGGCGGTCGCGCTCCCACCGTGAAGGGCCGGTATCGACGTCGGCGAAGCGTTCGCCGGGGTTCATGGCGCGGGTGCGGAACATGTACCTGCCGCCGTGGGTGCCGGTCGTCGGCATCATGTTCGTCGTAGTCGGCATCCTGGCGCTGCTGTTCATCACGCGGTCCGCAACCGGTGCGCCCCGCATTGGCAAGGACCACTGGCACGCGACTTACACGTACTACGTCTGCGGCGAGAAGCAGCCGAATGCGCCGACCTGGGAGTCGGGCGTGCACACTCACGGGGACGGCGTCCTCCACATTCACCCGTTCCGCAGTTCGGAGGAAGGTCCGGGCGCGCGCCTGGTGAAGTGGTTCGAATACGGCAGCGGCAAGCTCTCGCAGAGCGAGATCCGGATGCCTGGCACGAGTAAGACATGGAAGAACGGGGACGAATGCCCGGACGGTACGAAGGGTGAGGTGCAGGTGTTCGTCAACAGCAAGAAGCTGAGCGACTGGAGCCGCTTCCTCCCCAAGGATGGAGACCGGATCCGGCTGGTATTCGGGCCGCCGCAGGAGCTGGTGCAGCTCGAAGACCGGATCGTGATCCCGGAGGAGCAGGCGGCGCGGACCATTGAGATCTCCGTCTCGGGCAACGAGAGCGAGACGAAGTTCGATCCCGCCAGCATCCAGGTGAAAGCGGGCGAGAAGGTGAAGATCCTCCTGACGAACGAGGCGGACGTCTCCCACGGCCTGCGGTTCGCGGGCAGCGACGGCAAGTACGACACGGGCGATGACTTCGTGGCAGTGCCGGTCGGCAGCGACCCAACCAAGGCGGAGCAGGGCGACGTCATCGAGCCGGGCGCCCAGGGCTTTACCGTCGTCCAGTTCGACGCCGCCGGCAACCTGGAGTTCAAGGACCCGACGGCTAACGACCCGGCGACGGGCGATCCGTTCGCCACGGGCACCGTGGTTGTGTCAGAAGCGACCTCGGCAACACCGGAAGCGGAGGCGGTGGAGCAGGAGTTCGACGTGCTGCTGAAGGACAACGTCTTCGAACCGGCAACGCTGACGCTGGCGGCGGGCAAGAAGTTCCGCCTGAAGCTGCAGAACGACGGCAAGTTCGCGCACAACATCCGCATCGCGGGGAAAGACGGCGAATTCGAGACGGCGGACGACATTTCGTCGGTGGACGTGTTCCCGGGCACTGCCGAGGAGCTAATCGGCCAGATCGACGATCCGGGCGAGTATGCGATTCGGGACGATTTCCATCCAGGAGAGATGACGGGAACGATAACTGTCGAGTAGGTCTGCTATCGGGCGCCAAACCTGACTCCCGATAGCCCGATGGGAATCCTGTGCGCGGCATAGACAGAAGAGGGCCGGGTGATTGACAGCACCCGGCCCTCTCTTATACTGAAGGCGCTTCCGCAGGAGGACGTATGCCGGTAGTGACGATGACGGGCACGATCGCAAGCGGCGCGCGCGAGGTGGGGGATCTTTCGGCGCGGGCAATGGGGACGTGGTGCGTGGACCAGCAGTTGATGGTGCAGGCAGCGCAACGCTGCGGGGTGCCGGTGGGTGTGGTGGCGGAGCACGACGAGCGGCAGGCGCCGTGGCGCACCCGTCTGAGCGCCGTGATCAACTCGATGCTGGAACGGTCGGCGGTTTCGGGCGCGGACCCGCTGACGGGGGCGACTGGGCTGGAGGCGGTGCTTTCGCAGACGTACGCAGACATGGCCCGCGAGCAGGAGAAGCCGTTTTCGGACGAGCTGTACCTGGAGACCGTGACGGAGATTATCCAGGAGCTGGCCGCGTCCGGGCACGTGGTGATCCTGGGTCGCGGGAGCCAGATGATCCTCAAGGATGAGCCGAAGGCGCTGCACGTCCTGTGCGTGGCGCCGCTGGACCTGAGGGTAAAACGGCTGGCGGAGCGGGAAGGTATCGGACTGGAAGAGGCAAGGCAGCGGGCGGAGAAGAGCGATCGGGCCCGCGCGGCGTTCTACAAGAAGTTCTGGAAGGTGGACGTGGAGGACGCGCGGCTCTACGACCTGGTGGTCAACACGGCGAAGCTGGAGTTCGAAATGGCCGCGGAGGTGGTGGCGACGTCGGCGCGGCTGAAGGCGGCGTAGGAGCCCTCAGGCGACGAGCGTTTTGAGGTAGTCTTCCGCGCGGTTGAGGCGGGACTGCATCCCCCACTGGTTCGCTGGGGCGAGCGGCAGGCCCCAGCCCCGTGCCTCGGCGCCTTCTCCGACGATGGCAAGGAAGCCCGACGCCTCGGGCGAGCCCTCACCGAAGAGCGTGACGAGCAGGCGGTGCGTCTCGTCCACCCACTGACCGTAGTTGTAGGAGACAGGCCCGCGGCCGCGCAGCCAGGGGATGCGGTCGAGCTGGCGCTGGAGCTTCTCCGTGGCAGTGGACATTCCGGCTTCAGCCTACCGGAGCGGGGAAGCGAACCGCAACCTGAAGCCGAAGGGGTCGCGCACGATGAAGTCGCGCAGGCCGTAGTCGCGGTCGCCGATGGGATGGAGGAGGACCATGCCCGCTTCCCGCGCCCGCGCGTAGATGGCATCGACGTCCTCCACCATGACGCGGATGTCCACTCCCTCGCCCCGGCGGCGATCGAGATCCGGGCTGCCGCCGGCGTAGTAGCGGTCGCTCATGAACATGAAGACGGCGCTGCCCAGCGAGGCGAGCGCGAAGAGGGGTGCGTCGGATCCCTCGGGATCGGTGCGGTGAAGGCGAAAGCCGAGCGTTTCGGTGTAGAACCGGACGGCTGCGGCGACGTCCGGGACGAAGAGCTCCACGGCGAGCGGTGCGAATTCGATGGCGTCGTCCGCGGCCATGGCCTCAACTTTGCTCTCCGAAGTGCTCCCAGCGGCGCGCGTGGGCTGACCTGAGGTCGTTGAAACGCTCGATGAACGCCTGCGATGTCACGGCGCTTGCCGTGAAGATCAGCGCGTCCTCACGGTTATCGGAGTAGTAGCGGGGGCGGCGACCGACTTCCTCGAAGCCGTATTTCTCGTAGAGCGCGATCGCAGCACCGTTGCTGACGCGGACTTCGAGGGTGACGAGCGGTTGGTGCTTTTGCTGTGCGAGCTCGATGGCGGCGATGAGCAGCCTTTCGCCGATGCCGCGGCGGCGGTGGCTTTCGCGAGTGGCGATTGTGACGATGTGGGCTTCGTCGGCCATCAGCCACATCCCAACAAAGCCGGCGACCAGTTCAGGTCGGTCTTCAGGCGCGGGGAGGTCCTGGGGGTTGTCCCCATGCAGCATGTGCCTGACCTCGCCGAGGATGCGCCCGACCGGACCGTGGCGCGGGGGCGCGGCGGCGGTAGGTTTGGGATTGCGCTCAGTGACGACGATGTAGTGCGCCAGTCGGTTCTGCTGGAGCTCACGGCGGAAGGCGGTGGGCGGCCAGATGGTCGGGAAGGATTCACGTTCGATCTCGATGACCTGCGGGATATCGGAGTGGCGCATGGGGCGGACGTGGAGGATGGTGGCGGTCTTCATGGCCGGACGCAGGGAAGCGAGGGGTCAGCGGCCGTTGAGGCGCTCCAGGTAGTTGTGGATGGCCTGGGCGGCGCGGCGGCCGTCCGCCATGGCGGTGACCACGAGGTCCGCGCCGTTAACGGTGTCGCCTCCGGCGAAGACCCCCGGGCGGGTGGTGGCGTAATCCTCGTCTACGCGCACGGTCTTCCAGTTGGTTGTTCGCAGTCCCGGCGTGGTCTTCTCCAGCAGGTCGTCCGGCTCGTAGCCGATGGCGAGAACGACGATGTCGACATCCTGGCGGAAGTCGGAGCCGGGAACTGCCTCCGGGCGCCGCCGGCCGGACTCGTCGGGCGCTCCGAGTTGCATGCGCCGGCATTCGGCAACGGTGACGCGCCCGTCCGCGCCATCGAAGCGGTAGGGGACGGTGAGATACATGAAGTTGACGCCCTCTTCGCGGGCGTGCTTCCGCTCTTCTTCCCGGCCCTTCTGTTCGGCCTCCGTCCGGCGGTACATCAGCGTGACCTCGCTCGCGTTCAGGCGGATGGCGGTGCGGACGCAGTCCATCGACGTATCGCCACCGCCGACGACCAGCACGCGCTTGCCGGCGACGTCGAGCGGTTCCCGCATGTGCTCGGGGAGGATTTCCGGTTCAAGGTTTCCCCGGACGAGGAATTCGGTGGCCTGGTAGATGCCGTCGAGCTCTTCGCCCTCGATACGCATGCGGCCGCCTACGGGGGCACCGGTGCCGAGGAATACGGCGTGGAAGCCTTCTTCGAAGATCTCGTCGATGGTGATGTCCTCGCCGACGCGGGTGTTGCAGCGGAATTCGATCCCCATGCGCTGGAGGTAGTCGATCTTGTCCTGCAGGATCTCCTTGCGCATCTTGAAGTTGGGTATGCCGTAGAGGAGAACGCCGCCGGGGACGGGCCAGGACTCGAAGACGGTGGCGCCGTGGCCGTGCTTGCGGAGCTCCTCGGCGACCGCGATGCCTGCCGGGCCCGAGCCGATGATCGCGACCCTGCGGCCGGAACCCGGCTGCATCGCTGGCAGCGGGATGCCGCCGTGGGTGCGCTGGTAGTCTGCGATGAAGTACTCGAGCTTGCCGATGGAGACGGGTGGTTGTTTACCGTACGGGGCGGGACGGATGGCGAAGCCGACGACGCATGATCCCTCGCACAGGGACTCCTGGGGGCAGAGGCGCCCGCACATGTCCGGCAGGTTGCTGGTCTCGCGGAAGACGGCGGCGGCCCCGTCGATGTCGCCGGCTTCCAGGAACGAGAGGGCGCGGGGGATGTCGTTGCCGGTGGGGCAGGCCTCCTGGCAGGGTGCGGTGGGACAGTGGATGCAGCGTTCGGCTTCCACCATGGCCTGCTCGAGCGAGTAGCCGAGGTAGGACTCGTCCCAGTTGTGGACGCGCTCCTCGGGCTTCTGCTTGGGAGCGGGTATGACGGATATCTCGAGACGGCGGTGGTTATCGCAGGGCATCAGGTATCTCCCGGTGGGACGCGTCCCGCACAGGTGCCGTTTAGTGTAGCAGACAGGGCTGCGTTTTCAAGCAATCGGCTTCGGAAAAGGTGTCAGGCGGGGGCTAGATGCTTATCAGGTAGAGGATGGGGTAGAAGAACACCCAGACCACGTCCACGAAGTGCCAGTACTTGATCCCGGCTTCGACGCCCCAGTAGCTGTCCGGCGAGAAGTGGCCCTTCGCGGCGTGCAGGGTGACGAGCGCCAGGATGGCGACGCCGCTGATCACGTGGGAGGCGTGCAGGCCGGTCATCGTGAAGAACGCTGTGCCGTAGGGCTCCGAGGCGCTGAATTCCGCGGTGGCCCATTCATAGGCGACGCCGCCTGCAAAGAGGACGCCGAGGAAGATGGTGCCGAGGATGAACTTGAAGAACTCCCGCCTTCTCCCGTGCGCCATGGCGACCTCCGCGCGGTAGGCGAAGAAGCTGCTGAGGAGAAGGATGGAGGTAATACCAAGGCCGAGCGCCTGGTTGAGGTGTTCCGGCCGGTCCGCGCCCGCAAGATAGAACCGGGCGGAGGCGAGGGCGGCGAAGAGGAACGTCTCTGAGAGGAAGAAGAGCCAGAGCCCCAGGCGGTTCATCTGCGGCCGGTTGGCCTCCTCGGGGTGCGCGGCGTGCGGAACGGGGATCGCGGCTTCGTGGACGGTCATCCTAATCCTCTTCCCCGGTGTGCCCGCCGAATATCTTCGGCAGGTGCATGAAGTAGATCATGATCGCCGCGGCCTCAGCGATGTTGATGAAGACCATGATCGGCAGGTTCCAGTCCACTGAGATGGCAATCACGTATTCGACAATCGTTCCCACGACGAGGAAAGTGGCCATCCACCAGCCAATGCCGACCTCCTCTTTGCGCTCTTCCTCCTGGTGACGCCAGTGGCGCTCCGCGAGGTCGATCAGTTCGATCCGTTCTTTATCGTCCATCAGCTGTCTCCTGACGCGCCGGCCGGGGCGAAGATGGTGTGCGGGGGCGCGTCCGGTACGCCGTAGTCGTAGGGGCCGCCGGTGACGACGGGTTCGGCCTCGAAGTTCTCCTCTGGAGGAGGCGATGCGGTGCGCCACTCGAGCGTGCGCGCGCGCCACGGGTCGTCTTCAGCCACTTGCTTCTTGACGAATAGCGACCACCCGACGTTGAAGATGAAGATGAGGAAGCTTGAGCCCAGGATGAAGCCCATGACGCTGGCCAGGACGTTCACGTCCTGCAGGTCCGCGGGGTAGGTGGCGATGCGGCGGTTCATGCCGTGGAGTCCGGCCCAGAACAGAGGAATGAAGGTGGCGTTGAAGCCCAGGAACATAAGCCAGAAGTGGAGCTGGCCGAGCTTTTCGTCGTACATCTTGCCGGTCATCTTAGGGAACCAGTAGTAGACGCCGCCGAAGAGGGCGAACACCTCCGCGCCGATGATCGTGTAGTGGAAATGGGCGACGACGAAGTACGTGTCGGACAGGTTAACGTCGGTGGGGGCATCGGCGAGGAAGATGCCGGTGATGCCCCCGATGAGGAAGTTGAAGACGACCCCCAGCGCGAAGAGCATGGGCGTCTTGAGCCAGAGGCGCCCCATCCAGATAGTGCCGAGCGCCGACAGGAAAACGAGGCCCGTCGGCACGGAGATGATCTCGGTCGTCACCATGAAGGGGGCGATGAGATGCTCGTTCATGCCGCTCACGAACATGTGGTGGGCCCAGACGATGCCGCTGACTGAGACGATCCCGAGCAGACCGCCGACGGCCCAGCGGTAGGCGAACAGCGGCTTGCGGGAGAAGTGCGCGAGGATCTCAAGCGTCAGGCCGAAGCCCGGAAGGACGAAGATGTAGACGGCCGGGTGCGAGTAGAACCAGAAGATGTGCTGGTAGAGGAGCGGCGCGCCGCCCTCCTCCGCGCCGAAGAACGATGTTCCGGCGACGCGGTCTGCGGTGACCATGAGCATTGCGGCGGCAAAGAACTGGGTGAACGTGAGGGCGATGAGGGCCGCAGCGAAGATGGACCAGACGAAGATGGGCAGGCGGCCCCAGCCCATGCCGGGGGCGCGCATGTAGATGACGGTGACGATGAAGTTGAGCCCGCTGAGGATAGAGGAGAGGCCAAAGGTGATGATGGCCAGGTTGAAGAAGATCTGGCCGCTGGCGTTCTTTACGCTCAGGGGCGGATAGGCGGTCCAGCCGCTGTCCCAGCCGCCGACGGCCTGCGCGGTGAGCAGGAGGACCGCAACGGGCGGGACGAGCCAGAAGCTGAGGGCGTTGAGGCGTGGGAACGCCATGTCCTTCGCGCCGATCATGATCGGGACGAAGTAGTTGCCGAAACCACCCACGACCACGGCCACGGCGACGGCCACCATGATGATGCCGTGGAGGCTCATCACGCGGTTGTACAGGTCGTCGCTGAGGACGGCGCCGTCCGGTTCCAGGAGGTGGAGCCGGATGAGCATCGCCATGGCGCCCGCGAAGAGGAAGAGAACGACGAATGTGACCAGGTACTGGACGCCGATCACCTTGTGGTCCGTGCAGAAGGTGAAGAAGCGGGCCGGTCCGTGGACGGGCCCTCCGGTCTTGAGGCCGACCCATTCCCGGCCCCATCGCTCCCAGACGCCGGCGCCCAGGAGCCAGCCGGGCAGGCCGAACAGGTAGCCGATTACGAAGCTGATCTCCAGCGACCACGGGCTGTCGCCGGACAGTGTCCGGAACGCGGCGACAAGGCCGGCGCCGATTGCGAAGCCGATGAGGCCCCAGGCGAGGCCGCGGACCGCCGGGGTAAGCGCGTCTTTCCAGGGGTTGCCGGGTGAGTGTTCCGCCGCTACAGCCACTGCATCCTCCCTACTTCACCGTCAGCGTCCCGGTCATCGTCGTTGGGTGGACGTCACACCTGAAGAAGTACTCGGCGGCGTCGAGGGCCGGGAGGCGGTAGGTGGTGTTGTTGGAGCCCATGACCATGTCGCCCTGGAATATGGCTGTGGCCGCCGAATCGTCGGTGTAGATGGAGAAGTTGTGGGGCACGGTGTCCTGGTTATCGAGGACGACGTCAAATGGGTCACCCGCAGGCGCCTCGAGTGCGTCGGTGTCAAACAGGAGGTTGCTGGCCACCAGGTTCAGCGTGGTCACGGCGGCGGCGCTGGAGGTGGGTTGCGCGGTCTTGCGGTTCTCTGCGAGCCAGGCCTGGAAGTCCTCTTCGTTCATCACCCGCACGGGGATCGCCATCCGGCTGTGCGAGAGCCCGCATAGCTCCGTGCACTGCACACGGAGCATCTCGTTCGACTCGTAGTCGCCCTCCTCTGTGAGGACCATGGAGAAGTGAGTGGTTAGACCCGGAACGACGTCGGCCTTCATGCGGAAGGCGGGTACCCAGAAGGAGTGAAGGACGTCCAGGCTGGTGAACTTGAAGTTGACCTGCCGGTCGACGGGCAGGGCAAGTTCGTGCGCGTTCGTGACGCCCCATTCCGGATAGCTGACCAGCCATGTCCACTGGACGCCGGTGACCTCGACCGTCAGATCGCTTCCCGGTTCGGTACCGAAGACCTTGCCCAGGCTGGTGAAACCGGGATAGATGATCAGGAGGACGGTGAGGGCGCCGGTGATGCCGAACCAGGCCATGGGGACGGAGCCACGGCCCTGGATCGGCGGGCCGTCTTCCGGCGGCTCATCACCGGTGCTGAAGGAGGAGAGGTGGGCGACGAGGACGGCGATGACGAGCATGAAGACCGGCACGGCCATGGTCATCAGGATCTTGAAGGCGTGGTCGATCTCCTCGCCCTTGTCGGAAAGGGCCTCCGGGTTGAGGTCGTAGGTGACGACGAGGAACTCGCCCAGGGCGGTCAGGGCCGCCCAGAGGATGGCTGTGATGACGAGGCGGCGGGTCACAGGGATGCTCGCCCGGGGAGACGGATTCGGCGCATTTGTCCCTCATCTTGGCAAAGCGCGTCACACACGAAACATGGGGCGATACCCTACTCTCTGTGGGGCGTTACCCCGCACGGCAGTGGGGGATCGGTCAGCAAAGGGGCTAGACCGTGACCAGCGCCTGCCACTTTTGACGTTCGCCGGGTCCAGGCGTTCGATGCCTTCGATTCCGTCGTAAGCCCGGTCCGCGGTGGCTATGTGATTGGACCCGACGCGCTGCATTACGGCGAGGTGGTCAGCCAGCGGTCGATGCCGCGGGCGGCGGTGCGGCCTTCGGTGCACTAATTGGGTGCAAATGTCCTGCTTTACCTGACGGACACGCCGGGGGGGGGCGGCGAGAGGATGCGGGCGTAGGGGGGATAAGTTGTGAAAGCACAGCTACTCGTTGGGATACTCGTAGCGGCCCTAGCTTCCGCACTTGTTACCACAGCGGTCGTCGTGGTTGGGCAGCGGGGGACAGATCCGGAGGAGAATAAGAGTCCCCCGGGCAACGCTCTTCGCCCAGAGCAAGTCACGACGCTGCCATCGGGCACGCCGGTGGCGGATCTCGACCTTCCGTTCTCCCTCGACTCCATTCGCATACTTCCCGCCGGGAGCGTTCCCAATCCCCCGGCTGACGCCGAACCGCCAAAGGCCGGACTGAAGGTGGAGCGAGTGGATCTTGTCGAGGGCAAGACTGAAGCCGAGTGCCAAGCGTTTGGCCTCGCGATTGCCCCCGGATACGTACCCAATGGATGGAGCCTGACCGGGTGTTCTGAAAACGTCATAACGTGGAGCGACGGCGAGACGACGGAGATCTCCTACGCCGCGGGATTCTCACGTGAAGGATATTACCCAATCGGCATCAGCCGGCGTTTACTCGCACCAGGCGAGGTGGTCGATGTCGTGAACGACAGCCAGCCGTTCGCACTCACAATCACCGAGGTGCGGGGCCAAGACGTTGTAGTTCGACACCAGGCTCCCGGGGCTAAGGTTAATGGCCCATTCAGCATCACGCTCGTGGTGAATGGAGTGGTGACAGACATTGAAAGCGCCGGAATTGACATCGACGAACTGCTGAAGATCGCAGCCTCTGTTGTTGGCGCTGCGAAGGGGGTTCCATGAGCCGCTTGCTGAAGCTCTCCGCCAGCGTCCTGCCGTGGGGGGTGCCAGGCGCTGTTGTGTCGGCTGCGATGCTCTTCTTCAACGGAGCTGCAGCCGCCTCAGCGGTGCTCTACTCGTAAACCTACATCGGGGCATGGCCTCGTCGGTGAACTGCTCGGAGTGCCTTTCAACGGTGCCTCATCTGCACCAGAGCGCGAACACCGCGGAATGGACCCCGTACTACTCCAACAAATATGTGAATCCCACCACGACGTGGCAGCACCGGATGACGCGGTAGCCAGCCGCCACCGCCCCGCACCACAGATTGGCCGCTCTTAATTTCCCGGCAGAGAGGTCTCGCCCATCAGCCAGCGGTCGATGCCGCGGGCGGCGGCCCGGCCCTCGGCGATCGCCCAGACGATGAGGGACTGGCCGCGGGTCATATCGCCGGCGGTGAAGACGCCGGGTACGGTGGTCATCTTGTCCTTGTCGGCCACGACGTTGCCGCGCTCGTTGATCTCGACGCCGAGCTGGTCCAGCATGTAGCGCTCCGGGCCGAGGAAGCCCATGGCGAGGAGGATGAGGTCGACATCTTCCTCGAACTCGGTGCCGGGGACTTCCTTCATAACGAAGCGGCCGTCCTCACGGACGAACTCGACGCGGTTGCCGTGGAGCTTCTTGAGGACGCCGTTCTCGCCGGAGAGCCGCGTCGTCTGGACGCTGTACTCGCGCTCTCCGCCTTCTTCGTGGGCGGAGGAGACGCGGTAGATGTTGGGGTACATGGGCCAGGGCGCGTCGGAGCCGCGGTGCTCCGGCGGCTTCGGCAGGATCTCCATCTGGATAACGGACTTGCAGCCGTGGCGGTGGACCGTGCCGAGGCAGTCCGCCCCGGTGTCGCCGCCGCCGAGGATGATGACTCGCTTGTCCTTCGCGCTGATGAACTGCCGCTCCGGCATCTCGTCGCCGGCGTTGCGGCGGTTCTGGAGAGGAAGGAACTCCATCGCGAAGTAGGTGCCCTTTAACTCCCGGCCGGGGACCTGGAGGTCGCGCGGCTGGGTGGCGCCGCCGGTGAGGCAGAGAGCGTCGTAGTCGTTCAGCAGGTCGCGGGCGTCAATGTCCTTGCCCACGTTGACGCCGGGCTTGAAGGCGACGCCTTCTTCCGCCATCTGCTCCATGCGGCGGTCCAGCACCCACTTCTCCATCTTGAAGTCCGGGATGCCGTAGCGCATGAGGCCGCCGATGCGGTCGTCGCGCTCGTAGAGATCGACGGCGTGGCCGGCGCGGGCGAGTTGCTGGGCGCAGGCCATGCCGGCAGGTCCGGAGCCGATGACAGCGACGCGCTTGCCGGTGAGGACAGCCGGCTTTTCGGGCTTGATCCAGCCTTCTTTCCAGGCCGTCTCGATGATCGTCAGCTCCACCTGCTTGATGGTGACGGGGTCGTTGTTGATGCCGAGGACGCAGGCGGCCTCGCAGGGGGCGGGGCAGAGGCGGCCAGTGAACTCCGGGAAGTTGTTGGTGGCGTGGAGGCGGTCGATGGCGTCGCGCCAGTGATTCCGGTACACGAGGTCGTTCCAGTCGGGGATGATGTTGCCGAGTGGGCAGCCCTGGTGGCAGAAGGGGATGCCGCAGTCCATGCAACGGGCGGCCTGCAGCTGGAGGGCGGATTTCGGGAAGTCTTCGTAGACCTCCAGCCAGTCGTGCAGACGATCGTGCACGGGGCGGCGCTTCGGCGTCTCCCGGGTGAACTCCATGAAGCCGGTGGGCTTACCCACGGGTCTTCGCCTTCGCACCGGCCGCGGCGCGGCCGTTGGTCTTTCTGGCCGTGGCCGTCTGGCCGTTCGTCTTGCCCGCCGCGGCCCTGACCTCTTTGCCGGCCGCGAGCTGCTCCGCCAGGACGCGCTTGTAGTCCTTCGGCATTACCTTGACGAACTTCCCGGCGACCGCTGGCCAGTCCTTGAGTATCTTCTTTGCCACGGTGCTGCCGGTGTACTCCTGGTGGCGGGAGAGGAGGCCGTGGACGAGGTCCAGGTCCTCGGCGTCGTCGAGCTTCTCGAGGTCCACCATCTCCTTGTTGCAACGGATGTCGAAGTCACCGTCCGGGTCGTAGACGTAGGCGATGCCGCCGCTCATACCGGCGGCGAAGTTGCGGCCCGTCTTGCCGATGATGACGGCGCGGCCGCCGGTCATGTACTCGCAGCCATGGTCGCCGACACCTTCGACGACGGCGAGGGCGCCGGAATTGCGGACGCAGAAGCGCTCGCCGGCGACGCCGCGGGCAAAGAAGGAGCCGCCGGTGGCGCCGTAAAGGACGACGTTCCCGACGAGGATGTTCTCCTCCGGCACGAACGTGGACTTCTTCGGCGGGTAGACGATGATCTTGCCGCCGGAAAGTCCCTTGCCGATGTAGTCGTTGGCGTCGCCTTCCAGCTCCAGCGTCATGCCGCGCGGGACAAAGGCACCGAAGCTCTGGCCGGCGGACCCGGTGAACTTGATGTGGATGGTGTCGTCCGGCAGGCCGTCCTGGCCGTACTTGCGGCTGATCTCGCTGCCAGTGATCGTGCCGACCGTGCGGTTGACGTTGCGGATGGGCATCTGAAGGCGCACCTTCTTGCCGCTCTCGATGGCCGGCTTGACCTTTGGCAGGATCTCCTGGTCCAGCGCTTTGTCCAGCCCGTGGTCCTGCTCGACGACGCACCGGGTGGCGACCGCCGGGCCGACCTCCGGCCTGTAGAAGATGGCGGAGAAGTCCAGGCCGCGCGCCTTGTAGTGGTTGATGGCGCGTCGCATGTCCAGCAGGTCACTGCGACCGATGACCTCATCGAGGCTGCGGTAGCCCATGGCGGCGAGGTATTCGCGCACTTCTTCGGCGATGAAGCGGAAGAAGTTGACCACGTGCTCGGCCTGGCCTTCGAACTTCTCGCGGAGCTTCGGGTTCTGGGTGGCAATGCCGACGGGGCAGGTGTCCATGTGGCAGACGCGCATCATGATGCAGCCCATGACGACGAGCGGCGCCGTGGCGAAGCCGTACTCCTCTGCGCCGAGGAGGGCGGCGACGAGCACGTCGCGACCGGTCTTGAGCTGGCCGTCCGTCTGGACGATGATGCGGTCCCGCAGGTTGTTGAGGACGAGTGTCTGCTGGGTCTCGGCGAGACCCAGCTCCCAGGGGACGCCGGCGTGCTTGATCGAGGTGAGGGGGCTGGCGCCGGTGCCGCCGTCGTGGCCGCTGATGAGGACGACGTCCGACTTGGCCTTGGCGACGCCTGCGGCGACCGTGCCGACGCCGACCTCGGCGACGAGTTTGACGTTGATGCGGGCGCGCGGGTTGCTGTTCTTGAGGTCGTGGATCAGCTGCGCCAGGTCCTCGATCGAGTAGATGTCGTGGTGCGGCGGCGGGCTGATCAGCCCGACGCCGGGCGTGGAGTGCCGGACGTCCGCGATCCACTGGTACACCTTGTGGCCGGGGAGCTGGCCGCCCTCGCCGGGCTTGGCGCCCTGCGCCATCTTGATCTGGAGCTCGTCCGAGTTGACGAGGTACTCGCTCGTGACGCCGAAGCGGCCGGAGGCGACCTGCTTGATGGAGCTGCGGCGGGAGTCGCCGTTGGGGTCCGGGGTGTAGCGGCGGCGGTCCTCGCCGCCTTCGCCGGTGTTGCTGCGGCCGCCGATGCGGTTCATGGCGATGGCGAGCGTTTCGTGCGCCTCGGCGCTGATCGAGCCGAAGCTCATGGCCCCTGTGGCGAAGCGCTTGAACATGGCCTCCGCTGGCTCCACTTCGTCGATCGGGATCGGCGCGCGGTCTGACTCTATCTCGAACAGGCCGCGGAGTGTGCAGAGACGCTCGGCCTGCTCGTCCACCATGCGGCTGTATTCCTTGAAGATCGGCATCTGGCCGGTGCGGGTGGCGTGCTGGAGGCGGAAGACGGTTTCCGGGTTGAAGAGATGGAACTCGCCGCCCCGGCGCCACTGGTACTGGCCGCCCCAGTTAAGCTCCTTGAGGCCGCCGACGCGCTCGGGGAAGGCGCGCTTGTGGTGCGCCAGCATGTCGAGGGCGATCTCCTCGATGCCGATGCCGCCGACCCGGGACGCGGTGTACGTGAAGTACCGGTCGATGAACTCGGGGGAGAGGCCGATCGCCTCGAAGATCTGGGCGCCGCGGTAGCTCTGGATGGTGGAGATGCCCATCTTGGACATGACCTTGATGACGGCCTTCTTGCACGCCTTCAAGTAATGCGCGGTCGCCTCCTCATAGTTGATGTCCGCCTCCATGAGGCCCGCGTCGATCATATGCTTGATCGTGTCCAGCGCCAGGTAGGGGTTGATGGCGCCGGCGCCGTAACCGACGAGGAGCGCCATGTGGTGTCCTTCGCGCGCCTCGCCGGTCTCGAGGATGAGGCCGACTCGCGTGCGCTTCCGCTCGCGGACGAGGTGGTTGTTGACGCCGGCGGTGGCGAGGAGCGCGGGAATGGGGGCGTTTTCGCGGTCGACGCCGCGGTCGGAGAGGATGAGGAGCGAGTACCCCTCGTCTATCGCCTCGTCGGCGGCGCGGCAGAGGCGGTCCATCGCGGGCTCCAGACCCTGCGGGCCCTCGGCGGCCGGGTAGTGCATCGGGATAACCTTGGCCTTCTGGAAGCCGGGGCCCAGCGGCATATACGTACCGGCCGACGGGTCCAGCGCCTTGAGGCGGGCCAGGTCCTCGTTGCTGAGGAATGGGGTCTTCGCCTCGATCATTCGCGCGTTCGAGGGCTGCGGGTCGAGAAGGTCGCCCTCCGGTCCGATCAGCGTCCTGGCGGAGGTGACTATCTCTTCGCGGATCGCGTCGAGGGGTGGGTTGGTGACCTGCGCGAAGAGCTGCTTGAAGTAGTTGTACAGGAGCTGTGGCTTGTCCGACAGGACAGCGAGAGGGGTGTCGGTCCCCATGGAGCCGATGGCCTCTTCGCCGTTGCGCGCCATGGGGCCGAGGATGTACTTCGCGTCCTCGACGGTGTAGCCAAATGCGAGCTGCTGGGAGATGAGGCAGTCGCCCTCCAGGCGCGGGGCGGGCTCGGCCGGGGGCAGGTCTTCCAGCGTCTTCATGTTGTCGCGGAGCCAGGGGCCGTACGGCTTCTCTGTTGCCATCGTGTGCTTGAGTTCGGTGTCGTCGACGATCCGCCCTTCTTCCAGGTTGACGAGGAACATGCGGCCGGGCTGGAGGCGGCCTTTGTGCGCGACGTTCTCCGGCGCGACGGGCAGGACGCCGACCTCTGACGCCATGATCACGAAGTCGTCCTTAGTCACGTAGTAGCGGGAGGGGCGGAGGCCGTTGCGGTCCAGGACGGCGCCGATGACGCGGCCGTCCGTGAAGGCGATGGAGGCGGGGCCGTCCCATGGCTCCATGAGGCAAGCGTGGTAGCGGTAGAAGTCCTTCTTCTCCTGGGGCATGCTCTCGTGGCCGTCCCAGGGCTCGGGGATCATCATCATGATGGCCTGCTCCACGGGGCGGCCGGCCATGTACAGCAGCTCCAGCGCATTGTCGAAGCAGGCGGTGTCGCTGCCCCTGTCGTCGATGATCGGCACGATGCGCTGGATGTCCGGGATCACGTCCGACTCGAAGAGCGCTTCGCGGGCGCGCATCCAGTTGATGTTGCCGCGCAGGGTGTTGATCTCCCCGTTGTGGCTGATCATCCGGTAGGGGTGCGCGAGCTTCCAGCTGGGGAAGGTGTTGGTGCTGAACCGCGAGTGGAACATGCAGAGCGCGCTGACCATGCGCGGGCTCGAGAGATCGGGAAAGTACTCGCGGAGCTGTGTTGCCATGAGCATGCCCTTGTAGACGAGCGTGCGCGATGAGAGGCTGGGGAAGTACGAGGTCTCGGCGTCGGCGACCCCGAAGCGGTGGAGCCCGTGCTCGAACCGCTTACGGATGACGTAGAGCTTGCGCTCGAACGCATCCTGGTCCGGGACGTCGTGGCCCTTTCCGACGAAGGCGTGGAACATGAGGGGCTCGGCGAGCTTCGCCGTGTACCCGAGCGAGGCGTTGTTGGTGGGCACCTCTCGCCAGCCGAGGAGGTGCTGGCCCTCTTCTTCCACGATGAGGTGGAAGATGTTCATGGCGTCGCGGCGGGCCTTGTCGTCCCGCGGTGCGAAGAAGAGGCCGACGCCGTAGTTTCCGGCTTCGGGGAGCCTGATGCCTTGCTGGGCTGCCTCGTGCGCGAAGAAGTCGTGCGGGACCTGGATGAGGACGCCGGCGCCGTCGCCGGTGTTCACCTCGCAGCCGCAGGCGCCGCGGTGGTTGAGGTGCTCCAGGGCCGTGATGCCGTCCTCGATGATCTTGTGGGACTTGTGGCCCTTCATCTGGACGATGAAGCCGACGCCGCAGGAGTCGTGCTCGTGGAATGGGTCGTAGAGGCCCTGGGCAACGGGCATGCCCGGCTGTCCTGTGGGAATATGGTTACAGTTCGTTGGCTGTCCCATGGCAGTTCTCCCGGGTCTGGATCAGGATGCCGCAGCTTCGCGGCTGCGCTTCAGGCGGGACGGTTCAGGCGCGGCATGGACGCCGGGTCCGGGCGTGCGGGAGCGGCGAGCGGGTGAAGCGGCGTCCGTTATGCCGAGATGCACCATCGTTTAATCCCTTTGCCCCTCCGCCGGAGAAAGAATGTGTGCAGTATAGCCAGAGGGCTGGACGATGTCCACAACGTCCCCGGCGGGCGGCGTGGTATAGGCATTGTAAATCGCGCGCGCGGATTTGTATAGGAGGGAGCGTGAGGGTAGCTGCCGGGTGTTTCAGGTAGTTGACCGCTTACGGCCGGCCGGGGTCAGGAAGACAGCCTGGTTGGGCTTCTGCGATTGACCAGCAGGCATGGTAGATGCGAGGAGCCGACAACGCCGAAGGCGACGCTCCCCAGAACCCGGCTCAACTGCCCGGCTCCGCGCGTAACCATAGCCACCATCCCGGCGCCGGCAATGCGTCCTGCTCCCGACCCAAACTGCGGGAATCTGTCCGTTGCACAAAGACGGGACCGGCGTGCGGCGTGTTACGCTCCCCCTCTTGCACTTGTCCCGGCGTTGTCGCACAATACCGGTTAGCACTCCGCCCCTGTGAGTGCTAATCCAAACGCTTTTCTGCAAAACGAAATGCCCCGCCGCGGCGGGAAGAGCACGGAGGAGTACTGAAGTCATGGCAAAGCAGTTGCTTTTTGACGAGGCCGCCCGCCACGCCCTCAAGAACGGCGTAGACGCGCTGGCAGACGCGGTCAAGATCACTTTGGGGCCCAAGGGCCGAAACGTGGTGCTGGAGAAGAAGTTCGGCTCTCCCACGATCACGAACGACGGTGTGACGATCGCCAAGGACGTCGAGCTGGAAGACCCGTTCGAGAACATCGGGGCGCAACTCGCGAAGGAGATCGCCTCCAAGACGAATGACATCGCCGGCGATGGGACTACGACAGCGACGGTCCTGGGACAGGCGATCGTGACCGAGGGACTGAAGAACGTGGCGGCCGGAGCGAACCCGATGGCGCTAAAGCGCGGCATCGAACAGGCCGCTGGCGCCGTAGTCGACGAGATCAAGAAGAACGCCATCGCCGTGACGAAGCGCGAGCAGATGAGCCAGGTGGCCGCGATCTCCGCGAACAACGACGCCGAGATCGGCGAGCTGATCGCCGAGGTGATGGAGAAGGTCGGCAAGGACGGTGTCATCACCGTCGAGGAGTCAAAGGGCATTCGCACCGAGACCGAGTTCGTCGAGGGAATGAGCTTTGACCGTGGCTACATCAGCCCGTACTTCATCACGAACCCGGAGCGGATGGAGGCGGTGATCGACGAGCCGTACATCCTGATCACGGACAAGAAGCTGTCCGCGGTGAACGACATCCTGCCGCTGCTGGAGAAGGTGCTGCAGAGCGGGAGTAAGAACCTGCTGATCATCTGCGACGACTGCGAGGGCGAGGCGCTGGCGACGCTGGCAGTGAACAAGCTGCGCGGCACGCTCAACGTCTGCGCGGTCAAGGCGCCCGGCTTTGGCGACCGCCGCAAGGACAACCTGGGCGACCTGGCCACGGTGACCGGCGGCACGCTGATCAGCGAGGAGATCGGCCGGAAACTCGACGCCACGACGCTTGCTGACCTTGGCAAGGCCCGGCGCGTGGTTGTGAACAAGGAAGAGACCACCATCGTGCAGGGCGCCGGCGACGCGGCGGCAATCCAGGGACGCGTCGGCCAGGTGAAGGCCGCGATCGAGGCCGCGACGTCCGACTGGGACCGCGAGAAGCTGCAGGAGCGGCTGGGCAAGCTGACCGGCAGCGTGGCGGTGATCAAGGTCGGCGCCGCGACGGAGACCGAGCTGAAGGAGCGCAAGCACCGCGTTGAGGACGCCGTGCAGGCGACCCGCGCGGCGGTCGAGGAAGGCATCGTTTCCGGCGGCGGTGTGGCGTTCATCAACGCGCTGCCGGCGCTGGACAAAGTGAAGCTCTCGAACGACGAAGCGACCGGCGCGGCGATCCTGCGGCGGGCCCTGGAGGAGCCGCTGCGGCGGATCGCTACGAACGCGGGCCAGGATGGCTCGGTCATCGTCCAGAAGGTCAAGGGCCTCAAGAGCGGCGAGGGATACGATGCCGCGAGGGACGACTACGGCAACATGGTCAAGAAGGGCATCGTCGACCCGGTGAAGGTCACGCGCTCCGCGCTCGAGAACGCAGTGAGCATCGCGGCGATGGTGCTGACGACGAACTGCCTGGTGGCGGAGATCCCGGAGAAGAAGGCAGCGGCCGCTCCGGCGATGTCCGACATGTACTAGGAGGGATCCGGTCATAGAAGCGAGGGAGGGCGTCCGCCACGGCGGGCGCCCTTTCCATCCACAATCCGCTGCCAGAAGGCGAAGCGTACGGCACAGTGGAGCGTTTATAATTCGGAAGGAAGTGAGGCCCCTGTGTCCACGGAGAATGGGATGATGGTTGATCTCGAAGAACTCAAGAACGTTGTCGATAATGCGGACGTGTTCACGATCGGCTTCCGGTTGTTCCCGGAGCGGCTGATCATCGACACGCGCAGCGAAGGCGACGCCGGCCCGATGGTGCGAATCGTGGAGCCGGTGACGAGCGTGGAAGAGAGGTTCTTCTGGCTCGGCAAGGAGCGGCCGCAGTTTGGAGCGCCGCAGAGGTTCACGTTCTTCGTCTGGCCGCACTCGGTCCGCTACTTCGAGGAGTCCGGCCTGGGCGATATCGTCCGGCAGCGCCTGGCGTCGGAGGACGCCGACCGGCAGCTGGCGGAGAGTGAGCAGGAGCTGGTTTCCCTGGAGCACCGGGCGGAGGTGGACGCAATCCTGGGGCGGAACTACCACTCGCTCTGGGAGCGCGCCACCGCTTAGCCGCAATAAAGGTTCGTGCAGAAGCGCCGCCCGTTCCGCGGGCGGTGTTCTTTTTTGCGGGCCTCGTAGAGACGTCTCGCCGGGACGTCTCTACAGCATCGGGGGCGGACACGCCGTTCGCCTCGAATTTGCTAGCATGCGGTTCGTGAGCGACCTTCTCGCCGCCATCGGCCTCACCTCATTACGGGGGTCAGGCATCAGCCTGACCTGAAGCCAATGTCCGAACTTTACGCCGCGGTTGACCTCGGCGGAACGAACCTCCGAACCGTCGTAGCCACGCTGGATGGGGGTGTCCGCGGAGACGATCGACGGCGATCTCGCGCCGAGGAGGGGCTGGAGGTCTGCCTCGGGACGATCGTGGAATCTATCGGCCGGGCCTGCGCTGAGGCCGGGACGGAGGCGGGACAGCTCGCCGGGCTGGGGATCGCGTCGCCCGGGTGGGTGGACGTGCAGGAGGGAGTGGTCCCGGCCGCACCGCAACTCCCCGGCTGGCGGGACGTGCCGCTGGTCCGCATCATGGCCGAGCGCACCGGGATCCCGCTGGTGGTCCTGGAGAATGATGCGAATGCGGGCGCGCTGGGTGAGAACGTGTTCGGGGCCGGCCGCGGCGCGCGCCACATGGTATACATCACGGTCAGCACCGGCATCGGCGGCGGCATCATCGTCGATGGCAGTCTGTACAGCGGCGCGCGCGGCTCCGCGGGCGAGATAGGGCACACGGTGATCGACCCGGCGGGCCCGCTCTGCGGCTGCGGAAACTACGGGTGCCTGGAGTCGCTGGCGTCAGGGACAGCGATCGCGCGGCAGGCGGAGGCTGTGGAGGCGCGAGGCGATTCGAAACAGCTCGCCCGGATCAAGAAGCGCGACGGTCGGCTGACGGCGGAGACCGTGGCCGGAGCAGCCGTTGCCGGGGACCGCGCGTCGGCCGAGATCTACTCAGAGGCGGGCCGGTTCATCGGTGTGGCGCTGGCGAACCTGGTGAACCTGCTGAGCCCGGAGTTGGTCCTGCTCGGCGGCGGCCTGACGAACGCATCCACGCTGTGGCTGCCGCAGGCGGAACACACTATGCGGGCGCTGGCCCTGAGCGAGCCGTTGCGCCACGTCCGGTTGGGGCTGGCGGAGCTGGGCGACAGCGTCGGGGTGATGGGGATGATCGCGCGTCT
>JBBISJ010000022.1:36330-43785 GCA_037441345.1 Chloroflexota bacterium
GCTCCGCTTCTACTTCTAACCTGTCCCGCAGTCCCCTACCGAAACGGGCGGGCCAGGCGGCCCGCCCCTGGTGTTACAGCGAGTGCTAAGCCTATGCGCGCTTGAGCGTGTACCAGCCTCCCAGTACCGCCAGCGGCAGGGCGAGCAACGCCAGTAGCCAGCCGAGGCGTGAGCTGCCCGCACCCGTCGCGTCCACCGTCACATCAACCACGCCGCCGACCACCGGCCCCTGTGGCGTATTGACCATTGTGCACCCGAAGTTGCTGACCGGGACGTTCTGGCAGGCGGTCTGGTTGCCGCTATAGCCGAAGGGGACGGCCTCGCTGGCGGAGCAGATGGTGCCGGGCTGGACCTCGACCAGGAAGTCGGCCGGGTCGCTCTCGGATGCGTCGTTGTCGAGGACGGTCTGAACTGGCCCCGGGGCGCAGGCCAGGGTGACTCCGACCGGCTGCGGGTTGTCGTCCGCGAAGTCCTTGAACACCTGGAACAGGACGACCGGGAAGTGGAGGGTGTTGGTGATTGTGCAGGAGCCGGTCAGTAGCGGCGCGCTACAGGTTCCGCTGGACGCGTAGTTTGCAGGTATCGGCGACTCGGTAGCGGTGCAGCTCGGGTTGCCAACGGCGGCGAGGACCGTGAACGTGTACGGTGTCCCTTCCATCACGCTGGCCGAGGACGGCGTAACCGTGTAGGGAGGGCAGGCGACGCTGACCGTAACGGGTGCGGCGCTGTTGTCCGAGAAGTCCTTGTAGACGGTGAACGGTACCTGGATGGCGGTGTTGGTGATGGTGCAGCTGTGGTTGCCGTTAGGCACAATCGCCACGTTGGCACAGCCGGACTGGTTGCCGTTGTAGCCGGGGGGCGCCGTCTCCGTCGCGGTACAGGACGCCGGGGTGGTGAAGCCGGTCACCGAGAACGTCGCGGCGGTGGCCTCGGAAGCGGGTGCCGTAGGCGGTGACACCGTGCCGGACGTGCAGGTGAGCGTGATGGTCACGGTGATCGACGGGTTGTCCGGATCGAAGTCCTTGTGGACCGTGAACTGCGCGATGTTGAGGGTGTTGGTGATGATGCAGCTGTGGTTGCCGTTGGGGGCGATCGCGATGCTCGCGCAGGCGGCCTGGTTACCGGTGTAGCCCGCGGGCACGGCCTCGGTGGCGTTGCAGGTGGCACCCAGGTCGAACCCGGTGACAACGAAGTCAGCAGGGTCAGCCTCCGAGGCGGTGGTGTCGCTGGGTGTGACCATTCCGGACGAGCAGGCGACGGCGATTGTCACATCGCCCGGCGCGTCGGGCTGGAAGTTCTTGTTCACCGTGATGTTTGCGGTGCGCAGGACGTTGGTTATCTGGCAGATGCCGGTATTGAGGTCTGCGGTGCAGGTGCCGCTCGAGTCATAGCCCTGTGGTATGGGAGACTCCGTGGCCGTGCAGTTCGGGTTGCCGGAGTAGCCGGTCACCGTGAAGTTCGCCGGGGATGCTTCAGTCGCGGTCGCCGAGGAGGGCGCGACGATGCCGCTGGCGCAGGAGAGCGAAACGGTTACGCTGCCCAGCGAGTTGTCCGGCTGGAAGTCCTTCTGGACGGTGAACGGCTTTTGCAGGCTGTTGATGAAGGTGCACTGGATGATGTCCAGCGGCCCGAGCGTGATGCCGTTAACCGCGTTGCCAGACCAAGTGCCCATTGGTCCGTTGTTGACGACGACGCAGGAAGCGCTGATTAACGCATAGCCCGACTGCACGGTTTCGACGACGTTTACAGTCGCCGTCTGATCCGGTCCGAGGGTGATGTCGAAGACGATGTAGCCGTTTGAGTCCGTGAATCCGGAAGGGGGCGTCGAAGAGTCGCCGACGGAAGTGACGTTGGAGTTGAAGAACCAGCCGCCCGTGCTGGTCTGGTCGCCTGTGGTCCCCGGGTTGCCGTCGGCGTCGATGAGCTTGTGGACGCTGATCTGGCCGCCGCAGAGCTCAACGGCGATGTCGTACAGGTCCTGCTCCAGTTGCGCGAAGTTCGTGGTGGTGACGCCGTCGAAGCTGGAGATCGATTCCAGGTTCGAGATTTCGGGGTCCGTGCCGAGGCCGAGGGCGAGGATGCGGATCCCCGCATTCTTCGCGAGGTCCGCCTCTACGATGGCGGCGTGCATGGCGGTCTGCTCGCCGACGAAGGTGGTGCCGCCGTTGGTCCCGATCGTGTTGGGGTCGCCGTCCGAGGCGACGATCATGAGGTTAGGCTTGGGACTGTCCGGGAAGAGTCCGCGGGCGTCCCTGATTGCGTCCTCCCAGTTCGTCAACCCGCTGCTGACGAAGCCGTTGATCGCCGTGTGGAGGGCGGCGGCGCTGGTCGTGAAGCCCTGCGCAACTGTGGCGTCGGTGTCGAAGTCGACGACGGACATCCTGGTGGGGGTGCCCGGGAGCAGCGTGTCCACGAATCCGTTGAAGGCGTCCTTTAGCTGTTGGAGCTCCGTGCCGTCGATGCTCCCCGAGGTGTCGGCGACGAGTGCGATGTCGATGCCGCAGGTCTGCGGAAGCGTGGGGTTGGTCGCGACCGTGGTGTGGGTGGTGTCCAGGTTCACGACCGTCACGACGACGCGTGTCGACGTTCCTGAGCCGGAGGTTGTGCCGGTGATGCGCACGTAGAGGTGGTCGGTCTCGGCCTGCGTGAGGGTGAGCGGGCTAAGCGTGTAGGAGTAGGCGGCGGCCGAGCCTGTGAGGGTAGTCGTTGGCGCCGTGCCGATGGGCAGCCCGGTGTTGCCGTCGATCACCTCCACCTTGACAGTGGCGGTCTTCGTGCCGGTCTTGTAGGCGCGGTAGCGGACGCTGAGGGCGGTGAGCTTGCTCATGTCGACGGGCGCGTCGAGCATGTCGAACTCGGTCTGGGCGCTTGCGGTGTCGGCCGGGGACTGGATGAAGTCGGCGTCGTTGGGGGTGTCGGCGTCTTCGTCCAGAGAGGCGGAACAGACTGTGGAGATCATGCCGTCGCAGGCGTTGGCGAGCTGGTTGGTGTAGCCGCCGAGGTTGGTGCGGTCGTTGACGGGGTAGAGGGTGGAAACGGCGGCGCCGGCGGGGTCGAAGTACTGGAAGTAGATGAAGGTGGCGGCGGCTATCGCGACGCAGAGGGCCAGTGCTGGTAGCGCTCGCCGTACGGCCGGGGCGGGGAGCCGTATTGTCCTGTTCATCTGTCCGACCTTTCCCCCTCCGCAATTCAA
This sequence comes from Chloroflexota bacterium, assembly GCA_037441345.1. Lineage (GTDB taxonomy): Bacteria > Chloroflexota > Dehalococcoidia > SM23-28-2 > RBG-16-64-32 > DATKKM01. Next base: position 39,524 of record JBBISJ010000022.1, read on the forward strand.
CGGAGGCCGAACAACCTCAACAGGGGGCGAAACGCAGTCGAACGGCACACCTCCCCCCTACCCCGGGGCAGATAGCCGCACAGCCCGTAATGGCGCAGTGAAAGGGATCAGCGCGCCGCACCCCCAAATTGCGTTGTGCCCGCAATTATTGGCGTCCCTGGAGAAGATGTCAAGCGATTTCGCGGAGGATTCGGGGCGATTTTGCGTCCGGTGGCGGCAACCGATGGAGGACAAAGGCCTTGCGGCCGTTGCCGGGACGCCCCGGGCCGATGTCCCGGCCCGGGGGGTGGTTGCCGTGGTTCGATGGATCCCGCCCGCAGGACGCCGGCGCTTCGGACCCCCTGCGGTTGGCTCCTGTCATGTAGAACGCCGGCCCCGCATGCGCGGTTAATTGTTGCTTCCACCAGCGGCGGCCCCTCGCTACAATCCGGTTAGCCCGCAGGACCGCGGCGGGAGCAGCCGCTGGAGGACAAACCCGTGCCCGAGAAGGTAAGCATTGACGTTATCCCGGACATTCGCGACGCCGTATTCGACCTCGTCTCCCAGTACGCGAAGAGCAAGCGCTTCTGCCGGTATGCGGACGCGCGAATCGAGGTGAGTGAGGGCAAGGGCGCAGTTTCCGAGAACGGGATGGACAAGTTCAGCGCCGAGGACTACGGTTTCGCCTTCGGCGTTCGTGTCCTGGCGGGGGACCGTGTGACGGCGCCGGGATACGTCGGCGAGCTGGTCGGCGCCGCCGACCTGCCGCGGCTGAACGAGCGGTTGCGGGAGGCGCTGGACAGCGCGTACAACAGGGCGCTGGCGAACGCAAAGGGCAAGGAGGGCGCGCGCAGCCGTTTCGGTGTGCTCGGCAGTTCGCTGTCGGACACGGCGCTGGCGCCGATCGAGGTGCGGCAGGACACGGTGGACGCGCAGTACGAGACTGACCCGCGCGATGTGCCGCTGGAGGACGCGGTGAAGTACGTGCGGGAAGTGTCGGAGCGCGTGAAGGGGGTTGACCCGGGCGTTGCCTACAACCATGTCTCGGCCTCGACTCAGCTCGAGCGGCAGCTCTTCGTCAGCACCGAGGGTGCGAACATCCAGCAGACGTACGCGATCACGCAGGGGACGGCGTTCGTCATCGCCCAGAGCGCGGACGGGTACCAGGAGCTGTACGACTTCACTGGCCATCAGCGCGGCTGGGAGCTTATCACGCACGGTATCGAGGCGTCGGAGGAGTTCATCGAGTTCGAGAACCTGATGGAGTTCTCGGTGGCGCTGGCGCGCGACACCGTCGCGCTGAGCGCCTGCAGGCCGCTGAAAGCCACGGACAAGGAAGTCGTCGTCGTGACGGACCCGCATTACAACGCGCTCGTCTCGCACGAGATCGTGGGGCACCCGACGGAGCTGGACCGGGCGCTGAAGTACGAGACCGGGTACGCGGGGCGCTCGTGGTTCCTCCGGGACGTGAAGGAGAACCAGCTTGGCAAGCGGATCGGGTCGGACCTGGTGACGGCGTTCAGCGACCCGACGATCCAGGGGTTTGGCCACTACATGTACGATGACGAAGGGACACCGGCGCGCCGGGTCTACCACTTCGACAAGGGGATATTCAACGGCTTCAGTAACTCGCGACAGACCGCCGCGCTGACGAACGCCGAGCCGAACGGCCACTACAAGGCGACGGACGCCTCGTTCGTCCCGCTGATCCGCATGTCGAACACGGCGTTCGCGCCGGGCGACCGCGACCCGCACGACATAATCCGCGAAGTGGAGGACGGCTACTACGTCGTCGGCCACCGGATCCCCTCCATCGCCGAGTCGCGGGAGAACTTCCGGATCACAGCGATGAAGGTGTACGAGATCAAGAACGGCGAGATCGGCGAGATGTTCCGCGACGGCGGGCTGACGAGCGACAGCCGCGACTACTTCATGAACGTGGACGCGGTGGGCAACGACTTCCGCCTGTTCGCGATCCCGAACTGCGGCAAGGGCCAGCCGATGCAGACGAAGCGGATGTCGAACGGCGGCCCGACGATGCGCTCGCGGGCGCGGCTGACGGGGAAGTAGGGTCCACAGATTACACAGATGGGCGCAGATAGGCTTTCCTGTCCGGCTCCGCTGAATGTCTGTGTGATCTGTGCCATCTGTGGACCGTCATGAAGCCCTGGTACGACTCCGAAGCCGGCGCGGACGAGATATCGCAGCTCGTCTACCTGTCGAATCTGGTAGGCAGCGACCTGTCGTTGGTGCAGCCGGGCGGCGGAAACACGTCGGTCAAGATCGAGGAGGAGGACATCTTCGGGCGGACGGTCCGGGCGCTTGTCGTGAAGGGGAGCGGGACGGACCTGCGCACCATCACCGCGGCGGGGTTCACGCACCTGTACATGGACCGGCTGGCCATGCTGCAAGAGCGCTCGGAGATGACGGACGAGGAGATGATGGCGCTGATGCGGGCCTGTATGGTCTTCGCTGACCGCGACCCGGTGCCGAGCGTCGAGACGCCGCTGCACTCGCTGCTGCCGGCGAAGTTCATCGCGCATACGCACGACGTGGCTTCGTTGTCGCTGACGGACACGCCGTCGGCGCGGGCGCACGTCGAGCGGGCGTTCGGGAAGGACGTGGCGTTCCTGGAGTACGTGCGGCCGGGGTTTCCGCTGGCGAAGCGGTTGGCGGAAATGGGAAATGGGAAATGGGAAATGGGGGTTCGGGCGCTGGCGATGGAGAAGCACGGGCTATGCGCCTGGGGCGAGACGGCGCGTGAGTGCTACGAGAACCTGGCGTCGATCATCGGGCGGGCCGAGGAGTACGTGGCGGCGCGCCGGCGCGCCGCCCCTTCCGCGCATCCTGAGGAGTCCCTGAGCCTGTCGAAGGACCGTCTCGAAGGACGAGCGGCGACGGACGAGATGGCGCCGGTCATCCGCGGGGAACTGATGCGGCTGGGCTGGCCGTGTGTGCTGGCCTTCGATGACTCCCCGGACCTGCTCGAGGCGATCTCCGGCCCGCGATTCGCTGAAATTGCAGCGCGCGGCGTGATGACGCCGGAGCATATCCTGCGCGCCGGTGTGCGGCCGCTGGTGCTGGACGCGGACGCTGCAGGGGCGCAGCAACTCACACCGGATGCACAGAATACAGAACAGGCGGCGAGAGTTGCTGCGCCCCTACGGGAGACGGTACGGGCCGCGCACCAGGCTTACACGCGGTACGCCGCCGCCAACGGGCAGGCTACTCCTGTCGCAGACTGGCTGAAGTTGATCGCGGTCCCGGGCGTCGGGGTGTTCTTCGCCGGGAAGGATCGGCGGAACGCGCTGATCGCCCGCGACTGTTTCCGGGCGACGGTGCAGGCGATGGCCGGGGCGGAGGCCGTTGAGAGTTTCCAGTTCCTGTCAGACGCGGACGCCTGCGAGATGGAGTACTGGCCACTGGAGAGGCGCAAGATCGAAGGCGCCGCACGGAAGGCGCTCGACGGGAAGGTGGCGCTGGTCATCGGCGGGGCGAGCGGCATCGGCCGGGCGACGGCCCTGCGGTTCGCCGCCGAGGGCGCGCACGTCGTCGTCGCGGATCTGGAGGGTGCGCAGGCGGAAGCGGTCGCCTCCGAGATCAACGCCGCCACGCCGGAGCGGGCGATCGGACTGACCGTGGATGTCGCTTCTCGTCATTCCGGCGAAAGCCGGAATCCATCCCCGCCCGAATCGATGGAAGCCGCCATTCACCAAACGGTCCTCCACTTCGGCGGCCTCGATATCCTCTTTTACTCGGCGGGGGTGGCGCCGGAGCTGCACCTCGTGTCCGAGATGGACGACGCGGAGGTGCGGCGCCAGCTCGCCGTGCACTACGAAGGTGCGGTCGCGGCGACGCGGGTTGCCTCGCAGGTGATGCTGGCGCAAGGGCAAGGCGGTCGGCTGATTTACAACGCATCGAAGGCCGCGTTCGCGTCGGGCGAAGGCGCGGCGGCATACGGTGCGTCGAAGGCGGCGCTCGTTCACTACGTGCGCAACGTCGCGAATGAGCTTTCGCGGCACGGGATCACGGCGAACTACATCAACGCCGACGCGATCGACACGCCGCTCTTCCGGAGGCTGGTGTCGGAGCGGGCGGTGGCGTCTGACCGGACGGAAGCGGAGATGCTGGCGCGCTACGCCGAGCGCAGCATCTTTCGCACGGCGACGGTGCCGGCACAGGCGGTGGCGGACGCGGCGCTGTGGCTGGCGTCGGAGGCCTCGCGGTACACGAGCGGGTGCGTGATCACGGTGGGTGGGGGCGCGGAGGGGATGCCGCGGTGA
>JBBISJ010000023.1:0-43405 GCA_037441345.1 Chloroflexota bacterium
ACGCCGGATCGCGGCGCACGTCGCTTGCCGTCAGCGAGCGATGCGATGGTGGAATCTGCCGGTCGGGAATTGGGAGTTCGCCCTGTGGGGTTCGCCCGTTGAATTAACCCGCCATCGAGTCCACCTCGATGACCATTACCATCACTTCGTCGCCCACCTTCACGACATCCTCGGGCCTGCCGACGGGGAAGTCGGCCAGGTCCTCGACACGGACGAGCCCGTCCTTGCCCGGCAGGATCTCCACGAACGCACCGAAGTTGGTCAGCCGCGTCACGGTGCCGGTGTAGGTCTCGCCGAGTTCCACTTCCTTGGTCAGGCCCTGGATGATCTCGATCGCCCGCTGCGCCTGCTCCTCATTGGGAGAGCCGATGAAGACCGTGCCGTCGTCCTCGATGTCGACGCTGCACTTCGTCTCCTCGATGATCGACCGGATGACGCGGCCACCCGGGCCGATCACCTGTCCGATCTTGTCCTGCGGCACCGTGATCCGGTACATACGTGGCGCGAAGGGCGACATCTCAGCACGCGGCTCGGCGATCGCCTCTCGCATGCGCTCGAGGATGAAGAGGCGCGCCTCCCGCGCGCGGTCCAGCGCCTGGTGCAGGATCTCGTAGGTGATCCCTTTGATCTTGATGTCCATCTGGAGCGCGGTGACGCCCTCGGCGGTGCCGGCGACCTTGAAGTCCATGTCTCCGTAGTGGTCTTCCATGCCGGCGATGTCCGTCAGCACCTGGAACTTGTCGTCGCCCTTGATCAGGCCCATCGCGATGCCCGCCACCGGCGCCTTGATCGGCACACCCGCGTCCATCAGGGCCAGGGTGCTGCCGCAGGTGCTCGCCATCGAGGTGCTCCCGTTGCTCGATAGCACTTCGGACACCAGCCGGATCGTGTACGGGAATACGTCCTCGTCGGGAATTACCGGGAAGAGGGCGCGCTCCGCGAGGGCGCCGTGGCCGGTGTCGCGGCGGCTGGGGCCCCGCAGGGGCCGCGCCTCGCCGACCGAGAACGGCGGGAAGTTGTAGTGGTGCATGTAGCGCTTGGTCTCTTCAGGCTCCAGCGTGTCCAGCCTCTGCTGCTCGCCCATGGAACCGAGTGTCGCGATCGTCAGCACCTGCGTCTCGCCGCGCGTGAACAGGCCGGAGCCGTGCGTCCGCGGCAGGAGCGAGACCTCGCAAGCGATTGGCCGGATCTGGTCGGGCTGCCGCCCGTCGGGCCGGATCGCCTCGTTGAGGATGCGGTCGCGGACAACCGTCTTCATGTGCTCTTCCAGCGCCGCCTTCAACTGGTCCGCCGGGTACTGCTCGCCGAGCGCCTCGACAAGCTCTGCCCGCACCGTTCGCATCGCCTCGGCGCGCTCGTCCTTCGCGGCGCCGACGAGGTCCCAGTTCTTCGTGTTGGCGAACTCGACCACGGCCGTCTTGACCTCGTCGGGTGTCGCTGGCGAGGAGATGTACGCGGACTTCTCCTTGCCCAGCTTCTCCGCCATCTCCTCCTGGAGAGCGATCACTTCGCCGTTCACTTCCTGTGCCAGGCGCATCGCCTCCAGCAGGACGTCCTCGCTAACCTCGCTGGCGCCGGCCTCCACCATGACGATCGCGTCTTTGGAGCCGGCGACCACGATATCGAGGGCGCTGTCGTTGAGATCGGCGAAAGTCGGGTTCACGAGGAACTGGCCGTCGCGGTAGCCGATGCGCGTACCGGACACCGGGCCGCCGAACGGGATGTCCGAGATCGTCAGCGCCGTGGACGCGCCGATGATCGAAAGGATGTCCGGGTCGTTCTCCTGGTCGGCGGAGAGCGTGGTCACGACGATCTGGACGTCGTTGCGCATCCCCTTCGGGAACAGCGGCCGCAGCGGCCGGTCGGTCAGGCGGGCGGTCAGGATGCCGCCGGTGCTCGGGCGACCCTCGCGGCGGAACCAGCCGCCCGGGATCTTACCGGCGGCGTACAACCGCTCCTCGTAGTCCACGGTCAGCGGGAAGAAGTCGATTCCCTCCCTTGGCTGCGGGCTCATGACCGCCGTCACGAGCACCACCGTGTCGCCGTACCGCACCACGACGGCGCCGTTCGCCTGCCCGGCGACTTTGCCGGTCTCCATCCGCAGCGTGCGGCCGCCGATCTCTCGTTCGAATACTTCTGTCATTTGCTGATCAACCTCCCGGTTGTGCTGAACTTGCCTCTCCGGGCTCTGGCGCTCTGCCTGGCGTCGTCCTGGGCCTGCGATTCTTCTCCCTCGCCTGGGCCGGCGGTCTTTGCGCCGGATACGGGGCTCCTCTATGCCCTTGCTATGGCCCGGCCGTTTTCAGAACGGCTAGATGCGCGAGTTGCGCTGTATGCCCTTTGCCCGCCACAGCGGGCAGCGCTGAAAGAAAAAGGCCCGCGCCTTGCCCGGTCGGGGCTACTTGCGCAGGCCGAGGGAGGCGATCAGTGCCTTGTACCGCGCCGGGTCTTCCCGGTTCAGGTAGCGCAGAAGGCCGCGGCGGCGGCCGACAAGCTTCAGAAGCCCACGCTGTGAATGGTGGTCCTTCTTGTTCGCCCGCAGGTGATCGGTAAGCTGCCGGATCCTCTCCGTGAGGATGGCTACCTGCACTTCGGTCGAGCCTGTGTCCGTCGCGTGCGACTGGTAAGCGGCGGCAATCTCCGCCTTCTCCGTCTTCGTCAGCATCTACGCGCTATGCCTGTCGCTCTCTTTCATTCCTTCGCTCAGGAGTGTAGCACAGGCGTTGTGGAAAACGGAACAACCTATACTTGCTCACGGGAATGGGCGGCATCGCGATTGTTACCGATAGCTCGGCAGGGATACCTGAACACCTCCGCCTCCGGCACGCCATCCGCATCGTTCCCCAGGCGGTCGTGGCCGGCGAGGACATCATCACAGACGGCTCGATGTCCTGCGAAGAGCTGTTTGCGAGCCTCCGGGCCTCCGGATCCCGCCTGAGAACCGCCAGCCCTTCGCCCGGCGCCTTTCTCGAAGCAATCCGGGCCGCCTGTGCGGAGGGTGCGGAATCGGTCGTCTGCCTGACTCTCTCAGCCGGATACAGCGCCACCTGCGCCGCTGCCCGGGCCGGTGCTGCGGATGCGCGGTCCGAGATGCCGGGACTGGACGTCCGGGTCGTCGACACGGGCGGCCTGGCTATGGCGCACGGCTTCGCCGTGCTCGCGGCCGCGCGGGCGCTGGAAGCAGGCGCAGGGCTCGACTGCGCCGTTGACTGCGCCGCCCGCGTCGGAGCGCGCGCGAGGCTGATCGGTGCGATGGAATCGCTCGACTTCGCCGTCAGGGGCGGCCGTGTCCCGCGGATCGTCGGCTGGGCGGCATCCGCTCTGCACATCAAGCCGGTACTGGCCTTCGAGAACGGCCGGACCCGGACCATCGCCCGGACCCGGACGATGGAGCGCGCCGCGGCGCTAATGGCCGAACGTCTCGAGGATGCCATTGAAACCGGGGACCGGGCACATGTGGCGGTGATGCACGCCGCGTCCGGCGCTGCCGCGGAGAGCCTGGCGGCGCTCGTGCGTGAGCGGGCTTTCCCGGCCGAACTGCTGATCACTGAATCCAACCTCGCTATGGCTGCGCACACTGGCCCCGGGTTCCTCGGGCTCGCGTACTATGCCGATGATGGCTGACGAAAAGCCCCCCGCCTGGCTCAGGGCGATCCGCCGCCGCGACGCTGATCGCCTCGAGGCATCGCTTGGCCCGCTTCCGTCCGGGGCCGCCGCGCCGGGCCTGGTTGTGCTGGTCGGCCTGCCGGGGAGCGGCAAATCGCACTTCGCCCGCCTGCTGGCCGCGAAATACCCGGCAGTCATTCTCGACAGCGACGCCTTGCGACGCGTGCTGTTCCCGGCCCCGGAGCACAGCCAGAAGGAGCACGCCCGCCTGTTCCCGGCCATCCACGTCCTCATAGACCGCCTCCTGGAGAGAGGTGTCCCCGTCATCGTCGATGCCACAAACCTCAAACAGTCAAGCAGGTCGCCATACGAGGAGATAGCAAACCGGCGAGGCGTGAGGATTGCGACGGTGCGCGTTTGGGCCCCCGCCCGCGTCGTCCGCTCGCGGCTGAAGACGCGGGGCGCCACGCCCAACCCGGCGGACCGGTCGACGGCCACCATCGAGGTCTATGAGGCGATGCGAAAGGATGTGGAACGGATCCGCCGCGCACACGTTTCGGTGGACACGTCTGGCGACCTCCGCCCGGCTCTGGACAAGGTGCTTGCCCTGCTGCAAAGCTAGCAGGATGAACCGCCGCTCCGAATCCGTTTCCCTCGCCACCTTTTCCGTGGTCGCGCTCGCCGTGCTCATTGCCGGTTGCGGTGGCGGTGGGGGCGATCGCGCCGCGGGAACGTCAACGCCTAACTGGTCGGCGGAACCGGTCAGCGATTACCCCTATCCCGTCCAGATGCTCCCTAACGAAGCGCCGGACGCCGAAGGCCGCCACTACAGCCAGGGCGAATTCGAGGGCTACAACACCGCGAAGTACGGCTCAGATCCGCCAACGAGCGGCAAACACATCGGGCAACTGGCGCAGGCAGGCGTCTATGACCAGGCGATCCCGAACGAGGTGGCGGTCCACCACATGGAACACGGCTATACCATCGTCTGGTACAACTGCGGCGCGGAACCCCCCCTGGACTCCGGCGGTTGCACAGACCTGCGGAACCAGTTGACAGCCATCGTCCAGCCCGCCGTCGCCGGCGGTTACCACGTCGTGATGACACCTGACGACACGATGACCCCGCGAATCGCCCTCACGGCCTGGCAGTTCATGGACACGATGAACGAAGTTGACCAGGACCGGATCAACACGTTCCTCGAAACCTTCGAATGCCACTACGATCCCGAAGGGACATGCGGCTGATGGGGCGCCCGTTCCTCGTCGTCCGCGCGGGCGTCGATGACGCCGTCCTCGAAGAGTTCCTTGGGTGGTACGTGCGGGAGCACCTGCCGCACGTAATGGCGATCCCCGGGATCGCCAGGGCGTACCGGTCCACCTGCCATCGCAAGGGCATCAACTGGACAACGGTGTACGAACTCGAAGACGGAGCGTCAGTCCAGCGCGCGTTGACCAGCCCGCAGGCGGAGATCGCGCGGCGTGACTGGGAGCGCTGGCTCTCTCACGTGACCGAACTGAGTATCGAGGTCTACACGCCCCTCAGCGCCATGGCCTCGTTTCATCACTGGAATTAGAGGACTGGAGCCGCGTCCGCCGGCTCTTCATCGGCCAGCAAGAACCGCCTCAGGCGCGTCCACGGCAAACGCCGGAGGGACTCCTGCAGCGCGGGATAGACGTGCCGCTGCAGCCACCTCGCCACGACAAGCCCGGCGACTGCCACGACCCCGCCCACCGCAGCGTCCAGCAGGAAATGATTGCCCGTCATCGTGATGGAAAACAGCTGAGACGCCGGCAGGGCAATGCCGGCGGCGGCCGCCACCCAGAACCAGCGGTGGCGCAAGAAGGCTGAGACGATCGCCAGGCCCAGCAGGAAATCCCAGCCGAAGTGCAGGCTGGGCATCGCTGCGTAGGGGTTCACGAACGCCCGGGTCGACTGCGTGTCGTAGGCGTAGCCCAGGTACTCCTTCATCGTATCGACGAACCCGGTGATGTGGGCCGGCGCGGCGGGGTCGTAGCGTGCCGCCAGTTCGTCCAGTTCGCGCGGAGGCGCCACCGGGAAGAGCCAGTAGATCACCAGCGCAATGGCTCCCGAGGCGAGGAACGAGTCCCGGACAAACGTGTACTGGTGGCGCCGGTAATAGTAGAGCCAGATCCCGAAGGCGATAATCAGGGGGAAATGGAAGTAGAAATAGACCACGTTCATCACCTGCGCCACCCCGTGCCGCGCCGCCGTCCAGTCGTTCAGTTGTGGCTCCCAGAAGAACCCCAGCGTTCGTTCGACATCCACCACGTCGCGAGCATGCCAGTACGCGGACTCCGGCCTGTCAACGACCGCGCCGCGCACCCAGAAATACAGCAGGAACGCCGTCGCGATGATCGCCGCCTCCAGGATGTCACGGCGGCTGAGCGACGGCATCCACGCGCGGCGATTGATTTGGTCGATACCGGGCGAGCTTTCGCTCCGCTCCATCTGGCTACCTAGGCGGACACCGGGGCCCGGAAAGCCTCCGCGAAGAACTGCCGGACTCGCCAGCCTTCCCGGCGCGCCAGTACGGCGGCGCCCAGGCCCACCGCGCCCACCGCGTACCCGACTACCGCGTCCAGGATCCAGTGGTTGCCGGTGACGACGACAGTGACCGACATGACCAAAGGCATTAAGAACGCCCAGGCCCTGACTATGGGACTGCGCACGCACGAGGCGATGCCGAGACAGATCAACAGGTTCCATGCAACGTGCAGGCTCGGCATGGCAGCGTATTCGTTGACGAAGTGCCCGGACGTTTCGTAGTTCACGGCGGAGAACAGGCGCAGCGTATCGACGGCGCCGAAATCGCCCGGAAGCAGGCGCGGCGGGGCAAGGGGGTAGATGTTGAAGGTCAGGAGCGCGATCGCTCCAGAGATGAAGAACGCGTTCCGGAACAGGACGTACGTCTGGCGGTGCCAGAAGAACAGCCAGATCGCCGCTGCGCCAATCAGCCAGAAGTGGCCGTATGTATAGAGGGTGTTGAAACCACGGACGAGGGGGTCGCTCCACAGGATAAGCGTCTGCGCCCGGGCTTCGTATCCGATCGCCAGGGCGCGCTCCAGTTGCAGCAGGTCTACGGCGTTGTACGTCGCCTCGACCTGGCGGTGCGCCGATCCCATCCGCACAAGTGAATAGAACATGAACGCCAGGGCGATCAGCAGCAGGTCGGCCAGGCCGTTTCTCCAGACAAATGCTGCGCCGCGGGCGAGTGGTTGCAGGGTCTTCATCGTCGTTGAGTCGGGGCCTGTCGTGGATTTTACCATGCGCTGGCCGTTTTCGAAGATCGGCCGCCGTTTCCGCCCGGGGTTGGCGCAAGCGCCCGGCTGACCTTGCCGCGCAGCAGTAGCTTTCGTATACTCCGCTGCGGACTTGCAGCCCCCAGCGGGGCACGAAAGGAGGGCCGCTTTCGGCGGCCTCTATCTATGTCAGCCATAGTCATAATCGGGGGCCAGTGGGGTGATGAGGGGAAGGGCCGCATCGTCGATCTCATCGCTCAGGAAGCGCAAATCGTCGCGCGTTACTCTGCCGGGAACAACGCTGGCCACACTGTCATAAACGAACTCGGCGAATTCAAGTTGCACCTGGTGCCGGCGGGCATCTTCTACCCGGACAAGACTTGCATCATCGGCAACGGGGTCGTCGTCGATCCGGCGGAACTGCTCAATGAGATCGAGGACCTGGAATCGCGGGGCGTCGGCGTTCGCGACCGCCTGTTCGTCAGCGACCGGGCGCAGGTGCTGATGCCGTGGCACCGAACGATCGATCTGCTGGACGAGAAACTCCGCGGAAACGACGCCATCGGCACCACCGGCCGAGGGGTGGGTCCGGCCTTCCAGGACAAGGTCGGTCGCGCCGGCGTCCGCGTTGGCGACCTCACCAACAGGGAAGAACTTCAATCGCTCCTGGCGTTCCTTGTCCCGTACAAGAACGCCGTGCTGGATAAGCTCTACGGCGCGCCGCCCGTCAAGCTCCAAGACATCCTCGAGGAGTACTCGGACTACGGCCGCCGCCTGGCCCCGTTCATAGCGGACACGGCCGGCATCGTCCAGCGCAGTGTGCGGGCCGGCGAGACCGTGCTGCTTGAAGGTGCACAGGGCGCTCTTCTCGACCTCGACACGGGCACGTACCCCTACGTCACGTCGTCGGTACCCTCGTCCGTCGCCGCCGGTGCCGCAATCGGCATCGGCGTCGGCCCCACCCAGATTCGGAGTGTGCTCGGTGTGTACAAGGCGTACAACACCCGCGTCGGCAACGGCCCATTCCCGACCGAACTCCTGGACGAAACGGGGAACATGCTGCGCGAAGGCGGCCCCCGCCCGGAGTACGGCGCCACCACCGGCCGCCCCCGGCGCTGCGGCTGGTTCGACGGCGTCGCTGCTCGCTACACCGCACGCCTGAACGGCCTGACCGGCGCTGTGCTTACCAGGCTTGACGTGCTGGACCCCTTCCCGGTCATCAAGGTCTGCACCGCGTACCGGATCGGCTCGCGCACCACGGACAGCATGCCCGCGAGCCTCGCAGACCTCCAGAACGCTGAGCCGGTCTACGAGGAACTCGAAGGCTGGCGTGAGAGTACCGTTGGCGCGCGCAGCTTCGACGACCTGCCGCCCGCCGCGCAGGCCTATGTGAGGTTCATCCAGGAGATACTGGAGACCCAGCTCTGCCTCATCTCCGTCGGGCCGGAACGCGAGCAGGCAATTAACCTCAAGAACGCTTTCTGACCGGCGATGACGGACGCGATCAGCCTCTGGATCCACCTGCTGGCCGTTACGGTCTGGATCGGGCCCCAGATATTCCTCTTCGCCGCGGCGCTTCCCGCCCTGCGGACAGTTGACGACATGCGGGAGCGCGTGCGGATCACGCGTCTCATTGTCACCCGGTTCGGGTGGCTGGGTGGCGGGGCCGTCGCCGTCATCCTGGCCACAGGGATCATCAACCTCTCTCAGATCGACGGCGTCAGCGTCGGCGACCTGCTGGACGGTGATTTGAAGTTCGCGCGTATCTTCTGGGAGAAGATGGTGCTCGCCAGCCTGTCAGTGGCTCTGGTCGGCATCCACATCTTCGCGATCGGGCCCAGGCAACTCGCACTGGCGGAACAGGTAAACCCGGATCCAGCGGAACTGCGAAACGCCCGCCGTCTTTCCATCGCCCTCAGCACCGTCGGGCTGCTGGCCGCGGTCGGCGCGCTGTACATGGGCGCCCTCCTCGGCAATCACGAGTACTCCCTGCTGCCCGAGTAACATGCCTGCGCCGCGTGTGGAGATCACTTACTGCGCGAAGTGCCGCTTCCTGCTGCGCGCGTCGTGGCTCGCCCAGGAACTACTGTCGGTTTTCGAGGGGGAGCTGGGTGAGGTGGCGCTCGTCCCGGGGTCAGGCGGCATCTTCGAGGTGACGCTGGACGGCGAGATCATCGCCTCCAACCGCAACCACGCGCCCATGCCCGACCCCGTCGACGTCAAGCGCGCCGTCCGCGACCGCGTGGCGCCCGATCGCAGGATCGGGCACGAATCCGATCCCGCCTGACGCTGCTAGAACCGGCCGGGAGGCGACTTGAAGCCGTTGAACGGCTCGTCGCCCTTCTCTCGCCACCGCCGGTTGCGCAGCAACCGCTCTACCTCCCACGCGATGTCGAATCCGTTGTACGGCTCGACTTCGGGGATCTCAACGGTCGGATCGGCTATGGATGCGTCCGCTTCCGCGGTCAGGCCCGCGGGCAGGTCGTCTGCATCGGGTGGCGGCGCGGCGGCCACCGCGAGCGAATCCAGGATCTCTTCGTCGCCGCTGTAGCTGGTGACCGTCTCGTCAACGAGGAGCCCTGCCTCGGCCGCTTCGTTGCGCTTCAGTTCCGCCGCCGGGAAGGCGCGTTCCTGCTGTGGTTCGTGCGCTTCCGCCATATCGTCCAGTTCACCTGCCGGTTTGACCGGCAAGGCGTGCCGGAACACGTACGCCTCTTCCAGCACAGACTCATCCTCGATCGCTGGCGGTGCGGGTTCTGTCGCTGGCTCTGGTGCGATGATCGGCGCCGGTGGCTCGACCGCGGGCGGCTCGACCACCGCGGCGACGTCTTCGACGACGGGCTCCGGCTCCGCCGGCGGCTCGGGAGCGACGACCGGTGCCGGTGGCTCGACCGTGGGCGGCTCAACCACCGTTGCGACGTCTTCCACGATGGGCTCCGGCGCCGCCGGCGGCTCGGGAACGGTTACCGGTGTCGGCCACTCAACCGCGGGCGGCTCGACCACCTCCGTGACGTCTTCGACGACGGGCTCCGGCTCCGCCGATGGCTCGGGAACGGTTACCGGTGTCGGCCACTCGACCGCGGGCGGCTCGGTTACCGCCGCGATGTCTTCCACGATTGGTGCCGTCTCTAACGCGGGCGGGCTGTCCACGGAATCCAGGTAACGCTGCGCCGTCGCCTCCGCCTGGACTTCGACCGGACTCGGCCCGGCCGGGAGCGCGGACGGAGACTGCTCGGGCTCCGCGTCGGCTGGAAGCGGCGCCGACCCCGGCGTGATCGTGACCCCGCCGATCTCCTCGCGCACCTGTACGAAGGCCGCCCAGTAAACCATGACGTTCGTCAGGATCAGCCCCCGCCGGACCTCGAACCGGGTGAAGGAGAGAGCGCTCTCCAGGTCCAGGAATGACACCACGTAGACGAGGTCGGAATTGTGATCGGAGCGGATGAGCACGAGTGCTTCAACGTGAATGTCGTCGCGGACCTGCGGCCGGTCGTGCAGCGCCCAGAACGCATGCGTGCTTCGGCGTATGTCCGGATTAAGGCCGGCGACATACTCCTCCGCTGGTTCGGCCGACGGGAACTGGCGGATGCGGAACGAGCTGATCCCGGCGATGTCGGGCTCAAGAACGGTCAGCAGCGGCCCCCGGGCGATGGGAGCCTGCTCTTCGATCTGCTCCTCGACAAGCTCTTCGAGCGCCTCGGTCTCCGTTTCGGGCTTCTTCCGGAGCGATGTTAACCACGCCATCTGGGGACCTTCCTTTGCTCGCCTGCACGCCACGCCATAGTTGCCTGTCAGGCACACGATTAGACGCCAGGTTATGGTCAAGCGCTACGGAACGTCAGGTGAACACGGACGGCCTTAACCCAATCTCTCCCAACGGGGCGGAAAGTCCGCGGCGAGAAATGAGATTGATGGAAGCGCTAGGCCCCGGGAACGATATGCACCTTGAGCGACTTGCTCGCCTTATCGGCAGCGGCCGCGAACGCGGCGCTGGCCTCGGCGAGCGGAAACCGGTGCGTGACGAAGCGCTCCAGGCGGTCCCCGTGCCGCTCCAGGATACCCAGCGCAACGTCGAAATCGGACCGCAGTCCGGGAGTGCAGTACTCGATGCCACCGGCGATCGTTGTCTCCTTCAGGGTCAGCCCGAGGCCGTTGATCGTCGGCGTCTGAGTGAACAGGCCCAGCACGCAGACCCGGCCGCCCTTGCGCACGATCCCCAGCGCCTGCCCGAGCGTTGGTGCTGTCCCGCCGACCGTTTCCACCACGACGTCGAACCCCTCCGATTCGAGTCCGGCCGTCGCGTCGTCGCGAACGACGCGCTCCGCTCCCGCCGCGAGCGCCGCCTCGCCCTGGTGGTCGTGCCGGTAAGTGGCGACCACGCTGCACCCGGCGCCTGCCGCGGCGAGCACCGACATAACGCCGATGCTCCCGGATCCGAACACCAGTACCCGGTCGGCCGCCGTCAGGCCCACCAGGTGAAGGCCATGGACCGCGACGGCCAGGGGCTCGGTGAGCGCCGCCGTCGCGAAGTCCATGGCGTCGGGGACGCGGTAGAGGCCGTACGCCGGAACCGCGACGTACTCCGCGAGGCCTCCCGACTTGAACGTTCCAAGCAGGACATGTTTCTGGCAGAGCTGGTAGCGGCCGGAGCGGCAGTATGAGCACGCCCGGCACGACACGATCGGCTCGACCACAACACGGTCACCTTCGGCCCAGCCGCTAACGCCCTCCCCGAGGGCTGCGATCTCGCCGGCGAACTCGTGGCCGGGCGAGACGTCGGGCATCGCCGGGAACGTCCCGTTGTAGAAGTGCAGGTCAGATCCGCAGATACCCGCCTCGCGGATACGGATCAGCACCTCGCCGGGTCCCGGTTCCGGTGCGGGCACCTCGCGGACCTCGATCTGCCGTTTACCCGTCCAGAACGCGGCAAGCATGTTGCGGATTGTAGCAGGCAAGAGAAGTTGGTTGTGGCCTATACTAATCTCACCCCCCAGGAGGAGATTTCGTATGGCCATCGAAACAGGAACCGATACCGTAAAACGCGGGCTCGCCCAGATGCTGAAGGGCGGCGTCATCATGGACGTCGTCACCCCGGAGCACGCCGTCATCGCCCAGGAGGCCGGCGCCTGCGCCGTCATGGCTCTGGAGCGCGTCCCCGCCGATATCCGGGCCGCCGGCGGCGTTGCCCGCATGTCCGACCCGACAGTCATCCAGCGGATCATGGACTCGGTCAGCATCCCCGTGATGGCGAAGGTCCGGATCGGCCACTTCGTCGAAGCCCAGATCCTGGAAGCGATGGGCGTGGACTATATCGACGAATCAGAAGTGCTGACGCCGGCTGACGAGGCGCACCACATCAACAAGTGGGACTTCAAGGTGCCGTTCGTTTGCGGCTGCCGGGACCTCGGCGAGGCGCTCCGCCGCATCGGCGAAGGCGCGGCGATGATCCGCACCAAGGGCGAGGCCGGCACGGGCGATATCGTGGAGGCCGTGCGCCACATGCGCGCTCTCTGGGACGGCATCCGCCGGCTCCAGAACATGCCCGAGGACGAACTGATGGCCGCTGCCAAGGAACTGAACGCCCCCTACGATCTGGTCAAGGAGACGAAAGAGCTGGGCCGCCTGCCCGTCGTCAACTTCTCCGCCGGCGGCGTTGCCACCCCGGCCGACGCGGCGCTCATGATGCAGCTCGGAGCGGATGGAGTGTTCGTCGGCTCCGGCATCTTCAAGTCAGCCGACCCTGCCCCCAGGGCGCACGCCATAGTCCAGGCCGTCACTCACTACAACGACCCGCACGTGCTGGCGGAAGTGTCGAAGGGACTCGGCGAGCCAATGGTCGGGATCGCCGTTAATGCCATGGCGGAGGAAGAGAAGCTGGCCAAGCGCGGCTGGTAACAAGCCGGCGGGCGCTCCCGGAGGAGCGCCCGCCTTCCACCACCACCAGGACCCGCTAGTTAAGGACCTTCACCAGGCCGGCGAAGTACGTGCCTGCCTCCGTGTGGTCAACCTCCACGTACACGGTCTTCCCTACGGCCAGCGTACCGATGACGTCCGCGAACTCGTAGCAGACGACCTTCGTCACGCTCCCCACCAGGACGTTGATCGTGAACTCTCCCGGCATGTGCGCTGTGACGGTGCCCGTGAAGGCCGGCGACTTCACCACGATCTTGGTCGCCAGAAACGTCCCGTCACCCATCTTGAACGCAGCCACCCAGACCTGGGCTCCCACGTACGGGTCCGGCCCCTGCCAGGCGGTCTCGGCGTTCCACTTCACCGTCAGGACGGAATCCCACGCGTTGACGTTCATCGATCCCGCGCCCACCGAGGCCACGGTCCCACTGAACTCGGCCGTCTTCACGATGACCTTGCTCGCCGTGTAGCTGCCGTCCGGGTTCTTGGTCACCGTCACGATTACTTTCACGCCGGTGAACGGGTCGCCGGCCCAGAGCGTGTCCGCCCGCCAGTACACCTTGGCCTGCCCGAATTCCGTGTTCAGCAGCATGAACCCGTCGCCGATGGCCGTGACAACGCCCCAGAATTCTGTGGCTGACTGCGACAGCTTCACGTGCTGCGCGTAGATCGTCCCGTCCGGGTAGACCAGCGCCTCCACGCGCGCCGTCGCGCCGGCCGCCAGATCGCCCTCGATCACCGTCCCGCCGGTCACGTAGATCGTCAGCTTCGTGTAGTCCGCCTGCTTCAGCAGGAAGTACCCGTCGCCGACTTCCTTCACCCATCCCTCGAACACGGCCTCGGTGCCCTGCTCCACATACGTCGGTTCGGGCTCAGGTGTTACCTCAGGCTTCGGCGTCGGTGTGGGCTCCGGCGCCTTCGTCGGCGTCGGTGTTTCGTTGTTCACCGGCGGCTTCAGGTCATCGTCCCGTTCCACCAGCCGCACCTTCACCGCCACCCAGCGGGCGCCGTCCCTCTGCGCAAAGACCAGCACAAGTGCGCCCGCATCGATGCTTTCACCTTCGATTGCGTGGCCGTTCGCGTCCTGGAACCGCGTCTCACCGGTGAGGCCGAACGCCGTTTCGTCGTCTCCCCTGGCGAGCACCAGTTGGTACTGCGATATCTCCACCACCGTGCCCTTGAAATCCTCGATCGTGCCTGCGTGCTGACCGCGTTCATCGCTGCCGAAGGGGTGCGTCAGCGCGTCTGGCCCGCTCGCGGCCACGATGCCGAAGCCCAGCAGGAACAGGCCTCCGAATGCCGCCCCCGCCAGGTGTGCGAACTTGAATACTCCCTGCATCACTTCCTCCTTTCCCGTGCCCTTCCCTACGCTGTCAAGCAGCAGTCGCCGGGCCCTGGCCCGGCCTTCTCCCGGTGCCGGGATCCGCATGCTCCCCAGGAGCGCGGCCGTTGCCGCGTAAGGGTGCGCAGCCTGCTGCATGCCGGCGTCGTGGTGAAGGGCATCGCCTCGCCGTATTCGCTGGAAGTAACTTGAAATCAGTCTTCGGAACTCCATCACATCAAGCCTCCGCCCCCAGGGCCGTTGGCCCGTCCAGGATCCGGCGGACCGACCTCAGCGCTCGGAATTCCAGCGCCTTGATCGCGTTCTCGGTCTTCCCGAGCAACGCCCCTGTCTCACTCAAGCTCATGCCCTGGATAAAGCGGATCACGAGGACCTGCTGCTGCTCCAGCGTCAGCCGCTTCATGGCCGTCGCCACCGACTGCCAGAGGGCCACTTTCTCTGCCTCATCCGCTGTTGCGGCGAACTGACGGGCGTCTTCCGGGAGCCGTTGAGTCCGGTTGCGGCCGCTGCGTCGCAGGTGGTCTGCGACGTGGTTGTGAGCGATGCGGTACAGCCACGCCAGGATCGGCGTCCCCCGGTACTTGAAGCGTCTTATCCCGCGCCAGGCTTCCAGGAACACCTCGGCCGCGATGTCCTCCGCGGCGGTGCGGTCGCCGGTGCGGCAGAACGCGAAAGAATAGATATGGTCGTAGTTGCGCTGGAATATCTCGTCCCACGCGGCCGTGTCGGCCTGCTGGGCGCGATGGACGAGCAGCTCCTCTTCGTCCAGGGTTTCGGTGCGCAGTGCTTCCCGGAATGCCATTAACATGACCTGACAGCAGGGTTATCCGACACTAGAGAGGGAAAGTTACGGGTGGCGGTTACACCTTATCCAAACATTCACCACCGGCCCCGCCAGACCTTTTTCCCGTGGAGGCGGGGCCTCCGCCCCGGCCAGACCTCTCCCCCGTGGAGCCGGGCCCCCGCCCCGGCCGGGCCACTGCGCCCGTGCGATAAAATAGCCCCCAGGGCATGACTGCAATCGGCGTACTGGCCCTCCAGGGCGATTTCGCAGAACACGAGGCGACGTTACGCCGCATCGGCATTGAGGCACGGGAAGTGCGGAAGGCGGAGGAGTTGAAGGCCCTGGACGGGTTGATCATCCCCGGAGGCGAGAGCACGACATTCTGTCGACTGATGGAAGACTTCGGCCTGTACGAACCGCTGCGGGCCGTCGTTCACGCCGGGATGCCAGTCTGGGGGACGTGCGCCGGGATGATCGTCCTGGCCCAGCAGGCCAACGGCCTGCCGTTCCCCACCCTGGAAGCCATGGACATTGAGGTGGACCGGAACGCTTACGGCCGCCAGGTGGAGAGCTTCGAGGCCGATATCAGCGTCCCCGCTCTTGGCGGCGCGGATTACCACGCGGTATTCATCCGCGCACCGGTCGTGGTGAGCGCCGGGCCCCGCGTGACGGTGCTCGCTTCGTGCAGGCACGGCACCGATGAGCCTGAGCGCCCTGTCGCCGTGCGGCAGGGAAGCGCCCTCGCCACGTCCTTCCATCCCGAGCTGACGGATGACCCCCGCTTTCACGAATACTTCCTGCGGATGGTTACCGAATCACGGAAGGTGACGTCCGCAAAATGACCTCCGCGCGACCGCCCCTGCTGACGGATCTTGTGGCGCTCGTTTCGTTCGACGGCCGCGTCTACCCAAACGAGGCGCGCCCCCTTGAGCGGATCGGGCTCAGTCAGCGGACGAGGCCGCTCGGCGACGCGCTGGAGCAATGGTTCTCCTTCGCGACCGGGAAGCAGACCTGGGTCAGCGTTCGAGGCGCCACGATCAGGGGGCTTATCTCCGCGCGCCGGCGCGCCAAGCGTTCCGTCTGGGAGGTGGAGGTGCTGATCGACGCCACAGACGATGCATCAGTGGCGTTGTCCCTGCTCAGCCGGATGACGACAGGGGTGCTGCAGCAAGGTGCCGAGCGCGTCTTCCTCCGCCTGGAGAAGGACAGCAGGTTGCTCGACGTGGCCCGCGCGGCGGGCTTTTTCCAGTACGACTCAGAAACGCTTTACCGGCGCGGCGGCGAGCGCTGGCACCCGTCGGGCGAAGACTGCCAAACGCGCTCGCGGGTCAAAGCGGACACTTTCGGCATCTACCAGCTGTATTGCCGCGCGGTGCCGGCCAACGTCAGGGCGATTGAGGGCGCCACACTACGGGAATGGCAGGCCTGCCAGGAGAAGTGGGGTGGCCGGACCACCGACCTCGTCGTGGAGCGTTCCGGCGTCATCGGCGCCTGGGTGCGCGCCGCCGTCGGCAGCATCGGACGGATCTACACGATCGCTGAAGACGTGCCGTACAGTGCGATACTCGGGGCGGGCCTGGACATCCTCCAGGACCGCGACGTGGTCTGCCTCGTGCCGGATCACAACGCGAGATTGGCGGTGGAACTCGAGCGGCGTGGGTTTGCCCCGGCTGGCAGCTACGTTACGCTGGCGAAGCGGCTCAACCGGCCCGTGGGAGAACTCGCGCCCGAGGCCACCACGGAAGCGGTCACCGCGGTCTGATGCTACGGAAATGCTGAACATCACCGACGACCTCGAGACCCTCATCGACGTGCTCCCGCCGCGCGTGGCCGAAGGAGTGCGCGCCCGCGCCCACAACTACGCGCTGCTTGAGATCGTGCTGGACCTCGGCCGTCCCCCCGAGGCGCGCTACCCC
This sequence comes from Chloroflexota bacterium, assembly GCA_037441345.1. Classification (GTDB taxonomy): domain Bacteria; phylum Chloroflexota; class Dehalococcoidia; order SM23-28-2; family RBG-16-64-32; genus DATKKM01. Next base: position 16,822 of record JBBISJ010000023.1, read on the forward strand.
CACGAAGAGGCGATCCTGGGCGAAGCGGAAGTGACGGAAGCGGACCTGGATTACGTCGTCTCCCGCATCGGCGAGTTCACCAGCGACAACCGCGCAGGCATCGGCCGCACCCTCCACCGCATCTCCTGCATCAGGAACCGCCAGGGAAGAATCATAGGGCTGACCTGCCGGGTCGGCCGTGCGGTCTTCGGCACTATTCGTATCATCGAAGACCTGGTGCGCACGGAGGACAGCGTCTTGCTCCTGGGGCGGCCGGGCGTGGGCAAGACAACGATGCTTCGCGAGGTGGCACGCTTCCTTTCTGATGAACTCAACAAGCGGGTGATCGTCGTCGACACTTCCAACGAGATCGCCGGCGACGGTGACATCCCTCACCCGGGGATCGGCAGGGCCCGGCGCATGCAGGTGCCTTCGCCGGAGCTCCAGCACGCCGTCATGATCGAGGCGGTGGAGAACCACATGCCCGAGGTGATCATCATCGATGAAATCGGGACGGACCTTGAAGCCGCCGCCGCCCGCACAATCGCCGAACGCGGCGTGCAACTGATCGCCACTGCGCACGGCAACGCACTTGAGAACCTGATCATGAACCCGACTCTGTCCGACCTCGTCGGCGGCATCCAGTCCGTGACACTGAGCGACGAGGAAGCGCGCCGACGAGGCACGCAGAAGGCCATCCTGGAGCGGCGCGCCCCGCCCACGTTCGATGTGCTGGTGGAGATCCAGTCCTACACCCAGGTGGCCGTGCACCGGGACGTCGCCGAAACCGTGGACGCCATCCTTCGCGGGTTCCAGGTGCCGCCGGAGATGCGCGAACTGACAGCGGAGGGCGAAGTCAAGGTCGTCCGTGGCGGAGTTGCCCGCGGCCGGGCAACCGGCCGGGAGGCGGCCGCACGCCAGAAGGCCGCCGCGTTCCCGGATACCGAGTACGCTGCGCCGGTCACAGACGCCAGGGGTGGCGCCGGCCGTGAGCGCCGGATATACCCGTTCGGCGTATCGCGGCAGCGGTTGCAGCAGGCGCTCCGGGAAACGCACTTCCCCGGATCCATCGTTGACCATCTCGACGACGCGGACGTCGTGATTACCCTCAGGCCCTACTACCGCCGCAAGCCGCAGACGCTCCACGACGCGGAAGGCCGCGGCATCCCCATCTACGTCGTCAAGAGCAACACCGTCCTCCAGCTCGAACAGGTCCTCCTGACCATGCGTTCGGAACGCGCGGGCGACCCAGTCGTCACGGCGCTCAAGGAGGCGGAAGACGCCATCAGCCAGGTGCTCAACCAGTTCAGCGCCGTCGATCTCAACCCACAGAACGCCTACATCCGCCGCCTGCAGCACATGCTCGCGCAGCGTTATAATCTCAACTCTCGCAGCCTCGGCGCCGAGCCCAACCGGCATGTCCGGATCCTGCCCGGCGAGAGCGACTGAATCGATACCGCGAGCCCGCCAGTTCCGGAAGGGAGACGGACGGCAATGTTCATCACACTCGAGGGTGGGGAAGGTTCCGGCAAGTCAACCGTCGCTCGTGAGCTCGCGGAACGGCTCCGGGCCGACGGCCGCATCGTCACCCTGACGGAGGAGCCCACGGGCACGCCCCTTGGCAGTTACATCTGGCGGTACTTCCAGGACCCTTCGTCGCCCACGCTGTCGCCCCTGGCAGAACTGCTCCTCTTCGAAGCCGCCCGCGCTCAGCACGTCGAGAAGGTGATCCGCCCCGCACTCGCCATCGGCAGCGTGGTCATCTGCGACCGCTTCACAGACTCCTCCATCGCCTACCAGGGCCACGGCAGGGGTTTGAGTGCCGAACTCGTGGATCGCCTTAACACCGTGGCCACCGGCGGTCTCCGCCCGGACCTGACACTGCTGCTCGACATCCCGGTGGAGACGGGGCTGGACAGGGCGAAACGGGCAAATACATCCGCGGAGGCGCCTGGCAAACAGGAAGACACCATTGGCAGCGAGCCCGCGGAGTTCCACCTGCGGGTGCACGGCGGCTTCGCCGAGATCGGCCGCAAAGATCCCGAGCGCGTGCAGGTGATCGACGCCGCTCGCCCGCTGGAAGTGGTCGTCGAAGACGCCTGGCGGCGCGTCCGGGCGGCGCTGGCCTGACGCCAATTGCTGGACAACGCCGATGGCCAGGCCCTAAGATTGTAGAGCCGGAAGCCCATCGCCCGTGGGAGAAGTTTTCCCTGCCGGCAAGGAGGACCATTGGCTACTCGATCAGCTGAAAAAGCCCACCGCCAGTCCCTGAAGCGCAGGCTGCGCAACCGGGCCGTCAAGAGCGCGACCAAGACCGCCGTCAAGAAGGCGAACGCCGCCATCCTGACCGGCGACCTGGAGTCCGCTCGTGAGGCGACACGGGGCGCGCTTGCCGCCCTGGACAGGGCCGCGCAGAAGGGTGTGATCCACGCCAACAACGCCGCTCGTCACAAGAGCCGGCTGCTGATCAAGTTCAACGCTGCGGTAGCGGTGCAGCAGGCCTCCGCGACCGAGGGCGAGGCCCCCCCGAGGGAGCGGGCAAAGAAGGCGCCGGCTACAAAGGCAACAAAGGCCCGCAAGGCGCCCGCCAAGAAGGCCGCCAGAAAGTAGAACCCGCCAGGAGACTCGAACGGCGCCGGTCGCCCGACCGGCGCCGTTTTTGCGTGCCGACATCGCCGCCGCCGCCGGGGGCGTCGCTTATAGACGGCTCTTGACAGCGGTGCTAGACTAGTCGGCGGATTTGCTCTGGATTAGCAACCGCTAAGTTTTCACGACAGAAGGAGGTTCTGTTAAATGACCCAGGAGCTACCTAACTCCATCAAGGAAGTTATGGACGCCATGCCCACGGCCTTCCAGCCCGACAAGGCCGCCGGCGCAAACGCAACCATCCAGTTCAACTTCACCGGCGCCGAGCCGGGCAACTACACTGTCAAGGTCGGCGACGGCAAGTGCGAAGTCACCGAGGGCAACGCCGACAGCCCCACCGTTACCATCAACTCCCCGTCCGACGTCTGGCTGAAGATCACCCGCCGGGAGCTGGACGGCGCCACCGCGTTCATGAGCGGCCAGTTCACCTTCACCGGTGACATGGGTGTGCTCATGCAGATGCAGAACTGGTTCGCGCAGGGCTAATAACCTCGCGGCACCGGACAGAGCAAATATAGGGCCGGCGGCTGGGAAACCAGCCGCCGGTCTCTTTATGCGCGGTGATTGGGCGAGCGGCCGTTAGCCGCCTGCGCCGGCGGCCACCCGCAGTTCACCCGTATTCGGGTCAACCTCTATGTCCTGGCCCAGCACGACGACAATGGCCGACGTTGTGTTGAGGAACGGCGTGGCCTGCGCGTCACTCGACGTGACCGTGCGGCCCTCCGGCAATCCCAGCCAGCCTGCTATCTCCTGAACGGTGTGTTCGTGACCGCCCGTCGTATCCACCACGATCGTCGTGTCATACAGCATGCCGTTCGCGTATTCGTCAACGGTGATGCTCTCCGGCAGGATGCCCTTCCCTCTCAGGAACTCCGCGAAGGTCCCGGCGAGGTTGGGTATCGGCGTGCCGTTCAGGATCTGCACCGTCGCGTTCTCCGTCGCGATCCGTGAATCGCTGAACACCTGCGCCTTCAGCTCCTCCACCTTCGCCGGATCCCACAGCAGCACAGAGGCATCGCACGTTCCGCACGGATATGTCGCCGGCGCCATCGAGACTGTCCGGATGGTGTCCACGCCGATCTGCTTCATGAGCGCCGCCAGGCCAAGGGCCCGAAAGTCGCTAATGTCGGTCTCCACCGCTCCCTTGAACTTGTCGTACAGCCCGATCGGGTTATTGATGATCGTGTCGATGCTGGCCGCCCTGCGGGCCATCGCCTTCAGCACCAGCTGCTGCCGCTCGATCCGCTTGTAGTCGTTATCGCTCTTGCGGATCCGTGCGTAGGCGAGCGCCCGGGCGCCGTCCATGTGCTCCGGCGCGGCACCCGGTACAAACTCAACCGAGTAGACCTCGCCGCCGTAGTGGTAGACCGAGTATGCCGGGTCGTACGCATACTCCGGCACCTGCACGTCAACGCCGCCGAGCTCGTCGACGATCTCCATGAAGTCGACCCAGTCCATGAGGATGTAGTGGTCTATCGGGATGCCGAAGTTGTACTCGATCGTGTCCTTCACGAGCTGAGGGCCCCCGCCGGGATAACTGGAGAAGAACTGGCCGGTCTCCCACGCCTCGTTTATACGGGTGTTTTGCATCACCCCGCCGTTACCGTCGGGGAAGTCCACCAGCGTGTCGCGGGGTATGGAGAATGCGCCCGCTGTCTTGCTGTAGGGGTCGATCGTCAGCACCATGATGCTGTCCGTGCGGTAAGGTTGGCCGTCCTCTTCATCCAGCCGGCGGTCCAGCCCCAGGAACACGATGTTTATCCGCTCATCGATCGATTCGGCGGCGTCTTTGCCTCCGTCGCCCGTGCCCGGCACATCCACGAACAGGCCTCCGAGCTCGTTCCCCGGTGCGATGATGTGGTCCAGGCGGGTCGCCACGATGAGCCAGGCATAGAGGCTGAGTACCGCGAACATGGCTATCGCCATGACTGCGAACGTGTTGACCCCACGCCTGTGATAGACGTGGGCGCCCTTCTGGTATCCGCCGCCGTAGGGCGGCCACTCGCTGCTCACTTAGCTCCTCCGCATGGCATTCGTCGCGAATCACACCACGCGGGACTGCATGGTGCAACATGGGAAGCGCCCGCGGCGCCTTGGCGGCGCTCAGGGCAGGTGGCTTCGTAGGTTACAACGTCCCCTCCGGCCGAAAAGTTTCCGCCTCAGGGGACGAGCGACCACTCCTCCGGCAGCCGGTAGCGGAACGAAGCATCCGTATGGCGCAACCCGTCGAATATGCGTCCCTGGCCGCTGCGGCGTATCTCCCGGTAGCTGTTCACCATCTGCACTATCCGCTTCGCCCGCAGGTTGAAGATCACCGCTCCTGCCTTCACCGGCCGCAGGCTCGCCTCGCGCGTCAGGTCGTCCACGACGCGGAACACCGGCTGCCGGTACCGGGGTGTGGTGGTCAGTTGCCTGTGGATCTCGGAATAATGACCCAGCGAGTTGTGCTCGTCGAACACCGCCAGTCCCGAGTGAACGTAGTCGGAGAGGCTGTGGTAGTATGGCTCAGCCCCCTCGAGGAACTCCTCGATCGTACCGGGGTTCCGTGTGCAGGCGGCGACGAGGGCCGGGAGAGCGTCGCCGTGCGTCAGGAAGCTGACGCCGCCGGCGCTGTCGATGATGGTGCAGCGAATTACGTTCATGACGCCAGGAGGCCGCGGCGCCTTTGATGACCGCCGGAATTTCAGCCTAGCATCGGCCCGAAAAAGGTGTCAATGAACATAACAGGACGCCGCTTGGCCTGGTCACGAGCACCGTCCCACCCCACGGCTACGTTATAGAGATTGAGGCCATTGGAGTGGTGAGTTCCACATGAAAGTCCTGCCAGTCTGCGCTGCCGCCCTCGCCCTGCTCGCAGTTGCCGGCTGCGGGTCGGGCGGCAACCGCGCGCCCGAGCCAACCCCCGTCCTCTCCCCTGCCCCTTCCGCTGTCCCGATCGACCTGGACCTGGCGGACCGGCTGTACGAACAGGGCGACTACGAGCAGGCGCTCACGATCTACTCCGCCGCCGCACAGCGCGGCACCGCGGAGGAGAAGCAACGGGGGCTCTGGGCGCTGGCCCGCATCCACTTGAGCCGCGGCGAGCACAACGCCGCCGAACAGACCGTTAAAGCCTACCGTGAAATCGGCGGTCAGGCGGCCCTGGAAGGGCCTGCGCTCCTTCTGCTCGGCAAATCACAGTTCGCCCAGGGCGATTTCGACGGTGCCCGGAAGACGTTCGACGAATACGTTGACCTCGGCGGCCCGGCGTGGCCCTACGCGACGCTCTACCTGGGCCGGATCGCTTCGCAGAAAGGCGACAAGGATTCGGCGGTGAGGCTGTTTGACGAGGCGCTGGCGGCCGGCCTCCCCGCGGCTGTGGAAACCGAATCGCTCCTCGACATGGCGCGCTTTCAGCAGGAAGCAGGCGATGAGCCCGGCGCCCGCGGCACGTACCAGCGCGCCGTGGACGCGGCTCCTTCTTCCCTTGCTGCTGCGGACGCCCTGGCGCAGTTGGCTGCCGCAGCAGCAGAGGCAGGTGACGCTTCGCTGGCTGCGGAGTCCATGCGGGCGCTGATCGTGGATTATCCAGCCAGCGTCCAGGCTCTTGAAGCACTCAGCGATCCCGCCGCTGGCGCATCGGTGACGACCCGCGAGCGCGCGCTTGTCCTCTTCCGGAACCGCGAGAACGGGCCCGCCGCGGAGGCCTTCCAGGCGATCGTCGATTCCGGCGAAGGCGTCGGCGAAGCCCGCTACTACCTCGGCATCCTGGCCGAGCGCTCCGAGCAATGGGACGAGGCGGTAGCGCAGTATGACGCTGCCATTGCCTCCGGCGAGTCCGCCTGGTTCGCGGCGCAGGCGACATGGGATCGTGCTACGGTGCTGGAGCGCCTGGGCCGCACCGACGAGGCGATAGCCGGATTCGCCGGTGTCGCCGCTATCATGCCCGGGCACGAGCAGGCAGGCCCGGGCGTCTTCCGCGCCGGCCTGCTCAGCTACCAGCTCGGCCGCCCCGGCGACGCGCTCGGCTACTGGCAGACATTCCTGGACGTCGCTCCGAACGCCGCGGAAGAGACTCGCGCCAACTTCTGGCTCGGCAAGGCGTCGGACGCTCTCGGAGACCGCGAGTCCGCTGGGGCGTACTTCGAGGCAGCGATGAACGGGGAGCATTTCGACTATTACGCGCTGAGGGCAAGGGTTGAGCGTCGTGTTGCCGATCACCGTCCACCGGAGATCCCGGAAACCGGTTCTCCCTCGCCAACGCCAAACGACGAGCCGTACCTCGCCACCATCTGGGGGCCCGAGAACCCGGTAACTCGCGATGCTCTGTTTGCGGCCGAACCCTGGCGCCGCGCCGTCGAACTCGCCGAAGCGGGCTACGATGACCAGGCCGACGACGAGTTCCAGGCTCTTCTTGATGCAAACGAGGGGAACCCCTGGCTCTTGTACCGCCTCGCCCAGGAGATCGACGAGCTCGGCCGGCCCTGGATCAGCGCACCCGCAGCGAGGACGCTGGTGGGCAGCAAGGAGTTCCGCTCACTGCTGCGGCTCGCCTACCCGAAGGAGTACTTCGAAATCGTCTCGGCGGAGGCCGAGGCCAACGGCTTCTCCCCGTACCTGCTCCTCGCGCTCGTCCGGCAGGAAAGCCTTTACGACCCATCGGCGGTGTCCCCTGCGGAAGCCATGGGGCTGACGCAGGTCATCCCGTCCACGGCTGACGGTATCGCGGAACAACTGGCCGTCGAGGACTTCCATTACTCCGACCTCTTCCGCCCCAACGTCGCGCTGCGCTTCGGCGCTTACTACTTCGGCTCGCAGCTTGAAGGCTTCGGCGGTGTCGCCGCCGCCGCGCTGGCGGCGTACAACGGCGGACCGGGCAACGCCGGCCGCTGGTGGGAAGCCGCCGGTGGCGACCCCGACCTCTTCCTGGAGACGATCGAGTACCCGGAGACCCGCGCTTACGTCGAACTTGTCCTGGAGAACTACGCGATATACCGGTTCGCCTACGGTGAGACCTTCACAGCCTTCCTGGAATAACTACGGGCCGGTGACGATCGCGGTGTCGTCACGGTTACCCCACTCGTTCCACGAACCATCGTAGTTCGCGGCGTGTTGATAGCCCATCAGCTTCAGGACGAACATGCCGTGCGCCGCACGGATGCCTGCCTGTCAGTGCGTGAATACGCGCTTGTCCGGCGTGATCCCGGCCAGTTGCAGCTTGCGCTTGATCTCCGCCGCCGGCAGGAGCAGGCCCGACTGCTTCGGCGGCGAAACCGTCATCTCCAGCCACTCCACGTGCACCGCACCGGGAATGTGGCCACCCCGGCGGTTGGCCCGCGGGTCTTCGCCGGTGTGCTCGCGGCGCGAGCGCACGTCCCAGATGACGGCGCCGGGGTCATCCATCGCCTGCGCCACGTCGGACAGCACCGCGCAGGACTCGGCATGGACTTCGCGCACCTGGAACGACCCGGGCTCGACGTGCGGCTGGTCCATGCTCACCGGCCGCCCCTCTTCGAACCACTTCCGGAAGCCGCCGTTCAGGAGCTTGCACCGCGTGTGGCCGTAGTAACCGAGAGTCCACCACAGGCGTGCCGCATACAGACCGCCCATGTTGTCGTAAGCGATGACCGTGGTGTCGTTGGAGATCCCGTGCTCGGACATGACCTTCGCGAACTCCTCCGGCGGCATCACGTCGATGCCGATGCCCTTGCCGCTGGCGGAATCGCCCTGCCGCTTCAGATAGTGGTGCACCTTCAGGCCCACGGCTCCCTCGATGTGCAGCCGCTGGTACTGCGGGAATTCGTCGCAGTCCACGATCCGGATGTCGGCGTCGCCCAGGTGTTTGGCTAGCCAGTCCGTCTCGGCAATGATGTCCGGGTTCGGGTAGTGGGAGGTCATGGGAGCAATCGAACAATCGAACAATAGAACAGGGAACCCAACGAAGTCCATTTGTTCTGATTGTTCCCTTGTTCCAATGTTCACTTGTCCTTATCCTCTCCTGCCCCGCATCATTACCCTCGCCATGGTCCACGAACCGGCCGCCCGCCGCTGTCCCACGCCCATCACCATCGGTGGGCGCGAGTTCACCTGGGGCGAGCGCACATACGTCATGGGCATCCTCAACGTGACTCCGGACTCGTTCTCCGGCGACGGAATGGGTGCCGACGCCGACGCCGCCGTCAGGCGCGCGGCCCAGATGCGTGAGGACGGCGCGGACATCATCGACGTCGGCGGCGAGTCTACCCGGCCGGGCGCGGAAGAGGTCGACGCGGATAAGGAGATCGAGCGCGTTGTGCCGGTGATCCAGCGGCTCGTGCGCGAGCTCGATATCCCTTTGAGCGTCGACACCTACAAGGCTCAGGTTGCCAGGGCGGCGATCGAAGCGGGGGCGGCCCTCGTCAACGATGTCCACGGCTTTCGGCGCGAGCCGGAGATCGCGCGCGTCGCCGCCAGGGCGGGTGTCCCCGCGGTGGCGATGCATATGCAGCGCGGCCGGCCGTTCAAGGACACGATCGGCAACATCGTGGAGGGGTTGCTCGAGAGCCTGCGCGTCGCGCGCGAACAGGGTCTGCCCGAAGAGCGAGTTATCGTGGACCCCGGCTTCAACTTCGGCTGGACCGAGGGGCAGGCGCTGGAGATGCTGCGGCAGCTCGGCGAGTTGCGCGTCCTCGGCCGGCCGCTGCTGGTCGGCACCTCCCGCAAATCCGTCATCGGTACGGTGCTCGGCGGCCTTCCCGTGGAGGACCGCCTGGAAGGCACCGCTGCAACCGTCGCGATCTCGATCGCCAACGGGACGGACATCGTCCGCGTGCACGACGTGAAGGAGATGGCTCGTGTAGCGCGGATGTCGGATGCTATCGTGCGAGGATGGAGGAAGGAAGGATGACCCTCCCGCCGGATCACCCGCCCAGCCCCTTCATCGAAATGGTCGGCGCGAAGATGGAGGAGTGCCAGGACGGATACGTACGCATGTCGCTCGTCCTGGAGCACAAGCACACCAATCCCAACGGCGTCATGCACGGCGGCGTCGCGACGAGCCTTATGGACGAGGTGCTCGGGACCGTGGTCGCCACGGTCCGGGGTACCGAAGCGACGCAGTCCACCCCCCACGCGACGGTGGACATGAACGTGAGCTTCCTCGCGGGCCCGCGCGTGGGCGACGAGATCGTCGTCGAGGGCAGGGCCCTGAAAGTCGGCCGGTCGATAGCCTTTTGCGAGGCCGAGGTCACGCGCCGTGGCAAGGGCGACCTGGTCGCGAAGGGACGGTTCACGTTCGTCATCACGGGCCCGCGCAATGGCTGAGCCTGTCGCTGCGCCCTTCACGGCCTACCTCGGCGGCGTGATGAAGGAATTCAACGAAGGGCGGGTCGAGCTTTCGGTGATCACCAGGGAAGAGCATGCCGATATCACCGGGCGGGTCCACACCGGCGTCCTCACCTCGCTCATGGACTCCGCCATCGGCATCGCGCTCGGACGGCTCCGCGGCGAGCGCGCCCGCGAACTGGAGGGGCCGCATGCCACCATCGAGATGAGCACCACCTTCTACACCTGGGCCCAGCCCGGCGACGAACTGCGTATCGAAGGCCGCATCACTGCGCTTACCCGGCGCATCGCCTTCGGCGAGTCCGAGGCCCGGCGCGCGGGAGACGGCGAGCTGCTGGCAAAGGCCCGGCTCACCTTCGCCATCCCGGCGAGGCGGTCCTGATGGCCACGGTGTACCTCGCGCTCGGCTCCAACCTCGGCAACCGCGAGGCCAATCTGCGGATGGCCGTGCGGGCGATGACCCGCCTGGCCCGGGTCACAGACGCCTCGTCGCTGTACGAGACCGATCCTGCGGGCCCTCCCCAGCCGCCGTTCTGCAATGCCGCTGTGTCGCTGGAAACCGGCCTCGATCCGTTGCCGCTGCTCCGCTTTCTGAAGGGCATCGAGGAGGAGATTGGCAGGCGCCCCGGCGCTGAGCCGCAGGGCCCGCGCCCGATCGACATCGACATCCTCCTCTACGACGACACTGTCATCGAGACGCCCGATGTCGTAGTCCCGCACCCGCGCCTCGAGGAGCGGCCCTTCGTCCTCGTACCCCTGGCCGAGATCGCCGGCGAGACGGTGCACCCCGTCCTGAGCAAGACTGTCGCCGATTTGCAGCGCGCTGCCGGCGAAGCGGGCGTCCGCAGGGTCGCGGAGCGTGGCTGGGACGGCGTAGCGGGCAGACCACCGGACCGGGTGCGCATCTAGGGGAGTGAAGTGACCGATAATATCGAGACGCTGAATGCCGCCCTGCGGGCGATGTTCCCCAGGGTGCTTGGCATGATGATCACCGAGGCCGGTCCTGACCGCGTGGCAGCGGCGCTCGTGGTCCGCGACGACATCTGCACCACTGGGCGCACCATCCACGGCGGTGCCGTGATGACGATGGCCGACTTCCTCGGCGCGTGCGGAACGTTCCTGAACCTGCCGCCCGGCGCCGGTACGACGACGATTGAGTCGAAAACGAACTTCACCGGCTCCGCAAAGGTCGGCGAGACGATCGTCGCCGTCTGCGAGCCGGTGCACAAGGGCAGAAGCACGCAGGTCTGGCGGACGACCGTGTCGCGGGGAGACGGCCGGACGATCGCCGTGGTCACACAGACCCAGATGGTGCTGCAGGGCGCGGGTGGCCCGGCGGAACCGGCGGCGGTGGTCAGCGGTCTCTTCGCCGGCAAATCGCCCGCCGAACAGAAGGCGCTGCTCGCACAACTGGAACGCGGTGGCGCCGCAGTCTACCGGCAACTGGCCGCTCAAGAGCCGGACGCGACGCGACAGCAGGAGCTCCTGCGCGCCGCGGACAGGGAAGAGGAGAACGCAACAATGCTGGAGGAGCAGGCATGATCACCGACGAACAGCGCCAATTCCTGGAGGAGCACCGCCTTTGCATCGTCGGCTACGTCCGCAAAGATGGCCCGCCCGCGCTTTCGCCGGTGTACTACGTGCTGGACGGAGACGAGATCGTTATCTCCACCACGTCATCCCGGGCGAAGGGCCGCGCGGGCAGACGCAACATCGCCATGAGCGTCTGCGTCCTTGCGGAGAGTCCCCCGTTCCAGTACCTGACGGTCTACGGTAAAGCACACGTCGAGGATGAAGGTGCCGTTGACGCGATGATGCGCATCGGCGAGAAGATGACCGGCGCGCCCATCTCGGAGGCGTCCCGTCCCGCTCTTGAACAGCGCGCAAAGGCCGAAGGGCGCGTCGTTCTCCGGATCACCCCCGAACGCATCGTCTACCGTTAGCCAGATCCATGTGGGGCCGGGGACCCCCGGCCCCGGCCAGCGTCTAGAATGGCGAGACATGACCAGCCTCGCCGTCGTCCTCGTCCTCACGTCTGGCGTCCTCCACGCGACGTGGAACTTCCTGGTCAAGCGCAGCGGTCACAAGGTGATCTTCTTCTGGGCCATGGCTACGGTGGGCCTCGCCGCATTCGCCGCTCCCGCGGTCGCCTTCGCGATCGTTGACGGGTTTGGCTGGACGGCCCTCGGCTTTGCGCTTGGCACCACCGTGCTGCACGCCATCTACGGGATCGCCCTGACCAGGGGCTACTACCTGGGCGACCTCTCTTCCGTCTACCCCGTGTCGCGCGGCATGGGTCCAGCCCTCGTGCCGATCCTCGCTGTGATCATCTTCGACGAAACCGTCTCGCTGGAGGCGGGCATCGGCATCGGTCTCGTCGTCCTCGGCATCTACGCGGTCCACATCGATTCCCGCTTCTGGCGCGATCTGGGCCACCCGTTGAAGGCGCTGACGACGCCGGCTACGCAGGTCGCCCTGTTCACCGGCCTCGTCATCTCCTGCTACAGCCTCTGGGACAAGGCCGGCCTCGACCACGACATCCCTCCGATGACCCTCATCGGATTCACCCTCATCGGCAACGTGGTGGGGCTGACCCCGGCGATCATCTGGGCAACGGACGCATCCCGCCTGCGCACCGAATGGCGGACCCACAGGTTGAGCATCGTCGCGGCCGGCCTTCTCGCGCCGCTCGGCTACACGCTAGTCCTGATCGCGCTGACCACGAGCAAAGTCAGCTACGTGGCGCCGGCCCGCGAAGTCGGCATCGTCCTCGGTACCGCGATGGGCGTGCTCTGGCTCGGCGAAGGCTACGGCCTCACGCGCATCTGGGGCTCCGGACTCGTAGTGGCGGGCGTGATCACGCTGGCGCTGGCCCCGTAGCACGCCGATCCGCCGACCACTCGTGGGCCCAGGGCCCCAGTCCTGGGCAGCCCGCGGCACGCGGACAGAGGGCATCACTAAGGCTTGCCCTGAGCGCGGTCGAAGGAACGAGCGGAGTAGGGGAGATTGTCCCGGGCCCGCTACAACTCCACCGTCGCCGCGACGATCTCCTCCGCATCCGGCCGCGAAGCGATCGCGATCACGCCTTCCTCCCAGGAAGCGCCCGTTCGGCCCGTGTTGGCCGCGATCGATGAAAGCCCCTCCGCGTACATGTCGTCGAACACACCCCCCACCAGCATCGCATTGACCCCGTACCGGATGTTCTCGCGCCCCTGGATGATCGATGGGCATCCCTCGTTCAGCCACTTCTCCCCCTCGCGGTGCTCCGGGTCGTAGGTGCTGGGCCCGTCCCAGGGGTGCTGGTTGTACGACGGCTTCAGCATCACCTGCACCCCCATCGCGTCGCAGCGTTCCACCAGCGTCTCGTGGAAGCCGTCGAAGCAGACCAGCGTGCCCAGGCGGCCGACGCCGGTGTCCACCGGCGCCAGTTGCGAAGGCGGCGCCGGGTCAAACACGCGCTCCTCGAACCCCGGGACCAGATTCACCTTCGAGGCGCGCGAGATGCAGGCGCCTCGCGGCGAGAAGAGATAGGCGGTGTTATACACCTTCGATTCGTCGGCGATATGCCGCCCGCCTTTGCTCGGCTCCGATTCCATCGGCGGCAGGGCGATGCTCCCCGCCGCGATGTAGCAGCCGTGCTCGCGTGCCAGCGACGAAAACAGGGACGTGTACGCCGCCTCAGTCTCCACTGCTGAGTCCAGGAATAACAGCCGCCGGGCCGCCGCTTCCGGCGTTGCGCGGTGTTCTTCTGGTAGCGCCGCGAAGTTCTGCATCACGCTCTTCATCGCCGCCGCCTCGAGCATCGGCTCGTCCTTCAGTTCGTCCCAGTAACGCGGGACGAAGCTCAGGAACATCCCGATCAGCTCCGGGAACGCGACCAGCGTCGGCAGCGAGAAGTCAGCCGTACCCGCCGCTCGCTCCATCAGCGCGCCGATCTTCGCCGCGAACGCCTGAGGATTGCGATAGTCGGAGCGCTCCATCCGCGCCTGCACAGCGATGAGATTGATCACGGCATAAGGGTCACGGCTGGCGGGTCGGCGGTCAAGAGCGGATACTGGCCTGGAGGAAACCCCGTATATGAGCCCGCACATCGACCACCTTGTCTTTGGCTGCCCGGGCCTCGAACAGGGCTGCGATGAGATCGAGCGGCTACTCGGTGTGCGCCCCGTCCTAGGCGGCAGTCACACCGGCCGAGGCACCCACAACGCCCTGCTCTCACTCGGCATGGGGACGTACCTGGAGGTGATCGCGCCGGATCCGGGTCAGCCGGAGCCCCCTGAGCCCCGCGCCTTCGGGCTCGACTCACCCGGGGAACCGCGTCTTGTCACCTGGGCGGCGCGAGTGGATAGTATCGAGGCGACCTGCATCGCCGCCAGGAGATGCGGGTACGATCCCGGCCCCATTGTCAGCGCTTCGCGGGCGCTGCCGGGGGACGGAGAGTTGAAGTGGAAGCTCGCGCTCAAGCGCACGCTACCAGGCGATGGCATCGTGCCGTTCCTCATCGAGTGGGGGATGGCGCAGCACCCCTCCATCACGGCGCCTGCCGGCTGCGCGCTTGTCGACCTCGAGGCCGAGCATCCTCATCCTGAAGCCGTGCAGCCGATGCTCGACGCACTCGGCGTCGAGATACAGGTGTCGGAGGGCGGTAGGCCCGCCCTCCTTGCGACGATCGAGTGCCCGCGCGGGACGGTCGTCCTGTCCTGAACGAATCCTACGGCGGGTCGTGCTTGATCGCGCGCCCGTGAAACGGGTTGCAGCGTAGCAGCCGCCACGCCGTCTTGGCCGTCGCCTTCGCGAAGCCGTACCGCCGGTAGCACTCCAGGCCGTACTCCGAACACGTGGGCACGTAGCGGCACCGCGCCCCCAGGTAGGGTGAGACATGCTCCTTGTAAGTCAGGATGAACCGCTCCGCGAACCCCGAAGCGCCTGTCTTCGGCGCCGCCGTCGCCCCGCTAGCCATCGGTCTCCTCCGGCGGCTGCTCAGGCGCGCCCACACCACCTTCCGGCGCCTGCGGCTCGGTGGGCACCGGCTCGTAGGACGGCGGCGGAGTCTCGGCCGGCGGTGCAGTCGTCGCGGCCGGAGCGCTGCCGCGCGCCGCGGCCAACCGGCTCTCCGCGCTCGCGATCGCCCGGTTCGCGCGCATCACCGTCACCACGCGGATCAGCGACGGCACAACGATTCCTACGATCAGCCCCGCGCCAATGTACTGGAGGAACGTCCCCTCGTCCGGGAACACCTCCCCGGACTGCTGCAGGAATATGGTGAAGCCGAGCCCGAACAGCACCGAACCCACCAGCCCCACGACCGAGATTCGCGGCCGCCACGTCGCGCGCCTCAAGCGTCGGCCGGCATCGCCCCCAGCCCCGGAGCCCCCGGCCAGAGCGCTTGTCGGCAGCAAGCCAACCATCATCAGGCCGGTCAGCAGCAGGGCCGGAAGGGTCAGCCACAGGCACATGTCAAAGAGCCAGACCCCGGTCACATACGGCGGCCCGGCCGGTTCGTCGTAATAGCTGCTGGTCGGTCGCGCGCTGGCCTTATCGATCTCGTTGATGACCCAGTCCTCCACCTTCCTGGGCGCCGCCACCGCCTCGGTGGCCGCAACCACAGTGGCCCCGACCACTCCGACCGCGCCGGCCGCCGTCGCTCCGGCGGCGGCCACCCCCGCCACCGTGGTCAGTGGGTTCTTGTCCACGTTGACCAGCGCCGCCCCGGAGCAAGGCCTACCGTCTGATAGAGTCGCAGTCCCGGATACGCGATATAGGCCCGCTCCGGCCCAGGCATAGTCATCTACGTTGACCGTCTCCGTGAAGCTTGTGTCCCCGCCGTCGTTGTTGTCGGTACTTACTGTGACGGCACTCCCGCTGATCGCGGTTGCCTGGAGCTTGATCTTGTGTGACTGAAATCCAGCCGGAGAATTGAACTGGACTTCCACGAGTTCGCCTTCTTTGACCTTGATGGCGCTGCCCGCGGAGTTGCTGTTCAGGCCAGCGACATCGACGCCCTTGAAGGTTGCGGAGCAGTTCCCGCTGATCTCCGCGAAGGCAGGGGCTGGAGAATAGGGGAGGAGTCCGAGCGCCAGATAAGCGGCGGTGAGCCATAGCCACGCGGCGATAAGGTACTTCACGCGGAGACCTCCTTGGCTGGTCCAGGCTTCGCGCGCATAACACCATCCGGACCGCCCGCAGGTCAATAATCAGGCCCGAGTTACGCACATATCGGTTCCCCTTGACCGTCTGCGGCCGACCGTTGACGCTGGGCAGGTGACGGTTTCGGCGGCGCGCCCGGGCATCCTCTACGGATGGTGGATACTCGGCGCTTCCGTCGCTGCCGTGGCCGTTGCCAGCGGCGTCTCGTTCTGGTCCTTCGGCCTCTATGTCGATCCCCTGGAGAGCGAGTTCGGCTGGTCCCGCGCCGAGGCATCCTCGGCGAGGTCCGCCCTGTTCAGGATGACAACCGGCGCCGCGCCGCTGTCCCAGGCGACCGCCAGGTAGCGCTCGATGCGGCGGACGTTCATCTCCTGATTGAGCGACGCGACCACGAACACCGTGTCGAGGTTCGCCGCCATGACCTGCTCGTCCGTACGCTCGCCGGCGGTCTTCCGCGAGAGCTTCGTCCGCCGCGGGAGCAGGTGCTGGATGACGGCGCGTGCCTCCCCCGGCAGCGGCCGTGCCAGCACCCAGTCGCCGACAGCCGGGTATTCGTCGCGCCCGGCTGCCACGTGCCTCAGGCGGCCCGTCACAGCTGCCTCCAGCGCGCCGGACTCAGTGAAAAGCAGATACGCGCCGCGCTGCTCTTCGGCGACGCGTGCCGGTACCAGCCCCGGCGGCGCGGAGGCGGCAAAAAGGCTGGAAGTGTGCGGAGGCTGGGCAAGATGTCAATCCAGATATACTTCGCCCATGCGCGTCGCCGTCGTTTCCGACATCCACGCCAACCTCGCGGCCCTCGAAGCCGTCCTCGCCCACGCGGAGACGGCGGGCCACGTCGACGCCGTCTGGAACCTCGGCGATTGCGTCGGCTACGGGCCCCAACCCTGCGAGTGCGTCGCCCGACTACGGCGGGCGGACGCGCTGTGGGTGGCTGGCAACCACGAGCGCGCCGCGACCGGGGCGATCGATACGCGCGACTTCAACCCCGCCGCCGCCGCGGCCGCCCGCTGGACCGCCGAACAGCTCGGTGTTGAAGAGAAGACGTTACTTGACGAACTACCGGAGCGCATAGACCGGGGCGACATCGTATTCGTGCACGGCAGCCTGCGAGACCCGATCTGGGAGTACCTCTCGTACCCCGGGGCGGCAACCGCGCACCTCGCGACGATGTCCGTCCCGTTCAGTTTCGTCGGCCACACGCACGTGCCCATGGCCATCTTCGAAGATGCCGGCTCTCCGGACGGCTGTCGCTTCGTCCGGCTGCGGGACGGCGATGCGATTCAACTGGCCTCCGGCCCGAAGCTCGTGCTCAACCCGGGCAGCGTCGGCCAGCCGCGAGACGGCGACCCGCGCGCCGCATACGGCATCTTTGACGAAGAGGACATGGTCTTCACCCTGCGCCGCGTCGAGTACGACATCGAGTCCACGCAGCGGCTGATGGAAGACGCGCGCCTGCCCCTGTGGCTGATCGAACGCCTATCAATCGGGCGCTGAACATCCCGCCGATCGATCCGGCGAGCAGGAAGTAGCGGAAGGCTTCAGCCCTCCAGAATGGCCATGGGGCGGTGGGGCGAAAGCCCAGGCCGACGGCTCCCTGCTAGCCCAGGTTCGCGTTGAACCAGGACCAGTAGTCCGCCCAGGCCGGCAGCGTGAAGCCGTCGCCGTGGGCGTAGTACAGCCCCGCGGCCTCCGCGAACGCCTCCATCGGGTTGGGCGTGTACAGCTCGGCAGTGCTCCCGTGTTCGGTGACGTAGCTGAGTGAGTGACCCTGGTATGAGAACAGCGAATTGATCCCGTCCCAGGACCCGGTCTGCACCGCCAGGAGTTCCTCGTCGGACACCAGCTGCTTCCACCCCGTCGCCTGCATGAACGACTTCATCTCGGGCGTTAGCAGCGCCTCAACGAAAGCTCCCGGCGCCGTGTCACGGAGCTGGTACGCGTGGACGAGTTCATGCGCGATCGTTTGGGCCGCCGACCCCGGCTGCAGGATGACCTGGTTTGTGGCGAAAGCGTTCTGCCCATCGTAGTCCTGGTTCGTGTAGTAGTTGGCTGCGCGGTCGCCGTACGGCTGCCAGCCGCCCGCCGTCTGCCCGTGCTGGTTGGACAGGAAGCTCAGCGTCCCTCCGGAGCCGCTCACGATCCGCGAGATAACGCCCGGCGGCAGCGCCTGCAGCGCTGCCTGGACCGCTCCGAGATTGCGGACCTGGTCTGCCTCGCCCACGCCCCAGTCCTGGCCTGCGGTCAGGATGTCGACTCCGAAGCGGCTCTCGATGCCGGCGATCAGCCCGGAGGCAGCGGGCGCCACTTCTGGCGCGTCGGCTATGGGCGCTGGTGTGGCAGACCAGCCCTCCCCGATCGTTGGTGTCGCCGTCGCAGCGCCGGCGGTGGAACCGGCGGATGTCGCCGGAGCCGGATGTGCCGTGGTCGCGCCCTGGTCCACCGCCCCGAGGTACGCGTCGGCGCCGGCTGACGTGAACTCGTCGGCAGGGCCCTGGCGACGCGGCGCGATCGTGGTTGGTTGCGGACTGGGCGTCGGCGTCACCGCCACCACGCCGGTATCCGGTTCGGTGGTGACGGCGATGATGGACGCGACGGTGAGGATCCCGGCGAAGAACGCGACGCCGCTGATCCCGATCTTGAAGCCCCTTGAAGGCTTCCACCCTCCCTTTTGGGCCCGTCCCTCAGTCGTCTCCGGCAATGTCCCTGTCTCCCGGCCCTCTCGGGCCATCAGTCCCTCCCGAATCTGTTGCTGGGGCTCGTCACCTGGCCCCTCCCAATAACAGGTTAAGAAATGGTTTAGGACATGTCAGTTAACGACCGGTAAAGATTGGCGCCCCCGCAACGTTTCGTTCGGCCCGCCCGCTGCCTGGCAATGACCGTATAATCAGCATTCGAGCCATGTCCGGCCAGGTTCACGTCACCATCGCCCTGCCCATGAGCGCGGCGCTCATCGAGCGCATACGCCTGGCATCCCCGCGGCTGGCAGTCACTCACCTGTCGCGCATGCAGCGCCACGTATACCGCGACGGCCGCCCACTCTGGGCCGGGTACAACGAGCCTCCGATCCCGGACGAAGAGAGCGAGAGTGAGGCGCGCACCGCCCTTGAGCAGATTCTGGCGCAAACGCAGGTGCTGCTGACCAACCCGATCGTACCGGACGACATCCTCGTTCGCGCGCCGGCCCTGGCGTGGCTGCAACTCACCAGCGCCGGCGTTGACCGGCTCGTGGACAGCGATGTCGTCCGCTCCGGCCGCGTCCGCGTGACAACGGCCAGTGGCCTGCACGCCGTCCCCATCAGCGAGTACGTGCTCGGTGCCATGATCGCCTTCGCCAAGGGCTTCCCGAGGGCGCTGGCTGCTCAGCAAGAGACAGCATGGCGCCCGTTCTGGCCGCAGGAACTGGAGGGCGCCACCATTGTCATCGTCGGCCTCGGCGCCATCGGCGGGCGCGTCGCGCAACTGGCGAAGGCGCTGGGAATGCGCGTGCTGGGCGTGCGGCGGTCCGCTGCCCAGCGTCTCGTTGGCCCCGCGACCGGCGATGCGTCGATCGACCAACTGGTGCCGGCGGCTGAGCTACCCGCCGCGCTCTCGGAGGCCGACTACATCGTGCTTGCCGTGCCGCTCACTGACGATACCCGCGGCCTGATTGGCGAAGCAGAATTGCGTTCGATGAAGCCCGGCGCCGTCATCATCAACATCGCCCGCGGCCCCGTTATCGACCAGCCTTCGCTCGTCCGCGCTCTCCGAGAGGGCTGGATCGCCGGCGCCGCGCTCGACGTGACGGACCCGGAGCCCCTCCCGCCGGACAACGAGCTCTGGTCGGCGCCCAACGTCATGATCACCCCGCACATCAGCGGCGGCACCCCGCGCTACATGGAACGCGCTGTCGGCATCTTCTGCGACAACCTGGAACGCTATCTATCAGGCGGACTGCTGCGCAACGTAGTGGACCCGGCGCGGGGCTATTAGCCCGCCGTCGCCGGTTCGAGCTTCGGTTCCTCGGCAACCGGCTCCGCGTGCAGCGCCGCCTTGATCACCTCGTCCGCGTGATCGACGAGGATGATCTCCAGGTCCCGCCGGACTTCCTCGGGCACGTCCAGGATGTCGTTCTCGTTCTCTCGCGGAATGATCACCCTGCGGACCCCGGCGCGGTGGGCGGCGAGGGTCTTGTCACGCACCGCGCCCACCGGCAGCACCTTGCCCCGTAACGTGATCTCGCCGGTCATGGCGATGTCCTTGTAGACCGGGCGCTTCGTCACCGCCGAGATCAGCGCCACGGCGATCGTCACGCCCGCCGACGGCCCGTCCTTCGGCACCGCACCGGCGGGCACGTGGATGTGCAGGTCCGTCATGTCGAAGACCGCCGGCGAAAAGCCCAGCGACTCCGCCCGCGAGCGCGCATACGTCAGCGCTGCCTGGGCCGACTCCTGCATCACATCGCCCAGTTTGCCGGTCAGCTGCAGCCGCCCCTTGCCCGGTATGGCCGTCGTCTCGATGAACAGGACGTCACCGCCCGCCATCGTCGCCGCCAGCCCCGTCGCGATGCCGATCTCGTCGCGCTCGCCTGCCAGCTCCCAGCGGTGCCGCGGCGGCCCCAGGAACTCGCCGATGTTGTCTCCCGTCACCACGATCTGCTCCGTCTGCCCCTCCGCGATCTGCCGGGCGACCCGGCGGCAGACGGTGCCCAGTTCGCGTTCGAGGTTCCGCACGCCCGCCTCTCGCGTGTACGAGCGGATCACCTCACGGATCGCGCCCTCCGTGACCAGCAGCACATCCCCCGGAATGCCGTTCGCCTCGAGTTGCCTGGGCAGCAGGTACCGTGTGCCGATCTCCAGCTTCTCGTGCTCCGTGTATCCCGGCAGCTCGATCACCTCCATGCGGTCGAGGAGCGGGGCGGGGATGGTGTCCGCCACGTTCGCAGTGGCGATGAAGAACGTCCGCGAAAGGTCGAACGGCACGTCCAGGTAGTGGTCGGTGAACGTCGCGTTCTGGGCCGGGTCAAGCACCTCCAGCAGCGCCGACGAAGGGTCTCCGCGGAAGTCGGATCCCAGCTTGTCGATCTCGTCCAGCATCATCAGCGGATTGTTCGTCCCCGCGCGCCGGAACTCCTGGATAACGCGGCCCGGCATCGCGCCCACGTACGTGCGCCGGTGGCCGCGGATCTCCGCCTCGTCGCGGATGCCGCCCAGCGACACGCGGATGAACTTGCGCCCCACCGCGCGCGCGATCGACTGGCCCAGCGAGGTCTTGCCCGTCCCCGGCGGTCCTACGAAGCAGAGAATCGGCCCCTTCGTCTCGCCGCCCTTCAGCTTCAGCACCGCCAGGTAGTCCAGGATGCGCCGCTTCACCTTGTCCAGGCCGTAGTGGTCTTGGTCCAGCACCTTCTCGGCGAGACGGATGTCGAGCCGGTCCTCGGTCGCCGTGCTCCAGGGCAGGTCCGCCAGCCACTCCAGATACGTCCGCACCACCTGGTACTCCGGCGACATCGACGGGATCTGCGCGAGCCGCCCCAGTTCGCGGTCTGCTTCCTTCTGCGCCTGTTCCGGCAGGGACGCCTTCTCCAGCCGCATCTTCAGCTCGGTCAGCTCCGGCGCCGATTCCTCGCCCAGCTCCTTCTGGATCGCCTTCATCTGCTCGCGCAGGATGAACTCGCGCTGACGCTTGTCCAGTTCGCCCTTCACGTCATGGTGGATCTTGCTCTGCACCTCCAGCACTTCCTCTTCGTGCCGGAGGAGGGAGCGTACCAGGTTCAGCCGCTGGTTCACGTCCAGTTCCTGCAGCACCGCGTAGCGCTCCTCGGGTCCGAGGGGAAGGTTGGCCGCGATGAAGTCCGCCAGGGCGCCGGGCTCCGTCACGTCCGCCACTGTCGATGCGAGGTCGGCGGACAGCGTCTCCGAGAGGCTCACCACCTTCGCAAAGTGCTCCGTCGCCTCGCGCGTCGCCGCCTCCAGCTCCAGCGATCTGTCCACCACCTCCTGCAGCGGTTCGACGCTGGCCATGATCGGCGGACCTTCGTCGGTGATCTCCAGCAGGCGTATCCGCGTACCGCCCTGCAGGATGGCGTGCACCGAGCCGTCCGGCGACTTCGCCATGCGGACCACGGAAGCGGCTGTGCCGATCTCCTGGAAGCGGCCTTTGCCTGCCTGCGGCTTGGCGCCTTCCTCCACGGGCAGTTCGGGGAATATCGCGATGAGCTTGCCGCTCGATGAGGCGGCCGCGTCGATCGCCAGGGCGTCCTGCGGCTGGCTCGCCAGGACCGGCATCAGCTGCTGCGGGTAGACCACGTTGGGCCCGCCCGGGATTACGGGGATGATCTCCCGCTTCACCGGCCCCGCAGGTTCCGGGCCTGTCGCCGTCTGGTCTCCTTCCGTGTCGCCTGTCATTTCACATTCCTGTCCGGGAGGCTCCGGCCGGCATGCTAATTGACAACGATTCGGAAGTGGGTGCCGCGGGCCGGAGCGGCTTTCGGTAATGCGATTTCAAGAATGCCGTCCTTATAGACGGCCGTAGCCTGCTCAGGGTTAACCTCGGCCGGCAACAGAATCGCCCGCTGGAACGGCCCGTGGGTAATCTCCATCTGCGAATATCGCCGTTGCGGCCGGCCCCCGAGCGGCTTGCGTTCTCCGCGGATCACCATCTCCCGGCCTTCCACCTCCAGCTCCACCTCCTCGTCGGGAATCCCGGCGATCTCCATCACCACGACTACCTCATCCGGGGTGTCGTATACGTCGACCGGTGGCTCCGCAAAGGGCGGACAGAAGTTGGGTGCTCCCGGCGGGCTGCCGAAGATGCGCTTGTAGGCGCGGCCCAGGCGCTCCTGGATGATCTGTTCTGCGTCCGAGAGGCTATACGCGGCGCGCTTGGTCATGGCTCACCTCCGGCCGCTCACGCGACCTCCACCACCATCTCTACCTCAACGGCTATGTTCATGGGCAGTTCGGCGATTCCCACGGAACTACGTGCGTGGCGACCGCTCTCCCCGAATATCGATATTAGCACGTCGGATGCCCCGTTCATGACCACGTGCTGCTGCACGAAACCCGGCGCGCTGTTGACGAACCCGACCAGCTTTACGACCCGTTTTACGTGATCGAGGCCCCCTGTCAACTCCTGGACGGACGCCAGGCAGTAGAGCGCGCAGAGCTTCGCCGCCTCCTGCGCCGTCTCCACATCGACGTCCGCGCCCACCTTGCCGGTGATGAACGTGCCGTCCGCCTTCTGCGGCCCGCCCCCTGACACGAACACGAGGTTGCCGGTGCGTACCGCGCCGACATAAGACCCCAGGGAGCCTTTCTTCGGCAGTTCAAGCCCCAGCTCGCGCAGGCGGTCAGATACGGCCATGGTCAAACTCTCCTTATCCAGAGGCTGGCGCCGGGGTTCTTCTCGCAAAGCGGCATCATGCTCAGCAACCGTTCGCGGTGGATCTCCCAGAGGTAGCGGTTCCAGATCAGCCGGGGCACTACTACTCGCCGATACCTTCGCTGCCGGACTTTCGGGCGGATCAGGTTGCCGAGGTACGGCACATGAGGCGCTATCCGCTTGATCAACGCTGGAGCTGCCATCACGCGCTTCTCTAGCCCGGCTCTCTACTTCGGCTTGCTCTTGCCCTTCCCGTTGGCTCCACGGCTGCCAGGCGCCTTCTTCGCCGGCTTCGCGGCCTTCGGCGCTGCCCCGTTGCCCTCCGGCGCCACGTCTGCGCCCGTCGGCAGGTCGCCGTGCGCGTACTCCTTGCGCATGTCAATCACCGCCACCGCCGCCACCTTGTCGCCGTCGTAGACGTCCATCAGGTTCACGCCCTGGGTCGGCCGGCCCTGAAGCGACACGCCCTTCACCGGTGTCCTCATGATGATCCCGCGCTCCGAGATGAAGATCAGTTCGTGCTCCGGGTCCACCATCCGCGCCGTTATCAGGTCGCCGCTCTTCGGGTGTGTCTTGAACGTGATAACCCCCTGACCGCCGCGCCCGTGCCGCGGGTACTCCTCCACCGGGGTCCGCTTACCCTGGCCCAGCTCGCTGCACACCAGCAGCGCGTGGCCGGGCAGCACGATCTCCATCGCCACCACCTTGTCGCCGGAGCGCAGCCGGATGCCGCGCACCCCGCCCGAGGTGCGGGAGGCGGAACGAAGCGATTTTACGGTGAAACGAATCGTCTGGCCCTTCGCGGTTATGAGCATCGCGTCGTCTTCGTTTTTACAGATGTGCGCGCCGACGAACTCGTCGCTCGCCTCCAGGTCCATCGCGATCTTGCCGTCGCGGCGAACGCTCAGGAACTCCTTCATCGGCGTCTTCTTCACCTCGCCGAACGTCGTCCCCATCACCATGAAGCTGTCCTCGGCCAGGTCCGGGGGCACGCGTACGACGGCGGTGATCCGCTCCCGCTGGTCCATGCTGATCAGCTGCATGATCGAGATGCCGCGCGCCTCACGCTTGCCCTCGTCCACCTCGTACGTCTTCACCTGGAAGCAGCGCCCCCGGTCCGTGAAGAAGATCAGCTTGTCGTGTGTGTCCGCCACCACCAGGTGCCGGATGTCGTCGTCGTCCTTCGTCCGCGCGCCGATGATGCCGACGCCGCCCCGGTGCTGCGAGCGGTACGTGCTGAGCGGGATCCGCTTGATGTACCCGCGCGAGGAGAGCGTGACGACGACCTCCTGGTGGGCCACCATGTCCTCTTCCGAGAACTCCTCCGGCTCCTGCTCCATGATCACCGTGCGCCGCTCGTCGCCGAACTTGTCCTTCAGGTCGATGGCGTCGTCCTTGATCAGGTAGTCGATCTTGCGCGGGTTCGCCAGCAGGTCCTCCAGGTAGCCGATCTGCTTCAGCAGTTCCTGGTACTCGTCGGTGATCTTGTTGCGCTCCAGCTTCGCCAGGCGGCGGAGTTGCATGTCCAGCACGGCCTGCGCCTGCCGGTCGCTCAGGTCGAACGGCTTCGCCATCAGCTTCTGCTTGGCGTCGTCGGCCGAGTCCGCGCCGCGGATCGTCTTGATCACCTCGTCCAGCATGTCGATGGCCTTGAGCAGGCCTTCGAGGATGTGCGCGCGCTCTTTCGCCTTCTCCAGGTCGAACTCCGAACGGCGCCGGATGACGATTCGCCGGTGGTCGATGTACGACTCCAGCATCTTCTTCAGGCTCACCGTCCTCGGCTGCCCATCGACCAGCGCCAGCATGTTCACCGCGAAGGCCGACTGCATCGCCGTGTGCTTGTACAGCGCGTTCAGCAGCTGCCGCGGGTGCGCCTCACGCTTCAGCTCGATGACGATGCGCATCCCGTGGCGGTCCGACTCGTCTCGCAGGTCCGATATACCGTCGATCTTCTTGTGCCGCGCCAGGTCGGCGATCTTCTCGATCAGCGCCGCCTTGTTCGTCTGGTAGGGCAGCTCCGTAACGATGATCTGGTTGCGGTGGCCGCGCGCGCTCTCCTCAACGTGCACCCGGGCGCGCATCACGATGCGGCCGCGCCCGTCGGCGTACGCCGTGCGGATCGCGTCGCGCTTCTCCGTCGTCGGGCCCTGCCCGTCGGAAGAGGGCACGCGAACCCTCTCGTAGCGGAAGATGACGCCGCCCGTCGGGAAGTCCGGCCCCTTGACGACGTCTGCGAGGTCGGTGCCGGTTGCCTCCGGGTTGTCGATCAACAGCGCGATGGCGTTGCACAGCTCGCTCAGGTTGTGCGGCGGGATGTTCGTCGCCATGCCGACGGCGATACCGGACGCCCCGTTCGCCAGCAGGTTCGGCAGCCGCGCCGGCAGCACGACCGGCTCCTGCAGCGAGCCGTCGAAGTTATCGACGAAGTCAACGGTGTTCTTGTCGATGTCCGCCAGCAGTTCGGTGGCGATCGCCGCCAACCGCGCCTCGGTGTAGCGCATCGCCGCCGGCGGGTCGTTGTCGATCGAGCCGAAGTTGCCCTGGCCGTCCACCAGCGGATAGCGCATCGTGAACGGCTGCGCCAGCCGCACCATCGCCTCGTAAACAGGGCTGTCGCCGTGCGGGTGGTACTTTCCCATCACATCGCCGACGATGCGGGCGCTCTTCTTGTACGGTGATCCCGGGTTCAGGTTCATGTCCGACATGCCGTACAGGATGCGCCGCTGCACCGGCTTCAGCCCGTCCTCGATGCGGGGGAGCGCCCGCGCGACGATCACGCTCATCGCGTAGTCGAGGTAGGACGAGCGCATCTCCTCCTCGATGTTGATCGGGCGCATATTGCCCAGCGGGAAGGCTTCGATCGTCATGGGGAGAGTCCTTCGGGAGTGGTGAATGGTGAGTGGTGAAGAGTAAAGAACAAAGAGTAAAGGGTGAAGTGTGAAGAGGGGGCCAGGAGGCGTTGGTTGTCACGGGTGCGGGCAGATACGGAGGCGGAACCTTCTTGCACGTAGCTATTTTACCGTAAACCGCGCCCAATTTCACGCAATTCGCTACGGCGTCTTAGCAGATTGTGGGACAGGGTTGGGCACAACCGCCAACAGGCGAACACCTGCCGGTCAGCCCCTTGCAATCCCCATAACAGGGCGTAAAC
>JBBISJ010000024.1:0-42693 GCA_037441345.1 Chloroflexota bacterium
GCCGCCCGGCGCCGCGACGTCCGCTGCCGCCAGCGCCGAGCATCCAGCCGGGGCCGTCCCTGGCCCCTGATGTCCCATCTCAGTCGCCGGGGCGCTCGGGGCGCTGGGCGAGCTCGAGCCGCAGCAGCTCGTCGCGGATGGCGTCCATCTCGCTGCGGTCGAAGGGATCTTTCGTCAGCCTGCGCACGTGCCACGCGATGACGCGCACGGCGCTGGCCAGCGTCGCCACCGGCGTCTGTGCCATCTCTGCCATCTCACACCTCCAGGTCGCCGCCCCGGGCCGATCCCGGAGCAGTCACCTCCAGTATCGTGCGCCGGGTGTCAAGTGTCAAGGGGGTTTGATTGTAGGATTGCGCCTACACAAAAATACCTACGTGCTTCTACCGAGACTGAATGTCATGCGGCCAAATCCTGACCGTGTCAAAGTTGACACGCTCGACCAGGTCGAGCTCCACGGCGCCGGCGCCCAACCGGGGGGATCGAGGCGCGCCGGCCGCAGGCTCACCGCCGAGGCGACGCCCGAGGGGACGCCGCCTACACGCTGCGGCGCAAGGACCTGCGGGCGCAGGGCGGGATGCCCGCATCCGATCGGGCGGCGCGAGCGGGAGCGACGGGCGAGGGCGCGGAGCCAGGCGAGGCCAGCGCGACCGGGGGCGACCCCACCTGGCGACCACCGCACGCGCGCGGCGGGGTTCCTTCCACATGAGGTCTTCACGCGCTCCCGGGGACGGGGCATGGCTGCCATCTCAGCCTCCCCTTGACAGGTCGGAACGATGGGCGTATCATGGGTAGGCGAGATGGGAGCGACGATGGAGGCGAAGGAGCTACTGGACGCGGTCTACGGGCGTGTGAGGTCCGACGATTCCGTGGATCCGGCGCTGGAGGGTGCAGTGGAGCGTCGCTGTGTCCGGTGTCGGCGGGCGTTCTGGGGGGACCCGCTGCTGCCTGCTGACGAGCGCTGGTTCGAGTGTCCGTCGTGTCGCGGGGCTTCTGGGTTCTCGGGGTTTCGACAGCTTGACAGAGCGATCTGTGGCGCTGCGAAGCAGCGCGCGTGAGGATCGTGGAGGTGGACGGCCGTTCCACTGCTGGGGCCTGGCGAGTGGGCTTCTGCGCGGTGGCCGGTAGTTCAGGTCACCGTATCCGGACTCTGCGGGGTAGAGGGTGTCCGCGCTCGCGCGTATTTTACCGGGGCCGGAGTTTTCAATGTCAAGCGGAATCGTAGAGGTGTGGGTGCTGGTTGGGGTTGCGTGGGCGAGATGACAACCGAGAAGAAAAGTGCACATCTGAGCACTGGGGGCAAGGCTCGCAGTGGCAACGGGTTGTCGGGTTCGGGGCTGGTCACCTCGGGGGTATGCGCGTTGTGCGGGGCGGGGGTAAGGAGGACGGTGGTGGTGTGCTGGAAGTGTGGTGGCGGCAAGGAGATGCTACGCCACGGTGGGGCAACTGCGTGGCCCGAGGCCGACCGATGAAAAGGGAACCCGTTCCTGGGGAAACCCGGCCCTGCAAGCAGTGCGGCCGGGGGATCTTCTTCGCCGTGACGGAGCAGGGGGGCAAGATGCCGCTGGACGCGACAGCGTTGACCTACCGGGTGACGGCGGACGCGGAGAACGGGCTGCTGCGGGCGGTGCGGACCCACGACTGCTTCGCGTCGCACTTCGCGACCTGCCCGGTGCACAACAAGCCGAAGGGGCGCTGATGGGGACGAAGTACAGATTGCTGTCGCGAGCCGTGGCGAGTGGGCAGCGGGCGGCACGTTGCCCGGAGAGCGTGGACGGCGTCCACGAGATGTTGCCGTGGCTGCTGAGCGCGGAGCCGCTCGCTGCGGCGCCCTGCGCTGGGGTGGTGCGCCTCGTCTGCGAGTGTGTGGCGTGCCGCAAGAAAGTCACGGGGCAACTGGTCTGCGACGCACGGTCGTTCACGGTCCACGACGTGATGACGCGCATGATCGTGGCCTTAGCCCCCGGCTCGGACGCCCTGCGGGCGATCAACGCCCGCTGGCACGCTGGAGCGCTGACTGAGACGCACTGGCTGCGGGCCGCTGAACGGGGACTCGAGTGTCCCCCGGAAGGAGGCAGGTGATGCTGTGGCTGTTGCTGGTGAACGGGTTCACGGAGTTCGTGCCGCTGGTGTTTCCGCCGCCGTGGGATCCGGAGGCCGACTGGCGGTGATTGTGGCAGCTGCCCGGACGGAGGCCCTGGTGTTGGTGTTGTGGGTGCTGGGCGCTGCTGTTGTCTGGGTCGTCCTGGAGAGCCTGGTGGAGTGGCTCGGGCGCCGGCGTAGCGCGGGCCGCTACCGGCGGAAGGAGTCCGGCGGTGAGTGACCTGCTGGCTGCCGCCGCCTACCGCTTGGCGCGCGGACGACTTCCCGACCTGCTGCTGTGGAAGTGCGGCATCCCCACGGCGCGCAACTACCCGCCGTTTCTGGCGCTGGAGAAGGCCCTGCGGATGATGCCGCCCACGGGGGCGGTCATCGAGTTCGGGGTCTACCGCGGGCTCAGCCTGTTCGGCATCGCCCACTGGCTCAAGCGGCACGGGGATGCTCGCGTCGTGAAGGGGGTGGACTGGTTCCAGGGTCTGCCGGAGCCGACGCGCGAGGACGGCCCGCGCGCCCGGGCTGGGGAGTTCTCGGCGCTCAACGCACCAGCGGCCATCCTACGCAGGGCAAGCAATGCGGGTCTGCCGCTCGCGCTCGCGGTCGAACGGGTGGAACGCTTCAACTTCTTCGACGCCGTCGCGCTGGCGCACGTGGATCTCGACCTCTACGAGCCGACCGCTCACGTGCTCCGCGGGCTGCTGCCGATCATGGTCCCCGGCGGGGTCATCGTGCTCGACGACTACTACTCCGACGTCTTCCTAGGGGCGCGGTCCGCGACGCAAGATGCGTTGCGCGACTGGGCAGACAGCTTCGGGCGCGTCACAGTCGAATGCGGTCCCGGGCCCACTGACCGGCGGCTGCTGCTGGTGCGGACGTGAGCGGGCGCTGCCGCTGGTGCCAGGCCGAGGCGGACCACGAGCACCGCTGCCGGTTCGCGGTCTGCGACTCCTGCGGACGCAAGCTGCCCGGCGCCTTGGATCCGGGCCGCTCGGCGGAATGCGCCGGCTGTGTCGCGGGGCGGGTACTGAAACTCACCGCGGCGGCTGGGCGGAAGGCAGGATGCAAGAGAAGCGCGGGGGAGAGGGTTTTGGTCAGCCTCGCGTCGCGGTAGACTGCGCGGGCAACCGGGTGAAGCCGGGCATGCGCGTGATGTGGTTCAACGAGTCCAGCGGCGTGCTGCGCGACGGGCTGATGGTCGTGGGTGTGGACCGCGCTGGCGACCTGCTGGTCGAGCTGGGTGCACCTGGGACCGGCCTGCTTCACGTGGCGGCCAACCGGGTGATGGTGGTGGCAGAGGACCGAGGCCCCCGAAAGGAACGTGATGGACCGTGATCTGGAAGATTATTCACCCGACGACCTCGGGGAAGACGACGAGGGAGACATCTACCTCGCACCCGGCCAGCTCCGCCAGACGCGGCAATGTGCGCCGGGCGAAGTGTTCTGCACCATCCACGGGTTCGACCCGCAGGCGGTTCGCGTCGGCCGCCATGCGCGCGACCTTGCCTGCTCCTTGTGCATCCGTGAGTCCAGGGATCCGGCCTTCGTCGAGTGCCGCCGTCACGGCATCCAGCCCCGCCAGGAGGAAGGCGAACCGTGCCCGCTGTGCGCCGTCCGCGGTGGGAGCCACACCGACGAGCCCGCCCTGGTGGATCCTGGTTACAGCGGAAAGGGCGAGGAGAGGCTGGAGCCTGGAGGAGTTCGCCCGCAGGATGGGGTGGAGCAAGGGCCGCCTCTACTGGGCGCAGAGGACCGAGGTTCCGTACCTGCGGACGCTGCGCAAGGTGGCGGAGGTGTTCGGGATGCCGCTGGAGGACGCAGTGGAGCCACTGCGGACGCACGGCCGGCTCACCCTGCGAAGGCGGCTTTTCAGAGACAACAGGCAGCTCGACGACCAGACCAGGGCTGAGTTGGAGGCGCTGCGGGCGGGCACATGACGGACAGCCCGAGCGGCGGGCTCAGCCCATGCGAGCTTGCCTTCAGGGAAGCGATGGCAGGCCGGTGGCGGTGCGCGGCGTGCCTGGAGGAGATTCCGCGGACGGGCCGCCCATTTCAGGCCGGCGAGATAACCCGCGCCGGTTTCGACCTGCCGCTGTGCTCGATGTGCGCGATGATCATCGGCCCAATCGGCCAGCGAGTCGCCAACCTCCTCCAGTGGGCCTGGCTTCGTGGGTGCTGGGTGCGAGGAGACACATGAAGCGGAGCCCAGTAAAGGGGGGAACTCATGGAGTGCGCAGCGTGGCTGACGGCGCTGGCGGTGGCGGCGGTGGGCTGGCTGGCGGGCGTGCTGACGACCCACTGGAGGGTGCAGGAGTCGCAGGACGCGAGGGCGTGGAAGGAGACCACGGCGAAGATCCCGGGCCTGGTAGCTGCCCTGGAGGCGAAGCTGGCCCGGCAGCAGGAGACCTTCGAGCGGCTGGACACGACGGTGGGGCGCCTGGTGGACGCCTTCGAGCGCGGCGGCCTGATCCGCCGGGCGCAGCGGGCCGAGCAGACCGGCCAGGAGGCTTTGAGCCTACCGTCTTCGCTGACGCGGCCTGGGCCGCCTCCGAGTACCGCGCCGAGGTTCCCCGAGCGATCGTAGTCGCCTACCAGCGCTGGTTGACCATCCCGCCGGCGGAGCGCGACCCCAAGACGCTCCGGGCCTTCTGCGAGCGCTACGAGGTCGAGTTGGCTGCCCTGGTCTGCCTCGAGAGCGACGACGAGTTCTGGCAGGAGGTCTCCCGGCGAATGGACTACTGGTACGTCCAGACCCAGGCCATCTACCGCGCGGTGCTGGCGAACGCCCTGGACCGGACGCGGGCGGATCAGAAGGAGTGGATCCTGTTCTACCGGGACTGGGTGCTGACCGGCAGGCTGGGCGCTCGCAGGGAGCGCACGGAGGCGGCCCGGGCGGCGCTCGCGGAGAAACGAGCCGAGCCGCTGGACGAGGAGATCCCGCTGGAGGACTGATGGGCCTGACCCTCCGCGAAGCCCTGAAGTCTGAGGACCGGTTCATCTCCGAGTGCCTGAAGATCCGCGCGAAGAACCGGGCGATCATTCCCTTGCGCGCAAAGCCCGCACAACAGCGGGTGCTCCTGGCCATTCGCAGGATGCGACAGGCGGGCAAGCCCCCGCGGGTCATCATCGTCAAGGCGCGCCAGGTCGGGGTCTCGACCGTCATCGAGGCTGCGATGTTCCGGCGGTGCCAGTTCACCCCTCACCGCGAGTCTATCGTGCTGGCTCACAGGGTCGAGTCGGCCACGAAGATCTTCCAGATCCCCAAGCTGTTCTACGACAAGCAGCCGGCGCGGCTGCGCGCCCTCTACCCGAAGCTCAGTGACAGCCGCAGGCGCATCGCCTGGAAGAACGGGTCAACCCTGAGCATCGAGGTCGCGGGCGAGGTCCGCGGCCTCACCGCCCAGGACATCCACTTCTCGGAGTTCGCGTACTACCGGGACCCGGAGACGGTGTTCAAGGCCGCCATGCAGGCCGTCCCCGACATCCCGGACAGCCTGGTTGCGATCGAGAGCACGGCGAACGGCGCCGGGCTGTTCCAGGATCTCTACTGGGAGGCCAAGGCCGGGAAGAACGGGTTCACGCCGATCTTCATCGCCTGGTATGACGACGAGACCTACGTCGCGGAGCCCGACTTCACGGAGGACGAAATCACGGCCGAGGAGCAGGAGCTGCGCGCGCGGCACGGGCTCTCCCTGGCGCAGCTCGCTTGGCGGCGGAACACCATCCGCCAGAAGTGCAAGGGCGATGTCGGGGTGTTCCGGACGGAGTACCCCAGCGACGAGCGCGAGGCGTTTTCCGCCAGCGGCTCCCCCGTGTTCGAGTACGAGGTGCGCCGGGCCTACGCCATCATGAGCCAGGAGACCGCGCAGCCGGAGCGCAGCGAGCCAGAGATCGCCAAGACCCAGGCCAACCCGCAGGGCGAGCCGCGCCTGGTGACGACGCCCGAGGGCCGCTGCTGGCAGTACGCGCCCGCCCGGGACGGCGGCAGCTACTTCATGGGCATCGACTCAGCCGAAGGCATCATCGGCGGCGACCCCTCGGCGATTGTCCTGCTGAACGGGCACACGCTCGACGTCGACCTCGTGTGGCACGGGCTGGCGAAGCCCGAAGTCCTCGCGTGGTACGCGTACGTCATCGGCTGGCTCTACGGGTGGGCGAAGGCAAACCCCGAGACGAACAACCAGGGACTCCTGACCACGCGCGAGATGCAGCGGCTCGGCTACCCCAACCTCTACCGCCGGCAGAAGCGGCTTGAAGGTGAGACCCGGGACGACAGCGACCTGGTGGGTTGGTACACGTCGCCGAAGACGCGGCCGATGCTGTTCGGGGCCGCCCGGGAGTACGTCAACTCCCAGGCCGGTCGCATCCTGCATCGGGGTCTCGTCGAGGAACTGGACAACCCGCACTTCGAGACCAGCGCTTGGGGCCGCGTGGTCCGAACCCCGCGGGGCAAACACGACGACCTGATCTGTGCCTTGGGCCTGGCCGTGATCGCGCTCAAGGGCGACGCCGAGGGCGAACTGCGACCGATCCAGCCCGGGTCGCTGCTGCCGACCAGGACGCGCGCCCGCATCTACCACCGGGCCGAAAACCGGCCCTTGCCCGCACCCATGACGTTCGACGAGCTTGACGCCCAAGCCGAGCTGGTTGCACGATCGCAGCGTCGGCTCCGCGAGCACACGTGACCGGGTTGCGGCCCGACGGGCGGCTGCTCGGGAACGAGTGCCTGTTCTGCGGCCGGGTCTGCCGCGGGAACCCGGAAGCCGGGGAGGACACTTCCAAGATGGACTGGGTGTACGTCGAGCACATCGGCGGGCCGCGCATCCGGGCTCACCGGGCCTGCTTCATGGGCAGGGACTGGGTTGGTGTCTGGCTCAGCTACGACGCCGCCATCAACGAGATCGCGGGGGCCAGATGACCCTGCGCTACCGCTGCCCCGACGGCCACGAGACCTCGATCGAGCGCTACGAGGGCCAGCAGGTTCCCGTGGCGCTCCGGTGCGGAGCCTGGAAGTGCCCGCATTGGGCGTCCCTCGTCGCTCGGGAGGGGGGGGAAACACCGTGCCCGTCTACGTCTACTCCTGCCGAACCGGCCACCTGACGGAGCGGTTCTTCCCCGTCGCCAGCCGGCGGCTGTGGGTCGTCTGCCGGTGCAGGAAGCGCGCGAACCGCGACTTTGGCGCCGAAAAGGGCGGTGGAGGGCTCCAGCTCAGCCCGGACGTTCCCGAGCACTGGAACGTTACCGTTGACAAGGTCGTCCGATCGCGCAAACATCTGCGCGACTTGCAGAAGCGCCACGGCTTCCAGGACTACGAGCCCGTGAGGCCGAAGTTCGAGAACTACGGTAGCCCGCCGGAAGTGCATCTGACAGACGCACCCAACGTCATCGGCAAGCTCCTTTGAGTTGCCCGACGGGCAGGTTTTCGTCGTCGAGGACCGCCTGGCCCCCGACGGCACGCTCTATCCGCTCGAGGATCGAGAGCGCGAGCGGCTCGCCGCCTATTTCGCCTTCCTCTGGGAGCAGGCGTACCTGGCCCGCGCCCCCGAAACCGCCCGCCTCGTCCGGTTGGAGAAGCTCTACGCCGGCTTCCACTACACCGACCCGCGGCTGAACCGACAGCGCGAGGTCACGAACTATTGCTTCTCCCAGGTCGAGACCGTTCACCCGATCATGACCGAGGTGCGGCCCCGGCCCGAGATCGTGCCGCGCGAAGGGCCGCTGACGCCTCAGCGGGCCAAGGGCATCGCCCGCTACGCCACCTGGAAGATGGACACTTCGGGGTTCGATCGAGCCCGGCGGCTCGCCACCCGGGACATGCTGCGGTACGGCTGGGACGTCGTGGTCGTGGACATCGACGGACGCACCGGATTGAGCCGACCGTTCGTCGTAGACCCGTTCGACTTCTACTGGGATCCAGCCGGCACCCACGAGGAGCACTGCGAGTACTTCGTCTTCGCCTGGCCGGTCTCGACCCGGCGCCTGCGGGCGCTGTTCCCCAAGCACGCCGACCGCATCCAGCCCGACAACCGGATGTCCCCGAGCTACCGCGCCCGGGTACTGCCCTACATCGAGGAGTCCCAGATGGACTTCCTCGAGGTCGGCCCCTCGATCGGCAGCCATCTGTACCCCGTCACCGCGACCAACCCGGGCGGCACGACCGTCTTCAGCGCCTACCCGGAGGGCGACCAGTTCACCTACGGGCAGACGACCTTCCTGTTCCAGTTCCTGGTCCGCAACTACCGGACCGTGCCCGTCCGCTACCGCGGCTACCGGCTGCTGCGCGAGCCCACGACCGGCATGTGGGTCCGCGTCCCCGGGCAGGCGATGGACCGTGACGAGCCCGAATGCCCGAGCGGGTGGTGCGTGGCACTCATGACCTACACGGGCGAGCTGCTGGACATCTACCCCGTGGATCCCTGCTTCGACCTGCGCCCGTTCTTCACCCCGTTGCCGTTCGCCGTGGGCCGGGACTACGAGGACGCCCACCGGATGTCGGCTTTCGGGGAGATCGACCAGATCGCCAGCCCCCAGCGCGGCTTCAACCGGCGGCAGCACGTGTTGAACAACGCGCTCGAGTACTCAGGCACCCCGACCATGCGGGCGGACGCGGACTGCGGCGTGGACTTCCAGAAGACCCTCCCGGACCCTGGCGACGTCATCAGCCCCCGCCGAGGCTCGACCGTGCAGTGGCTGGATCCGCCCCGGGTCGACCCGCAGCACTTCGAGATGCAGGCCCGCACGGTGCAGGACATCGACAACATCGGGGGCGTGCACGACGTCACCCAGGGCCGTCGGCCGGCCGGCATCGAGGCTGGCGTGGCAATCGCCAGGCTCCAGGAGGCGGCGCAGACACGGATCCGCGGCAAGGACCGTGCAGCCGCGGACCACTGGGCCGAGGTTCTGACCAAGATGCTGGCCGCCGACTCGAAGAAGGCCGACCGAGTGATCTTCTACCAGGGCACGCAGGGGGAGCCGCTCTCGATCAGCCCGTCCGAGCTGGCCGGCGGCTTCTACATCCGAT
This sequence comes from Chloroflexota bacterium, assembly GCA_037441345.1. Classification (GTDB taxonomy): domain Bacteria; phylum Chloroflexota; class Dehalococcoidia; order SM23-28-2; family RBG-16-64-32; genus DATKKM01. Next base: position 9,113 of record JBBISJ010000024.1, read on the forward strand.
TCGCCGAAGGTAGCGGCCTCCCGAGCACGCGGGATGACCTCAAGGCGCTGGCGAAGGAGTTGTACGCAGCTGGACTGACGGACGCCCAGGACCTGATGGAGAAACTGGACTACCCGGACTGGCGCAGCATCCAGCGCCGGATGGTCCTGCAAGCGCAGGGGGCCCCGCGCAAGCCCGCGAAGGCGGTGGGCGGGAAGGGCAAGCGATGAAGACGATGGGGCAGCACGTCAGCTCGATCGCGGCGGCGCGGCGCAAGCGCGCGGCGTCGAAGAAGAAGGGGACCTACGTGGGCTTCAAGGCGCTGAAGGCGAAGCTCGCGGCCCGGGGCGACGTGCGCGATCCCGGCGCCCTGGCAGCCAAGATCGGCCGGCAGAAGTACGGCAAGGCCGGGATGGCGGCGCTCTCCGCCGCGGGGAGGCACGGATGAAGCGTCTCCTCCTGGTCCTCGCCCTGCTGTGGCCCGCGCAGGCCGGAGCGGCTGGTCGCCACGTCAAGCCAGACGAAAGCGACGCGGTGTCGGACAGCACCTGCACGTTCGCCAACCCGTGCTCCATGCAGAACGCGAACCTTACCGCTCGACCGGCCGACACCGTGTACGTCTACCCGGGCGTCTACGGGACGTTTCCGCAGCCGGTCAACAGCGGGACCGCCGGAAACAACCGGATCGACTACAAAGGCACCGTCGCGGACTCCAGCCAGGTCATCATCGCCGCCGGCGGCAGCTTCGCCCGCTCCTTCGTCTCGTACAAGTTCATGACGTTCGACGCCCCCGTCACTGGCTTCAATCGCACCGCCAACTCAGTCTCGCTGTGGCGCTGCCAGATCAGCGGGAAGATCTCCTTCGGCGGTGCCGACAACTGCGGCCTGAACAATGTCGCCACGCCCGCCGGCACCTACTCGCTCCAGGAGTTCAAATCGGACTGGCACGGGGTCAACGACCCCACCAACTACCCGATGGACGACACGCTCAACGCCTGTGTCTTCAACTGGGGACCGAACGTATCCCAGTACTCGCCGATGGCGGTGTATGGCGCGGCAAACTGGGTTATCAAGAACTGCCGGTTCAACCTGAAGATGAACCTGGATCCTGACGCGAGCAATCCGGCTGGGCGGTGGTTCGCGCAGACGACCGGGTTCAAGCTCTCTGACAACTACTGGGACGTCGAGGCCGTCGGCCCCGGCAGCGGGTGGGAGGCGTTCTACCAGCGCGACAGCGTGAACGCGATGGTCGAGACCCGCGACACGCTGGTGATGCGCGGCCAGGCCCGGCTGGTGTTCTACCCAGCCACTTCGGGGAGCTTCAACGGGAGCGTGCGCAACAACCGCTACGACCAGTGCGTCATCCTGAACCTGACGGGCGAAGCGGGCGTCGAGTACCAGACCTCCACGAACACCGACCAGTGGACGAACAACGTGATCGTGGCCCCAGGCGCGCCAGCCTTCATCATCAATCGGCTCCACGCCGGCTTCGGCGCCGGCGGCCTGACGAACCTGGACCACAACACCTTCGTCGGCCGCAGCGACCTCCAGCTCAACGGCTACCCCCGCGGTGTGGTCCTGCTCAAGCTGACCCCGCCACCGAGCGGCATGGATCGCGGCAGAATCAGGTTCACCAACAACCTCGTCTACGACCTTGCGGTCCCCGCTACTGGGACCGGCTCTACCGACCGTCGCGCGGTGCTGTGGAACAACGGCGCGGGCAACGCATTCCCGTTGGGAGATTCGCTCAAGTCGAACTGGAACGTTTACGCCCTGGGCTCCTTCCAGACGCGGCAAGGCGACCGATCCATCGCCTGGGTGGACACGACCAGCTGGAGCACGGTACGCTCCGGCAACCCCGACACGTCGACCAGCTCAGCCTCCTGGTGGGCGATCCGCAACCAGGACGGCGCCTCGGGCTTCGTCGGCTCGGTGCCGTTCTACGGCGGAGTCGTCTCCAAGCACCTGGCGGGCCCCGCCTTCACGGACTCGGTTGTCAGCGACGGCTGGTTCGACGCGCACCCGACGCTCGAATCCGGGCACCTGGCTGCCGACAGCGCCGGAGCCGCCGCCGGCGCCTACGGGCTGCCGCCGGACGGCACCCGGCCGGGGCCGATCTCGGACCTGACGGCCTCCAACCCCGGGGCCAACTCCGTCGTGCTCTCCTGGACGGGAGTCGGCGATGACAGCCTCACCGGCCTCGTGCGCTACTACGAGATCCGCTACTCGCAGCAGACCATCACCGAGGCCAACTGGTCGTCGGCCACGCTGTTCGCGCAGGTCGCGCCGACCGGCACTGGGGGCACCGCGGAGTCCGCCGTCGTCTCCGGACTCCAGGCGACGACGACCTACTACTTCGCCATCAAGGCGTACGACGACGTGAGCAACCCGAGCGCGCTGTCCAACACGGCGGGGACCACGACGACCAGCGGTGGGCCGCCCGGAGGCGGTGGGCCGCCGAAAGAGGGATGAGGTGCCCAAGATCGTCTCGAAGGCGCAGTTCCGGCTCGTCCGCGCCATCGCCAGCGCGCGACGGAAGGTGAGAACGGCCAAGAGCTTGACGGCAGCGTCCGCGCGTCGCGGGTTGGCCGAGTTCAAGCGCTCCGGCCGGAGCTACGCAAGCCTGCCGGAGAGGAAGGGAGGCTGAGATGATGCACGGCGGCTACGACGCCGACGACCCCGGCGTCATGATGCGGCCCCCCGTGGACGAGGCGCCACGCACCGTCCGCCAGATGACGGCCGAGCTGTACGCCGCGATCACGCGCGACGGCGGTATGGACGAAGACGAGATGCAAGCCGTGGGCGAGTTCTTCCAGGCCATTCAGGACTTCGTAACGGCGCAGCGGCAAACCGCCGCGCAGCAGCCCCCGCTGACCCCAGGGGTGCCGACCTCGAACGTCGAGGACTACGGCGCGGGCGCCGGCGCGCCGATCGAAAACTACCTGTAGGGAGGATGCGATGGGCGAGGACCAGGAGAAGCCGGACAACGCTGACGGAGCCGACGCCGAGGGCGCCCAGAAGGAAGGCGCGGGCGGCGACGCGCAGGAACGCAACGAGGACGAACTAGTCGCCGAGTTGGAGGCGCTGCGCAGCGACGTCCAGGAGATGATGGGCAAGATGCTCCAGGACCGGGCCGCCGAGCAGCCGAAGGAGAAGGTCGACGAGGCCCTGGCTGCGATCAAGGAGCAGCACCCGGACCTCGTGCCGGTGCTCGACCGGATCGAGCGGCTGGAAAAGCAGTTGAGCGGGATCCGCGAGGCGGCCGAGGACTACGAGCAGACGCGGTACGAGAAGGAGCTGCTCGGCGAGATCAGGGAGATGGAGGGGGATTACCGCCTCACGCCCAAGGAGATCAAGACCGTCTTGCGGGCGTTGGACGAGAATCCCTCGTGGCAGGGGGTCTTGACCTTCAGGGAGGCCGCGCGTCGCACCTTCGGCGAGTCGGCACTGGAGGCCAGGCGGGCGAAGGGCGGAGCCGGCCACAAGGACGACTCCGACCAGCCGCCACGGACGATCATCACGGACCGCGCGGGGGGCGGCAAGCTCTCCAAGCAGGAGCCGTTCAACCCCGGACCCGGGTCGGACTTCCGTGACATTGCTTTGAGAGCGGTCAACATGGGCAAGCTCAGGCCCCGCAAGGAGTAAGACGTGCCCAACTTCCCGTGGGACCAGACCACAAGCCTGGTCCAGGACGACATGATCCCGCGGGTGAAGGACAACTTCTTCAAGTCCAACGCCTTCTACTACCGGCAGCGCAACCGGCTCTACCGGTTCTCGGGCGGGCGCAGCATCGTGGTGCCCGTCTTCAACGATCAGGAAGGCGGCGGCGGTACGTGGTACGCCGGCATGGACGTGTTCGACACCCGCGTGCGCGATCCGATCACCGCGGCGCAGTTCTACCCGCGCAACCTGGCGATCCCGATCTCGATCAGCGGCGACCAGGAGTTGACGGTGCGCGGCGATACGGCGATCGCCAGCTTGATCGCGCAGAAGATGAAGATCGCAAACCGCACGGCGGTCCACGCGCTGGGCGGGACCAACGGGCTGTTCAACGACGGCAGCAACCCGAAGGCGGTGGGCGGCCTCGAGTTCGCGTTGAAGGACTCGCTGGCGTCGCTCGCAGCCTACGGTGGCATCAGCCGCTCGACCACCGTGGCAACCTGGTGGAACCACCAGATCGACGCCACGGCCTACATCGCGTCGACGTTCCCCGGCACCGACCTCGCGCCGCTGGCGAAGATGTGGGTGCTCATCGGGCGGGCGAGCGGCAAGAAGCCGACCCTGATCGTCGGCAACTGGGGCGCCTACACCATGTACCACGGTGCCCTGGTGAAGAACGAGCGCTACATGCGCCCGCAGCAGGACACCGATCTCGCCAAGGCGGGCTTCGAGAACGTGATGTTCCGGAGCGCGCCGTGGGTCGTGGACGAGTTCGCGCCGTACAACGCGTCCACGAAGAAGGAGAAGCTGTACTTCATCAACGAGGAAGCGATGCAGCTCGCCATCCACACCGAGCGCGACATCGCGTTCAGCGGATGGCGGGTGCCGCATGACCAGGATGGGCGGGTCGGGTACATCTGGTGGAGGGGCGAGCTGATCAACGACGAGATGCGCGCCCACGGCAAGATGACCGACATCGACGTGTCGAGCGTCTCGTAAGGGAGGTGACGATCCAATGGCAGAGGCAATCACCATCGAAGGAGGACTCAGGATCGTCGGCCCGGACGGGACCACGATCTTCGAGGGCGGCGCGCAGGTGAAGAACGTCATCCAGGCGGTCAACGGCGAAGCCTCGGCGGTACTGGCCCGGGGCGAAGCGGCCCGGATTGACCCGACGAACAGCGACCTGATGCGCTGGGACAAGGCGATCGGCGACACCCAGGGCGTCAAGGACGCAGTCAAGGTGCTGCGCGTTTCGGCGCTGACCGACGTCGGGTTCCTCGGCGTGGCGCTGAACTCGGCGCCTGCGGGGGGCACGGTGGCGGTCGCCGGGTCTGGCTCCGTCCTGTGCGTCAAGTGCGTCTCCGGTTCCGGCACGGTGGGCAACGCCTACACCGGGTCCGCGACCGCGGGCAGCGTCGGCAACCAGGCCGCGCCGTCGATCGGGCAGGTGCTGGGTGTCGTCGTCAAGGCACCGGGCACCGCTGCAGGCCAGACCGGAACGCTGACCCAGGGAGGAGTCCTCGTCGCACCGCGGTAGCACGGCACTCCAACTCCGCTGGGCGGGTGGCCGCACCCGCCGCAGCGGCCACAAGGAGGCAGACATGAGGCTGCGCCTCTGGGCTGTCCTGGTCGCCCTGGTCCTGACGGCCGGGGTGGTCCGGGCGCAGCCCTCGGTCATCATCAGCGGCCGTAACCCGACCACCGGCCAGGGCGACTACGCCGAGACCGATGGCCTGCACTCCATCCGATTCGCAGAGCGCTATCCGGACTTCGCCTTTGCGCAGCGCGCCCTGTGTTTCGACAACTCCGCCCCCGGCATGCAGATCGGCGGGCGGGATTCAAGCGGGGCGATCAACACCGTCGGGTGGCGCGACATGGCCCTCGACATCACGTACACGCTGAAGGACTCCGTGAACGTGTCGGTGGTCGCCCTGGGCATCCGGGTCCAGGCGCACCAGACCGCCTGTGTGGATTCGGTCTGCACCTTCGGCTGGACGCGCTGGCGCGATCAGCAGCCCGCCTTCAACTGGCCCATCAACATGGCACCAGGACAGCGCGATACCATCGGGGCCTTCCCTGCCGCGGCCGGGGGCGGTTTTGGCACCTGGGCCATCGGCACCGCCAACACCGCGGGTCCGGACGAGTTCATCGTTCTTCTCACGCAGCAGCCGACGACCGTCAGCGGCGTACCCCCGGGCGGCATGCGGTTCAAGCACATCATGCTGCCGGGCTACCGCGCCGACTACACCAGCATCCGTGCAAGGCCCCTCGCCGCCTGGAACACCTCGCAGGCGGCGATCACCTACAACTGTCCGGTCAAGGTCCGAATCGACATCCTGGGGTATCGGTGATGCGGCGCTGTCTCCCGGTGCTCGCATGCCTGTTGTCCGCGGCGCCCTCTCATGCCTTCACGGTCTTCGTCAGGCCACCGACGACCACGCCGTATACGCCCGAGAAACTCTACCTGGTCCAGGAAGCCTTCACGGGGATCATGGAGCGGCTGGGCGGGAGCTACGCCGTGATCGACTGGGGCGCCTGCACGACCGACGGGCTGAGGGACGGCAAGATCTACCACGGTCGCCGCTGGGTCGCCTCCGGGGGTGGCAACTTCAGAGAGCAAGACGTCGACTGCTGGGTGGTCGCGTGGCAACCGGACCTTTTCAGCTTCCAGTCGGGTTGTTTCCCCGACTCGCTGACGCTCGCCGCCGGCTGGGGGAAGAAGCCGGTGGTCTTCCTCAATCTGGCGACGAATGCCGGACTCGTGAACCAAGCCGGCGGCACTCCCGACAGCACTGGCATCACGTCTTCCCCGTCCTTCGACAGCTACCGCGACCGCTATCGGGTCCAACTCAACGGCTCGACCGAAGTCTGGACTATGCAGGGGACCCATCCGCAGGTCAGCAACACGGCGCGCGGCCCCGGGATCTGGCGACCGGTTGTCTCCGCGGCCGTCGCAACCGGTACGGCGAACCAGACCGTCGAGACCTGTGCCTCGTGCGACGACCCGGCCGGTGACCTTGCGACGGCCGCCACCGACTCGGTTCTGCTTTGGGCGCGCTACCGGAGCGCCCTCGAGCCGGCACCCCTGGTCTTTGCCCAGCACTCCGCGACCGGGGCGCTGATCAACGGCAGCATCATCGCGATGGCCCTTGCGATGGCGGACTCGGCGAGCGGGGGCAAGGTCTTCGACCTCGCTGCAAAGCGCGGCCCCGCACAGATCGGCGTTTACGTCGCGGGCGGCATCGCCACCGCCCGCTACAGCTCCTATCTCGGCGGGGTGTTCTGCGCTGCCGACTCCTGCGACTCCACGAACCTCAAAGCCGCTCGGGACAGCCTCGCCAATCTGCGCCCGGCCTACACGCCGTTCCGCTTCACGGTGGGTGCAGACCCGGAGTCCAGCATGGTGCTGACGTGGCTCAAGCGCATCTGGGAGGCAGCGCCCAACGTGAAGTTCGCGCCAGAACCCAGGTCGGGCGCGATCGACTTCAAGGTCCCCCTCGACGTTGCCCGGGCCCACCGCCTTTACGATCCTCTCGGCTACACGCGGGCACGGACCATCTGGCGAAGCGGGCAGAGCACCCTGTGGGCCTGCGCGGAGAACGACAGCGACGAGTACTGCATGCTCAAGGCGACGATGGCGCGCATGGACAGCCTCTACGTCGGACGTGTGGACCACGCCCTCGTCGGGTACGACGAGGACTGGCTAAACGTCGGGCTCACGAAGAACAGCGCACGCCTGGCCGACACGCTCGGCATCGTCATGCAGGCCGTGGGGATCCGCGCGGTCGTGACGGCCCCCGATCGCGTCGAGGCGAATCTGGCGCTCGTAGACGCAGCCAGCAACGCGCTCTCCATCTCCCCGACACAGAGCGTCTGGTGGCTGCCCAACGGGCGGCCGATACGAGTACTGCGGTCTCGCGGCTTGACCAACTGGTCGCCACGGGGCGCGTTGACCTTCGTCCAGACCCACTCGATGGCATGTGAGTTCCTGCAAGGGTTCTTCATGAGCCGCTGGTACGTAGCGGCCACTGCGAACCCGAACAACCGGTTCTTCAAAGGGCAACCCAGCCCACACCTGTTCGACGTACCGCTCGAGGTCTTCTCCGTCTCCGCCTCGGCGCTGGGCGGGGCCGGCCAGGGTACGACCCCCAGGCGACCCGGGTGGTATCAAGTGAAGTGGCTCGTCAACCAGGTCTCCGCCATCAACCGCCTGGCGGGGCGCAAGCTGATCGAGTTCGCCTACCTGGAGGACATCCGTTGAGCGCGCGTCGCTCCCTGGCCTCGCTGGGCCAGCCTTACTTCCTCGCTGGGCAGGAGAACCTGGCCTACATGGAGCAGGCGAACGGGCCGTCGGGCCGCGAGGTGCTGGTCCAGGTTGAAGTCCTGCTGCGCGAGCTGCCGAGGAAGCGGTCCTCGATCGACGAGACACACGTGCTGGCGAGCTTCCACCAGCCGCAGCCCGGGGCGGCCACCGCCAAGGAGCTGGCCTACATCGGGATCACCCCCAGTGGGCGGATCGTCTGCTCGACGGTGGGCCAGTCCAGCGCCACGCAGACCAACCAAGCGGTTATCGCAGCCGACGGAAAGTTCCACTCGATCAGCTTCAGTCAGCACGACGACGAGGCGGGGGGCTTCTGGCACTACATCGACGTGGATAATGTCCGCCAGGTAGCCGTGGCGAGGACCTACACGCTGGTCCAGCCAGACGCCGGCGCCTTGGGGCGGTTCTCGCTGTTCCAGGGCATCGCGGCGGCGACCCGCTGCGCCTGCGAGATCCGGCGCGCCGCGTTCTTCTTCGGCTCGGTTCTCGGCTCGGTGCTGATCGGGAGCTCGGTGACCTGGGAGATCAACGAGCTGTCGGGAACCACGCTTGCACCCACGATCTTTGCGGGCACGTTGCCCCCGCCAGCCTGGACGCAGAATGCGGATCTAAGCCTCACACTCGAGTACTTCTCGCCCTTCTACAACCCGCTGTTCGGACTGCCCTGGGGCGATTTCCCCACGAGCCTCGCCGACGCCTACGCCTGGGTCTCCCGCACCGCCTACACGCCCCGGGGCATCAAGCAGCCGAGCTACCGGGAAGCGAAGGAGGTCCTGGCCTGATGCAAGCCATCGCCCTGGTGCGCCGCGCCGCGATCATGCTGGGAGACCCGAGCATGACGTGGATCACCGCCGAGGCGTGGCTGGAGCTGTGGAACATCTCGCAGGAGGACCTGGGGACGCGGTCGCGGCTGCTCCAGAAGCAGCTTTACTTCGACGTGGACACCGACGACGCCTACGGCTACCCGCCTCGCATGACCCAGCTCACCGAGGTCGAGTTCACCAGTACGCCGACGGACACGGCGACGTTCCGGCCGCTCAAGGAGATAAAGACCGAGGACGAGTTCCGCCAGCAGACGGCGGTCCGGTATCCCCAGGGCGAGCCGCAGTCCTACTTCGCGCGGGCGGCGTGGCTGCACCTGGTCCCCAAGCCGGACATCGCCTACACCCAAGGGGGGCGCCTGACCTGCTGGATGCTCCCGGCCGTCGTCACGGACCTGAACGCCGCCACCATCGAGTTTCCCGACTTCGCGCTCCACAAACTGCTGGAGCGCCTGGTAATCGCGGGGAAGTTCAAGCGGACCCGCACCGAGGAGGCGCAGGCGGAGTACGCGGTCTGGCTCAACACGCTGGACGCCGTGAACGCCATCGCCGACGACCGGAGCCGCGACGCCAAGACCAGCTACCGGCCCCGCTCCCTCAAGACCGCATTCAGCGGGATGACGTAATGGGCGTGCCCGTGCCGTTCACTGAGCAGATCGCCGATGCCTCCGGCGGCCTGTTGACGAACCGGGCGGTGATCGCCAGGCCGGGCCTGGCCGCCCGGACGTATCGGCGCTGCGACAACGCGGTCTTTCGCAAGGACGGGAGCTATTCCGTGAGGGCCGGCAGCTACGCGCTCAACAACGCGACCATCAACGCCCAGGCCGCCGGCGTCGCGCAATTCCTCCCGCCCGGGGGGACCTTCTTCCACTACGTCGCCGGCGACACCGGCATCTGGCTCGCGCTTACCACGGGCTTCACCGCCCAGACCTTGCCGGGGAGCTACCCCGCCTCGAGCAACCCCTACTGGCACATTCACCAGGTGAACGCCGCGCTGGTCGCGGCCCAGGTCGGCGCGACGCTCGCGCCCATCGCGGGCTTCCAGGACCTCGGCGTCGCAGAGAAGACCAAGTGGGTGACGTGCGCCCTGCCGGCGCCCGGTGCCGCGCCCACGCTCGCCCAAGTAGCCTTCACGGGCGGCGTGGACGTGGGGCTCCATACCTACCGGGTGCGGCATCGGTTCAAGCACGGATCCTCCGAGCCGTCGGCAACCCAGAACATCACCGTCCTCGCCGCCACCGAGCAGGTCAACGTCACGCTGCCGACGGCCTCCACCCGGGTGGACTACCTGGGCTGGACGCTGGAGCGCACCAAGCTCGGCGACCCCAACAGCTTCTACTTCGTGGCCGACGGGACGGCGGGCACCTACAGCGACACCAAGCCTGACGCCGACCTGTTCTACCGCTCCGACGACGAGCTGCACCGCCAGCCGCCGGTGTGCGACGGCATCGCGCCGTTCCTCGACCGCATGGTCGCGTGGAAGCAGAGCAACCTGTATGTGTCGCAGGCAGTGGGTGACGCCGAGGGCACGGGCCCGTTCAACTTCGACCCGGAGCAGCTCTATCGGGTCGCCCCGGACGACGGCGACGACATCCACCGCTGCCTGGAATGGCAGGATCGCCTCGCGGTCCTGAAGGGCAGGAACGTTCACGTCCTCGAGGGCTTCGGCCCACCGTTCGCGCTGCGGAAGGTGTTCGCGGGCGCCGGCGTCGCCGGACCGCGGGCCGCGGTGGTAGTCGGCAGCACGCTGTTCTTCTACGGTGCCGGCGGGGTCTTCGTCGGGCGCTCCCCGGACGACATCAAGCAGATCGGTTGGGCTGAGGTTGCCGAGTACACCGCTGAGATCGACCCGGCGCGCGAGCTGGAAGTCGCCCTGTGGGGGTTCGGGACCGACTTCGTGGGTGTGAGCTACAAGAAGATCGGCCGGGCCAACGAGTGGGACCGGGAGATCGTGGTTCTGGACCTGCGGAACGGGACCTGGACTCACTGGGCGAACCTGGACATGGCGGCCGCGACCTTCGACAACAAGATCATCGGCACCAGCGCCGATCCGCGCCTGATCTACGTGGATCAGCGCAGCGGCCAGAGCAAAGCGTGGGTCGCCATGCAAGGAACAGGAGACGAACGGCTCGCCGACAAGACCGGCGGTGTGCCGACGAGCCTCATGGTCGAGAGCCACCCACTGGACCAGGGGGCGCCGAGCCTCCTGAAGAACATCGAGCGCGTTGAGGCGCACGTCTCCTCGCCCAAGGCCGTGCTCAACGTCCAGCTGTTCGCGGAACCCGACCAGGCGCTGGGCGGCGCGCAGCTCTCGGTCGTCGACGCCGGCAAGAACTGGGACGACGATGCCGGCACGGAGCCGGCGGGGAGCGTGCTGATCTGGGACGAGGGCGACTGGGCCACTGAGAGCGAGCTGGAGGCGCACTCTGGCCTGCCCGACGGCACCACCGCCAAGCGCTGGTTCTACCGGGTGCGCGCGGAATGCACTGACGTGCTCCGGATCAACGCCCTGATCTTCGGCGGCCACATCCTGCCGGATAGGGTCTACTGATGCCGATTGGACCGCTGACGCGCGTAACGTCCCACACCCGGGCCAAGGCCAGCGACTGGAACGGCAACTGCCAGACCATCGAGGACAAGTTCAACGCCAGCATCGTCGACGCCGACATCTCTCCGACCGCGAACCTCCAGGGCACGAAACTCCTCGATGGCAGCCTGCCTGGGACGAAACTCCAGGACGGGGCGATCACGAACGCGAAGCTGGGCCAGAGTCCGACGGTGGATTCCGCGCGGTCGGTGACGGCGGACTGCATCAAGGACGGAGCGATCACCTCGCGGACTCTCGCCGCTGGCGCGGTGACTGCCGCGAAGCTGGACTCGACCGCCGCGGTGATCACCACGCCCACCCAGCTTGCCGGGGCCGTGGTGAAGCAGGGGAAGCTCTCCCTCAACTCCGCGACCATCAGCTTCCCGGCCCTCTTTCCGGGAAGCTTCACGGCGCAGGACACGACGTTGGTCGTAACCACGAGTGGAGCGCCGGTCGTGTTCGAGATCAGAACGTTTGGCACGCCAGTGCTGAACCGCATGCCGATACTGTCGATTGCCAGAGACACCGTAAACGGCAAGTTCTTCCTCGTCGGGCAGAACCCCTACGGACAGAACACCGACCCGGTCACGGTCACGGTGTTCGCCATCGCGGTGACGTGATGGCTCGCTCTCCGCGGCCCAGAGGCTGGGTCCCGTCGGGCCGGACGATGGCGCCAGCCGTGCGCGACGTGCTGGCCGGAGCCATTGGCGACGCGAATCTCAAGGACCAGGCGATCGGGTTCGGCCGCCCCGAAGACGGCCGACCGGTGGGCCATCAGCGCGCGGTCTACGCCCAGATCTCGACCGACTCGGGCGTCGCCGTGTACGACGTTCGGCACACGCTCGGCGCGAAGCCGACCTCGGTTCGTCTCGTCCACGCTGTTGGCTCCGGGTCCACCGTGCTCCACGTCTCCGTCGCACCGGTACGCATCCACGACTGGACGGAGACCAGCGTCCGGGTGAACATCCTGGCGCTCGGCGGCGGCTCGCTAGGGGGTGCGCAGGTCACGCTGGAAATCCGGGGGGACTGACATGGCTGGGGGAACGCCGTACGGACGTGCCGTGCGCCGAGCGATCTCCGCGTACGAAGGTGCCAGGCCAACGGGATACGTCGGTCCCGAGGACCTGGCGTACGCGGAGCGGATCAGACTCCGCGGCACGCGGGCGCTGGCCTCGACCGCGGAGGCCCTGGGCGCGGAATCGCGGCGCCGCTACGCCCAGCTCGGGCTCTCGTATTCGCCGGCGGCGATGGCGAGCCAGCGCCGGCTCAACGCAGACCTGCTCGAGCAGCAGGCGGAAGTGGGCCGAGGCGCCGAGGACTGGCTGTCGCAGCTCCGCTACGGGCGCGAGGCCTTCGAGCGGCAGCGGCTGTCGGACGTGTTCGCGGCCCGCTTGGGGCTCGCGCGCGACCAGCAGCAGTACCGCAGCGCCCAGAACGCCGCCTTCCTGAACAGCCTGCTGGGGCTAGCCAGCGACGTGGCACCGTTCTTCCGGGGCCGCAGTCGCGGCGGTCGCGGCGGCCCGCCGCCAGGCGAGCTATCCCCGTAAGGAGGGTCCGATGGCAGACCGGGCGCTGATGGCCCTTGCGCGACTTCCCGGCCGCATCGGCAAGCGGGTCGAGGAACTCTACGGCCAGCCGGGCCGCGAAGTCACGGTTGACCCGTTCGGCCCCGGCGAGGCCAGCGTCGGGGCCTTCCTTGCCCGGCTGCCAACTGCGGTCTTCGCCGGTATGCGGCGCGAGGCCAACGCCCGGGTCGTCCGCGAGCAACTCGCCCGGCAGATCGAGACAGAGAGCCTCCAGCTCCAGGCCCTCCGTCACGCGGCGCTGGAGCGCGAGCCGGTGGCGTATCTCGACGCCGAGGGTCGGCTCACGCAGGAGCCCGCGGCCGGTCGCATCCCCCTCACTCGAGCTGAGGCGGCTGCGCGGGTCCCCCGACCGATGACTGAATACCAGCGTGAGCTGCTCACGCTGCGAAAGACGCTCGGCAGCCGGCCCGCAGCCGCCCCGCGGCGCTACGGAGCCGCGTCCAACTACCTGCAGCAGCTCGACCGCGAGGCCGAGGCAGAGGCCACCGACCAGGCCACCTACTGGGCCTCGATGCCGAACGTGAGCAAGGCCATCCTCCAGGGCATCGTTGGGAAAGGCCCAGCCGCAGAAGCTGCACGGAAGGGCCAGGGATTCGGCACGGTCCGAGACTACCTGTACGCCCGGTTCTTGGGCGACATCAAGCGCCAGCAGGCGGCCCGGCGCCGTGCCATCTCCAGCGTGATGGAGGAGGAGTCCGGCCTGGGCGGCATGACCGAGCAACAGGAGTGGTGGGATGAGTTCAACCGGAGGCTCGAGGACCTAGAGCGCGAGAACGAGTAGCATGCCGACCCGCGTACCGGAATCCGACATCCGCGACGTCGCAGAGCGGCACCGTGTGCCGCTGCGCTTGCTGCGCTCGGTTCTTGAGCAGGAGTCTGGAGCGCTGTACGGCGGGCCATCGCGGTTCGAGCCGAAGCTGGGCGAGTCCTCGCACGGGCCCATGCAGGTTCTCGAAAGCACAGCTCGGGCACTGGGCTACGAAGGGCCGATAGCCAACCTGCGCGGTCGAGCAGGCCTCGAGCTGGGTGCCCGCTACCTGGCCTCACAGCTCCGGCGCTACGAAAGCGTCAGCGACGCCGTGGCCGCGTACAACGCGGGCAGCGCCCGCCGGACGCGCGACGGCCGATACGTGAACCAGGCGTACGTGGACTCGGTGATGGGGCGCCTCAGCGGCCAAGTCGGCGGTGAGACCCAGCCCGAGACCCTTCAGTTGTTCGATCTCATCCCGGCGGACGCCAGGCGCGTCGCCGGCTTCACGGACCTCACGCCAGCAGCCAGGCGGCTTCTTTCCACGGACGTGCCCGAGTGGCTGACCGACGACCAGCGCCGGATCGTCGGCGAGCGCCTGGGACGGATCTACCCGCGGCTCACCACCGAGTACGCCGAGACACGCCGGACCATCCGCGCGGCCCGCGAGGCAGGCGCGGCGCGAGAGGCGCAGGACATGGCGGAGGCGATCCGGGAGCTGGAGCAGCGCCACGCCCGGCTGCCCCTTGCCGGCCGGGTGGGGCGTCAACTCGCTGCGGGTGTCGCCGGCGCGCTCCCGTCTCGCAGGGGACCGCCGTCGGCTTTCGAGGAGGCGGTCGTCCCGCGGCCGAAGCTCCGCGAGCAGCCCCTGGAGTGGCTGGCTCGGAACATCGTCGGACCGGCCGGACCGTTTGCCGTGGCTGGCGTGGGAGCGGCACTCACCGGACCGGCAGCGCCACTCGTCCTCGGCGCGTATGCGGCGTCGCTGCGGGGGACGGCCAAGGAGCGCATCGCTGGCGGCGCGACGATGGCGTTGGGGGCCGGCGTGACCGGCCTTGCCGAGCGGGCTGTCGTGGCACCAGCCACGAGAGCTGCGGCACGGCGAGTGGTCGGCCCAGCGGCAGCCGAGGCCGAACGGCGCGCCGCCGAGTTCGTCCGGCGCGGCTTCACCCCCCAGCAGGCGCGTGCGCTCGCAGAACGTGAGGTGGCGCAGCAGGTTCGGCGCGCTGCTGTCGGGATTCAACGGGCCCGTGCTGCTGGCCGCGCGACCATTGCCGGGACGGTGTTCGGTGGCCTCGTGCCCCTGGCCGAGACGGCTGCCATGCGCGTAATGGGCGAGCCGGTCGAGTTCCCTGACGCCAGCGAGTTCGCGGCCAGCATCGCCGGGCTCACGGCGATGGGACTGGTGGGCGTCGCCCGGCGTGGTGTCAGAGTGGCAGCCGGGCGGGAGCCGGCCCCGGGAGCACCACCCGAGCGCCGCTTGGCAGCCCCGGAAGGCCCGGCCGCGCCCCCGGCACCTGCGCCGCCGAGGCCGGAAATCTCAGAATCCGGCCTGCGCATCGCCCGTGCGATCCTGAAGGGCGACAGCCCGGCCAACCCGCTGGACGGCGGCAGGACGCGCCAGGAGAGCATCTGGCTGCGTTTCCGTGCTGCTCTCCCGGCCGAACCGACCGACGAAGATGTTCGCAGAGCAGCCACCCAAGCGCTGGGCCGGCGCAACGGCCTTGACCTGGCCTGGCAGGCCATGCGCGACGAACCGTTCCCGCCGGGCACCCGCCCAGAGGTGATTCAGTCGTTCACCCAGTTCAACCGGCAAGTTTCTGGCCGCCTCACCGAGCAGTTCCGCGGCAAGACCGTCGTTCTCGGTATGGGGCCCCGAGGCGATGTCCCCGTCCGAGGCTCGGTGCTGGCGGCCAACTACCAGACCCAGGCTGCCGACAAGGTGCGGCTGCTGCTCTCCGTGCCCTACCGCGGCGCGGAGCGGCTCGTCCCCATCAGGTTCAGCAGCCTCAACGAGTTGCGGACCAGGCTGCTGCCACCGGAGCGTGCGGCGGGCGTCCGAGCAGCCCGCGAGATGCTGCGCGCGGCACCACAGCCGCCGGCGCCGGCAAGGCTCCCGTCCGCCATCGGCGAGGAACTGGGGCCAGCGAAGGCCCCGCCAGGGCCGCATCCGGAGGTCGGCGTGCGGGAGCATCCCGTCCGGCTGGCGCTGCGACAGGTGGTCGAGGACAAGTACGTGCGCAGCGCCGTGTTGCGGGTGCTCAAGGGCGAGCCGCTACCCAAGGAGCAGCGGGCAACGGGCGAGGCAATCCTGGGGCAGCTTTTCGGGGCCAGGGAGCGAGCCAAGGCGGAGCGCATGGTCCGGGCACCAGGCTTCAGGCAGGCCGAACTCCGGGACTGGGCCAGGGCCGAAATCATCAAGCGTTTCGGAGCCGCGGGCGGGGCCCCGCCCACAAGCGGGGCTGGGCCGGCGAAGCCTCCGCCTGGGCTTCCTACGTGGATGGGTCCCACCGTCGCACGCCGAGCGATAGCACCGATTGAGGCTGCACAGTACCGCCGAGCCATCGAAGCCGACCCGGCTTTCACCCTGATGCAGCGTGAGCGGCCCGACTTGGCCGAGAAGGCTCTGCGGGGCGAGATCACCAAGGATGAACTCCTACCCTTTGTGCGCCGCACTACGCCGGCGGAGGAGGTCGGGCCACCGAAGGCGGGGATGCTTGCACCGGCCTCTGCCCCAGCAGCGGCCCCCGAGGAAGCGGGCGGAGCCAAGCGCGAGGTCGGGGAACGCCGGCGGGCGCCCGGCCAACCAGGAGGCCCACCGCCCGCAGCACCTACGCCGGCCAAGGGGGGCCCGGAGGCGAAAGCCCCGGAACGGGTCGTAGCGGCCAGACCCGCCGCCCAGCCGGCACCATCGAAACCAGCGGAGGTGAGCCGTGGAGTCGAAGCGCCAGTCGAAGCTGCTCCCCGAGGGGCCCCCGAGCGAGCTGCTGGTGGCCCAGGCCCTAGCCGAGAGGGTCGCCGCGAACCGGGCCGCTACGGCGAAAGGATCGCCGTCGCGCGAGAGGAGTTCACGCCACCCGCTCAAGCCGAACGAGTTCCTGTCGATCTCCGGAGACATCTAGCGCCGCACCAGATCGACGGAGCGGCGTTGATGCTGCGGGCGATGGACGAGCGCGGCGGCGCGCTGTTGGCCGATGGCACGGGCGTCGGCAAGACGAGGCAGATCCTGGCGATCGCCGAGACCTGGAGGCGCCGCGGCCACCTGGTCATCATCGTTGCCCCGAACGAGGTTTTCGGCAAGCCCTGGGATGCCAAGAGCCGGCGAGCCCACGGAGGCGAGGCCAAGATCGCGGGCTCGTACGCGGACGACGGAGCCGCCATGGGCATTCCAGTGACCCTCTGGCGCCCACAGGATGCGCCCCTCCCGCAAGAGGGAATCGTCGCCACGGGCTACCAGTACATCCGCGGCATCCCACCCAACCCGAACGCCGTGCTCATCTTCGACGAATCCCACGCCTTGAAGAACGTCGGGAAGGGGACGCAACTCGCCGAGCAGGGGACCGAGCTGGCGAACCGGGCGCGAGCGGTGCTGTTCTCCACGGCAACGCCGGCCGACAAGCCCACACACATCCAGTACCTGGCACGCATCGGGATCCTCGAGGGCAAGCCCCTCGAGCGCGCCGTGATGGACCTGGGCTTTCGGCTCATCGAGAAGCAGACCAAGTTCGGGCTGCGCCGCTACTGGGTCCCGCAGCGCGGAGTGCGCGCCGAGCACATCTTGGCGCGGATGTCCGCCCTGTTCGACCGGATGACGGCGGCTGGTGCGATGGTGAAGCGCGAGATCGGTATGGAAGGCGTCGAGGTGCGGGTCCGCCGGGTAAAGCTGCCGGCGGAAGTTCACGCCCGGATGGCCGAGATCGAGTCGCACTTCAACATGGAATCGCCGCTGCAACGCGCGATCGCGCTGATGCACCAGCGCCGGCAGCAGGAGCCGGCCAAGGCTTCGATCGCTCTCCAGATGACGCGGGAGGAGCTGGCGGCAGGGCGGCAGGTCATCTTGTTCGTCGCCCGGGTGAACCGGTCGGACGTGATGGTGACGGTGGGCTACGACCCGCAGACGCGGGAGGCCATCCGCGAAGCGATCATGACGAGCGAGGGGACAGCCAAGCAGCTCGCGGAGGCGCTCCGCCGCGAAGGGATCCCGTTCGCGGAACTCCACGGGGGCGCAGACGTTCACGCCGGCGAGGCGATGGACGCCTTCCAGTCCGGCCGCGCGCGCGTTCTCGTCGCTACCATCGAGAGCGGCGCGACAGGGATCAACCTGGACGACCGGACCGGCAATGCTCCGCGCACCATGATCGTCGTGACGGCACCGTTCGGGGGTGTCCCCAACGTCCAGGCCGCAGGCCGCGTCTGGCGGCTGACGACCAAGAGCCCGCCGAAGATCGTCTACCTGTTCGGGGACACGCCGGTCGACGACTGGAACGCCGCGATCATCGCCCGGAAGATGCAGACGCTGGGTGCCACCGTCTCCGGCGAGGTCCGCAAGCTCGACCCGCGGATCGATCCGGACATGCTCGACGAACTGACGCCGCAGGAGGCGGCCACCCTCATGGGCGGCGACATCGGGGAGATCCAGCCCGTCAAGCCCGCACCGAAGCCGCCACCGCGCGCCCCGCCGACGGAGATCGAGCACCCGCCGCTGCGAGACGTGGCACTGGCCGCCATGCTCTCGCGCTTGGCGAACCGCGCAGCGGTGGTGAAGGCCCTGGCACGTATGGCCCCGGACCGAGAGCTCATCGAGCTAGTCGGCGCCGGGATGGGCATGGGAGGCGGCGAGACCAGCGGCAAGCTGTCCTACGAGTACTCTGCGCCCGGCGGGTTCCCGCGGCTCAAGTACCGCGCGGAAGGCGGCGAGACGCGCACCCTGCAAGGATCGGAAATCGTCGCAGCGCTGCGCGAGGCTGCGATACCCTCTGCGCTGTCGGCGGGGCCCAGGACCCCCACTCGCACGGGCGGAGTCCTCAAGGCCCACCCGGAAAGGGCGGAACAGGCCCCGCCGACGCTCGCCGCGATCACGGCCCCAATAGCCGCTGAGGTCGCCCGCCGGAAGCCGACCGCCGAGGGCGCCGCCGCAGTTGCCGCGATCGGCGCACCCGCGCGATCGTTCATCGAGGCGTTCGACGAGTACGCCAGGCGCGAGATCCCTGCCGAAGCCGCCGCGCTCGCGGAGCGAGAAACCGGCCTGCCCCCACCCGAAGGCTTCGAGCCCGACAAGCGCCTGCGCGAGCTGCAGCAGGAGTCCCTCCGCGCAGCCGGACAACGAGACATGTTCGTCGGCGCCGATGTCGGGTTCCTCGTGCCGGAGAACCGGGAAGCCATTCAGGCACAGACCGAGGCCGACGCGAAGCGCAAGGAGGCGCGTGCAGCCGGAGCCGTGCTGGGCTTCGCGGGCCAGTTCACCGAGCAGGCACCGGTCCTGCCCCACAAGACAGGCGAGCTGATGGTCATGCCCGCCCGGAGCCTCAACTTCTGGGCCGGCTTCCAGAACCGGGAGACCGCGCTGGGGGCGGAAGCGGCGAAGGGCGCCAGCTACAAGAACCGGGGCCTCGTCGACGAGCGGGCATTGGACGTCCACCTCACCGCCGGCGGCGGCCAGTTCGACCCCGCTATCCAGCGCATGGATCCCATCCACGTGTGGCGGGACGACCTGGGGACGCTCGGAAGCCCCGGCCAGTGGTGGGTGCTCTCCGGCCACACGCGGACCTACATGGCCGCTTGGCGCTGGAAGAAGGAAGGCGAGCGCTGGATCGAGGACGAGCCTTCGACCCAGGACCTGGCGGCCATCGAGTTCAAGGGCACCTTCGAGGAGGCGCGTGAGCACGCGCTGACGAGCAACGCCCGGAGCGTTCAGAACACGTACGCCGAGACCGCGCGGCTGATTCGGCGCGATGCCGAAGCGGGCCGTGGCGCCGCCGAGATCAGGGCCGACAAGCTGCCCGACGGGCTGCTGAAAGACCTGGCCAGGAAGTGGGGACCGCGGCTGGCGAGCGAAGGCCGGGGAGGAGCCGAGTTCCATGCCAAGAACGCCCTCAACTACAGCTTCCTGGATCCTGCGGTCGCCGAGAGTTACTTCGGTCGCGGCGGGATGGGCGGTCTGGACCGGCGCTACGGTTATCGAGTCGGGGACATCGTACGCCGCCACGGCCTCGATGCCGCGGGCCAACGGATGCTACTGGACCTGCCCGCCAATCTGGACGTGGCAAGCGTTGCCGACTTCGACCTGGTGGTGAACCGCTGGCTCGCGGAGGTCCGCCGACTCGGGCAGATCGATGCGCTCGCGGACTTCAGCACCGCATGGTCGCGCGGGGTCGTGATGCCCACGCCGAAGCAGGTCGCCACGACCGTCGGCCGCATCATCACGCGGCTGGAGCGGTTGCGCGTCGAGCTGACCGGACGGCGCGAGGCGCTCGAGTGGCTCGCGCAGAGTGGCCGCGAGAGCGAACCCGGTGTACGCGAGGCCCTGATCCGGCACGTTGAGCGCCTGGGGCGCGAGCTGGACCAGATCCGGCCTCTGCGGAAGCAGATCGAGAAGCAGTTCGTGGAGGGCATCGCCGCGGCCGCGGAAGGGAAGGCCACGCTCGGGCAGGTGATGTCGGACCTGATGCGGAAGGTCGACGAGAAGCTGGGCGAGCTGGAGCTGCCCGGAGTGGGCAGCCTGTCTGTCTTCGGGACGGCACCCCTCTACCGGCACCTCGTCCAGAGCGCCCGGGCCGCAGCACGAGCGCTCGCCATCACCTTCCGCGGGCCGGGCGGCGAGACGATCCGCCAGGCCACGCCGATGATCGAGCCCGACTGGGCCGACCGCTACGCCTACGCCAAGCTCGGGATGCTCCTGGGCGTCTACGGGGGCCAGGCTGTCGTCCCGCCGCACCTCGAGGCCGCGCTGATCGAGGCGCACGTGCGGGCCGACCATCTCCAGGTCGCGTTCATCCGGCGGCTGGCCGACGCGCTGCCGGCGGACCTCGCCGGCCGCCTCCGCGAGTTCTCACGGGAAAGCCGCCAGCTCGCGGTCCAGCTCGACGATCCCAGCCAGGGTGGGCCGCTGTCGGACGCCCAGGTCCAGGCGATCCGGGCGGCGTTCGACTGGTTCTACGACCTCCTGGCGGAATCGTACGGCGCGGCCGGCATCGAACCGCCGAAGCGGCTCGACGACTACTTCCCGCACCTGATCGACTACTTCGTGGCCCGGGCGGTGGATCCGCTCAGCCGGATGCTGGACCAGGGCCCGGAGTTGACTCCGCAGCAGGCGGCCCAGCACCGCGTCCGCTTCGCCCTGAACCGGGACGGCTTCCCCGACTGGCGCCGGGACTTCGTGACCGCAGTCGAGGCGTACGCCCGCGGGGTGGCCCGAGCCGTCGCGTTCGCGCCGCTCTTCAAGGAGCTGCGCACCTGGATGGACAGCGACGCAGCCCTCGCCAATCCCCTCAGGGCAAAGCGGGTAGCCTGGTGGTTGCGCGCACGCATGTTCGCCGTGAAGGGGCGGTGGGAGGAGGCGGCTGACGCCACGATGCGCTGGGCGGCAGCGGATCCCTCGAGCTACGGCATCGCCTATCTGCCGGCGGCGAAGGCGGCAGCCTGGTTCAACCGGCCGGCGCTGGCCAACGCCCCTTACCGCTACGGCAAGTTCGTCGCGGTGACGCGCGAGCACGCGGGCGCGGAGCCGCGGTTCTCGCAGCCGAAGGGCGTTCAGTTCATCGGCACCGCACCGGCGGGCACGCGCGTCTGGTACATGCCCGAGGGCGAGGCGATGGTCGGCCCGATTCGGCCACGGCCGTGGCTCGACTGGGCAATGACGCTCGCCGACCGCATGTCGATCGCAATGCGCCGGCACCTGTCGCCCCGACCGGCCGCCACCGACTGGCTCGAGGAGACCGAGCGCGTCTTCCTGGCGCGGCAGCACCGCTTCCAGGACTGGGCCTCGAACCCCACGCGCCGGTTCCTGGACAACGCGGTTGCCGGGACCTACCGCGGGTACCTCGGCGGTCCGCTGTTCACCGGAGCGCGCCAGGTTCTACAGAACCTGGGCCAGTTCAAGAACGACATCGAGGAGTTCGGTTTTCGCTCCGGGATGCGGGGTTGGCTGCGCTACAACCTTGCGCTCGGCCAGCAGGGCGCACGCGTGACGCTTCGGGCGCTGGGCCTGCGGAACGTCCAGGACGTGCGGGCTGCGGCTGCCCTCACGTTGGCCCTGCCGCGCGCCGCGGGGAGCTTCCGCGAGCAGGAGGTCAACTTCGCCCGTGAGGCGGGCCGCATCCTGCGGCGGTCCGACGACGACGCCGCGAAGGTGGTGCGGCTCCTGGGACCGATGGGCCCTTGGAACGTTGCCGAGATGGTCAACC
Source organism: Chloroflexota bacterium (assembly GCA_037441345.1). Lineage (GTDB taxonomy): Bacteria > Chloroflexota > Dehalococcoidia > SM23-28-2 > RBG-16-64-32 > DATKKM01. The sequence goes on from JBBISJ010000024.1 coordinate 31,220, forward strand.
GCGGCGCCAGCACGTGGGCCGCGTACTACTGGGCGGTGACACACGGGTTCGACCCCGCCCCGGCGATGCTGGAGACGGCGCGCGAGTACGAGGCGCTGGAGCGGGCATTGACCGGCGAGATCACACGGCCGGCGAGCGCCGTGGGCCAGGCCGCGATCGGCGTCATGCACACCCAGTTCCACTACGGCACGCTCGGAGGCAGCCTGTTCGGCGGCGGTCCTTTCGGCCGGGCGTTCTTCACGCTGACGAGCTATCCGATCAACTCGTTCTTCTACCGCGAGGGCCGGCTGTGGCGCGGCATGGCGGTGGGCGCGTGGAAGCCGGCACGCGCCGCTTTCAGGGGACTGCGCAGCGGCGATTGGCTCGAGGGCGTCCGCCGGGAGTGGGCCAGGATGGGCTACACCCGGTCCGACTACCGGGAGTTCGAGCGCGTCCTGCGCATCTGGGCACTCGCCGGCTTGCAACTCTGGCTCACGTCCGCGACGGGGTTCAACTTCATGATGTTCGGCTTCCCGCTGCTGGGCACGGCGCTGCTCTACGGCCTCGCCCAGCTTTTCCCCGACGACGAAAACCTGAAGAAGTGGGCCCGGGCGGCTGCCGTCGGGAATGTGGCGAACGTCCGCTACGTCGGAGCCATCGCTGCGCCGATCCTCGAGGGCTTCCGCAGCGGCTTCCTCGACCGCATGCGAGGTCTGATCGCCAACCGGTTCGTACCCGGCTACACGAGCTACCGACGGCTGGTCCAGGAGAATCCCGAGGTCCTGGATGCGCTACCGGAGCCGTACCGGACCGTCTGGCGTGAGATCTTCGGCATCAAGACGGTGTTCCGCCTCACACCTCACGAGCGCGCGAAGCGCTTCCTCCGGCTGGACCTTCCCACCGAGACCGAGCGAGCCCGGCGCCCGGCGCAGGAGAAGATCAGCCTGCCGACGTTCCCTGCCCCCCCGGGCACGGCGATCCCGCGGCGGCTGTTCCAACCGCAGGCGACATGACCGCGGAACAGGTGATCCAGCGCGCCAGATCCGCCATCGGGCACGGCTGCGCCTACAAGCTCGGGATGGGCGGCTACAATCCGAGCGCGGTCTGGCCCTGGAACAGCCGCGGGGAATGCGACTGCACCGGCTTCCTCGCCTGGTGCCTCGGACTCTCGCGGCAGACCGACAACCCCTGGTACGAGAAGATGAACGGGGGCTGGCTCGAGAGCACGGCAATCGTCCGTGACTGCGCCACGCCGTACGGGTTCTTCGACCTGGTGCGCTGGGAGCAGGCCGCCATCGGCGACGTCCTGGCCTACCCTGATCGCGGGACAAAGCAGGGCCACGTCGGGATTGTGTCGGCGGTCGACGCGACCGGCCCCACCCAGGCCATCCACTGCTCGTCCGGGAACTGGAGAACGCGCGAGGACGCCATACAGGAGACGGGCGTGGGCCTCTGGCGGCTGGCGGAGGCGATCGTCGCCCGGTCGGCGTTCCTCGAAGGCAGCTAGCAGAGTCGAGAAAGGCAGGGCAGTGGATGCACGGAGCGATCAACCTGGACGTGCAGTGGGTGGTGCCGATACTGTCGCTGCTGGCGGTAGTGGGCAACGCGGCGATCTCTCACTGGCGGGTGGGCTCGATGAGCCGCGATCTGGAGGAACTACGCGACTGGAGGCTGCACATCACACGGGTGGAGGGGGAGACGGACTCGGCGCACGAGGACTACGAGCGGCGGTTGACGCGCCTGGAGCGGAAGGTCTTCGGCGAGCGCAACGGCTGAACGGCGGCCCGCGTCTGTCGCACAACCTCTACCTAGTGGGCACCTGGGCGCCGACCATCATCGCGGTGGCCGTCGCGCTCGTGACGCTCGTCTGCGCTCTCTTGTGCGCACAACCCCATGGAGGCTGAGATGATTCTGTCCGTCGTTTCGCCGGCCGATTCCGCGCTCGTCGCCGACTGGCTGGTCCGCACCTTCCCCGGCGTCGCACCGGCGTTCGTCGCGCTCATCGCGGCGTTCCTTGCTGGGCGCGCCCTGTGGGCGCTCAAGCTCGTGATCGCGCTGGGGAGCAACACCAACATCCCGATCCTCAACACCGTGCTCGAGGCCGCGAAGAAGCTGTGGAGCGGAGACCCCGCGACGGGCAAGTCCGGCCTGTCGTGGCTCATCAACCCGGTGCTCATGGTCCTGGCCGGCTGGCTCGCCTCCGGTAGCGTCGGCTTCGGCGTCATCCTCGGGGCCGCTGCCACCGGCCTGCGCGAGTGGGTCAAGAAGTCCCCCATCCCTACCAGCACGGAGGAACTCATGAAGCTCAAGGGCAAGCTCGGTATCGTGGCTGCCGGTCTGATCGGTCTCTCCTTCTGGGGCGGTGCGGCGCACGCGCAGCGCACCGCAACGCCGCAGGAACTCGCCGAATGGCGGGCGGCACTCGCGCCCATCGGCCTGGCGGTCACACCCGCCGCAACGCCGGCGTCGAGCCTGAAGCAGCACCTCGGGTTCACCGTGTCCGGTGGCTTCGCCTGGCTCCGCGGCCCGGGCGACGATCACGGTTTCCCTTACGTGACGCCGCGTGCGACCTGGGTGCTCAGCAGCCGCCTGTCGGCGTACGGCGAGTACCAGTGGCCGCTCGACCAAGACGAGGCGAAGGAGATCCGGGCCGGGGCGGTGCTGGTGCTATACTGATGTGGCGCAAAGACTTCAGGCCCCTTGACAACGGAGGCGTTCGGCCCGATACTGACTGGTGCGCGAAGTACGAGCCGAGCGCAGGCAGCCAGAGCGGGGGTCCCCAACCGACACGTCCGGGGCCCCCGCGATAATCCAGGAGGGACCAATGGCACCCAAGAGGGCTGCAACACCCGAACCCCATCCCGAACCCCATCCCGAACCCCATCCGTCCGAACCCGAGCCTCTGACCGCCGACGACATCATCCGCGCGGTCACGCAAGCCACCGAAGCGATCCGCGCGCAACGCGCCCTGCGGGGCACGCTGCCCGAGCGCGTGAACGCCTTCCAGCAGATTGCCAGTGCCGCCCGCGCCGCGCTCTGGCCCGGCTACGATGACCCCCAGAAGGTCATGGCCGCGTGCTGGAGCGCCGACGGCCTCGACCTCCACCCGACCGTTTACATGCGTGGGCACCGGGCTTGGGATATCAACGGCAGGCTGGTCGAGGAGCCCAAGTGGCAGTTCGAGCTCGGGTTGCTCCGCGATCGTTTGCCGGGCTTCCGCTTCGAGGTGCACGAGCGGTCCGCGCTGCGAGCCGCGGCGACCTTCTACTCGCGCGAGCAGCCGGAGGGCATCCGGGTGGAATACAGCGTCGAGGACGCCAAGCGCCAGGGCTTCTGGGACAAGGTGGTCAACGGCGTCAAGATGTACCAGACGCACACGGTCGACATGCTGTGGAAGCAGATGGTCCACCGCGCGGTGGATCTCATCGGCTCCCACGTGGCCCTCGGCATCAGCCGCACGGTGCTCGAGGACGCGGTGCCGGCCGCTGCACCGGTGCCGACCGAGATGCTTCCGCCGCCCACTCCTCCCGTCGAAGCGGCGAAGGCAGCGCCCATCCCGGCAGCTCGCCCGGAGGAGCCCCAGGATTACCGCAAGGCGCTCTCGGTGCTGATCGACGACATGTGGCACAAACCGCCGAAGGAATCGAAGTTGCGGACCTGTGGGATCATCATGACGCAGATCGTCCGGGCGCAGAACCCGCAGGCCGAGCCGGTCACGTTCCAGAAGGCGAGCGACATCGGGCCGGTCGAAGCGGAGCAGATGTACCGCTTTCTCGTCGAGCGACGCCAGCAAGGCCAGGTCGTGCCTGCAGCACCTGAAACGCCCACCGAGGAAGCGCCCGGACTCGAGGAATCGCCGCCCGAACCGGAGGCGGCCGACCCACTCGAAGTCCAGATGCTCAGCGGCTCGTTTGAAGGGTTCCTGCTCCTGATCCAGCGCCTGCGCAAGGCGTTCCCGGGGCGGTCGTTCCTCCGGGAATCGCCACCCGACAGCGGCCGGTGGTACTTCATCGACAAGACCGTCTGCGACGAGTTCGGCTGGACCAAAGCGCCGTTGATGTTCGCCGAGCGCCAGCCGGTGCAGTCGCTGCCTACGATCCAGCGGCTCGCCAGGTACCTGGTGGACGCGCTAGCTGCGCGCGAGGACCAGGCGGCCCGGTCGCAGCCCGGCTACGTGAACGCCGGCGAGCGCGCGCGAGGCGCAGCATGAGCGCACATGTCTGCGACACCTGCGGCTCGTCGCTGGCCTGGAAGTTCGGCGAGCTGATCTGCCCAGCCTGCGACGCGGGTGCTCTGCCCCGTTGCCCGGAATGCCTCGAGGAGGCACCGGAGTTGGTGCCCCACGGCCCAGATCGCATCAGGATGTGCCAGGCTTGCCGCGAGTGGTACGAGGCTGAGGGCGCCGCAGAAGCCAGCGCGGACCGCGAGGCCGACAACGCCGAGTGCCGCGTCCGGCAGCACGGCCACGTGCCGCCCGGGATGGAGATCCGATGAGCACCGCTCTGGTGAAGTGGGCGAGCGACCAGGCTGCAATGACGGTCGGCAGCGCGACGGTTCAGAAGGGCCGCCGGGCCGCCGAGGTCCTGCGTGGCCTCATCATCACGAGCGAGGACGCCGCGCAGGAAGTCGCCGCACGGCTCAAGGAGGTCCGCGAGGGCCGCAAGGCCCTCAAGACCCTGGAGACGCAGCCCGACCACGGGCCGCTGTGGTTCCTCGAGCGCGCGCGCCAGGCCGTGCGCGCGGTCACGGGACCCGTCTACGAGCTGCTCGACGCCGCTGAGGCGCACGGCAAGGCCGCATACGAACGGTGGTACCTGGAGCAGAAGCGCCGGGCCGAGGAGCAGGCGCGCAAGGAACGCGAGGAAGCCGAGCGCGCTCACCAGGCCGCCCTCGAGGAGGCGGAGATCACCGGCGAGGACCCGGGGCCTCCGCTCGAGGTTGCCGCGACCGAGGTCCCGAAGGCGACGCGCAGCGCTGGCGCCGGCTCCCCGATGGTGACGATTCAACGAGTGCTCTGCTGCAAGCTGGTGGATCCGGCAGCGTGCCCGGCCACGCTCCTGGAGCTGCGGACGCGCGACGCACAGGCCGCGTTCAAGGGTGCCGTGGCTGCCGGAACCGTCCAGGTCGGCGCGGCTTTCCTCGAGGGTGCCCAGCGACTCACCTACCAGGGCGTCGAGTACTGGTACGAGCAGCGCGCGGTGGGCCGCTGATGTGGGACGCCTGGTACTTACCCGCCGGGTGGGCGAAAAGCTGAGGATCGGTGCCGACGTCCTGGTGACCGTCGCCGGCATCGATCGTGGTCAGGTGCGCCTATGGATCGAGGCGCCCAAGACCATCCGCATCATGCGGACCGAACTGCCGACGCACCGTGACGACCCCGCCGACGAACGCACGGCGTGAGGGCGTCGGCCAAGTCCGGCTCTACGCCACCTACGACAAGCTGCGTATGCGGCCGGGCGCCTACTTCGTTGCCTACGTGCGGCTCGCCGGCCACCGCACGCGCTACAGCCCCGGCGGCCGGCGGTACTACCTCCAACGCGACGCGCTCCGCGCGCAGGTCGCTGCCCAGGTCGCTGCAGGCGCGCTGGCCAAGATCCCCGCCAGTTGTTTCCTCGCGCCCGTCAGGGTTCACGCCAGCATCGCCGTCTACCTGATCCCGAGCAGGCCAGGCGGTCGCGGAGACATCGACAACTACGCGAAGGCGGTGCTCGACGCGGTGCAGCCGCTGTGGCTGCCCAACGACCGGATGGTGACCGAACTCCACGTCGAGCTGCGGAACGCGCCGGCACCTCGCCCACTGCGCGAGCCGATCGAGTGGGCGGACGTCACCCTGAGCTGGGCCATTCAGGAGCGGGCGAGCAAGTAGACCAGCAGGAGCGCGGCGGCAGCGGCTGCCAGGACCGCCGCCCACGCCGCAAGGCGCTTCACGGCTTCGGCCACCAGCCCGGCACCTCCACCGTTTCGGGACGCAGCCGGATCGGGGCGACCTCGTGTGGGGTTATCATCGTGGCGTGCGGAGCCGTTCTATCATCCAGGCCCAGTATTCCTCGACGCCGGGAGTGCGCCAGGCACGGAACACGTCGAAAGCAAGACAGACGTGTGCGCGGAAATGGTCGTTCTCTCGCCACAGGCGGCGTGCGACCTCACGTTGATCCGCCGCGGCGGCCTCCCAGACATCCTTGGCGGCCTCCGGTGTCAGCCAGGAGGCGCTCTGGCCGCGGTAGCCGGCCAGGTAGCGGATGGGGCAGGTTGTCACGGACTTGAGCAGCTCGCTGGGGCAATCGCAACCGCGGAGGGCGGTCAAGACGTCCCAATGCTGCGTGTCGTTCAGGTCCCATTGGCGGGGTGCTTCAGTGGCGGACATAGGGCCTCCTTTCGCTGTCTCGGGGGGGGGGTTGGGCGGCCTCGCACCGCAAGGCGCTCTTCACGGCTTCGGCCACCAGCCCGGCACGCGGACCGCCTCGGACCGGAGGCGGATGACTTCGTGGGCCGCCACGGCCTGGTGGTAGACCTGCTGGCGGCCGTCGCGGACGATCCGCAACGCGCGGACCCGCCCGCAACCAGGCACCCCAGGCACGCCGTCGGACCGATCCCCCATGACCGCGAGGAGCCAAGGGAGCAGGGCCGGCGAGACCCCCCACCGCCGCTCGACGGCGGCCCGGTCAACAACCGGCTGGCCGGGACCCGCGCACATGTCCACGCGGTCGCCGACCAGCGCCGCCAAGTCCTTGTCCGCCGCCATGATGCGCACGCACCAGCCGGCCGCAACCGCCGAGACGGTGAGTGCCGCAATCGCATCGTCAGCCTCGAGGCCGACTGGCGCGACGAAGGATTCGAACGGCAGACGGTCCGGCGCACGGATCGCGGTAACCCGCGGCCGGTGCGCCTTGTAGGACGGCATCAGTTGCCGCCGGAGCGGCTCACCCGGGCCCTCCCAGCAGATCGCCGCGACAATCGGCCGCCACGCCTGGTCGGCCCGCGCCAGCCGCCCCCACACGGCTGCGGGGAGCCTGGTGCGGGCCTTCAAAGTGTCCAGCCTGTGCCGCAAGGCTCGGAAGGTGCTATGCACCAGCCACGGACCGTCCACGACTAGCGCGAGCTGGTTCACGTTTTTCACCTCCCTGGCCGCCCCGGGTGACTCCTGCCGCGTCCTTGCGCCCGGGGCGGCCGTTCGATCACCACCAGCCCCGCGGGTACGGGGGCCGGACGAAGAGCCAGCGCAGCAGCCGCAGCCACCAGGGCGACCGGTAGGCGAGCACCACGCCGCGCGCCAGCAGCCGACTCCGGTTGGCCCGGCGTTGCTCCTGGGCACACCGGACGCACCCCCAGCTCATCGGACGATCTTCCAGCTCGCGTGCAGTCCCAGGACCGCCAGCCCTGCCGCCGCGATGACCGCGGCCAGACCGGCCCAGGGGTCCAACACCCCCAGCCAGCAGGCCAGCCACGCGAACAGCCAGGCCGACGCCTCGCACCCCAGCAGGACCACGACCGCGGCGCACCACCGGAGCGCGGAGCGCTGCGCCCGATACTCGAGCGGCCGCCTCACGACCGCACCCCCGCGGGTAACTGCTCCTCGGGGCCCCACCAGCAGCGGTCGCGCGGATTCCAGCGGTACCCACCCGCCTTGAGTGCAGCCAGGACGTCGTCGGCGGGGCGCTCCCCGAAACGGACCTCGAGGAACCCGGGCCGCTTGCCCGGCGAGACTTCGGGCCCAGCGCCGTTACGCGGGGCCTCGATGGTCGCGCTTGCACGCCGCGCGGCGGCCTCGATCCGATCCACCAGGGCGCGCAGCTTGGGCCGCGCCTCGGGGCAATCCTCGCGATGCAACTCCTCGGCGACGCCGGCCTTCCCGCACCGCGAACAAGTCACTTCCTGGAGCGGGCGGGCGTCCGCCGGCTGCCAGTCGTGACCTCCCTGGTAACGCTCGCGCGCCACCGCGAACACGCCGGTCCCGGAGGCGCCGGGGATGACCTGGCCCGCGCGCTCCACGTGCCACGTGGTCCCTTTCCGGCAGGCGTGGAACACCGGCCACACCGGCGCGTCGGGGATCTGCCGCGACTCCTTGCGGCATCCGGTGCCCTTGCAGAAGCGGCACGGAGAGCCGGCAGCGTAGTGCTCCGGCGGCTGAACCGTGACGTGACCGGTGAGCAGGTTCTGCATGCGGCTGCCCGGCGAATCGTAGTCACGGAGTTGCTTCCCGGTGCCGGAGCACGGGGAGCACGGCCCGTCCAGGTATACGTGCCGCTGGTCCGGCTTGCCGCTCTGCCGCTCAACGTCGCGGTCGGAGACGTCCACACAGACCACCAGGTTCCCGCGGCTCGCCACGCCGTCCCAGGACTCCGGGTCCCAATAGTCGGTCATCGAATCGGACCGGTCCTCCTTCCAGCCCCACAACTTCCAGCCGCGGCGCGCAAGCTCCGCCCCCACCATCGCCACCGCGGTGCGCTTGTCCGTCGAGTCCGCTCCCATCGCGTCAATCTCCTGGTTTTTGCGGGAAAAGCTCCATCTCCATCGTCGGCAACGCCCGGCCGGCCCGCTCCAGCCAGCGCAGCCGCTCGCGATCCCGGTCCACCCGGATCGCTACGTCGTCGGGATCGCAGCGCCGGCCGGGGTGAGCCCGCGCGCCACAATGTTCGCACCTCCGGTCACTCATCGGCATCACACCTCCGTTGTGCCGGCCCGGCGTGTGTGCTGCCGCCGGGAACCGGGCCGGCGGACCTGGAGTCCCGGCGGCTCATCGTGCGCCGATCTCGCCTCCAGGTCTGCGCGGCGCAAACTCGCGCGCCACCCACGCCCAGGCGCAGCCAGGCGAGCAGAAGCCGGCCAGCAGCACGGCGTCCATGTCTGCCTCGGCCTGCTCGGTGTCCACCAAGTCCCATACGAGGGAGGACGCCGGCAGGTGGCCGTCACAGCCAGGACACGCGAACGCCTCGCGGCTCCGGTGCGGCTCGATCTCCAGCCCCAGCTCGCCCAGGTAGTAGCCCTCGGCGTGGCGCGCCCGCGCGCGGCCGTAACAGCGAGGCCGCCCGCAGTCCGGGCAGGGGCCGCTCACCCAGTGCCACCGTTCCACGTCACACCTCAGGCCGGACCCGCAAGCCGGACGAACGACTCATAGCTTATCCTCAGGCTGAGCCAGTTCTCGACCGCAATCCGGTATTTGCGGGCTGGCCAGCCCAGGCCGGACAGGCCCTGGAGGAGGTGGTTCGTGTAGTGGCGGCCTCGGTCGCGCATGTAGCGCCGGGCGGCGTTGTTGGCGAAGGCGGCGACGGGTGGGCAGCCGCCGGGCGCGCCCGCGAAATGACGGACGACGCATGCGCCCACACGCTCGGCGTCTCTGGCTCCGGGGTCGTCAATGTGGTCGGGGCCGCGCAGGGCTGTGGCGATGGCGTAGTCCCTGCCTGCTGAGAGGTCCAGCAGGGTCGCGGCGGGCGGATCCTGCGGAGGAGTGGGGCCTGGCGCCGGCGCGAGGTCTGGGCAGTTCAACCAGCCGAGAAGCGCCTCCCGGTACGACTTCGCCTCTTCCTCGTCCAGAGCGGCAAGGGCGGCGAGCACATGTTGCGTGTAGTGGCGGCCTGCTCCCAACATGAACGCACGTGCTCGTGGCGACATGGACCAGAGGGCACGGTCCGGCGGGGACGTCAGGTAGGCAGGCACGCCCGCGAAGTAGCGGACGACGCGAGCCCCTAGATGCTTTGCTGCGGCGGCCTCGGTCCGCAGTCTGGGGTCGCTGCTGTGGTCCGGGCCGCGCAGCGCGGCGGCGACGGCGTAGCCCGAAGGGGTCCGGATGTCAATGTTCATGTTCTCTCCTACCCGTAAAGCGGGTTGGCCACGTCATTACGCAGGAAGTCCATGTGATCGCGGGCACCCGGCCAGCCGATGGACTCCAGCGTGGCGAGCGCGCCGATGATGCGCTCGCGGTACGTGGTGTGGAGGTCCCAGACGAGGTCCGCGGCGCGTTGCTCGTCTAGGGGCGCGCGCTTCCAGGCGTCCCGGGCCGCGGCGAAGTCCGGGTCGTCGTCGGGGGGAATGCCCAGGAGCGAGTACACCGCGTGGCGGATCGGAGAGGCGGTGACTCGCTCCAGCAGGGCGACCCCTGGCCACACGCGGGGGACGCGCATGAGCATGCCCTCCCTGCGCCGGCGCGTGGCCGTCATCCAGGCGTCAGTGAGCATCACGCAGACCGGGTCCGCGAAGCCCGGTCCTGCAAGGCCGGACAGAAGGGCCTTTTTCTGGCGGGGCGTCAGGTTCGCCCAGCCTGCTTCAGTGGTGGTCGCCATCGGCGTCTGCGGTTGATGTCCCAACTGTTCTCTGGTCATGGTCAGAGCCTTCCACAGATAGCGTCCAGGCCAGCGCGAAGCTCGCGCTGAAGGAACTTGCAGTGTTCGCCAACGTCGGGGATGCTGGCGTCCAGCAGGACGGCAAGCGCCGAGCAGATGTGACGTCGGAAGTGGTCGCTTCCAAGCCAGAGCTTGCGAGCGGCGTCCTGCTCGCAAGCTGAAAGACGGGTCCATTCGTCTTGGCTCTCCTCAAAGGTCATGGCTGCTGACCCCAAGGCTGGAAGGAATGGCGTGTTCAAGGCTGGGAGAACCACGCCTCGAATGGGAAGCGTGGTAATGAGCTTGAGTTCGTTTGCTCCGGCGGTTGCCGAGAAATCGGCGTCAGGCCCTCGAAGCGCAGTGAGCAAATCCCATCGCTGTCCCCCCGTCAGGGTGTCGAACTGTTCTCTGGTCATGGTCATTCTCCTCTCAGGCTGGCGATGGCCCTTCCTAGCGCCCGCGGCGGCCGGCGCGGCCGGAACACCTCATCCACTGCGGCAATGGGGACAACTCCCCCGATACCGCAGCTCCGCAGCGAGTGCAGCAGGGTGCTCATGATGTGGCGGTAGAACGCCCGCTCCAGGGCGGTTGTGCCGCACCGGATGCCCAGGCGCGCGGCGCGCCGGGCAGACAGGCGCCTGACGTAGTCCAGGCTGGCCGACCGACGGCCGGTCAGCCATTGATTGGCCATGCGGACAGCCGCTTGGGCGAGCGGTCGGTCCACCCGGCGTAGCGCGGCCTCGACCTCGCGCCGCATCCAGTCGCGCTCCCAGGCCGCTTCGGCCGGGGTGAGTTCGGGCTTGCGCCTCATGCCTCGACTCCCATCTCGCCCGGCGCCAGCGCCGAGCGTCCAGCCGGGGCCCTCCCTGGCCCCTCGTCGGACTGTTCGTCAACGACGATCGGCTTCTTGAGCGCCTTCACGGCTGGTCCTCGATGAAGAGCTCCATGATGTGGCCTCGATGGTCGCGCTTGCACGCCGCGCGGCGGCCTCGATCGCCTCGCACCACTCGCACCACTCAGGGCAGCGATTGCCGCCCAGCGTCTGCCGGGAGTGGCTTGCCCAGCGCGCATCGCTCGCCACCGGCGTCTGCGGTTGTGTCTCTGCCATCTCACACCTCCAGGTCGCCGCCCGGCGCCGCGACGTCCGCTGCCGCCAGCGCCGAGCATCCAGCCGGGGCC
>JBBISJ010000025.1:0-40597 GCA_037441345.1 Chloroflexota bacterium
TCCACGGGACAATACGGGATTGTCGCCCTGAACCCGCACGACTGCCAGTCCTTCTCACTTAACGGGACAATCGACATCTACATCAAGGCTGCGGGGCTATTCGTTAATTCTGACTGCCCGACCGATGCCTTCTGGGCCAACGGAAACGTAACCGTGGACACACAGATGAACTCCGTGGTCGGGGGCTGGACCACGACCGGCAACGTCTCTATCACTCCGCAGCCGTCGAGCGCTTCTCCCATCACTGACCCGCTGGCGGGCCTCCCTGAACCAGTACCGCCAACGAACGTTCAATCGTGCCCGGGATCGTGGTCCGGGACGATTACGCTGGCGCCGGGCCGCTACGACTGCACCCTCGACCCGACGGGTACCCGCAGCATCATCTTCCAGCCAGGCAACTACCACATCACGGGCGGCGTGGTCGCCGACGGGGGCGGCAACATCACGTTCAACGCTGGCGAGTACACGCTCGGCGGCGTGGGCCTCAAGGTGACGGGCGGTGGCCGCATAACGGCCAACAACGCCCTCATCTATGTTGAAGCAGGAGACATCGACCTGCTCGGGAACGGGGTCACGCGAATTATCGCCCCCACCTCCGGTCCGTACGCTGGCATCTCGATCTTCCAGAGCCGCACTCTCACGTCCTCGGTCGACCTGAAGGGGACATCCCTGACCTCGGGCAGCGGCGCCGTCTACGCCAAGGCAGCGTCGATAGGCATCGTTGGCACATCGGATTCCAGCAACATGCAGTTCGTCTCCGACAAGTTCTCGATGTCAGGGTCGTCCAGCCTGGACCTGATGGACGACGACAATATCCACGTCAACCAGAGCGTGCTCCGGCTTGTTGAGTGACCGGGCCTACCTGAACAGGTCCTTTTCCGGATCCCGCACAATCTGGCGAGCGTTGCCTTCGCCGCGCGGGTAATCGAAGCCGCGAATGACGGCGACAGGCACGCTGTCCAGCTTGTTCTGAACGAGTTCGGCAGCGGCGGCGAGTTCATCGGCCACGCAGAGGGTGCTCACTTTCAGCTCGTAGCCGAACGGATCAACCTGGCCCACGTAGTCGATGAACGGGAGCATACCGGCCAGGCCCACAGCGACGTTCGTGTGCCCCTCCCGCCAGGGCCGCCCGAAGGTATCCGAAATGATAACCGCGACATCGGCGCCGGTGCGTTGCATGACCGCTGCGCGGATCCCGCGAGCGGAGCGGTCGGGGTCTTCTGGTAGCAGGCAGACATTTCCTTCAGGACCGACGTTCGAGGCATCGATCCCGGCGTTGGCGCAGATGAAGCCGTGCTTCGTCTCCGTAATCAGGACCGGTCCGCGCTGGCGCACAACGCGGGCGCTTTCGCGCAGAACCAGCTCCACAAGGCGGGGGTCCTTCTCGGTATCCAGCGCCAGCCGCTCAGCTTCGGGAGACGGCTTAACGTCACCGAGGCTCACGACGCGTCCTTCCGATTTCGAGACGATCTTCTGGGTCACGACCAGCACATCGCCCGGCTCGATACCCGGAAGTTCCTTCGCCGCCGCGATGATCATCCCGGCCAGGTCGTCCCCGGGCTCTACCTGCGGGATGCCGTGGACCGGGAGAACGCGTAACTCAGCCATGCCAGGTGTCCGCGCGAGTCAGTTCGCGGCGCAGATCAGACGCCGGTAACCCGTATGCCGGCGTGCGATTTGTAGATCTTGTTGATGTGGATCAGCAGGCACGTGATCTGCTCCGTGATCCGGGAGTTGACGAGGCCACCGCCGTCCAGGCCCCGTACGTACTCGATCTCCTCGACAAGAGCCAGCACCTTCTTCTTCGACGGCCTGTGGTCGCTGCAGACGATGACATCGCCCTGCATGGGTCTCGCGACGTTCTGCAACGCTTTGGCGTCCAGGTGGTGGAACGCGCTGACGACCTTCGCCTTCGGAAGGATAGCGCGCGCCTCCTCGGCCGCGGAACCGGCCTCCGGCGGCGCCGGCGTGGGACCGTCCTTGCCGAAGTCCATGGGGACGACGGTGTCGACGACTATACGGTCGTCGATGACATCGGCCAGCCCGGTGAGCACCTCGGCGTGTCCAGCCGCGGGAACTGTTATGAATACGAAGTCGGCCTTCTCGGCGCCTTCGTGGTTGAAGCCGCCGTAGATTTCCCCATCCGGCACGGCCTCCTGGATCTTCGCTACTGCCTCGGCGGCGCGCTCCTCGGACCGCGAGCCGATGAACACGGCGTTCCCGGACTTGGCAAAGCGCATCGCGAGTCCGATGCCCTCAGGTCCGGTGCCGCCGACAAACGCTATTCTCGCCATTCTCGTCTCCTGGGATTCTCCCCCCGGTCTCCGGGGCAATGAACGCCAGTATACCTGCCGCCTGTTCGAGCCGATAGGGGCAGCGCGCGTCGGGCCGCACCCTATTGCGGGGCCGCGCAGAGAGCGCATACAATCGCGGATGCGACTCGCCCAGGCGGCAGGCCCATACGGGCAGGCACAGACGGGCAAGGAGCCGGAAGGTGGCGCGGGGTGCTCCTCCGGCTTCATGAGTCACGGCCATGCCGAAAGGCAACGCACCCCCGCAGCCATATTGCGCCCACGGGCACTGGTGGAAGAGGCATGGCCGCCCTTAAGCTTCCGTCCGCAAATCGTCCCCTGCGGGACCATACGATCGCTCAGCCACAGGCCGGCGACGCCATGGCGCGCGTCGGCAGCGGCGAACCGCTGGCGCGGGAAGACGCCTGCGTCCTGATCACGGCAACCGGCAGCGACGTACCACAGCTTATGGCAGCAGCGAGCAAGCTGCGGGACCGCCACCACGGGCGCACGGTCACATACTCGCGCAAAGTCTTCATTCCGCTGACCAACCTCTGCCGGGACGTGTGCGGGTACTGCACGTTCGTCAAACAGCCGGATGACGCTGAGGCGCACTCGATGACGCCGGAGGAGGTACTCGCGGTGGCACGGGCTGCCAGGCGCGCCGGCTGCAAGGAAGCGCTCTTCAGCCTGGGCGACAAGCCTGAGCTGAAATACGGGTCGCACCGGCACTGGCTGGAGGAACGTGGCTACCGGACGACCATCGAATACCTGCGGGCGATGTGCGAGCTGGTGTACGCGGAGACCGGCCTTCTGCCGCACGTGAACCCGGGCGTCATGACGGAAGAAGAGGTGTGGTCGCTCCGCGAAGTGAGCGTGAGCATGGGAATCATGCTCGAGAGCGCGAGCACGCGACTGCTGAGGCCGGGCGGACCGCACCACCGCTGCCCGGACAAGGTACCGGACCGTCGCCTGGCGATGGTGGAGGCCGCCGGACGGGCGAAGGCCGCCTTCACCACGGGCATCCTCATCGGGATCGGCGAAACACCGGAGGAGCGGGTGGACGCGCTCTTCACCATCAAGGCCCTGCACGAACGCTACGGCCACATCCAGGAAGTGATCGTGCAGAACTTCCGCGCGAAGCCGGATATCCCGATGCGTGATCATCCGGAGCCAACGCTGCTGGACATGCTGCGCACCATCGCCGTCGCGCGGCTGATCCTGGGCGGCGAGATGAACATCCAGGCGCCGCCGAACCTGACGCCAGACGCCTATCAGCTCTACCTTTTCGCCGGGATCAACGACTGGGGCGGCGTCTCCCCGGTGACGCGCGACTTCATCAACCCGGAGAAACCGTGGCCGGTGATCACGGAGCTGGGTGAACTCTCGGCGGGTGCGGGCTTTGAGTTGAGGGAACGGCTGGCGCTGTACCCTGAGTATGTGAGGGGCAAAGGATACGTT
This sequence comes from Chloroflexota bacterium, assembly GCA_037441345.1. Taxonomy (GTDB): domain Bacteria; phylum Chloroflexota; class Dehalococcoidia; order SM23-28-2; family RBG-16-64-32; genus DATKKM01. The sequence continues at coordinate 3,753 of JBBISJ010000025.1, forward strand.
CCGGAAAGATTCGAACAGCGAATAGGCGAGCTAACTGATGCCGATGGGCTTGTGAAGAGAGAGGAAGAGCGATGGTAAACACGAACGGAAAGCACCCGGCGGCACTCGGGGCAGCTGCAGAACGGCTCGCCTCGCTGGTCGGCAAGGACGTGGCTCGGGTACTGGACCGGGCGCTTGACGGCGAGGACATCTCCGTGGACGACGCCGTTGTGCTGTTCGACGCGCAGGGGCCGGCGAACATCAACGCCATCACGCTCGCTGCCGACGACCTGCGGCGGCGGACGGTGGGCGATGTCGTTACCTACGTGATCAACCGGAACGTCAACTTCACGAATGTCTGTATCAAGCGGTGCGGGTTCTGCGCCTTCAGCCGGGGTCACCGTGAAGAGGAGGGGTACTACCTGCCGACTGAGGAGGTTGTGCAGCGGGCGCGGGAAGCGGCCGACCTGGGGGCCACGGAGGTGTGCATACAGGCCGGGCTGCCGCCGAAGATGCAGGGCGACTACTACATTGAGCTGACGCGGGCGATCAAGAAGGAGCTGCCGGACATCCACATCCACGGTTTCTCGCCGGAGGAGGTCCTGTACGGCGCGATCCGGTCACGCTGCACCATCAAGGAGTACCTCCTGGGCCTGAAGGAAGCCGGAGTGGGCAGCCTGCCGGGCACGTCAGCGGAGATCCTGGACCAGGAGATGCGCGACCTGATTTCTCCCGGACGCATCACCGTGGACCAATGGGTGGATGTCGTCACGACGGCGCATTCGCTGGGCATACCCACAACGTCGACCATTATGTACGGACACGTCGAGACTTCGCGCCACAAGGCGGCCCATCTCGCGACGCTGCGGGACATCCAGAAGGAAACCGGCGGCTTCACGGAGTTCGTGCCGCTGGGCTTCGTGCACACCGAAGCACCGATGTACAACAAGGGCCTCGTTGAGGGCGTGCGGCCGGGTGCGACCGGGGCGGAAGTCGTGAAGATGTACGCGGTCGCCCGGATCATGCTCAATAACTGGATCAAGAACGTCCAGGTGTCCTGGGTGAAGGAAGGGCCGAAGCTGGCGCAGCTACTGCTCAATGCGGGCGGGAACGACTTCATGGGAACGCTGATGAACGAGAGCATCTCCACGTCGGCGGGCGCGACCTACGGCCAGTGCATGAAACCGCGGGAGATGCGCCACCTGATCCGCGACGCGGGACGGATTCCGGCCGAGCGCACAACGGCGTACGAGATCATCCGGTCTTTCGGCGTGGACGAGGACGACCACTTCGACCCCCTGGATCTGGTCGACGAGCCCGAGCAGCGCTTCGGTTCCTACGGGCGGCTGACGCACGACCCGGACTTCCGGTTCGTGGAGAAATACCCGCAGCCCGTTGCCGTAAACGGAGACCGCGGCTAAGCCCGCAGCACCGCGACCGAGTCTCGCAGCAATCGGATGTTGTCGGTGACCGGGGCGCGGTCGTTGAAGATCGCGCTGGCGGCGACTAGGACGTCAGCGCCTGCGGCGGCGCAGCCAGGGCCGGTGGCTGGCGAAACACCGCCGTCCACCTCGATCTCCGCGCGGTAGCCATTCTCATCGATCACGCGGCGGAAATGCTGCACCTTCGGCAGCGCCGCCTTGATGAACGACTGCCCGGACGCGCCCGGGTTGACGGCCATCACCATCACCTGGTCGATCTCCGGCAGGACCGCGTCAAGCGCGCTCACTGGCGTGCCGGGGTTGAGGCACACGCCTGCACGCTTACCACGCCCTTGCACCTGCTGGATGACGCGGTGGAGGTGAACTGCCGCCTCGACGTGGACGTTGATGATGTCGCCGCCGGCGTCCATGAACTGGACGATCTGCTTTTCCGGTTCCGCGACCATCAGGTGGATGTCCAGGACGAGGCCGGTCGAGCGCCGGATCGCTTCTACGACCGGCCAGCCGATCGTGATCGCAGGGACGAAGCGTCCGTCCATCACATCGATATGGATATAGTCCGCGCCGGCCTGCTCGCACCGGCGCACCTCGTCGGCGAGATGGGCGAGGTCGGCGGAGACGATAGAAGGAGCGATCTTCACGTTCCTCACTGCGCGGTTTCCTCCAGCCGGCGCCTGGCCTCGGCAAGGGCAGCAGAGACGCGGCCGGGCGCTGTCCCCCCGGGAACGTCGCGAGCGGCGATCGAGGAGCGCGTGTCCAGCGCCAGGATGTCCTCCTGGAACGCGGGCGAGAACCGCCGGTACTCTTCGAGCGACAGCTCTGCAAGGGCCTTGTCCTGCTCCTCAGCGTAACGGACGAGCTGCGTTACCGCCTGGTGCGCATCGCGGAACGGCACTCCCTTCCGGACCAGGTAATCGGCTGCATCGGTGGCGAGGAGATAGCCGCCGGAAGCCGCTTCCTTCGCCCGCTCGGCGTGAATTTGAATGCCGGGCAGCATGGCCCCAAGGACATCCAGCGACGTCAGGAGCACGTCAGCCGTTTCGAAGAGCGGTTGCTTGTCTTCCTGCAGGTCGCGGTTGTAGGCGAGCGGCAGGCCCTTGAGGGTTGTCAGGATCGCCATCAGATTGCCGTACACGCGGCCCGTCCGGGCGCGGGCGAGCTCCGCCATGTCCGGGTTGCGTTTCTGGGGCATGATGCTGGAGCCAGTCGTGAAATCGTCAGGGAGGCGAACCAGGCGGAACTCGTCGGATGACCAGATGATTAGCTCCTCGGACAGGCGCGAGAGGTGCATCATGGCGGCCGCAGCCGCGGCGTGGAATTCGACGGCGAAGTCGCGATCGGAAACCGCGTCGATGCTATTGCGGGAGACCCGACTGAACCCGAGCTCAGCGGCGACGAATTCGCGGTCCACCGGGTAGGGCACACCGGCGAGGGCGCCCGAGCCAAGAGAGAGCTCGTCGGCGTGGTCGAAGCAGGCGGAGAACCGGTCACAGTCACGGTCCAGCATCTCGAAGTAGGCGAGAAGGTGGTGCGACAGGAGGACTGGCTGGGCGCGCTGGAGATGAGTGTACCCGGGAAACACCGTTTCGACGTGCGCCTCCGCCAGGTCGAGCAGGGCCCGCTGCAGCGACTGGATTTGTTCGATGACCATGCCGCAGGCGCTCATCACGAACAGGCGCATGTCGGTGGCCACCTGGTCGTTGCGAGAGCGGGCTGTGTGCAGGCGGGCACCTGCGTCGCCGATCTTCTCCCGGAGACGGACCTCGATGTTGAGGTGGATATCCTCCAGGTCTTCCCGCCAGTCAAACTTGCCGGATTCGATCTCCGCCTGGATCTCCTGCAGTCCGCGGACGATGGCGTCAGCGTCCCCGGCGGGGATGATCCCCTGTTTGCCGAGCATGCGGGCGTGCGCGACCGACGCGGCGATGTCGAACGGGTAGAGCGCCCAATCGTAGCCAACGGAGGCACTGTATTGAAGCGCGCGCGGGTCCAAACCTTTCGCTGTGGGGCTCTGACGGCGGAAACCGGACATGCTGGCCCTCATTATACGGGCCGAAGCGCGTAAGGCCCTGCTCCGCTAGACTGAGCGCGATGACCGATACTGCATCGGCCTTCGAGCGGGCCTGGAAGCGATTCCAGAAAGCGCAGTCCGTGCGGCTGCTCCAGCAAACTCAGGAATGGGAGTGGACTCGCGGCCGGACCGACTACGCCGCATTCCTGATCGCCACCGGCGAGGACGCCGTGCGGAATCACATCGCCTCGCGAATCGGGCAGATCGCGGCTATACCGGGGCTCGACCCTTACCCCGAGCACTACTGGCATGTGACCGTGAAGGGCGTGGGCTTCGTCCGGGACGAGCCATCGCAGCCGGACGAGGTCTCGCCCGGTGACCTGCAGCGACTGGCCGAAGACGCGCGCCGCGTACTGGAGAGCACTCCGTGCTTTGACGTGACCGTCGGCCGCGCAAATGCCTTCGAGGAGGTGGTCTTCCTGGAGGTGGCTGATGGCGGGATCGTCCGTTCGCTCAACAAGCGGCTGCTCGATTCCGTGCCGGCGCTCGGCCGCTACCCGATCGACGGCGACGCGTTCCTGCCGCACATCAGCATCGCCCGCTTCTCATCGGAGGAAGGTCTGGCGCAGCTCAAGGCCACGCTGGCGGCGATGCGCGACGAAGGCGGGGGGCCTTCGTTCCGCGTGCACGACATCATGCTGATCCAGGCGCACCTTTCGGCGGAGGCGCCGGCGTTCGAGATGGTCGCGCTGTACAACCTGGCCGGGGACTGAGCGACACAGGGGGACATTCGGCGCTTACCAATGACCCCGGACAGCCGCAGACTGGCAGCGACTGGAGGAGGAGCCAATGCGCCGTTTCTTCAACTCTCTGGGTAATCCGTTTGTGGCAGCGATCCTGCGGTCGCCGCGCCACCGCATCATGAGCGGGCGGGTGATGCTGATCACGGTCCGCGGCCGCAAGTCGGGGCGCGAGTATACGACTCCGGTGGAGTACCGCGGGACGCCGGACGAGATCGCCGTGGCCACCAGAACCGACCGAACGTGGTGGCGGAACATCGCGGAAGGCGGCGCCGTTCGCGCGCTGGTGCGCGGCGAGTGGCTGGAGGGCGAAGCGCGCTGCGCCGTTGATGGCGGGGCGGTGCGCGTCATGATCACCACCATCCACCCATGAACGGCGGCTTCGTGTTCTGGCGAAGCTGGGTGGTCAGCGTCAGTCTGGGCGAGACGCTGGGATTCGCGATCCCCGCGACGGTAGCAGGCATAGCGCTGGCAGCGGGGCTTCCGGAAGGCATCGTCATTGCCGTAGCGGTGATCTCGGGAGCGGGCGAGGGCGCGGTCCTCGGATGGTCGCAGGCGCGCGTGCTGGTGCGGCGGCTGCCGGTACTGTCGATCACCTCGTGGGTGCGCTGGACGGCGGCAGGAGCGATGGCCGCCTGGGCATGCGGCTGGATGACGCCCGTGTTGGCGGACGTGTTTCCTGACCTGGGGCCAGAAGTGCTGGCACCGCTGGGCGGACTGATGAGCGTAGCCCTGCTGCTGGCGTTGAGCGGGGCGCAATGGAACGTGCTGCGCCGCTACGTGCCGAACGCCGCGCTGTGGATTCCCGGCAATGCCCTCGTGTGGGCGCTGGCGACGCCGATCGTGTTCGTGGCGATGGCGCTGGTACCAGACGACGCAAGTGCGTGGGTCTTCACCGGGGTGGGGGTGGTGTCCGGCTTCGGGATGGCGGTGGTGGCAGCGGCGGGCACCGGGTGGGTGATGCTGCGGATACTGGACGCGGCGGAGCGACAGACGGCGTGAAGTTCGTTTCGGAAAAAGTGGGAAGATAGGGGCGGCCGGCAGTAGCCCCTACGGCGCACAGCATTTCGCGCGGTCGTGGGTTATAGCAGGCCGTGCTGTCTGAGGAGAGGTTGGCTGTAGGTGATCCGGCCGGTCAGCTCTCTCGGGTCGCAGGTGGCGAGGATGAGGGCGGCCTTCGCCATGAACTCGACTGGCTCGGCGCGGGGGTCGTGCTCGTCCTTGATGAGCCCGTGGAAGAGCACGCCGGGCGACGGGACGATACCCGCGGGCGCGAGGGAGTTTACGGCGATGTTGTGATCGTACAGCTCGTGGGCGAGGCCGCTGGAGAAGCGCTCGATGCCTGCCTTGACGACGCCGTAGGTGGTGCCGCCGTGCGGAGTGCGCTCGTAAGGCGGGCCTTCAGGATGACGCGCCGCGAGCGAGGAGATATTGACGATGTGACCGCGGCCGGCGGCGATCATGTCCGGGATGACGGCCTGGCACAGGAGCATTGGGCCGGTGAGGTCGACCTGGATCATGCGCTCCCAGCGGCGCAGCGGGAAATCCTTGATGGGGATGTAGTAGGTGAGAGCGGCGTTATTGACGAGGACGTCGACCGGGCCATAGCTGTCGCGCGTTGCCTTGACCAGTCGCTCGATGTCGTGCGGGTCCGAGACATCGCAGCGGACCGGGGTTGCCTCGCCGCCGGCAGAGCGGATCTCCGCCGCGGTCTCGGCGATGCCGCCCGGCAACCGGTGGTCGCCCTCGTGCTCTGTACGCGCCGCGACGATCACTTTCGCGCCTTCGCGCCCGAACAGGAGCGCGACCTCCTTGCCGATGCCACGGCTGGCTCCCGTAACGATTGCGACGCTCCCGTCAAGCCGGCCCATGGCGGCCTCCCTCCTCGCGAAAGGCGCCATCGCCGGGCCTGGGGTAGCCAAGGGCAGCAGCCGCATCACGGATCAGTTCGCGGATCTTTTCGACGCTTGAGATCAGCTCAAGATCAGGAGCGCGGTTGAACAGCGCTTCCTCGATGGTCAGGACCTCGCGGCAAAGCTGTTTCGCCGCCGCCTTGTCGACCTCGCGAAGCGGCGGGTCGACGTTGTGGGTGAAGTTATGGACGGGGCCGTAGAACGCGGCTTCGGCACCGGCGCGGTCCCCGGCCTGCAGGAGGGAGAGCACGCGCCCAAGGCCGGTGTCCTCTTCCGCAAACGACTCCGCGTTGATGTTGCTGGTACCCAGCGGCGCGAGAGGCTTGTCGCAGCCGCCGCCACCACCACCCGTGGCCACCTGGGAGATGAGGAAATAGCCGCCGATGAAGAGGACTACGATGAGTCCCAGGCCGGCTCCCCAGACCCAGTCCGGGAGGCGAGCCTGCGCCGAAGCACGCCGCCGGGCATATCGGCGGGAGAGGAGGGTGTTACTGGCCGGCGGGTTGTTGAGCATCGGCTCCGAATTCTGACTGGAGGAAGTTTAGCAGGTGCCACCGCTCATCTTCTGTCAGGCTTTGCCCGAACGCCGGCATAATTGTCCCCAGGCCGTTTGTCATCACCTGAAAGAAGAACTCGTCCTGGTGGTACGGGATGTGGACGCGGAAGTCGGCCGGGGCAACCGGGAGGCTCGGCGCCTGCGGGCCATCGCCGCGACCGGTGTCGCCGTGACAGGTCGCGCAGTTCTGGGTGTAGAGCGATCGTCCGATCGCGATGGACTGGGCTGTTGGGTCGATGGGGTTGGCGCCCTCCTCGGCCTTGCTTGCGGGCAACAAGCTCAGCGCCAGCAGCCCGGCCCCGATCACTGTAAACGCCGCTGTGCCAACTCGCGCCAGCCGCGGCGTCACTTCCGGCAGGCCGGGCCATTCAGTCATCCAGGCGGCGCCGACGAGGGCAAGAACGAGGATGACGATGGCCGCCACGGTGAGCCAGGAGCCGCTCTCGAGAGGAAGATCGAACTGCCCACCGCCCGTAAGCGCGCCCGCCGCCACGGCGACGGGGAACGTCGCCGTCACGTCGTCGACGTCGGCGCGGCGGACATCGACATGAACGGCCCACTGACCGGAAGCGGTAAAGAACGGTCCGACCGCTCGGTAGGCGTTGATCCCCGCTGTCTCCATGTCGACCTGGGACGAACCGGTGCTCTTATCTGGCGGATCGAAGCGCAGCCGCACCCGAAGCACCTCACCGAGGTCGCCGCCTCCCTGGGGAAACAGGTACGCCCGGAAGGAGTTCTGGCCTACGGCGTTCGGGGAGATCGCCAGGTTGATGATCACGCCCTCTGGCGTTGGCTGGACCTCCTCGTAGCCGACGACGGCCGCACCGCTCGATGAGCCCGCTTGCTCTGCCTGATCGAGCTGGCGGGCGGTAGGGTGGAGGATGAGGACAGCGGCGGCCAGGAGGACTGCCAGCGCGAGCGCGAATTCAACCCGGACTGCGGCGAAGAGCCGACGCCTGAGATTGCCGGTATCCCCGCCCTCCAGCGATTCCACGACGATCCGTGGTCGCAGGTAGAACGCGTTGACGGCGCCAGCCAGCAGCAGCGCCGCCATCACGACGAGCTTCACGGTCAGCGCGCGGCCGTACGCCGTGTCCACCATCGCGCCGAGGTCCGGGACCTGGGTGAGACCGTTGATCAGTCCCGTGGCCAACAAGGCGACAACGCTCGTGGCCGCGATCGCAGAGAATCGCGAGAGGTGGCCGGACTGGAGCGCAGCCCGGTCTTCCTCCGGCATCTCGCGTCTCAGCCAGTAGAGAAAGATGCCGAGCATACCCAGGGCGCCGATCCAGACGGAGCCGGCGACGAGGTGCAGGAAGTCCGCACCCACAGCCCAGAAGGAACCCGGGACGGCGTTGCCGTGACTGACCCAGGCGATGAGCAGGACGTACGCCAGGCCGGCCCCGAGCGCCACCCAGACGGCGGCGTCAGAGAGGCCGCGGCGGCCGATATCCCAGAGGCTGTACGAGAAGAAGAGCGCGACAGCGACGCCGCCGAGGACGACCTGGCGCTGAATCCAGCGCTCGCCCCAGTCGTTCTTCAGGACGTCGCTGACGAACTCGAATCCGCCGAGCTGGTCCGCCTGGAGCATCAGCTCGTCGATGCCGATCACGACGAGGCCGACCGTCGCAGCGCCCGCCACCCAGAGCATGACGTGGCGCATAACGGAGCGGCTCCGGGAGCGGATGGGCTCGCCGAGCGCTGAGGTTGCGGGGACGTTCACCCAGGCGACGAATGCCAGGCTGCCGACCAGAGCGGCGACGCCGACAAGCTGGCCCCACTTGACCAGGATGTCAGGCAGGTCCGTGCTGGTACTGCCGCCGCCCGTGTACTCGAACTTCGGACCGGATGGCTGCGTGCCGTCGGGGTTGAGGACCGTGAAGGGGAAGGAGCCCTTGAACAGGTGGCCGTCCACCGACGAGAGGGTCTCCCAGATGACGGTGTAGAACCCGGGCGGGACGTCGCCTTCGATGCCCACCGACATGCGCTCCGCCTCCGGGCCGAATCCAACCTGGCCGTCGTCAACCTTCGCTCCCGTCCCGTCTCTGACCTCCATGGACGACAGACGCTGGTCTAGCGCCTCGCTGAAGTAGGCGATCACCTGGTCCGGCGGCACGTTGAGCTCGGCGTTGACGGCCGGGTCGCTCTTAACGAGGATGGCATGGGCCTGGGCAACATCTGAGCGCGTGGCCACGAACGCCGCTGCCGCAACGGCCAGCGCGGCGAGGATCACCAGCGGTCGCGGCAGGTCCGTCACTGTTTGAGTATCCCCAGGGCTCGGCCCGCTTCTTCCAGGAGATCGGCGGCCAGGGTCGCATTTTCCGCGATCACCTGCCGGTTGAACGAGAGGCTGAGCTCTCGCTCGATGACCAGGACGGCATGGCACAGATCAACCGCCAGTTGCTCGTCGGCCTGGCGCAAGGGGCCGTCAATGTCATGGGTGATGTTATGCGCATCGCCCAGGAACTCCGCCCTGAGTTCGAGTTGGCCAACGTCCGGCGCGTCCCCGGCGAAATTCCGCATACTTCCGATCGCTGCCTGGAGACGATTTGCGGTCAGCGGCCCGTTAGTGGCAGCGCCGATCGGCTGCGAGCAGGGGTCCTCCACCTGGCCGGGCGACGCTGTCGCGGAAAAGTCGAGGACGCCCCGCGCGGACGTGAGTTGCTGTGCGATGGCGTTCGCCTCACGCTCAATCACCTCGAGGTCCAGCGTCGTGGCCATTTGCGTCTCCAGCACGATAACGTTCAGGCAAAGATCGTACGCGAGTTTGTCATCAGCGGCACGGAGCTGGCGATCGATGTCGTGGGTCACGCTGTGCGCGTCCAGGCTGAAGAACAGGGTGCGGGCCTCGCCCGTATCCCCGCCGGCCGCTGCCTCGGCGATCCGTTCCATGCCGGCGATGGCGCCGACCAGCCTCGCATTGGTGACAGGCAGGCCAGTCAGGGGGATAACAGGCTGGCGGCACGCGGACCCGGCGGTAACAGGCGCCCCTGAGTTATTGCCCAACAGGATTGCTGCGAGGCCCAGCGCACCAGCAAAGACGCCGGCGACGATGAGGCGGGGAACGGAGGCGCGAAACCAGGCGCCAACCCACGCAGCGCTGAGTCGCCGGCCTCCTTCCGGCATCCGGCCAAAGGCAAAGCTAACGGCGAAAATCAGGAAGAAGATCAAGAAGACGCTGACGATGATGCTGGCGGTACTCGCACCACCGATGTGGAACGAAATCATTGCTGCGGGGGCGCCGTGGTAGGCGTGAAGGGCGTCCATGTGTCGTCCAGCCAGGGGCCCCGGGTGCACCAGCCGATGAAGTTTGCGTCCAGGTATGGATCGACCGCCGCGCCCGGGTTGAGCCGGGGATCGGCAGTAAACGCACGCTCGTCCGAGCCGTCGGCATTCAGGAGGAATATGCCGAATGAGTGCAGCGACGCGGACGGCCTGACCGCGACCTGGGCCAGCACGATGGAGCCCGTATAGGCTATGAGCTCACCACCGGGCGAGTACTTCGCGCCGCGCTTGAAGATATCGGATTCAGTAAGCTGGCTGGTCTCCCCGCTCTCCGGGTCGATCTCGTAGAGCTGGAAGTCCTCGGTCCGCAGGCCGGCTACGAGGAGCTTGGACCCGTCCGGCGACCAGTTGGGGTCGTACCACTGGAGGTCGCCGCTGGATACCTGTTCTGGATCGCCTCCGCCCGTGGGAATCGTGAAGACCTGCGTATCGCCGTCGGAAATCCGCTGAATGTAGTAGGCGATACGCGAGCCATCCGGGGAGAACGTTGGCGAGCCGGCGAAGTCCGGGCCGGACGTCAACTCCTCCTCGTTCCCGGACGCCACGTCCATCACCACAACTGTGTGCGCCTGTTCGATGCCTTCATAGCGGACGAAGGCCATACGGGCGCCGTCCGGCGACCAGGCGAACGCCTGCGTCGTTGACGGCAGCGAGATCGGCTCCGCGGGCGCGCCCTCACCATGGATATCGAGCTGGCGCTCGCGGCTGGAGAAGGGCTGGCGAACAAACGCCATCCGGGAGCCATCTGCCGAGCACCCGGCATCAACGATCACTTCGTTGTTGAAATCCACCACGTACGTGTATGACTCGTCCGTCGCGACGTTCCGTGCGACAAGGTTTCCGGAAGCCTCCCGGTAGATCAGGAACTCGTCTGACTGAGCCGGCCGCGAAGCCGGCGGCGATGATGGCGCGGGATCGGCGGATGAGGAGATGGAGGGGGACGCTGACAGGTCCGTTCCCCCTCCATCGTTCGAGCAGGCAAGCAGTACCACCGCTGCCGCAAGTGCCGATATCGCTACCGCAAAGCGCATCAGCCGGATGACCGTCTCCCGGCCCCATAACCCGCACCGCCGCCAATGGCCAGGGCCGCGGCGACCCCGGCGACAAGCAGCCAGACGGGAGCGCCGGCGTCGTCACCGTCATCACCCGTCGGCGTGGTGGGGGCAGTGGTGGCCGCGACAGGCGTGCCTTTGTCCGGGATGGTAGGTCGCGGCGTTGGAGACCCTGAAGTCGAAGGCTCGCCGACATAGAAGTGGAACGCGCCCTGGGCTTCCTCGCCGTCCTCATCGGACAGGGTGTGCCAGATCACGGTGTACCGTCCGCCGGGGAGCGACGGCGCCAGTTCGGCTGAGATGTGCGTCCGGTCGGCGTCGTCAAGCTTTGCGCCGAGGTCCACCTGGTCGCCGGAGTCGTTCACCACGATGAGGGACGGCAGACCGCCGCTGCGCGCCATCTCCTGGCCGAAATAGACATCCACCCGTGGCGGAGACTCCGCAACGGTTTCGCCATCGGCCGGGGTGGAACTCTCGTATCCCGAGTGGGCTTCGGCCGTGCAGGTGAGGACGGTCGGAAGCGCCACCGCGAGCGCGCTGAGCACAACCAGCCAGGCCAGACGCACCCCGGGGAGGGCGCCCGCGGCGAGTTTATCCACCTCCCATGCCTTCCATCGGTGTAGCGCTGGCACCGTGGTGGGTGTCCTCGTGTTCTGCGCCGCTGATAAGGTTCCAGGCGGCCGGGTCAAGGTCATGCCAGGCAGCATGCGCCTTTCCAACGGCCCCCTTGTACGCGGCGAGGTCTTCATCATCAAGCGCCATGATGGCGGCATCGAGATTCGCGGCGAACTCGTCGGCCATCGCCTTCAGTTCCTCGGGCCACTGGGTGGCGAGGGTTACCTGGTGCATCCGGGCCAGCCTGCCGGACCAGCCGGCGTCGAACTCGGATGCCTTCTGTGAGTCGTCGTCCAGGTTATGCATGTCGTCAATGCGATACGTGTTCAGGGCCGTTGCAATCTGGGCGTTAACCGCGAGCTCTTCGACCTTTGCGAGGTCCTCCGCGGAGACACCTGATTCGGCGTCGCTGTCGCTGCAGGCGGAAGCCGCGACCGTCAGCAGCAGAACGCCGGCCATGATTATCCCGATCGTTTTCAAAGTCACCTCCATTGGATTGCGGCCGTGGTGGGTGGCACGGCCACGCGCTTACACGTGGGCAGGGATGCGGTGCCTGGGAGGCTGAAGTTTCTTGCCGGAGAGCGGGTCACCCAGGAGCCAGTGCTCGGCGGTTTGAACGGCGCGGGACGGGGAGTGAAGCGAAAGCAGCCCCGCATCCTCGCCGGCCCACCAGGTGCCGACCATGCTCTGGGCGCCGCCGCAGCGGGAAGGCCCGGTGTGGCAGTGCTGGGCATGCTCGCCGCCATCCGGGGGGGTGCTATGCGCCTGCTCCGCAGCATGGGCATGCTGGAATGAGGTTGGGCCGTGCCCGATGTAGAGAGTATTCGGGAACACAGCGGAGAGGAGGATGATGAGGGAACCAGTGCGGATAAGGGCCGCGCCGCGGAGGCGGCCGATCTTGATCATCTCGACTAAATTATACGTTGGCGATGCGGTTCAGGAATCAGCCATCCTGCCCGGCTGGTGCAGGGTGCGCGCCTCCCACCAGATGAGCAACGAGCCCAGACCCAGGAGGCCAGCGCCAAGGGCGGTGAGCGTCAGGTAGTTGCGGATGGGTACCCACATGCTGTCGGCGCCGATGTCCAGCATCCCGTTCACGAACGTATCGGCGTCCGCGTCGGCTGTCCTGAACGCAAAGCGGAGGCCAACGGCCGCCGCCAGGGACGGCAGCGCCGACGCCAGCGTGACAAGCCCGAGGGCGACCAGCCGCGCATCGCGGGGCAGGACGGCGATCAGGACGGCGGTCACGGCCAGCGTGACGATGCCGAGCAACACCGTGATGACAGTGAATATCGTATGAACGTCATCGGTCACCAGACCCAGGCCGCGGTCAATCAGGCCCGCGGCCGAGAGGCGCTCGATCCCCTGGACGGCATCGGGGTCGTTGCCGGCCCATGCGGAAGTGCCGTCCTCGTACAGGGCAGTGGCAGACTCATCCAGCAGGCGCTCCCGCAGGTCCGGACCGGAGATATTGAGCGCCTCGTCGCGGGGGATGTCCACGGGCAGCGGGAAGCCGGGTACGCGTATTGTCTCCGCGTCGCTTTGCTCGGCAGCGGCGTGCAGTCCGGCCTCGATCTGCGGGAGTGAGGAGTCGGCGTCTGTCGTTACGGCTACAGACCGCCGCAGCACTCTCTGGCCGGTTTCCTCGGCGGTCAGCTGTGTTGCCGCCAGCGCCGCGAAAAACGCGACCGCCAGGGCCGTGAGGACGGCACCAACGACCCAGACCGATGCTGTTCGGAGCGCTGACACTAGGGAAGCTCGATGACGACGGTGCCGGCGATCATGTCGTGAAGCGCGCGGGACTCCTGGTCAAAGAAGATCGTCGTCAGCCCCAGGCCGATCGGCAGTAGGCTGAGTGGAAAGAAGAATGTGCGCAGCACCGCGCGCCAACCAGAGATGTGATAGCCGTCCCGGTCCGTCACCGCTATTCGCACCGCGAGCTGGCCCATCGTCTGGCCGAGCCACCACCAGCAAACCGCGAAATACAGGGGCACAAACAGGAGGAACAGTGACGCGATCGCCAGGGCCGTGTAACCCTCCGAGTTCGAGAAGTCGGACTCGCGACCCCAATCGGTCTGCGTCAGGAGATAGAAGCCGGCGACCGCAGTGAAGAGCAACAGGACGGAGACGAGAACGATGCAGTCGAGGACGCCGGCGACGAGCCTGAGACCGAAACCGGCATAGGGAAGGGTGTGTATCTCCTGCGGGGTGGCCTTAGCCGATGCCTGCTCCATGACGGCCATTACGGTGAGTATAACGCCGACCCTCGGCTTGAAGTAACCGGGAGTTCTCTTTGAGCGCTCAGCCGCCCGTGACGCAGGCGCCGAGAAACCCGGAAACCACCTCCTCGAGACGATCCTCGGCTCCCCACCAGAAGTGATCGACGCCGGAGAAAACCTCAAGCCGCACGTCCGAACCAGGCTGATCCTGCTGAGCGGCGATGGCGCGGGCATCACAGTATTGATCGCTATCGCCCGCGGCAACCAACAGCGGTGATTCGACGCGAATCCCGCTGAACGGGCCGGCCACAGTCGGTGGTGAGACGGCGACGACGGCACTTACCGGGAACGCGGAGGCCCAGCGCAGTGCCATCAGCGCCCCAAATGAGTAGCCGACCATTAAGATCCGCAAGGCATCGATGCGTGCGTCGGCCCGAAGGAAGTCCACCGCGGCGGCCACGTCCGCAAGTTCGCCGGCGCCGGAATCGTAGGCCCCTTCGCTCCCACCGACTCCGCGGAAGTTGAAGCGCAGGGCGGCCACCCCGCGGCCCAGACAGGCGCGGGCCAGCGCCATCACAACGTTGTTGTGCATGTCGCCGCCGTACTGCGGATGCGGGTGGCAGACGACGGCCCCGGGGAACGGCGCGGCTCCATCGGGAAAGTGAAGGACGCCTTCGAGCATCAGGTCTCCGCTCGGAAGACGGACGGGCTTGCCTTCGGTCAGGCCCACGGCTCGAGGTCCGGGTTCTTCACCATCTCCACGAGGCGCGGGAGACGCACGGCGTTCACCTCGTCACTCCGGTCCCGCCACAGGACCAGGCGGCTTCGCGGGTAACCCTCGGCTTCCACGGCGAACACCTCCGGGTCGGACGGGTCCGCAGGAAGGAGGCGCGCGCCGTCCTTCCATGCGCCGCGGCGAGAGTAGAGGCGCAGCGCCCCGTCTTCCGCCTTGACCTGCAAGCGTCCGGGGTTGAACCGCGGCCGGAAGTTGGTCAGCGGCGCCGCGTCGGGAATCTCGTACACGCCCGGGGCAGTTTGTAGCACCATCGGATCGATCGAGACGTCCAGCGGCGCGTCCTCAATATTCAGGAAGGCGCGAACCAGTCGCGGGACGAAGATACTGTCGTATTCCTCGGACATCAGGTTCGTGTGGAAGACGAGCGCGGTATCGAGGTCGGGGAACACCGCGAGGTAGCTGTTCCAGCCGCCGAAGATCGCCCCGCCGTGCCCGAACGACCGGTGCGGCCCGATGTCCTGCACGCTGAAACTCAGCCCCCAGCCGGGAAGGCGCGGGTCGGGGCGGTACTGAGAACCGGTCATCGCCGCGAACGTTTCGGGGCGCACGATTCCGCGGCTGTCACCGAGGAGCGCGGTTGCGTAGGTGGCCATGTCACGGACCGTGGACTGGACGGCGCCGGCGCCGCCGTTGCCCCAGACGCGCACGAACTTGCCGGGGAGGTTGTGGCCATCAACCGGCTCGTCGGACTCAAGCTGCACACCCATCAGGTCGAGGAGTGACCGCGCTTCCGGTGTCGGCGCCTGAGAGTAGCCGTGCGCGAGGTCCGCATGCGGCTCATCCAGCAGATCGCTGGACGACATCCCTAGCGGCTCGAAGACCCGGCGGGCGACGATTGCCGGCAGTGGGTCGCCCTCGATGCGAGTGATGATCTCGCTGAGGAGGGTGAAGCCGTGGTTGGCGTACGCCCACTTGGAGCCGGGGGGTACCTCGATTGTTATGCCGTCAGGGTAGAGATCGGCGAGCGGTGTGGCCGGATCGGTTTCGGCGAAGAGCTTGTCGAACGGCTTCGTCAGGTCGGAGACGTTGGGCGCCTCGCCGATGCCGCCGGTGTGGGTCAGGAGGTGCCACAGCGTGAGCGTATCTCCGTGCCCGTGAAACGTTATGTCGGGCAGCAGCGAGGGTATGCTCGCGTCCAGCGAGAGCCGTCCCTCATCGACCAGCGCCATCGCGCAGAGGCCGACCATCGTCTTGGTGATCGACCCGATGCGGTGGCGGGTGTCCGGGGTGTACGGGTCTTTCGCGGCAATATCAGCCCAGCCGAAGCCCTCCGCGTGCACCAACTCTGCACCGCGCACAACGCCGATGCCGATGCCCGGAAGATGGTGGTAATCGATGAGCTTCTGCGCTGCGCCGCGGAGACGCGTTATGTCGGAGGCAGATTGCGCCATGGGGCGATGATAGCAGAGGCCCAGGGCGCCGTTCGGTTACACTTCGGGCGTGACGGCCCTTCCCTCATTCAACCGGCGCCCGCCGCCTGCCACCCCGCCGGTCTACCTCTCTCACTACCAGGCGACGCCTCTATTGCGCGCCCGGCACAAGGGAGAGGCGACGGCGAGGACATCGATCGACCTCAACCTGACGCTGGTGGCTGTGACGCTTACGGATGAGGGCTTCATGCTGGCGGACGGGCGCATGGTGCCCTGGGACGTGGTGCGAGAGGCAGAGGGCAACGAGACCGGCTGCTTTCTGCTCAAGGACGGACGGCTGGAGAAAGTGCAGGCTTACTCGGAGTTGTCGGGCCGCGTATACACGCTGTATCCCACTCCGGGCGCGCCGACCATGCTGGTCTCCGGCGTACCGATGCACCGGATCAAGGGGACGAACCCGTTCCAGGACACGCTCACCAAGATCCGCGCGCTCTCACCGATCACCGGACTGGTGCTGGATACGGCCACCGGGCTCGGCTACACGGCCTGCCAGGCTTCACGCAGCGCCGATCGGGTCATCACCATCGAACTTGACCCGGCCGCGCACCAGGTCGCGCGCCTCAATCCGTGGTCGCGGGAACTGTTCGATTCGCCGAAGATCGAGATGCTGCTGGGAGATAGCTCCGAACTCGCGCCGACGTTCGCGGCGGAGACGTTCAACTGCATCCTCCACGACCCGCCGCAGTTCTCCCTCGCGGGTGAGCTGTACTCCGGTGCATTCTACCGCGAGTTGCGCCGCACCCTGCGCACCGGGGGGAAGCTATTCCATTACGTCGGCGACCCGGCGAGCAAGTCCGGAGCGGGGATCACGCGAGGCGTTGTGAGGCGGCTCGAGGAGGCCGGGTTCACGCATGTGAAAGCGCAGGCGGAAGCGTTCGGAGTGACCGCAGGCAAATCGTAGTGGCGGCTCGCGAGCCGCCCAGCCTATGCTCCGAATGGCAGGTGTGCGCGGAGCAGATGCATGGCGGCGAGCGGCCGCGTGAGAGCCACCCAGGCCAGAGTCGCCATGGCCGGCCCTGAACGGGCGAGGCGGAGGAGCACCTTCGACGGGTAGTCGATGTCGGCATAGCGGGCGGCCATGGCCTGCAATTGCGGCCCCTGAAGCGCGGCGACGATCCGCTCCACCTGGGCATCGCTGAGGCACAGACCAAAGTTGCGAAGCCGCCAGGACTTGCGCAGCTCGCGGCCGATCTCACGCTTCCAGGCGTTCTCGTACGCGGACAGCGCCTTCGCGCTGAAGTCACCGGTCGCGAAGGCGCGCGTCAGCGTCTGCGCGGCGTGGCGGGCGGCAACGAGGCTGGTGTAGATGCCACCGCCGGAGAACGGCTTGACCTGCCCGGCCGCATCACCGACGAGCAGCACGTTGTCCCCGTACGAACGAGGTGCAAATGTGAGCGGGATGGTGCCGCCATACATCCGGACCGGCTCGATGCCTGCGAACAAATCCGGGTGCGCAGCGGAAAGGCGCCGGTAGCACTCCAAGGGCTTCACGCCGTTGTTCGAGCCGATACCCACGCGGACGACGCCGTCACCTGTCGGGATGATCCAGCCGAACCAGCCCGGCGCCAGGTTGCGCCCCACGAAGACGTGCACGTAGTCGTCGCGCCAGTTTTCCCCTGCCTCGGGATAGCGCAATCGTCCTTCGACTCCCAGGTTGTAGGCGAATTCAGCCGGCCGCGGCATGCCCAGGCTGCGCGCGACGCGGGAGTGAGTCCCGTCCGCGCCGACGACCAGGCGGGAGGTCATCGTCGACTCGCGCCCATCGGTCTGCAAGGTCAGGCGCACGTGCGAGTTCACGCGCTTCGCCAGCGTCATGCGCGCACGCACCATCTCCGCACCGGCCGCCTGGGCCTGATCGGCGAGGGCCTGGTCCCACTTGATGCGGTTGATCGCGACCGCTTTGGTCTCGGCGCCGCCGAGCGCTACGCTTGCCCCCGCCTGCGTGTGCACGAACGCGCCCGTAATCCTGTGGATCGCGGCGTCATCACCGAGCCCGGATTCCTGCAGCGTGCGCGGCGATATGAGGCCCGAGCAGTGGGAAGGTACGCCAACGGCGCGGTGCTCTTCGATCAGCCGGACGCGGAGCCCGGCCCGCGCTGCGTCCCGCGCCGTACGCGAGCCAGCCGGGCCTGCGCCGATCACGGCGATGTCGCAGTCAAGGGTCATACGAGGATGGATTATAGTAGGCGCGCGCGGTACGGTCAGGCAGCGGGTGACCTCGTCTACGGCACTACCAGCACCTGGCCCGGCCGGATCAGGTTGGGGTCAGGGCCGATGACCGCGCGGTTCGCCTCGTAGAGGCGGCGCCACTCGAGGATGCCAAGGCGGGCGGCGATGCCGGAGAGCGTATCACCCGGCCGCACCGTGTAGCGGCGGGGGCCAGCGCTCCCTCCCTGCTTCAGCGTCTGCAGTTCCGCGCTGAGTCTGTCCACGCGTGCTCCGACCGCTGCCAGCTCCCGCGAAAGTTCTGCGTACTCCTGGCTCGACAATTCGATCTCCTCCTCTCCTTCGAGGGACGCAGTGGCGACCGCCTGCCACATCCTCTCGTCCATGTGCTCGTAGCTCCAGAAACTGACCCCGGGCGACCCGGCTGCCCCCGCCCGCCGCACGAAATCGCGGACTTCATGCGGCGGGGGGTACGTCACGAGTCCCTCTTTGTACAGGCCGCCGACGGGAAACACACGGTCAGGCGGGAATCCCATCGTCGAGTAGTCCGCCATTGTCCATCCCAGCGCCTGCTCGACGGGCCAGCGAAAGGCATTCCAGTAGACCTGGGGCACAGCGCCGGTGCAGTAGCGGCGGAAGACGTCAAACGGAAACGCGCGGTGGTACCGGGCGATCGCGAAGCTGCTGAAGTAGAGCGGGTAGTCCGGGCCGAGCTCCCCACGAATGCGGCCGCAGAGGTCCTCCGCAATGTCGGGGCGCCCCTTGAGCTCGGCCTCCACGTCCAGGACGAGCACGTCCGCCTCGCCGTATTGCGCCGTCTCGATCGCGCGTTGGGCTTCACCGGCCGGGTCGCGGCCGTAGAGGTAACCCCAACCGCCGACCCGGACACCTCCCTCGCGCAGCCGCCGCGATATGTCACGGAAGGGTAGTCCCTGGTCAAACCAGTAGCGGCCGTCGAAAGCTTTCACGATGGCCCCGGCACACCCGGCGCCCTTCAGTCGATCTGCCACAAGGGCCGGGGCGCCGCCGTCGCAGCGGCGCCAGTTCCACGCCCAGACCCATTTTCCGGCGAACGCGTCAGGCATCCTCATCCTCCACCTCCCGCATGCATGATGGCGAACGCCGCGCGACAACTCCAAGGGGTAAATGGCACACGACCGGTCACCGCCGCAGGTCCCGGCGGGGCAGACCACGGGGAGGCGGCGGAGCCTAGGTTACGAGCCGGAAGAGTTCGTATGTCCGCCGCGGTAAGCCCGTGCCTGGGCTCGGCGTCGGTGTGTCGGCCGCGGGTGTCGGCGTTTCGGACGGCGGTGTCGGGGTCGGCGTCGGAGACGGCGGCGACGCAGTTGGCGTTGGCGTCGCAGAAGCCGCGGGAGTAGGGGTGGGCGTTCGCGTCGGTGTCGGCCGCGGCGTGGGAGTGGGCACCTGTCCCCTGATCCAGGAAAAGTAGGCGTTGACCCCGTCCGCGTAGCCCTGTGCGATGGCCTGGCGCATTCCCGGCTGCTGGAGCCACGATACGTCGACGGCGTTCGACATGAAGAGGGCCTCGCCGATGACGCCGGGCATCTGGCTCGGCCTCGGGAAGCCTTCGTTTGTGCCGAGTATCCACGAGTGCGGGTTGCGGGGGTCGCCGCCTACGAGGCCGTCGTTCTTGATGCCGCGGTCCACCGTGGCGTACCCTGCCCCGCGTATCTCGAAGAGCAGCCCGGAATAGACGAACTCCGCCAGCCGGAGGTTGAAATTGCCGAAAGAGCGGTCGGGGTTGTAGTAGAGCTCAGTCCCCCGGATGCTTGGGACGCTGGAGCCGTTGTGGTGGATCGAAATCAGGATGTCCGCACCGGCAGCGTTCGCCACGTCCACCCGGGCCTGGATCTCGTCCCGGCGCTGGATGGCATCAACTGTAGTCAGGTTCGTCAACGAGTAGTCGCCGGTGCGGTCCAGGACAACGGTGTAGCCGCGTGCCTGGAGGAGCGGGCGAAGGCGCAGCGCAACATCTAGGTTCACGTTCTTCTCTGCCCATCCGCCGCCATAAGCGCCGACCTCGGCGCCGCCGTGCCCGGCGTCGATGAACACTGTGTAGGGCGGCGGGTGGATGAAGCTGGACGGAACGGCGACCGGCGGGGGCGTGGGCGCAGGCGGAGGCGGAGGTGGAGGCGGGGGTGGTGGAGCGTTAGATGGCAGCGACCACGGCCCTTCCACCTGCTGCTGCACATCTTCGATTGGCGCCGGCTCAGGCGTGGGGGTGGGCGCCGGCGAAGCAGTGAATGTCGGCGTGACCCGGCGCGTAGGCGTGGCCGTCCGCCGAACAACCTTTCTCTCTGCCGTGGGGGTCGGCGTGTCGCTTTCGCCGCCGCCTGATATGCCGAGCGCAGCGAAAGCGATGCCGGCCGTCAGGACGATGGTCGCAACGCCCGTACCTGCAGCAAGGACGGCGGGCCGGTTCCCCTTCGCGATCAGGCGACGAAGCATCAACTCATAGTAACGCCGGGCAGCAACCGGCAGTAGAAATCTTCATACCCGTGTATGGAGACGATCCGGCGCGGCCTTACGCTACAACTGCACCAGATTTTGTCAAGTGACCAGCATGACTGACGCCACCACGACCCCGTAGGAGACCACCACCCGCCGCAGCCACACAGGGCCGAGCCGGCGGGCGATGCCAACACCGAGATAGCCGCCGGAAAGGGCGGCCACCCCCATGAGTAGTCCCGGCGCCCATTCCACCGGCCCGAACAGGGCGAAGTATACGGCGGCAAGGCCGTTGACAAGGAGGGCGATCAGTCCCTTCAGCGCGTTCGAGTACTGGAGATCATCCGGCAGGAGAATCGCGAAGCTGGCGAGGAGAATGATCCCGAGGCCCGCGCCGAAGTAGGCGCCGTATATCGCCCCCAGGAACACGGCCAGCATCAGCGCAGGCGGTACATGGTCGCCGCCGCGGGATGCAAGGTTGCGGCCCGCCGCGGCGAGCGAGAGGCGCTCCTGGAAGAGCATCAGCCCGGCGGCGAAGAGAATGAGGAAAGGAACGATGTCCGCAAACGTGTCACCGGGGGTGGAGAGAAGCAGCGCCGATCCGGTGAAACCGCCCATGAGGGCCGGCACAGACAGGACAGCAACGCGCTTGCTCTGCTGGCCCAGTTCGTAACGGTAAGCGAGGGAGCCGCCAACGGTGCCTGGCCAGACGGCGATGGTGTTGGTCACGTTCGAGACCTTGGCGGGATACCCCGCGGCGACGAGTGCCGGGAAGGTGATGAGCGTCCCACCGCCGGCGACCGCGTTGATCGAACCGGCGGCGAACGCCGCCGCCGCGAGGAACAGCGCTTCAGCGATATCCATTGTCTGGGAGTTTCAGGGACGGGAGCGGCTCAGTAAAGCACGCGGAGGCCCGTGCGACAATCGGGATGTATACTCTCTTCCGAGGTTTCGAAGGTTTTGACGACGAACGGCGGCCGGCCGCCGGTGCTTCAGGTGGAGGGCGTCACGAAGGCATTCGGCGGCCTGCGGGCGGTCAATGATTGTTCGCTTTCTGTAGGGGAGGGGACCATCACCGGCCTGATCGGGCCCAACGGCGCCGGCAAGACCACGCTCTTCAACATCATCACCGGCTTCATCCAGCCGGACGCCGGGCGGATCTACTTCGGCGGCGAGCGGATAGACGACCTTGCGCCGCACGAGGTGTTCAAGCGCGGTCTGGTCCGCACGTTCCAGATCCCCCGTGAATTAAAGAGCATGACCGTTCTCGAGAACCTCATGCTTGTGCCCCCCGGCCAGACCGGTGAGAAGCTCTGGAACACGTGGTTCACGCCCTGGAGGGTGACGAAACAGGAAGATGCGCTGTTGAACAAGGCGCTACAGGTGCTGGAGTTCGTTGACCTGCTGCACCTGCGCGACGAGTACGCGGCTCACCTGTCCGGCGGACAGAAGAAGCTGCTGGAACTTGCCCGCGTGCTGATGTGCGACCCGAAGATGATCCTCCTCGACGAGCCGGCCGCCGGCGTCAACAGGACGCTGATGCGCCGTCTGACCGACGATATCGAACGCCTCCGGCGCGAACACGGCATCACGTTCTTCGTGATCGAGCACGACATGGACCTGGTCACGCGGCTCTGCGACACCCTGATCGTGATGAGCGAGGGCACGAAGCTCGCGGAAGGGCTGCCGGAGGACGTGAAAGCGGACGAACGCGTCCTGGAAGCCTACCTGGGCGGGCAGTACAGGTGAGCGAACAAGAACCGCCGAAAGAGGGGCGAACACCGGGACGGTCCGTGGCGCTGGAAGCCCATGGCATCGTGACGGGCTACGGCGAGGTGAACATCCTGCACGGCGTGTCGGTTACCGTGCACGAAGGCGAAATGGTGGCAGTGATCGGCCCGAACGGAGCGGGGAAATCGACGCTGCTGCGGGCCGTGTTCGGCCTGCTGCCGGCGCGCGCCGGCTCGGTGAGACTGCACGCGCAGGATGTCACCAATCGGCGGCCTGACCAGCTGGTGTTGCGGGGGCTCTCATACGTCCCGCAGGTGGACAACGTTTTCCCCAGCCTGACGATTCTCGAGAACCTGGAGATGGGAGCGTTCGTGCGTCAGAACGGCCTACACGAGCGCGCAGAGCAGGTG
The DNA here is from genome assembly GCA_037441345.1 of Chloroflexota bacterium. Lineage (GTDB taxonomy): Bacteria > Chloroflexota > Dehalococcoidia > SM23-28-2 > RBG-16-64-32 > DATKKM01. The sequence continues at coordinate 26,627 of JBBISJ010000025.1, forward strand.
TTTGAACTGTTCCCGGACCTCGCGGGACGCCGTGGCGAACTCGCCGGGCGGCTCTCCGGTGGTCAGCGCCAGATGCTGGCGCTGGCGCGGGCCCTGATGCTGGACCCATCGGTCTTGCTGCTGGACGAACCTTCCGCCAGCCTGTCTCCGAAGATGGTCGGCATGATCTTCGAGCGCATCCTCGAGATCAACCGTGGCGGGACAGCGATCCTCCTGGTGGAGCAGAATGCGCGGGAGGCGCTGTCCGTGTGCCATCGCGCTTACGTCCTGGCGATGGGAGAGAACCGTTTGGAGGGCGAGGCCCAGGCGCTACTCGGGAGCGAAGAAGTCGGGAAGCTGTACCTGGGGGCATGATGGCTGCCGTGACCAGCGCCCGCTCCAGCCTGAGTGACCGGATCCGAGAACGGCGGCGGATGGCCGCAGCGTGGCTGAGCGGGCCCGGTCTCTGGGTGATCATCGCGCTGTTCATGACGTGGGCGGTGCTGCAGGAGCGGGACGCGTTCACGGTGGGGATCGTATCCGGGTCGATCTTCGCGCTGGGAGCGCTGGGACTCACGCTGATCTACGGCGTATTGAAGTTCGGTCACTTCGCCCACGGCGACACGATGATGTTCTCTGCGTACATCGCCTTCTTTCTCCTGGGTGGATTCATCGTCGGCGAGCGCCCCGGGGACGAATTGCAGGTGCTGCCGGTGACTGTGAACGACCTGCCGGGGGCAGGCGACGCTATCTGGAAGTTCTCCTTCGGCTACGGGTTGTGGGTGGCGATGGCAGCGGCCGCGGTCCTGACGGCGGGGATCATGGTGGGTCTCGACCGGCTGGTCTACCGGCGCCTGCGCGACCGCAAGAGCGGGATCGTGATCTTCTCGATCGCCGCGCTCGGCGTTGCGATCGCGACGCGGGCGTTGATGTTCATCTTCTACGGGCCCTCGCCGCGCCTGTACTACCCGGGGATTCGGGAGCGGCTGGACCTGCCGTTCGACGTGTCGTTGCTCGCGGACCAACTCTTCATCTTCGCAACGGCCGTTGTGGTGACCGCGCTGATATACCTGCTGCTCTTCTACACGAAGCTCGGGAAGGCGATGCGGGCGATGGCGGACAACGCCGATCTCGCGAGGATCAGCGGGATCAACACAGACCGGATCATCCTGCAGACGTGGATAGTCGCCGGGGGACTGATCGCCGTGGCCGGCGTTCTCCTGGCGCTCCAGGTGCAACTGGACCCGGAACTGGGATTCGTGCTGCTGCTGCCGCTGTTCGCCTCCGCGATCCTCGGCGGGCTCGGGAATCCGCAGGGGGCGCTGGTGGGCGGGCTGATCGTGGGGATCACCCAGGAGGTAGCGGTCACCCTGGACCTTCCCCTCATCGGCGAGGTGAGCGCCGGCTACAAGTTCTCGATCGCTTTCATCATCCTGGTGCTGATGCTGCTGGTGCGGCCCCGCGGCCTGTTTGGAGCCAGAGTATGAGCGGGGAAGCCGCAACAGGCCCAGACCGACGGCAGATCCGTCTGCCGATCGCTGGCCTGGCGGCGTGCGCGGTGGTTGCCGGATTGATCCTGTTCATCAGCTACGACCAGTCGCCGGGTGCGCTGCCGGACGGCAATATATCCGGGACTTTCAGCTTCTTCGTCCTGTTCCTGACGTTTGTTGCCGTGTACGGCGTATTCACGCTAGGGCTCAACATCCAGTGGGGCTACGCGGGCGTGTTCAACTTCGGTGTGCTGGCGTTCTTCATGGTCGGCGCGTATACCACCGCCATCTTCACCAAAACACCGGCGAAGGGCTCCTTCACCGACTACGTGGGCGGCTTCGGCGACGCCCTGAACTTCGCGCCGGGGCTGGCCACCGACCAGTGGTTCGTGCCCCTGGTGGCGACACTCGCGGCCGGGGCCGTGGCCGGGTTACTCGCGTACGTCGTCTCTATACCGACGCTGCGGCTGCGCGAGGACTACCTGGCGATCGCGACGATCGGCGTCGCAGAGTTCGTGCGCCGGGTGGCGATTGAAGAGCGCGGGCTGGTGAACGGGACGCGCGGCCTCACGGGCGTCCCGCTCCCACTCCGCGGACTCGTCGATCGCGGCGACGAGAAGTACTTGAAGCTTGTGATAGCGGCCGTGGTGCTTGCACTGGTTTTCCTTGCCCTGGAGCGGGCCGTGCGCTCTCCGTGGGGGCGGGTGCTGCTGGGACTCCGGGAAGATGAGGTCGCCACGGAGGCGAGCGGCAAGAACGTGGCGGCGTTCAGAACCCAGAGCTTCGTCCTGGGAGCGATCATCATGGGAATCGGCGGCTCGATGTACGCCTACGCCTCCAGCGCGCTCACGCCCGACTCCTTCACGCACTTCACAGCCACATTCCTGTTCTGGGCCATGCTGATGCTGGGCGGAAGCGGCAACAATCAGGGGGCGATCGTGGGCGCATTCGTGCTGTGGGGGTTCTGGACACTGACGCTGCAGATACAGGGTTACGAACTCGGAGACGCTGTGGAAACGCGCATCCCCTACGTCAGAGACCTGGTGCTCGGGTCGTTGATCGTGTTGGTTCTGCTGCTCCGCCCGGCCGGGCTGATCCCGCAGGAGGCCCGGGTGTCAATGTGGGTCGAACGGCGGATCCGCAAGCTCCAGGCCGCGGAACGCCGGTCACCCGACGGCGAGCCCGTCCTCGATTGAGCCGCACCCCTTGAGGAAGGACGGGGGGAGGCTCTGGAGCCTCCCCCCGCTTGTCATGCCGTGGCAATCGGTGGCGCTATCCGCCGCCGGTAGCCTCCTCGGTGATGTCAGTCACCTCGCCGCTGGCAAAGTCCACCCGGAACACCTTATCGGTGACGAGTTCCTTGTTCGCGGCATCGATGTGCCAGTATTCGATGGCGCCGACCTGCGGGTCGCCCTTGTCGTCGAACTCGATAGGCCCGCTGACACCCTCGTAGTTGACGTCATCACCGTTGCCCAGCGCCGTCAGCGCGGCGGCGAAACCATCTTCTCCCGGGTTCACCGTCGTGCCTTCGGCGTTCGCGACATCGCGTAGGGAATCACGGATGTCGGCGCCGTTGGTGCTGTCGGCCGCGACGGCAGCGAGCGCGATCAGGTAAACGGCGTCGTAGGCTTCCTTGATGAACGGCAGCGGCGGCAGTTCGCCGTAGGCCGCCTGGTAGCGCTCCTCAAACGGGCCGACCTGGTCGGTCGGAAGCGAGGACGGCGCCGTTCCCTTGGCACCATCAAACGCGTCCCAGCCGAGCTGCTCCACCATGTCGCTGGACTTGGTGCCATCGACGAACAAGTAGTTCGGGAACATCTCGCCCTCAACGGCCTCGCGCAGGTAGATGCCGGCCGTCTCAGGGTAGGACATGGCTGCGAGCGCATCCGCGCCTTCGCACTGCCCAAGTTCCGTGGCGTAGGATGCTGCTTCGCCTTCGTGCGGGACCTCGGCGACCACAGTGCCGCCAAGGTCCTTGAACGCAGCGGCGAAGGCGTTGCTGAGCCCCTCGCCGTAGGCGCTGTTGATGTACATGGTGCAGACGTTGGTCAGCCCCTCTTGGTCCGCCAGTTGCGCTAGCAGGAGACCCTGGCCAGCGTCAGAGATCGTCGTGCGGAAGAGGAAGTCATCATCGTTCGCGTCGCTCAGTCCGGGGGACGTGGACGCCGGCGAGATCTGGGGGACGCCGGCCGGCCCGGTGACAGTCTCGGCCACCTGGAGCGAGACGCCGCTGGCGAGCGCGCCGACCATCGCCTGCACACCCTCGACGTCAACAAGGCGGCGTGCCTCCGTCACACCCTGGTCCGGGTTAGTGCCGTCGTCGCCGCGGACGAGTTGCACATCCTGGCCGAGCACACCTCCTGCGGCGTTGATCTCATCGGCCGCGAGCTGAGCGCCATTGAAGATGGGCTCGCCGAAGTCCGAGAGGTCGCCGGTAAAGGAGCTGAGGACACCGATCTTCAGTGCCTCGCTCTTGCCTCCGCCGCCATCGTCCCCGCCGCCGTCGTCATCGTCGTCATCGCCGCCGCAGGCTGCGGCAATCGCGAGGACAGAGATGAGCCCGAGGACGATAAAGAGCTGCCAGCCGTGGCGCGTAAACCACTGTGGCATGTGCTGCCTCCTTTCGCGAGTCGAGAGAACCGCGTGATTGGACTGCCGATAGGTTAAGTACGAGTCGTCTATTGGTCAAGCGAACATAACGGTGGTTTGTTAACAATCAAGAGCCGCGGCAGCCCGCCACGATGCCACTGTAGTCCGCTCCATCCGCCAACGCGACCGGTTTCCTGACGCTTCCGCCCTTGTGCTCAAACGCGGCACGGAACGCTTCCGCCATCTGCTTCGGCCCCTCGGCATCTTCGTAGAGCACGCAGGCGACAGCGAGCTCGCGATCTCGAGCCAGGTTTGCCAGCACCACCGTCTCGATGGTCTCGGATGGCGTTACCCGGAAGAAGGCGGGCTTGTTGACCGCGGCCAGCGCGGCGGAGGGGGACAGCGCCAGGACCGGCACGGCGCTGTCCTCGGGGACTGCGGCGGCCACGGCCTCAGCGGCGGCATCGTCCAGCGGACCGATAATGGCCGTCACGCCCGCTTCCCTCAGGGCCCCGGCAGCGCCCGCCGCGCCGCTCGCCTCGCTGCCGTCATCCTTCACCAGGAGTTCGATCCTCTGTCCGTAGACGCCGCCGGCGCTGTTGATCTCCTCCACCGCCAGTTGCATTGCGTCATGGGCGGCGATGCCGCGTTCCTGGCCGGAGCCGCTAAGGGAAAGGATGGCGCCGATCTTGACCGGCAAGGCGATCTTCGGCTCCCCGGGACGCATTAGTGCTCCGGCCGGGTTCCGGGCGCCGATCTCGGCGACCAGGTCCACGTCCCGGAATTCCAGCGGCGCCACTGCGCCGTTCAGTACCGTCCATGTCTCCACCGTCGCCTTGCTCGCTGCGCCCGTGCTGTCCAGGTCAAAAAGCCCCGATGCGCCGGCGAAGTCCACGTCGCTCCCGCCTGTGAGCGCCTCGACGGCCGCTGCGAAACCCGTCGGGCCGGCGATCACGGCGTTACCGGGAGGGTTCGCAACGAACCCGATGTTGTCGCGGACGACAGCAGGATCCGCCGTCCCCGCAGCAAGGACAGCCGAAGCGGCCAGGTAAACCGCGTCGTAGGCCTCGCGAAACCCGGGGAACACCGGGTCGGGATACGTGAAGGCAGCCGCATACCGTTCGCGAAACTCCGGCATGTCCGGGAACGACGGCCGGACTCCCCGGACCTCCGCGCCCGGCAAGGCGGACTGGTCGAAAGCGCCGTCGCCTGCCGCCGAGGACGGAAGGAGGTAGAGCTGCACGCCGTCCAGCCCCTTCGCCGCCGCCAGTATCGCGCGCGCCGTCTCCGGACCGGCGAACAGCGCCACGACGTCAGCCGGCTTGTCCGTGTCTCCGGAACCGGGTGTCGGAGAACCGCCGCCACCGCAGGCGCCCGCGAGCGCGATCAGGGCCAAAAGAGGTGCTACCAGGAGCGCCAGGTTCCGCATGGAGAAACCGTAGTCCCGCGCGCTGTGGGGGTCAACCTGACTGGCGCGACGCAGACTCCTAATCTACGCTGGGACTGAAGGGCAGTTTCAGATCGGAGGGACGGTTGGCCAGTAACGTCAGTGCATTGAGAATCGGCGCGCGGGTCCGGTTCCGCGACCGGTGGCAAGGCCGAATTGCCGCGATCGAAGTCGCGGAGGGATGGGATGTCCTGAACGTGACGGTCGAAAGCGGTCTCCTCGCGTTCCGGAAGCGCGTCCGGCTGCCACTGTCGGCTGCGAAGGGCTGGGATTACGACCTCGTCGATTTCGATGCCGTGAGCTTTGAGGCTTTCGCCGGGGGAGTCGCGGCGACCGCAGCGCCGGCGCGCGTGCTGAACGGTTCGACCCCGGTAGCGCACACGGGAACGCGCTTCTCCGGTCTGCTCGTTGACAGAGTCAGCCGCCGCGCCGAGGAGCTGTTGCTGTCGACGCGGGCGGGCCGGCCGCGCCGCGTCCGCGTTTCGGACGTGAACTTCGATGGGAGGTCGGTTGTCCTGACAGTCCCGTTCGCGAACCTGGCACCGTATTACAGCGACGGGGAGCTTACCCAGAAGATTCACGACGCGATCTCCGCACACCCGCACCTGGCGCCGGACGACAGGCGGAGCATCACCGTCACGGCCGAGGGCGGCCGCGTCACGATCGGTGGCAATGTGCGTATGCCCACTGGCAAAGCGCCGGTGATCGAAGCGGTCTCGGCCGTACGGGGAGTTGTCAGCGTCAAGGACGAGATCGTGGACGACATCAGCCTGGAGAAGACGATCGGCCTCGCGCTGGAACGCGCGGGCATCCAGAGGCGCGCCGAGGTGTTCGCGCGTTCCAACCTTGGACGGGTCAGCCTTTACGGGAGTTCTCCGTCGGCCGGGGTGACGGATGATGTCATCCGGGCGGTGAAGCAAGTCCGCGGCGTCCGGGAAGTCATCAACCTGATGGAGCAGGCGCGAACCGAGTCACGGGCCGCCTAAAGATCGGCTTCGTCGCTGGCCGACACCGTGCCAAACGGCCATGTGGTCCTTCACCGCCTGGTGGTACGCGCCGGACTGGTAATACCGGTCGTAGAACTCCGCCTGCAGGTGATGCGCCTTTAGCGCGAAAATGGCTCGCCGTGGGTCCGTGGCGACTATCCGCCTACGTACGACAACGTACCCCGCATCCGGTCGGGATGAATCCGGCACCTGTAGGCATAGTCACCTGGAGCGAGCCCCTCTGGCAGATCGATCCGGGCGGTTTCGCCCGGCTCCACCACCACATCGACGCCCAGTTCCTCGGACGTGAAGGTGTGAGTCACTGCTCCTTGATTCCGTATCCCTATCGTGGGGCTAGAACCGCCAACTGTCAGCAGCAGCGGGGAGAACCTGTAGTCGGCGATCGTAATTTGTGCCACGGGGGGTGCGGTCGGAAAGGTGGTTCCTCCATCCCCGCCGCTCCCGCGGCAGCCCTGGGCAGTGAGAGCCAGCCCCACGCCAACGAGGCAGCACCACCACCACGCGCGCCTAGGGACAACCAGTGGCAACGGCCACCTGGCCATTGAGGACCGAGTCGATCGCGTACGCGGCAGCCTGAGCTGGCGAATCAGTAATGAGCACGTCTGACAATTCCAAGTAGCTGACACCTGAGGCGACGCCAACCAGAACAAGTCGTGCAAGCACACCTGACCCACTCTCTACGTTCGAAGTGCTAAGATCGCCCATATCCACCCGCAGGTTCCCTGTTACGGCGGGCAGACTGTCAGCCTCCGGACCAATGGAGGCATCGCCATCGATGACGTCGAACGGTGTGCGCTGGCCACTCGCAGCCAACAGTGTGTCCGAATCACCGCCGGGGTTCACTCCGAGAATCGCGACCTTCCCCGGGTCGAAGTGGAGGTTAAAGCCAAACGAGCTGAGCCCCCCAGTTTCGCTGCCAGGGTCGAAGCCTGGGATTGAGTCCACGGTCACGTCCACCATGAGTGTCCGCCGGATTGAATAGGCGGACGTCGCATCGGGGACGACCGTCCATGTAGGAGACACCGTGACCTGCGTTGCTGAGTTTCCCGTAATCAGCCGGACTTGGCCAGCACCGGCCCCCGATGTGACCTTGAGGGCGAAGTTCCTCAAAATATCGGGAGCGAAGTTCCGCGTCGTGTCGTTGAGCGTGTTAGGACCATTGTTACCAGTTGACGTTCCTCCGCCAAGTGGAACGAGACTGAGTGTCGAGCACGCCTGCCTTGATCCAAGGGTGGTCGCCGTGTTCGCAGGTGACGACATCGCGTTGGCGTCGACGGCGAGGGTGGCCAGAGAGCCTGCCGAAAGTAGGCCCTCGCCGCCGGACCCGCCATCGCTGGCGCCGGGCGTGGAAGGCGCCACCGCCTGCGCCGCCGCCTCTTCCTTGAGAGCCTTCAGATGGAGAGACAGATCCACATCTGGAATCAGAACTTCGATCGTCGCATCTTCCCACAGCGTAAGAACGAGCGCCGCGAGCCTGGGGTCTTGACCCGACGGAAGCGGCACTGCCCCACTGTCCTGATCCCACAAATCCCGCCTGAGATTGCCGATCGCGAGACCTCTTGCCTGGGCCTCAAGGAACCTGGCGTCTGATGCCAGGTTGTCAGGATCCACACCCTGGGCCAGATAGAGTTCCCGTGTACCGGCCAGTTCTTCTTCAGACAGCGTTTTGAGTGAGGCTACGGATCGGGCAGCCGCTTCCTTAATTTGCGCGTTGTCCGGCCAAAGTCCACGTTTTTGGGCCTCCTGAACGAGTAACTCGTTTTCGATCAGTTGACCGAGAACCAGGCTGAGGCGACCGGCGCCACCATCGCCTCGTCCGTAGAATTCATCCAGCGCAAGCGCGAAACTCAGGCTATCACCTCTCACTTCGGATGAGTTGACGGTCGCTACGACATCGGGATACCCGCCGCGCGAAGCGACAACCAACTGCACGCTCCGCTCGGTCAGTAGGGGATCTGGCGAGTCCGCCACGATGATCACGCTACTGGCGAGCACTGCTGCTCCCACGCCCACAAGCACCACCGATGCTGTAATCGCTTTAACTTTCATGGTACCGGTGTAAACGGCCCCCAGCTAACTACGTCGGATAAGTTATTTCTGCCATCAGCGTTAAGGTCAAAGCGTGCGCTGTAAAGGGGATCCGGGCTGACTCTTAGCCAGTGGGGCCCTATCCTGACTACGTCAGAAAGATTGGCCCGCCTGTCGCCGGTGTTATCTGGCGGCCATGAGGCTGAATCGCCGCAGATCTCCAGACTCGCTGTCCCAATGTAGGATTCCCGTGAGTCAGTGAATCCATCGCAGTCGCCATCGCCGGTTGGTACGGACCATGGGCGCGTGATGAGGCTGCAATGACCCGGGTGAGCGGTGGCGGAATCAGAGAGAGAGAGAGAGAGAGAGAGAGAGACCACGACGGCGGCTACGAGAAAGAGAAGAACCCCTTCACAGCGGGAATTATCTCATAGGACCAATGCTTGTCTATCGGGTAACGCCCCACAACCGGGCTGCGGGATCATAGCGCAGCGCACCACAACATGAGCGAACTGCGAAGCCCCACCCCGTATTGCAGTCGTGTCCGTGTAAACTGGTAACAACTTGATCTTCAACCTGGACCTCCTTGCCGACGACCCGCTGGCGTTCTTCATCCTCTTCGGGGCGATCGGGACCGCGCTCCTCGTCGGCATCTCGTTCCACGAGTTCTCCCACGCAGCGGCGGCCGACGCGCTGGGTGACCGGCTGCCCCGGCGGATGGGCCGGCTGACGCTCAATCCCCTGGCGCACCTCGACCCGGGCGGGACGGTGCTGATGTTCCTGGTGGGCTTCGGCTGGGGTAAACCGGTACCCGTGAACCCGAACGCGACGGCCAACCCGAAGGCCGCACTAGCCATCACCGCCGGCGCCGGCCCAATCTCCAACTTTGTTGTCGCCGCCGTTGCCGGCCTGCCGATCCGGACCGGCGCCGTGGAATGGCTTTCGCCGTTCTATCTTTACAACACCGCCGACTGGGGCACGCAGGAATACCTCGGCTACTACCTGAGCACGCTTGTCCTGGTGAGCCTGATCCTGGGTGTGTTCAACCTGTTCCCGATCGCGCCGCTGGACGGGTTCAAAGTGGCGGTTGGGATCCTGCCGCGCGAGCTCTCGCGTTCCTTCGCGCGGCTCGAGCAATACGGCCCGTTAATCCTTATCGCGCTGATCGCTCTGCCACTGCTCACCGGCGGACGCGTTGGTATCCTCTTCGAGATCATGCAGCCGATTATCGAGTTCCTGGCCCGCCTGTTCGCGGGTGTCAGCGGAAACGTCTACTGATCCACCGCGCTTTCTACCGCTCACGCCAGTTCTTCGCGGCGATTAACGCCCGGGTCACCGACAGCGAGCGCGAGTCGGCGCGGCTGACGCTTGGCGACGCCCTGTACCCTCTCTTCGAGTCGATGCAGCCTGCCGATCAGCGGCACTGCCTTGACGTATTCGAGGCGCTTCTCCGGTCGGGCCACGCGGACGAGCCGGCGCTGCAGGCCGCCCTGATCCACGACTGCGGCAAGGGGGCGCTTTCGGGCGCGACGGTGCGGACCTGGCATCGGGTCCTGTACGTCCTCCTCTACCCGGCGCCACCTTTGATCGGTCTGGCATCCCGGCTCAGCCCCGGTATCGGCGCCATCCGCCACCATGCCGGGCTGACGCTCGCCCTGGCGCGAAGCCATGAAGCGGACGCCGAAACACTGGCGCTTCTCGAGCAGATTGAAGGGCTCCGGCCGCTGGATGACCGTGGGCGCGCCCTGAAGCGTGCCGACGACAGGTCCTAGTAGACCAGAGCGGCGCGGGGTGTAAGCTAGACGCCGTCATGACGGGACAGGAACGCGCCGGAAAGGTCGCAATCATCGGTCTGGGCCTGATTGGCGGCTCGTTGGGCCTGGCTTTGAAGGCTGCCGCACCGGGCCTGCACGTCAGCGGTTACGACCGCGACGGCGGCGCCGCTCGCAAAGCGGAGAAGGCCGGCGCCGTCGACGCCACGGCGAAATCAGCGGGAGAGGCGGCGCAGGCCGCCTCCCTGGTCATTGTCGCCGTCCCAATCCTGTCGGTGACCGAGGTGCTCGAAGAGATTGCGCCGCACCTCGAGGCGGGGGCGGTTGTGACGGACACGGCCAGCACCAAGGCCGCCGTGATGACCTGGGCGGAAGAGACGCTGCCGGAGCACGTGAGCTTCGTCGGCGGCCACCCGATGGCGGGCAAGGAAACCGCGGGGATCGACCACGCGGAGGAGGGCCTATTCCGGGGCAAGGCGTACTGCGTTTGCCCGTCGATGCGCGCGACTCCCGAGGCTATCCAGGCGGTCACAGGGCTGGCCCGACTGATCGGCGCAGAGCCGCTGTACATGGACGCGGCAGAGCACGACCAGTATGCGGCGGCGGTCAGTCATATGCCGCTAATGCTCTCCGCGGCGCTGTTCTCGCTCGTGCGGTCCAGCCCGTCGTGGGACGACATGGGGGCGATGGCGTCGTCCGGGTTCCGCGACATGACCCGCCTGGCTTCCGGCGACCCCGTGATGGCGATGGGGATGTGGCGATCCAACCGGGAAGCGCTAATACACTGGCTGGAGCGGATGATGTCCGAGATCGGGACTCTCCGCGACATGCTGAAGGATGCGCAAGACGACGAGTTGCTGAAGCTGTTCACGCAGGCGCAGGTGCAGCGAGACGCGTTCGTCGCCGAGCCGCCGCGCCGGCGCCCGGAGGGTCCGCAGGAGGTGGACAAGGGGAAGGCATTCCTGGACATGCTCATCGGCGGCAAGATGGCCGACAATCTGCGGCGAGTTGAGAAGATTCCGGAGATGATGCGGGAGACTCCGCCCGCAGAGGCCGGCGGCAAGAAGCGGCTGAGCCTGGCGGACAGGATAGCCGAGGACGTGAAACGCGACCTGGAAAAGCTGGAAAGAGACCGCGGTCAGCCGCCGCCTGGCAGCGAAGATTGACAACGATTGGCATTCAGCCCGCCGTGGGATAAGATATCGAACGTCCACAGCGCGCGGACGGCAGGAATGCGCCCGGAGGGGTCAATAAGGGTCGAGGAGGAGCACTAATATGGCGCAGGCATCACGCAGCGGCACGGAGTTGATACACGTCGGCTTCGGGAATTTCCTGGCAATCAATAAAGTCCTGGCGATCGTCACGCCCACTTCAGCGCCGATCCAGCGCATGGTCCGCGAGGCGAAAAAGGGGAAGACGATCATCGATATCACAAGCGGCCGGCGCACGAAGGCCGCCGTTTTCACGGACTCCGGCCAGATCGTGCTCGTAGCGATCACGCCGGAAGCGCTGTCCGGTCGCGTCACGGCCGCGCGCCGTGGCAAGCTGGAAGAGTAAACGTGAATGGCGACAGAACTCGTTCATGTCGGATTCGGGAACTACCTGGCATCAAACCGGATTGCCCACAGGCTTCCGCCGAATTCGGCGCCGGCTCAGCGACTGATCCGAAAGGCTAAGGAAGAACGCATTGTGATTGACATGACCAGCGGCCGTCGCACGAAGACCGCAGTCGTTCTCGACTCCGGTCAGGTCGTTCTCCTGGCCATCACGCCGGAAGCGTTGGCCGGACGCGTCACGGCCGCGCGCCAGGACAAGGTGGCCCAGGCCCAGGCGGCTGTCGAGTAGCTTGGCATCGACGCCGCCCCTTCTGGTTGTCCTGACCGGACCCTCTGGGGCGGGCAAAGATTCCGTCCTCGACCACTTCCGCGCACTCGCTGATGAGCGCTACGCCGTCTCCGTAAACGCCACCACTCGCGCGCCGCGGCCCACTGAGCAAGAAGGGGTGGACTACTACTTCGTCACCCGCGACGAGTTCGCCCGCATGGTGCGCGAGAACGAACTGCTGGAGCACGCGGTCGTCTACGGGCAGGAGAAAGGCGTGCCCCGGAGGGCAGTAAAGGAACTGCTGGACCAGGGGCGCACGGTCCTCCTGCGGGCGGACATCCAGGGCGCGCGCTACATCAAGGAGCACGTTCCCGGCGTGCTCACCATCTTCATCGCACCGCCCAGCGCCGCCGAGCTCGAGTTCCGCCTCCGCTCCCGGGGAAGCGACACACGTGAGCAGTTGAAGATCCGCCTGGAGACCGCGAAGGCGGAGATGGCGACGGCGGAGGAGTTCGACTACGTGGTGGTCAACGACGACCTCCGCGCCTGCGCCGCCCGCGTCCAGGAGATCATCGGGCGGGAGGCAGCCCGCGAGGACCGAATGCCCGTGGAGATAACCGGGTGATGCGGCCGGCCGACCACTTGTGGTGGCAGACAGGGATCATCTACCAGATCTATCCCCGCTCGTTCCAGGACTCCAACGGCGACGGCATCGGCGACCTGGCCGGCATCGCGGCGCGGCTGGACTACCTGCAGTGGCTCGGCGTCACCGCGATCTGGATTTCGCCCTTCTACCCCTCCCCGATGGTGGATTTTGGGTATGACGTCTCCGACTACTGCGACGTGGACCCGATCTTCGGTACGATCGAGGACTTCGACCGGCTGGTTAAGGAGGCGCACGACCGTGGCATAAAGGTCATCGTCGATTACGTCCCGAACCACACCTCGGACCAGCACCCGTGGTTCGTGGAGTCGCGTTCGTCGCGAGATAACCCCAGGCGCGACTGGTACATCTGGCGCGACGCCAAACCGGATGGCAGCCCGCCGAACAACTGGGTCGCGCATTTTGGCGGCATCGCCTGGGAGTGGGATGAGGAGACCGGACAGTATTACCTGCACTCGTTCCTCAAGGAGCAGCCGGACCTCAACTGGCGCAATCCGGAGGTGGTGAATGCCATGCTCGGCGTCCTCGAGTTCTGGCTCGACCGGGGCGTTGACGGGTTCCGCGTCGACGTGATGTGGGAGACGATCAAGGACGCTCAGCTTCGTGACAACCCGCCCAATCCTTCGTACATCGAGGGTAAGAGCGACCCGTACTTCAAGGTGCTCCCGCTCTACAACCACGACCAGCCCGAGGTTCACGACATCGTGAGACAGATGCGGAGCGTGCTGGACCGGTACGGCGAGCGCGTCCTGATCGGCGAGATCTACCTGCCTGTCGGCAGGCTCGTCACGTACTACGGCGAGAACGGCGGCGGCTGTCATATGCCATACAACTTCCAGCTCATCCTGCTGCCCTGGCAGGCGCGGCGGATCGCTTCTGCCATCGACGCTTACGAGGAAGCGCTACCAACGCACGGCTGGCCCAACTGGGTGCTCGGCAACCACGACCGGCACCGCATCGCCACGCGCGCCGGCGCGGAGCAGACAGCGGTCGCGGCGATGCTCTTGCTGACGCTGCGCGGCACGCCGACGATGTACTACGGCGACGAGATCGGCCTACCGGACGTGCCGGTCCCACCGGAGCGAATCCAGGACCCGCACGAGATCAACGTGCCGGGCATGGGGCTCGGCCGCGACCCGGAGCGGACGCCGATGCAGTGGGACAGCAGCCC